>JBGSJL010000234.1:0-60104 GCA_041741955.1 Pirellulaceae bacterium | reverse complement strand
GTGATGAGTGGTACTCAAGTTGCGTTGGCGCAGAGCGACCAAGATTCTGCGATCTATGATGTGGTGGTTTACGGTGGCACATCCGCGGCGGTGACTGCGGCGGTCCAAGCCAAGAAGATGGGACGCAGCGCCGTGATCGTTTGTCCCGATATCCACCTGGGCGGGCTGTCCAGCGGTGGTTTAGGCTGGACCGATACGGGCAACAAAGCGGTCATCGGCGGCTTGGCACGCGAGTTCTACCACAAGCTCTATGTACACTACCAAACAGACGCAGCTTGGAAGTGGCAGAAGCGCGCCGAGTACGGGAATCAAGGCCAGGGCGCTCCGGCCATCGATGGCGAACTGCGTACTCAATGGATCTTCGAACCGCATGTGGCCGAACAGGGCTTTGAAGAGTTCGTTCGCGAATATGAGATTCCCGTCTTCCGCGACGAGTGGCTCGATCGCAGTTCGGGCGTGACTATGTCTGGCCAGAGGATCAATTCGATTCGCACGCTCAGCGGAAAAGTGTACGCCGGCCGCATGTTCGTCGACGCCACCTATGAAGGTGACTTGTTAGCGGCAGCCGGAGTCAGCTATCACGTCGGACGCGAGTCTCGCGACCAGTATGGTGAAGAATGGAACGGCATTCAAACCGGTGTATTGCACCATGGACATCATTTCGGTGCCGTGGCCGAGCCGATCAGCCCCTATGTGGTGCCCGGAGATCCAAGCAGTGGCTTGCTTCCAAGGATCAGCGCCGCGTCGCCGGGCCAGTATGGGGAGGCAGATAAACGCATCCAAGCCTATTGCTATCGTATGTGCCTAACGGATCACCCAGCCAATCGCGTGGCCTTTACTAAGCCAACGGGCTATGACGCGCAGCAATACGAATTGCTACTGCGCGTGCTGCTGGCTGGCTGGCGCGAGGGCTTTCGCAAGTTCGACCCGATCCCGAATCATAAGACCGACACGAACAATCACGGTCCCTTTAGCACTGACAACATTGGCTACAACTACGATTATCCCGAAGCCGACTATCAACGCCGCCAGGAGATCCTCGATGAGCACGTACTCTATCAACGTGGCATGATGTATTTTTTGGCCAGCGATCCACGCGTGCCTGCGGACGTGCGCGACAAGTTCGCGCAGTGGGGACTGGCGGCGGATGAATTCGTGGACAATGGCAACTGGCCACATCAAATCTACGTGCGCGAGGCACGACGATTGATCGGCGAATATGTGATGACGGAGAATGAGCTATTGAAGCGTCGTCCGACTCCCGAGTCTATCGGCATGGGCTCGTATGCCATGGACTCGCACAATGTCCAGCGCTATGTCAAGCCGGATGGCTTTGTGCAAAACGAAGGTGATATCGGCGTCAGCACGCGCGGTCCCTACGAAATTGCTTTTGGGTCGATACTCCCCAAGCAGGCCGAGTGCGAAAACCTAGTGGTGCCTGTTTGTGTTTCCAGCTCTCACATCGCCTTTGGTTCGATTCGCATGGAGCCCGTTTTCATGATCCTCGGTCAATCGGCCGCCACCACGGCTGTGCTCGCGCTGGACGCACAGATCGCAGTCCAACAAGTAGACTACGCGCGGTTGCGCGAACGCTTGCTGGCGGACGGGCAAGTGCTCGAGTTTGCTGGCGACACAACACTCGGCAAAAACGCGGTGGACCCACGAACCCTGCAGGGTATTGTCATCGACGACGCGGCTGCTAAGCTCGCAGGCAACTGGACGGCCAGTACATCCGGAGCCAGTGCCGGACGAGAATATTTTCACGATGGCAATACAGCGGACGGCAAGTCCACCGCCACGTTCGAGACTCAGCTAGAGCCTGGGCGCTACGAAGTCCGCCTGGCCTATGCGTGCCACACCAATCGTGCCACGAACGTACCGGTGACCGTGACCCATGCTGGTGGTGATACGCAGGTAGTGGTCGATCAGAAAAAACAACCCGCCTTCAGTTTGTTCGAGTCGTTGGGCATCTATGAATTCGACGCGAAGAAAGCCGCCAAAGTTTCGCTCTCGAACACGAATACTAATGGCTATGTGATCGCCGACGCGGTGCAATTTATACGTCTTCCACCTCCGAATTGAATAGCGGAAATTTTCGTAATCGTTCATGGCCAAAGGGTATGAACGGTTGTGATTTTTTGTAGGGTGGGTCAAATCGCGATAGCGATGAAGACCCACCGATACTGCAATCACATAAAAATGGTGGGGCATCGCGGCCTACAGGCACGCTTGACCCACCCTACTTCTTCCACCTCCGACTTGAATGGCGGGAATTTTCGAACTACTTGGTCACGCTGTACAGCACTTGGCCGGTGTCGTCGCAGAAGCTTACCGTTAGATTTTCGCCCGCAACGACATCTAAAAAGCCGCCGGTGGGCTCGGGATACGTGTAGGGCTGTTGGATGATCCGGTCCGGATCGGTACCCTTGGCATCGCCGGGTGCCACACCGACGCGTGAATTCTCATCGTTGAGGGCACCGCAGGCGAATTCTTCGACACCCGATGGGTGGAGACTGTGGTATTGCCAATGCCGGTCGCCGCAGAACGTAAAAAAGTTTTGGATGTTATTTTCACCGAGCCAGGTGAAAAAAGCGTCCGCTTCATGCCGAAAGCCACCTAGATTGGTGTGGTTGTCGGTCTTTCGCAAATCGTCAGGACCAACCATCGGCGTGGGGCTGATCAAGATTTTCCACTTGGCATCGCTCGACTTGAGCGACTGCTGGAGCCATTGCCGCTGCTCGGCGCCCCAGAGTGTCTTTTCGGGACCATCGGTCATTTTGTTGGGCGACCGATAGTCTCTGCCTTCGCTGAACCAGAGCTGCAAGTATTGGTTGATGCGGTGAGTGCGATAGCTCGGCGAAGCCGTATCTCCGGCGGCGTGCAGTGGCATCTGTTCTCGAAAGACTTCGATGCCCGTTGTGGGCAACGGAAGCCTGGTGCCTTTTAAGTCGGCGTCATCAAATCGGAAATCATGGTCGTCTTTGGACCAGTAGGCGGGCGTCGATGCAAACAGTTCGATCATGCGCGGGAAGCGAAACTGCTGGTGCCAGCACTTACGCAGCTCATCGAGCGTCTGCGCATCATTTCTGGGATTGTCGTAGTAAACAATGTCGCCGGTGCCAATGAAGAACTCTGGTTGACGCTCGGCGATGGCAGCGAACGCTGGAAAGCCCAATTGTTTATCCGACTCTGTAGCGGTCACTGGCCCTGACGCCTTGCCCTCCTTGCCGAACATGAATTTGTTGTAGTTCATGCAGCTCCCCATCACAAAGTGGACCGGTTTTGCCGACTCAGCGCCTGAGAGCGTGCTGAAGCGACAAATCGGACCCACTTGCGTATGCGCCTCGTCGCTGCCGTAAATCGCTCGATACCAATACTGAGTACCCGGTTTTAGTCCGGCCAGCGGTATGCGCACTATCGAGTCGCTTTGCGGTGTGGCCAATAGGAATTCGGTACGCTTTGCATCTTTCAACGTTCGGTCGGTCGACCATTCAAACGCGACGCAGCCCTGCGCGCTTGGCAGATCTCCATCAGCATCGAGACTTGCCGTCTGCGTGAGCCGAGTTTGTAGCAGCACGCTGGTTGCCGTCACTTCGCCGCTCATCGTACCTTGGCCCAAATAGACTTCCGCCCGTGCCGAATGCGAAAGTGCGGATAGGAGCAACAGTCCGAGTATGGAACTTGTACTAGAGCAAGAATGGGAGAGTACAGTCATAATGTCTTAGTCCGCTGGCTAATGAAAACTGTGTATGCTCGAATCAACGACTTTAGAAGGGCTCAGACGGTAAACTCAAACATCAGCCGCTTACGCTTTTTGCATTGGGGCAAAGTTGGAAGGGAAGGGGGTGACACAGGCTGTTACGCGAGCATCACGCCACTTCCGCCTTCGCGCGGCGCCCATCGACCAAGCCCTGCCCTCTGCAGAGCCCACTCCTTCGCGCGACGACCATGCTGAGTTGTAGCTCGGACTGTCGAACTATGCAACAAGCGAATATGCTAATTCAATTACCAGAGTTTTCAACTTCCTGCAGACGTTAAGTCCTGCCCTGCGAACTTGACGGTTCCACGACTTCAATTCGAATTTGTGACCAAGGAGGAATCGGGAGTTCAAAAGCTCGATGTAGAAGTGCCGCTGGAAGCCCCACCGTTTACACTGAATCTGCTACCCAATTGAATCGAGATCTGGTGTGGTCGTTCCCCTACTACCATCCGGAAACACGTTTCGCGAAAGCACCTGATGCGATCGCAATCGACGATTTTGCAGTAAGTAAGACGCGTCCGCAATCCGCGCTGCGTCGCGGAAAATACAAGTTACTTCAATTCGATGAGGACGATCGTGTCGAGCTATATGACTTGTCCACCGACATCGGCGAGCAGCATAACTTGGTTGACAGTCAGCCCCAATTGGCGGATCCATTGAGCAACCAACTGCGAGCGAGTCTTGCCGAAATGAAGGCTCGTTTAGCGATACGCAAAAGGCAACTCTGACCAAGATCGATCGTGGGTCATCCGAAAAAACCTACCGTTGTAACTTACGCTATTTTTCAAGCCGCGGAGCGGAGTAGCCTTGCGTGCGAATTCGCGTGAGCAGGCCCTGTAGCTCGGCAACTTTTTCGGGTTCTTGGGCTGCTAGGTTTCGTCTCTGACCTAAATCTTGAGCCAAGTTATACAACTCGACGGGCAGGCCGTCGTCCGCTGCGTAGTTATGCCGCTCTTCCCAGCCCTTATTCCGACCCGAGACGTAGCCGTCCTTGTGGTCGACCAACAGCCAATCGCCATGTCGGATTGCATATTGGCCCTGGCTGGTGTTATGAATGTGAGTCGTACGCACGGATTCCGAAGATGCCTTTAGGAGCGGCATCAAATTGTGTGAGTCCTCGGCTGCTTCCTCGGGCAGATCGAAAGCGATTAGCGATGCGAACGTTGCCAGCAAGTCGATTTGACTTACCAGCGCATCGCAAACCGAACCACTCTCGACGACTCCAGGCCACTTGATGATGTACGGCACATGGTGGCCACCTTCGTAGATGTCGCGTTTGAGCCCCCGCAACGGATGCGGCGACCAGTGGCCATATTTCTCGTCTCGTTCATAGGCGTACTTCTCCGGTCCATTGTCGGCTGAAAAGAATACGAGTGTATTCTCAGCTTGGCCGCTATCCTCCAGTGCCTTCAGCAGTCGCCCGCAGGCATCATCGGTCTCGACAACCAGGTCTCCGTAGGGACCAGCCTGGGAACGTCCGTCAAACTCATCGTTAGGAATGATTGGTGCATGGGGCGACGGAAAGGCGAAGTACAGAAAGAAAGGTTCCTCGCTGCCAGCCTGAGCCTTGATGACTTCAACACCACGCTGGGTGGTGATAGGCAGATTTTGATACGGATCCCAACCGGAGACCATCGGACCAGGCCGACATTCCCAATTGCCTTCTTTTATGGGCTTCCATTTGGAAGTATCCATATTCACATCCGGTGCGCGCGGGACGCGGTCGTCTTCGATCCAACAGTACGGAGGAAAGTTAATAACTGTGTCGCCAAAATAGTGGTCGAAGCCGTGCGACAACGGTCCGTCAGGAATGGGTTTGCTCCAGTCAAACGCATCGAAGCCCGTTGGGGCAGCTTGACCCCTACCTTTCACATTCGCATCCGGCTTGCGGATTGCGTCCCAGTTCCAACCCAGATGCCATTTGCCGATCGCAAAGGTCTTGTAACCTGCGTGCTGAAGCATTTCCGGCATCGTCAGTCGCCCGGGCTTGAACACCGAACCGCCAAAGGCATTGACGATGCCATGAAAGTCTCGCCAGTGATGTCGACCGGTAAGTAGCGCGTAGCGGCTTGGCGAACAAATACCGGAGGAGGAATGTCCATCGGTGAAGCGCATGCCCTGTGCGGCCAACCGATCCAGATTTACGGTTGGGATTTTCGAGTCAGGGTTGTAGCAGCCAAGGTCGCCAAAGCCGAGATCATCTGCGTACAGTATCAAAATATTCGGCAGGCGACTCTTATCGCTGGCCGCCACTTCGCGCGTCGCCGGACTGTACACGGCCACGCCCAACAAGATAGCCGCCACACGGATACCTATTCGACTCATACTTTCTCGCCTTAAAATAACGACTCATGGTACCACCGCGGGCGGGTGTCCCACTGCCCAACGGGATATGCCATGTTTATTTCCTGGGTGCGGATTTTAGTTTACGCAGGGCCATGTCGATCGATTCCTGTTGTTGCTGTAGTGCGGTTAAGCTCTCGCGCTCCTTTTCGACCACATCGGCAGGGGCGCGGCCGACAAAGTTCTCGTTGGACAGTTTCGACTGTTTGCCAGCAATCTGCTTGACGATGTTCTCAAGTAGTTTCTCGTTGCGTTGGATCTCTGCGGCCACGTCGATGAATTGGCCAAGGTCCAAAGTCACCTCCATCCCGTCGGCACTCAATTGAGCAGGCATATCTGGCAGCGCAAATCCGCTCCCTAGTCCCAAGCAATTCGCGCCAGCCAGCGCTTTGAAAAAAGGTTGCATAGGTTCGAGCAAGGCTACCGTCTGAGCATCGCAGGCTACGGTAAACGAGACTTCTTCCTTAGGCGGAATATTCTGTCGAGATCGAATCTCGCGGAGTGCGCCCAGTACGGCCACAAAACGGCTGAACTGATGTTCGATCTGCGCATTCTGATGGGACGCGTTGGCCGTCGGCCAGTTCGATTTCATCAGCCATTTTTGCGATTCGGCCTGTCCATCCAAGTTGCGAATTTTTCCGAAGCGCGCCAGTTCCTGCCAGATCGCTTCGGTGATGAATGGAATCGTCGGTTGCAGCAAACGCAGCAGTTGATCCAACGTATGGGCAAGGACTTGCTGAGTTGCCGATCTTTGTAGCGGGTCGGCCAACCGTGGCTTGGCCATCTCGACATAGTAGCTACAGAATTCATCCCAAGCGAAATCGTATGCAAACCGAGCTGCTTCGCTGTAGTGATAGCCGCCTATGGCCTCGCTAACCTGCTGCGTCGTTGTCGAGAGACGCGACAGAATCCATTGGTCTTCCAGCGGTAACGACGAGACCTCAAGCGGTTGCGGCGTAAAGCCTTCCAAGTTGATCATGACAAACCGAGCCGCATTCCAGAGCTTGTTGCAAAAATTCCGAGCGACATCGAACCGTTCGCTGGTGACCGCCGCTTTTGGATGGGCGCGGTCTTGAGCCGCTTTGGCCCACTGCGTGGAGAACAATTGGTTGCAACTGGGACAGGCAATCGTCGGCTGCTCGCGATTCTGCTTCGTCTGGTTGACCGAAGCTTCGCAATGTGGGCACTCGAACTGGACGGGCATCCGCACGTCCTGCGTATCGGTAGCCAACCAGCACAGACCGAACCGCAAGGCGTCGGGCCCGAATTTGTCGATCACGTCGATTGGATCGACGCCGTTGCCTTTGCTCTTGGACATGGTCTCACCGTAACCGTCGAGGATCTTGGGATGGATAAAGACCTCTTTGAATGGGACTTCGCCGACGTTGTTGAGTCCCATCAAGACCATACGCGCGACCCACAACGTAATAATATCGCGGCTGGTGATGAGGGTATCGGTCGGATAAAAGTAATCGAGCTCGGCCGTTTTCTCTGGCCAACCTAGCGTAGAATGCGGCCATAGCGCCGAGCTGAACCACGTGTCGAGCACATCGGTTTGGCGGACATAGCCATCGACTTCCATTTTCTTTTGGATGGTGTCTGCCTCATCGCGAATCGCAATGTGAATCACGTCGGGCTCTTCTAGGCTGGCGTGTATCCGTCCAGCTTGCGCCTCGGGTAGACTCGAAAGCTGCTGCAGTTCGGCCCGAGCTGCGGTCTGGCCTTCGAGCTGCCGGGTCCAAATTGGAATCTGATGGCCCCACCAAAGCTGGCGTCCGACAGGCCAATCGCGTTTCTCGCCCAACCAATCCAAGTAGCCCTTCGCATAGCGCTCGGGGATGATTTTGACTCGGCCATCGATTACGGCATCCATGGCGTTCTGGGCCAATGTTTCCATTTTGACGAACCACTGATCTGCCAAGTAGGGTTCAATGGGAGTTTTGCTACGGTCGCTATGGGCCAAATCGATTTCGCGATCTTCGATTTCACCGACGAGCTCTAGGGCTTCGAGCGCTTCGACGATTTGAGTACGCGCTTTACGCATCGTCAGTCCCTGGTACACGCCTGCTTCGGCATTAAGCGTACCATCCACGTTGAGGATATTGATCATCGGCAGATTGCAACGCTGCGCGACTTCGTAGTCGTTGGGATCGTGTGCGGGCGTAATTTTGACACAGCCACTTCCCATCTCGGGTTTGGCCCAGACGTCGGCCACCAGCGGAATTTCGCGGTCCACTAAAGGCAGCCTTAGTTTCACACCTCGCTTGGCCATCGCAGCTAGCGTCTTGAGCAATGGAAGATGAGTCTGGCGTCGCTCGGCCAATTCCTCCAGTTGTTTTTCGATTGGCAACTGATCCTTGGCTGGAGACGTCGCCAGCTTAGACCGCAGCGTCTGCGCGTAGGCATCCAGCGCAGCGCTCGGTTCGGGATGGACGGCGACGGCGGTGTCGCCCAGCATGGTTTCGGGACGCGTGGTCGCGATGGTAACATGCGTTGGCTCACCGGCGGCTGGATTGATAACTGGGTAACGCAAGTGCCAGAAATGTCCCTTGACGACTTCGTGGAAAACCTCGTCGTCGCTGACAGCGGTTTGGAGGTACGTATCCCAATTGACGAGCCGCTTACCGCGAAAGATCAAGCCCTGCTGGAACAAATCAAAAAACGTGGTGCGGACTGCACGTGCACAGACTTCATCGAGTGTAAAACGGGTGCGCGACCAATCGCACGAGCAACCCATACTCCGCAATTGATTAAGGATGCGCACCTCGGATTCATTTTTCCAAGCCCAAATTCGCTCGACTAAGTTATCGCGTCCCAGATCGTGTCGGGTCTTATTTTCAAGTTCCTTCAAGCGGCGCTCGACGACTGCTTGTGTGGCAATACCGGCGTGGTCCGTGCCTGGCATCCACAGCGTCTCGAAACCTCGCATGCGATGCCAACGCACACGAATATCCTGCAGCGTATTGTTCAGGGCGTGCCCCAAGTGCAGAGCTCCGGTCACATTGGGTGGCGGAATTACAATCGTGAAGGGCTTGCGCTGCGGGTTGACCTCCGCGCGGAAGCAGCCATCTGCCTCCCAAGCGGCGTACAGCTCCGTGCAGGCAGTTTGATAATCAAAACGATTCGGAATTTGTTCCACGATGTCGCTCATTGCAGTTCTTTTTCAGCTAGCAGGCTCAACTGACATTTCGGAACACGCACACGTCCGTCCTAATCTTGCGGTGTTCACAGCTTGCTTGGGGGCAGGCAGGCCTCCCCGCCAAGCAATCGAGTTATTTGAGATCGGATTGTACCCAGATTAGCGGAAATTTCTAAGTCCTCTGCTTGCCAATAGGCCGCGCTCCTGGCGACGCATTGCGACCGGTCGGCAGCATCACTATTTCTCGCCAAAAATCAAGCTGTTTCGCTGGTCAATTGGACTCGACGCCGCGGCGATAATCTGTCTATGGTAACTCGTGCCTAAACGAGCGTGGGATAGGCTTGTAGCCTGTCGATTCCGCTATGACAGGCTGGGAGCCTATCCCACATATTTTCCGCTCGATCCTTAGTGAACCTGCAGCATGCGCCGTTGGCTCACCGAACTTCAAAACAATGGAATGAACCGTGGTTTGGCTAGCAGGACTTTGCGAGCGATTGGCTGACATGTGCGGCTACCAACTGGTGCGCCCGTATCGTTCGGTGCTAAAACAGCCCATTGCGGCTGGTTCAAAACTCTACGTCGGCTGCGGCGATCAAGTGCTCGACGGCTATGTGGGCTGCGATTTGCGACCGCTGGAAAACGTACAACTCGCCTGTCGCGCCTGGGAGGTCTCCCGCTTTTGCAGCGATTTGAGCGAAGTCTACAGCCGCCACATGCTCGAGCATTTAACCTTCGCCGAAGCCCAGTGGACGCTGCGCGATTGGTTTGAAGCGCTCGAAGTTGATGGTGTAGTGCGCATCGAAGTACCCAATATTGCATTTGCGATGCAACAATGGCAACGCGCGACCTGGAGCGACGGAGCCCTAGCGGACAAGTTTTCAGACGCAAGCTGGGGGTTTGCGGGCCTATTTGGCTGGCAACGCGAGTGCGACCCTACTGCAGACGACTACAACACGTCCTACTGGGATGTCCACAAAAGTGGTTATACGGCCCAATCTATGCGCTATTTCTTGGCCAAAGCTGGCTTTGAACAGATTGAAATTCGGTTAGAAGGATTTACAGACAAACAAATCAAGCGGCGAAAATTGGCTCCACATGCGAGCGACGAGTGCCACTTGATAGCCACTGCTCGGCGGCCAGCCATGCAGCAGAAATCGGCTGCTTAGCCGGTTAGGACCATTCAGAACTTATTGACACAACTCGAGGCAACGATGGCAGAACGGCAGATGGCAGCAACGCTGGACGAAATCCGCCCCGATCACCGCGCGCGCTACGAATTTGCAATTGCCGAGCTGCAAAAGCGCGGGCGTGCGGGCCATGTGATCGATGCGGGCTGCGGTATTGGTTACGGATCAGCCCTGCTGGCCGCTGTGGTCGATTCCGTAACTTCAATCGAAATCAGTAGCGAAGCCTTCGATGTCTACCAGCAGCATTGGCAACGCGACAACATCGATTTTCATAATTGCGATTTGCTATCGTTTCAAACAGAAAAACCCGCCGATGCCGTCGTGTGTTTCGAATTCATCGAACACGTTGAATTCTACGAGGCTGCCATTAAAAAATTTGCGAGCTGGAGCGATCTGCTGATCATTTCGACGCCCAACGAAGAGGTTCGACCGCACTTGCAAGAACCCGTCAATCCGCACCATTTCCGACATTTTCGCCCCAGCGAATTGAGCGATGTATTGGAGAAGTTCGGAATGAAAGTACAGCAATGGTATTGCCAACGGAATGGTGCAAAGCCGGACGTCAGCCAAGGAACCTACGGTAAGTTCATCATCGCCGTGTCCGAGCGCGTCGCCAGGCTAGCATAACTACTCTTTTTGCTCAAGGTATTTCGCCCCGTTGCCAAATACCAATGGAACTGAACTGCATGACACGCTTCGGAATCTTCCTACCTGCGGACCCAGAAAGTCACATCGAGTCACTCCGCGCGGTAGTTCAGGGCATGAACGCGCAGGATCTACAGTCCGATATCTTCCCACTGCTAGAGGGTTATCGGCCATGCGATGTTATGGTCACGTTCGGAGTGGCCAAGCAAGCCACCCCACGTGGACGAGCTATCGAGCAGTTGATGGCAGCACACCAAAGCAGACTAGCTGGCGTGATTTCAGAGAAGCCTAACGAGTCCATCAAAGAACACTTCGCTGGAAGCCATCTAGTCGTAGAGCGCGGCTTTCTGCTGCGCGATCGCTACTACATGCTCGGGTGGGGCGGGCTCAATGGACGGGCAAATTACTACAATGCAAATTCGCCAGCGGATCGTTGGCGTAAATTGAAGATTCGAGTTGAGCCGTGGCGTACGAACGGCTCCCACATCGTCCTCTGCGGGCAGGTTCCCTGGGACGCTTCCGTGCAGCATTCGGACCATGCCGTTTGGTGCCGAGAAACGGCGCTACAAATCAAGGCGCTCACGGATCGCCCCATCGTTTTTCGACCGCATCCCATGCAGCCAGCCGCTATCGACATGACGGGCCTTCCCGTTCGAATCAGCCACGCAGCCTTGCTCGCCGAAGACATGCAAAACGCCTGGGCGGTGGTCACATTCAGCTCTAACGCGGGCGTCGAAGCCACGCTGGCAGGCATTCCGGCTTTTGTGGTGGACCCAGGTGCAATGGGGTACTCGCTGCTGAATCGCGACCTGGCACAGATTGAATCTCCAGCGATGCCTGACCGCCAGCAATGGTTGTACGATTTAGCCTACACGCAATGGAACATCCAAGAAATTGCTGAGGGGCGGGCCATTCGCCACCTGTGGTGTCGCCGTCAACCTTTGCTGTCGCGGTTAAAGAAATCATGGGCAAAGATCAGAAACATCACAATCAGCGATCAGCGGCGGGCCGCCTAATTGATTCGCAATGCTCAAGCCGCTTTAAAAATCGCGGCATGTTCTGCCGCATAAGCGTCCCAGCTATAGCCAATGACCGTCGCTCGAATGTCGCCCGGCAGAACCTTTGCCTTGCGCACGAGCGTTGCAATTTCCTGGCTGCTGGACCCTTCGGCTGCAAACAGAAAACCGTTCTCGCTATGGCGGATCACATCGGTTGAAAAGCCCGTGTCGCTGGCCACTGGAACCACGTTGCTCATCATCGACTCGAGCAGTGGAATGGGGCCACCTTCCAACTGCGATGCCGATATAAAAACATCCAGCTCGCTGTAAAACGCAGGATACTCTGCATAGCTGGCTTGGCGATATTCGAAGTTTGCTTGGGCCCTCAGTTCGTCGAACCGACTATACTCCTCCCAATTCCGTCCCAGTAATACAAATTGATATTCAGGCACGAGTTGTACGATCTCCAGGATACGGTCGGGGTTTTTCCGCGCGTAATAAGCTGTGCAAAAGCCGATCTTGCCCTGCCCGCGTGGATGCGACTGAAATAGGGTCGGATCGGCCGCCCCGACAATCGTTTTCACTCGTGAAGCATCCAGCCCCAGCTCGATCAAATACTGTCGCCACTTGGACGACATGCTGACGACTGTGGCATGTCGTAGGGCTGCGATAGTTTCCGATCCACCTAAATCGGGCTCTTTAGGGTGGGTAAACCAGACCACACAGTTTTCGTGGGCCAACCAAGGATTGATGCGGAGTGCCGACACGTAAAAATGGTAGTGACAAAAAAAATAGGCGGATGCTGCCGGAAGTGCTTTAGCGCTGCCGCAAAAAACAGTCGGAACTTCCAGTCGGCTCGCTATTTCTCGACAGGCGGCTTCGAGGATCCAGCCGCGGCTCTTGTCGGGAATATAAAAACAGACGCAATCGTCTTCGACCGCTACAGCGGATCGAGATTTAGAAACTCCAAGCAACCGATTGAACCAGTGAGGCGAGGTGCCTGCGCCAAGTTGTTTTGCGAGCCAGTTCATACCTGCGATTGTCAATTTAGAGGAAAGTCCATCGAAACTACTAATTGTAAAACAGAGGGCTGGATTGTTTACAGTGTCCCCTGGCTACGATCAGGCGGCCGCCTGCGAAATTCTAGCTTTAGTGGTATTTTTGTTTCTCAGTCTGGCAACGATGTTTAGCAGGTCGCGCTCATGCAATTTTCGCAGCGGTCGCCATAACTGACTGAAGTGTCTGTCGACAAACGAATCACCAAAACCCTGTACGCAGCGCTGGCCATATAAGTACTCTAACGATATGCAGGCGCTGCTAACGGTTGCCACGTGTGTCTCGCGAGCAGAACCCGAGCCCGGTCCGAAGTAGCGCACATACAATGACTCAAACGGCAAGTAAAACGTCCACGGGTCGCTCAGTGCGATACACTGCCCATACCAACGACTGGCAAGTTTTCGCAGCAGTTCAATCTTTTCATAGCTGTCTCGAGGATGTGGTTTAATAACCAGCGTCGTGTTATCGCCTTGGGGCATTGCTTGCAGGAGCTCGCAATAGCCCTGTACTTCGCTGGCGAGGCTCATACGCCCCGTTTCTGAGAAATTCGACGTTAGAAGTATGGCTGTCTTCCCGGCACTGGCTGCCAGTTGGCTCAAACCAGCGTGAGCAACTGGAGCTCTCGCAGCAAAACTATCTCCGTACTTTTCGAACTGCTCGATAAACAGACTGCGATCGATCAATTCGACGCGATCGAGCTGCTCATCGAAGAGATTTTTTAGCAATAAGCAATGACTGTTAAAATCCGTTTCGCTGCTGCATGACTCTTCGCTGCGGCTCAGCAGCCTAGGGACGCCTTTTCGACACAACCTGGCGATTCGGCCCCTCCAAGTCGGTGGGTTTTGTGCAAAGTTAAATTCTTTGGGCCGGTAGTAGGAGTTGGTAAAATTCAGTGCGATACCATCCCCAAAGCAAACATGTGTGGCGGCAGGAGTGGCCTTCCGCAACCAAGTCGGTATCCATTTATTGTTCTGGCCAACGTAGAGCTCCGCGCAGTGGCGGATTCCCAGCTTCGCTTCTAACAGCTGTGTGGGCGATTGTTGCTTGTCACCAAGCTGACTTTGCATTTCAAGCGTGTCTCCCAGCGTCAAAAAATGCACCGACTGCCAGCGTTCGACTTGTCCGGCAAGCTGCTCAATGCAGTCCGCAAACTCAACGGCTTGAGTCTCTGGGGCACTTAGATCGTGGATGACCAGGTGGTTTTGTAGCGATGGGTTTTCTACAGTCCGTCCGCTGGTGGTCCACATGGCAGCGATCCCCGAGGCCAACTGCACTGCCCCCTGGCAGGCGACGATTCGAGTTGTTGTGGGTTGGGTGATTGCTAATTCCCTTAGTTGGTCATGTACGATGGCCGTAATCACATTGAAAAACTACTGGGGATTGTGCGGAAAATTACTGTCTGATTCTGAACGTGGAATAGGCTTCCAGTCTGTCGATTCCCGCATGACAGGCTGGAAGCCTATCCCACTTATTTTCCGCATGATCCTAGGCGGCTTTTTGCCTCGAACCCTTCCAAAGTTTTTTGACGTTCCGCTCGATCTTTTTGAGCCAGTTCGGTGGGTTGGGCTGCATGGAGAGAACCTGTGCCACAGCACTGCTTTGTGGTTTGAGGAGGTCTTGCCGCGCGTAGGCGCGCGAGAGCGTTTTCTTTATGTCTTCGCCGGTGATCACGCCGGCTTTTCGAGCGGCATTAAAGTAATCAAACCACACCTGTTCAAATGGGTGCCCAGGGAACTTCCAGGGCTGGGTTCCTAAGTTGGTATAGTGAATTAGATTCGTGGTGGGATCGCATTGGTCAAACACGTTCCATGTCGCATCGTAACCGCCGATCTTGAAGGGATATTTTTTCAAGAAGTCGGGTTTCATTTGATGGAGGTCCGCATTGGTGAATTCACCGTTGTCCATCTGCCTAAAAATTGTTTCCAAATCAAAATGGCAGGTGGCACAGTCAAACAGGATTTGACTCATACCCCAGCAACTGTCTCCCTTGTACGCGTCGGGTTTGGCTAACATGTCCATACCATGCATCGGAGCATCAAAAAATTTAGCGATATCACCCAGGCAGACCATGTCGGAGTCCAGGAAGATGGCCCGTCCGCGGTGTTCGCAAATTTCTGGAATCAAGAAGCGGTAGTTACTGAATTCCGTGTAGTTTTTGTATTTAATCCACAGCGGCATATTGGCCAGAACCGGCGGCTGGTCATTGTGTTCGATCGAATTGTGCGTGCCATTGAACACGTAGATGTCCAATGGCCGCGAGCAGTGTTGGCGCAGCGAATGGATCAACGTCTTGCGTTCGAGCACACTGGCTTCGCCCGAACCAATAAACACGCGTACTGGGTCTGAGTTTGACATTTTTTCTATCTCCAAAATTGTTGGGGTCGAAAGACCGGTCGTGAACCTTAGGTGCTAGGCGTGTCATGACTCACAAATACAAGCGTAAAATCTGAGGAAATCCCGCGTTCTTACTCTTACTCTTACTCTTACTCTTACTCAGTCCGCAGGACGGTACCCGTACTCGCGACGTTTCGAGTACGAGTACCGTTTCACGGAGTACGCGTACGACTGACACGTAATTTTGTGGGTGATGACTCGGCTAGCGCTGTCGGCTCACTTAAGTGGATGATTCACTAGGCGGCTTTTCTTCGTAGGCCAATGGCGGTTAGCCAAGTCTTCACGCGTTTTTCGATTCGTTTAGCAGGCGGCGGTGCTTCGGGCACCACGGCTCCCTTGAGCCGCCAGTCTTTGCGCCACTTGCGTGCTTTGGATTCCAGCGACGTGAAAATTGAAACGAGCTGTGGCGCACTGTCGAGGTCAAATGGGTCTCTCACTCCGTCCAAGAGAGGATGCTTGCGACGCACTGCTTCGCGCCACTCGGGCTTAATTGGCGTTCCATCGCTCAAGCGTTCAAACTGATAGCCGGTCGGTGGGTGGCTGGCACGCTGCCGGAGGATCGCTGTATGGTAAGTGGCAACCAAATCGCGTAAAACCGGTTGTTTATCGAGTGTGGTTCGCGTTTGGCAGTGCGCAAACTCGCCCGGTTCGTCTGGGCTAAGGTTGCTAAAGTGGAACAGCGCTATGGGCTGCCCTCCGATGCATGCGCGACTTTCCGCGTCGCGCGAAAGTTCGAATTGAGGTAGCGTCCAGTGCCCTGTGTTGTAGGCCGGATTGCGGAGGATACACACCTGCTCGAAAAGTCCGGGGACCAAACTCACCCACTTTTGATCTACAAAAATCGAGGCCGCCAAATCCTTAAAGCAATCCGATTCGTGCTTTTGGCTCCACCAATCCAGAAAGGCATCGGTGACCGGCGTGTCGCGAACCGCGACAAAACCAGTGTTGAATGTGCCAGCCAGCAAAAAGAGATCTTCGGACGGTCGAGCTCCGTCGCGGGGGAAGGGTTTCAATAAGTGCGGTGTCAGAACAATCGAATCTTTTTCGAGTGCGTCAAAAACCTCGATCAGTGGCCCGAACAGCCGCATGTCGGCATCCAGGTAGACAACTTCCGCGTATCCCTGGTCAATAACATGTCGCATGGCTATCGGCTTGAGCGCACAGGATAACTCGAAAGCCGTGTATTGAAATGCGAACCGCTTCCATCCGGCTATCTGCAAATCGGCGGCACCAAACCACTCGATTCCCGCATCTGGGAGCGCATCATCATGAGGCCGGTCGACCAAGCAGACATAGAAGTCGGCGTCGGGCTGATACTCGCGCACCGATTCGGCCAGTGCCAGTGCATAGGGCAGATAGCTGTGCGTAATGACTGTGACGATGGCGCGACGATTTGAAGCTGGGTGGGGCACGACTGACTTTCGCTAGGCGGCTTGTCTGGAGTGTTTGCTGGCAGCCAGACTGGGCGTATACAGTGCGAAACGCGTACCGGCAATTTGGCTGCAGCTACCGTACTGCTCCCAAAATTCATTCACGGTGCGGGTGACCCCGACACACTCTGGATTGCTGGGCTCCCAGGTGTAGTCATGCCACAGAATCGTTCCACTGGATTTGACAAACTGCATCGCCTTGAGCGTATCGCGTTTGGCGAACTCGTACGTGTGGTCTGCGTCCACAAACACCAGATCGGCCTGCGACAGCAAGTCCTGGTCTTGGAACTCCACGGTGTTGGCGAAGCGCTGTTCGATGTTCTGTGCAAATCGAGTCCCTCGGAACAAACAACCCACATCGAATTCGGATAGTCCAACTCCCATACCATGCACATGACTCTTACGCTGGCTGGGATCGAGGTCAATGGTTACGATGCGCGCGTCCGTTGGCATATTGGCAGCGAGAGCGAGCGTCGAACCGCCCATGAAAGTTCCGAATTCGACTACCAGCTTGGGTTGCAAGACTCGCGCCAGTGCGCCCAGTGTCAGCAGCTCGTGTTCGGGCATGGCCCATTTGTGAGTGCGGATCAATCGCGGCAGCATCGTAACTTCACATTGATCGCTGCCGGGAAAGATCTCCGCCAGCTTGTTGGATGGTACCAAGTACGGTACGGCCGACGGTTCGGTTGCAATGGACCTGTTTCCGGGTTCGGCAACGTATCCAGGTAATCGCTTTTTGACCGAACGCTGCATTCTTGCAGCAAAATTCGTAAGGCTCATGCAATGCCCTCCCTGGCACAGGTGTTGAGTTAAAAGAAGTTCCTCTTCGAGTTAACAGAAGATGGACCTTCGCCCTTTATAGCGAAGAGGGCGGTGCGCCTGCAACCTCAGATGCGATTCTCTCAAGCTGCTCTGGACTTCCGACCCGCGTTTGGCCACAATCCGCGCGAACAGCGACACAAAATCACAATGCTTGTTGTCTGCTTACCACTTTCCACGTACCAGTTGGCAAACTAAAGTTCCATGCAAAACTTCTGGCGAGCACTCAAGCGGGCGCAACCCTACTGGCCCACGCTAGCATTGGCCACCTGCTGTTCCTTTGCAGTGGCTGCACTTTGGGGTGCGAACATCGGCGCGTTCTATCCGATCCTCGAAGTTACCATTCGCGGCAAGTCGATGCATCAGTGGATGGACGAGGAGCTGGATAAAGCTCAAGCGAGGGTTCAATCTGCGGGATTATTTGTCGCGGAGCAGCAAAAAGCCTTAGAGAAATCGCAGCAGCAGGCCCTTGGACAGGCTCCACCGCAGCCATCGAAACTCGATCCCGAAGTCGCCTATCAAAAAAACAAGCTCGCAGAACTCAAATCCGAGTTGCAGGCCGAGCAGGCGAGTGAGCTTTTCTATCGGCGGTGCGAACCGTGGGTCAAGCGTTTTGTACCCAGTGATCCATTTCAAACGATTGCCATTATCGTCGTGATGTTAATGGTTTCAACGTTGATTAAACACGTATTTTTGATCGGCAACGAAGTTCTCGTCGGGCGTGTGGCGCTGGATATTTCGCGGAGTATTCGCCTACAAGTTTTCGAAAAGGGATTGGGAATGGATCGCGCCGCTTATGCCAGATATGGTACCAGTGGCTTTACGTCGCGGATCACGCATACGACCGAAATGCTTTCTCGCGGATTGATGAATGCGCTGGGTGCGGCTCTCCGCGAGCCGTTGAAAGTCGTGGCTTGTCTACTGGGCGCCGCGTTTATATGTTGGCGACTATTGTTGCTGAGCATTCTGGTAGCACCACTGGTCGGTTGGATGCTCTACCACGTGACGCGGCGGCTAAAGGACGTTTCCAAGAAGGAACTTCAGAAGGCCGAGGGATACCATGCGGTCATGCTGGAATCGCTAGGAAACATCAATACGGTACAAGCCTACCGCATGGAGGCGCTCGAACAAAATCGCTTTGGCGAAGCCACGCTGACGATGCGCAATTTCGGTCTAAATTTCATTTTCTATACGTCGCTCACCAAACCCATCATCGAATTTCTTGGCTTGGGCATGCTCGGTACAACCATAATTGGTGGTGCCTACATGGTCCTCAACCAGCAGACAAGTCTGTTGGGGATTCCGATATGCGATCAGCCACTGAGCGTCAGCGCGCTGCTGGTGTTCTTCGGCATGTTGATCGGCGTAAGCGACCCACTGCGCAAGTTGTCCGCCGTTTACTCCTCCATCTATGCGGGCTGCATGGCGGCCGACGCACTTTACCCAATGCTCGACCATCAAAATTCCATTCGCGATCCAGAGGCTCCCAGAAACCTAGCTTCGCCGCATCGCATGTTGCAACTCCGCGATGTCGAGTTTGGATACGACAAGGAACATCCCATTATTCGCAATGTTTCGCTCGAAGTGCCCTTTGGTTCGACCGTTGCAATTATTGGGCAGAATGGGTGTGGTAAGTCGACGTTAATTCATTTGCTGAACCGCTTTTACGATCCCGTCAAGGGTAGCCTATGCTTCGACTGCGTAGACTTTCGTGAGCTTCGCGTCGACGATGTCCGCAAGCGCATTGCGCTAGTCAATCAGCACACCGAACTATTTAACAATACGATTGCCTACAATATTCGCTACGGCAGAATGGACGCAACCGATGCGGAGGTGGAGCGGGCAGCCCGGCAGTCGCACGCGCACGAGTTCATTACCACAGCGCTCAGCGATGGCTACGAAACGATCGTCGGGCAGAATGGTTCGAAACTCTCCGGAGGCCAGCGTCAGAGGATCGCACTGGCGCGGGCCCTGCTATGCAATCCAGAAATTTTGATTCTGGATGAAGCCACCAGTCAAATCGATATGAAGAGCGAACAACTGATCCGAGAATCGTTGGCCGAGCATCGCGGCGAGCGGACGATGATCATCATTACTCACCGCGAAAAACTGCTGGAACTGGCAGACGTAGTTTACGAAGTCGTCGAAGGGCGTCTCGTCGCGCGACCGCAATTAGCGGCCAAGGTGGCTTAGTACTTGACGACCGAGGTCAACCGTTTGACCGTATCGCGCATCAGTTGGGCCGGTGGCTCCAGGCCGGTGAACAGCTTGTACTGGTAAGCGGCCTGGCGCACAAACATGTCCAGTCCATTGACTACAAAGCAGCCGATCTTCTTGGCGTCTTTTACGAGCACGGTCTGCTCGGGGTTGTAAACGGTATCGAACACAATGATGTCTTCGTGCAGCTTTTCGGCTGGGAAGGGAGTGCTATCGATATCTGGGTGCATACCAATCGGTGTGCAGTTGACGAGGATTCCGACGCGGAGCTCGTGCCGCGCACCCCAGGGAATTGCGCGTCCGCCTATCGCTCGAGCCAGTTCTTCGGCGCGCTCAAGCGTGCGACTGGCCACAGCCACAATCGCACCGCGTTGCCGCAAACCGTAGCCGATCGCACGCGCGACTCCGCCGGCTCCGAGCAGCAATACGCTTCGTCCGCGGAAAAGATCTTCTTCGCGAACGGTTTGATTCTGTAGTGTCTTTTGCGTCCTCAGAGCTTCGGTCAAGCAGTCCATCGCAGCGCGGTAGTCGGTATTGTAACCGCTCGCTACGCCATTCTTGAGCGACACTGTGTTGATGGCACCGATGCCTGTGCTCGCCGACTCTGCCTCGTCCATCAGCCCCAGCATCGATTCTTTATGGGGAATGGTAACACTCAGTCCTCCGACGCCCGTTTCTTTGCACCACTGCAGGAAGAGTTTTAGCTCGTCGCCAAGAATGCGGAACGGCAAGTAACGCGAATTGAGTTGGTCTTTTGCAAAGGCGGCGTTATGGATCTGCGGGCTGAGCGAATGCGCAACGGGGTCCGCTACCACGCCAAAGATTCGCGTCTCTTCGTTGATCTCGTGCGGGCGATAGACATCGCGCATGGTTTCGAAGGTAATCTGGCCAGGCGCGATTTTGCGATCCGAGGAAATCGTGGTGTAGGTGAATGGCGCACCGTAGCGGAGGGCCATAATGCGCGTCACTGCGCCGATATCACCCATGCACAAACCAATGGTGGGTATCGTCGAAGATTCCACCAAACGCAACATGCGTATGCAGTCACCAAATGAATTGGCCATCGTAGCCAGCTTGACCACGTCCGCATCCAAGGCTGTTAAACGAGCATGGATCTCTTCCAAGTTTTCGGGCGTACATTCGAAATTGTGCAGGCTAACGATCCGCTTGGTCTGACCGTATCTGGGCACGCTGCCCGCGATGTCCTCTTCCAGATCGACGAAATCGACTCCAGCCGCAATGGCGCTGCGCAGGATCATTAACCGCTCTTGCTCTGTTTTTTCCCAGCGGCCACCGTCTTCGCGACGTCGGCAGGTGACGACCACCGGACACGGACGCCGGTCTAACAAGCGTTTTAGATCGATGTGACGGCCAATGTAGTCTAAGCGCATCTCGACCAGTTCCGCGCCGCTCTCTGCAAGAAAGTTGTACTCGGCGATCATGGCTTTATGGCGACTACGGCCTATCGTTACGCACAACATAAATGTCTACACACTCTACAGAGAGGAAATTGCGACTAGATCACAAGAGACACGGGAGGAAAGGAACACTTGCTTGAGAATCGTTTCTGGAACACGGCAGCTCCGATACCTTGCAATCTTGCCTGCGGGCTCGAGCTCGACCTAGGCGGTGGCTGCAGTTTGCCAAGCGAGAAAGCGACTCAACAATTGGATGCCTGGTTCGGTCAGGAAACTCTCGGGGTGAAATTGCCAGCCTTCTACAGGATGTTGGCGATGCCGCACGCCCATGATCTGTCGTTTGCCGGATGCGTCCGTGACCCAAGCTGACACTTCGAGCTCAGCCGGCAGGCTGGCAGGATCGATGATGAGCGAATGATAGCGGGTTGCCACAAAGGGATTGGGTAAGCCTTCGAAAAAGCCGCGGTTATCATGCGAGATGCGGTCGGTCTTGCCGTGCATGAGCTCCGGAGCGCGAACGATTTTTGCACCCAGCGCTTGGCCAATCGACTGGTGTCCTAAGCAGACGCCCAAGATAGGGAAATGCCCCGCCAATTGCTCGACGATCGCCACACTGATGCCCGCTTCGCTGGGCGAACAGGGCCCTGGCGAGATGAGAATGCCGCTGGGTTTCAGTTCGCGAATCTCATCGACACTAATCTTGTCATTGCGCACGACGCGCAAGTCGACGGTGGGATCAATTTCCCCGAGCCGCTGGACAAGGTTGTAGGTAAACGAGTCGTAGTTATCCAACACGAGAATCATGTCTACTCGGCCTCAGCCAGCAGTTGCTCGACGACCGCTGCTAGGTAGGCGTAGTCGTGCAAACCAACCGCCTTCATGCGTACGTTGCCTGCTTTATCGATGAACAGCGTGGTTGGATAGCCGCGAAAGTCGGGGATGAGCTCTCGAGTCTTTTCGTCGCCCAAAATGCAAGGATAATTCATCGCATATTTGGCTACAAAGTCGACGACGGCCTTTAGATTGGCTTCCTCCGAAGCCTGCCGTTCGTAGTTCAACCCAAGCATCTGAAATCCCTGCTCGCCATAAGCCGATTGCAACCTGACGAACGATGGAATCTCGGCGCGGCAGGGTGGGCACCATGTTCCCCAGACGTCGACGATCACGACTTTACCCTTCTGTGCATCAAGGCTTTGCTCGTTGCCGACGATATCGGTGGCCATCAACGCAAATGGAAACGACTCGCCCGCCGCCAAATCACTCACGGCCAACGCCCGCACCTTTTCGGCAGCTACGCTTCTCCAACCGACCAGCCTCTCCGCAAATCCTTCCGAATTGCGGGCTTCTGCCAAGTCATCTTCGCTGGCGATCAAATCGATGTCAGTGAAGCCGCCCGCGATGGCTTCTTCCAAAGCAGCCACAGCCGCGGTGGGTTGGTTGGTCTTGCTCAGCGCGCAGGCTTCATTAAAAAACATTTGCCCAATCATCGACTGAGGAATTCCACTGGCACCGCCCGCCAATCCAGCCCGCAGCGCCCTGCCCGCCTGTGCGACAAACCCATAGGCCTCTTCGAGCTTACCCTGTTGAGCTAAGCCGCCAGCCATCTGCTGTGAAACCAATGCCAAATTGGCTAGACCATTGGCATCACCGGCAATCGAGGACCTCACCAACGTGGGGTAAACGTCCATCAATCGCTGGTCAACCTCGGTCGGAGGGACCAGCCAATCGCCGTAATCCATGGGCTGTTCCAATAGGTCGCTGGCCGACGAATTGCTCGCCATTGAATTTGCATCAGTCATCGTTCTGGCACTGGCAGCTGCATGGGTGGGGTCCGCAGCTCGGTCTGCTTCGGTAGATACTAAGTCCGAGTTAGGCTGATTTTCGCAACCCGCACAGGCCAGGAGCCCCAGGATCAACAGTCCAAACGACTTACAGAATCGCATTTCGATAACTCCGCTTGATTCCGGCCATATTGAAATATCGGGCGGAAGGTAAGGACACGCATGCAAATGCTAATTGGCCCAAATAGGGACACTCTAGCTTACACGACTTCCTAGCCCGCTGAAATGCGGCGAAGCGAAAGTGGACTGCAAATTCAGGGCTAGTTTGCCGTGTTATCGCGTGAAGCCCAAGAAGAAGCTAAACACTTGACGATCATCGGAGTCGGCGTGATTGATTGGATAAGCAAAATCAAACGCGAGCGGAGCCGGCCCAAGTGCAGGCACGGTAACGCGAAGTCCCAGACCAGGAGCAACTCGAAAATTCTCGCTATTGATCGTCAAATCCTGCTCGACGGTGCCGTAGTCCACAAACGCCACGCCGCGGAGCATTTCGTCGGCCGTCAACGGGAACAGATACTCCAGGCTTCCCAGGAACATCATCTCGCCACCGACCTGCACATCGCCAACTTTGGGACTGGCACCGCGGAAGCTAAAGCCGCGGAGCGTGCTGTATCCGCCCGCAAAGTAGTTCTCGAAAATTGGGGTCTGCGATCCGGTAACACCAAACTTCCACGAGCTAGCAAGCGTATGTCGCCCGCCACCATCGGGTCGCTCGTGAACCAGAAAGTAGCGACTGTAATTGATATTGCCGCGCGAGTAGTCGTATTCGCCGAACACCTGGTCGAAAATCAACTCCAGCAGTGAACCTTCGGTCGACATGAACGGACTGTCGCGCGTATCGCGGGCCACTCGAAGTCGAGCGGTGTAGATGTCATTACTGCCCAGCGCATCGTCCAATTCCTGCACGCCAGCGACACGAGGACTGGAAATGTTGACATCTTCCAAACGCAGTTCGCCGGTAATCGAAAGGGCCTTGGTGATCTCGTAACCCAGCGCCATGCGACCGCCTAAACGCTGTTCTGTCCAGTCGCGAAATTGCCGAGTGTAGTAGAAACCGCCGACCGACAGGCTATAGGGCAGGTAACCGAACAGGTTGCGCTGGGTCCAGTTCACGGTGTAACGCTGGACATTGTTACCGGGCATTATTTCTGCGCGAAAGTTTTGGCCATCTCCGCGAAACTCTCTACCGCCGAATAGATTCGACCACCGCGTAATGTCAAAATTTCGCTCGTCGATGATCAATTGGCCAGCCACTCCCAGGTCGCTATTGACCGAACCACCCAGGATAACACGCCCCGTGCGGGCTTCCTGCAAATAGACGTCGATGGGTGATATCCGCTGGCGAGGTTGGAAGCCGTTTCCGCCTGGCGCAGTAATTAGTGGATAGGGAACACCCGACGGGTCCAGGCCAGCGTAGGGATTCGGAAACGCTCCCGGAGCAACCGTAGATTCCATCGAGCCAGGCATTTGAGTAGCGCCTGGTGCAATCGTCGCTCCGTAGTCGCTGGGTGATGCCTGATAGCTGCCCGGTGCGCCGTACCCGTAGGCACCACCACCGTAACTCTGTGGCGGTGCGCCCAATGGTGGAGAGCCCAATTGCGAAGGATTGTAGCCCGTCACCGGTGGTTGATAGACCGTGGTGGGCGAGGGTACCGTGGTGTTGATTGGGCTGGCATTATTGATTGGGCTGGCATTATTGAGCGGTCCGGTCGCGTATTGGCTGGCCGGATAGTTGTAGCGATTGGTGACTTCTGTGGGCGGCATGGGTTGGCGGTAGCTATCGCTGCCACCGGCTGACTGAGCATTCCATGGACTGGGTGCTGGCGATTGTCCGCGAATGGTCGCAGAGTTGGAGATCAAGCTGCCGGAGCTGCCAGCGGACGCTTGGGTAGCCCCAGCCCGGGGAGGCGCAATCGATTCGCTGGGCGGCTTGTAACTCGAGCTCAAACCACGCGTAAGATTGGCTGGGATTGTGCCTGTTTGCGATGCGCTATTGAGTTGGCAGCCGCTCGCAGAAACGACTAACCCAATCAGCCCCAGCCAGAGCATCGCGCCCCCGTGAGGTAGCGTCGAGTCAGCTCGGTGGCACTGCGGGCCAGCACGCCGCCTTGCTTTCACGCTTGCTATGCTCTGAACAACTGGTCTCATCTTGCTTCCTAGTTTATGCAACCATTTCATTTGGTTGCACTAGCCGTTTTGGTTGGAAATCATGGGGTGGATTGGCTGTGTGGCTGTCTACAGGTCAGCCGTTGGTCAGCCGCAGCTAATAGTCAAATTGATCGTCTTCGTCCGGTGCGCGCACTTCGATGCGCGGCGGTTCGCCCAACGCGGGATTGGTTTCAAAGATCTGTGAAAACTTCAGAAGACGTTCGGACTGTTCGAGCTTGGCTAGGTCAATTTTCTCTCCCTCACGAAAGCTCAGCATGTTCATCGGGACGCGATGTCGCGTGTTGCCCGAATCGCCTTCGATATGAATGTTGATGGGGCCAGCAAAGTGCTGGTCGCCTTCGGTTACGCGGTAGACGATGTCAATTTCGTCGGTATCTTCGATGTAGCGCGGCTCGG
The DNA here is from genome assembly GCA_041741955.1 of Pirellulaceae bacterium. GTDB lineage: Bacteria > Planctomycetota > Planctomycetia > Pirellulales > Pirellulaceae > Aureliella. The sequence goes on along the minus strand of JBGSJL010000234.1, from coordinate 34,292 downwards.
GCGAGATGTCGACATAGACAAACCCTTCGCGGCCATAATATTCGTTGCGCAGTTTCAACTGGTCGCGATTCATATGCAGCAGCTTGAACGGCTCACCCGACTTCAATTCGAGCGCTGCCATCAAAATCTCAGTTGTAAAAAACTGGTTTCCTATAACGGAGACGTTGCGCACGCGGAACTGAGGCCCCTCATCAAGAACATACGTGAGGTCGATATACTCGCCGCTACCGTAATAGTCGATGCGATAGTCAACACGGGCTTTGAAGTAGCCCAGGGATCGGTAGAAGGCCACCAAGGTGTTTTTGTCTTCCTCGATCTTCATCCGGTTGGCCACGTTGAAAACATAGGCCGTCAAACCGCCTTTGGCATCGCGAGATTTGATCTTCGTTTGCAGCACGGGCCCGGAAAAAACTACATTGCCGACAAAATTGATCTGCCATATTTTTTCGACTGGCCCTTCGGATATTTCGAAGAACACGCGGCGGTCACCGGCCCGATTGCCTTCGATGACTTCGATGGCTGCTTGGTTCATGCCTTTTTCGTGATAGAGATCCAGCAATCGCTGTCGAGCCATGTCCACAGAAAAGGGGTTGACCGGGTCGCCTTTTTCGATGCCCGAATGCTTTTGCAGCATACGATCTTCGAGTCGCGTGTTACCGTGAAAAACGACATCGGTCACCGTGGGCTGTTCCGAAACCTCGATTTTGACAACCACACCGTCCTCGTATTCGGATACTAGGGGAGTGATTTTGCGAAACAGTTCGGTGCGGTGTAGTTCTCGAATGTCTGCCAAAAGCTGTTTGTCATCGTAGCTGCGGTCGGTGCGCGTCTGCATATGCGACAAAATCTTGTGCTTGCTGACCGATTGGTTACCGACAATCTGGACGGCTTTGACCAGCTTACCTGTATGCAGGCCGCTCATGCGCGGACCGCCCGCATCCCATACGGCATCACGGAATTTTGGGTCTTCGACCGCCGGTGCACCGCCCTGTCCAGGTCCAGCACCGCCTGGGCCCTGACCCAGCGCACATTTGGATGTAAAGGCGTACGCGACCAGCAATACGGCCAAAGTGGTAGCTGCTTGATTCCACCAGCAGGGTTGTTTCAGCATGAGTAGTCTCGCAAAACTACGAAAACAAGGCTTCGAAATGCCATGCCCACGCAGCACCACGCAGGCTAAGCCGATAATTAACGAAACCGGCAGGCTGCAACAAGGCGTATTCACGTCAGTAGAGGCTAGCCCGCTTAGAAAAATCGAGCAAGTTATCGTGCTAGCAAAATGGTTAGAACTTTAGATCTAGCTGCAATCCGTCATAGGCGAGTTCAACGCCGCTGGGAAGCATGCGATTGGTGGCTTCGTACTCGAGTTCGTGACAAATGTGCGTCAAGTAGGCTCGCTGTGGGTCGACTCGCTCGATCGCCGCGAGCGCCTCCTGCACGCTGAAGTGCGTTGCGTGAGGCGTGGGGCGGAGTGCATCGACGATAAAGATTTCAACTCCGGCCAACACATCAAAGCTCTCCTCAGGGATAAAGTTGGTATCTGTGCAATAGGCAATATTGCCGAAGCGAAACCCGAGAACCTGGTACTTGGGACCGTGCAGTAGTCTTAACGGCCGAATCGTCGCGCCGAGCACGTCGAAAGGGGCCAGCCCAATCGACCGCGGCTCCAGTAGTGGGATCGCGCCGACATGCGTCTGTGGACCTTTGTTAAATGCGTAGTCGAAACTATGCCGAATTCGCTGCTCCACTAGCGGTTCGCAGTACAGCGGAATTGGACCTTTTAAATGATACGGGAACAGTCGAACATCATCCAAACCAAAAATGTGGTCGGCATGTTCGTGCGTGTACAGCACCGCATGGCAAATGCCGATCTGCTCGCGCAACAATTGGAAGCGTAAGTCGGGCGAAGTATCGACCAGCAAATTGCCTTCGGGTAGGCCCAGAATGACGGACGAGCGCGTGCGCTGGTTGCGAGGGTTTTTGCTGGTACAGACTCCGCAACCGCAGCCAATCGCGGGCACTCCAACCGATGTGCCCGTGCCCAGAAACACAAACTTACCCGTAATGTCCGTGGTGCGGAAAACGTGAGGCACAGACGCTGAACTCTTTTTCGATGGTAGCAATTTCTGGAGATTGGCGAACCGAGTTACTTGCAGTCCACCCAAGCTAGCATTCTAACCTAGAATCGCTTTGTAGGCAGCAGACAGCGGGTTCAAATTTAGGTAACCGTTCACGGTTGTGATTTTTGTAGGGTGGGTCAAATCGCGATAGCGATGAAGACCCACCGATACTGCAATCACGTAAAAATGGTGGGTCTTCGTGGCCTATCGGCACACTTGACCCACCCTACACCTACCATTTTCCGCGCCGGACCTTATCGGCAACTCGCTGTTTACTTCAGAACGCGAGATTGGTATGTCGAATAATAGAAAAGGGTCTGGATAATCCGTCTAGACTCGCGCCGCCTGACCGCAGGCTCGACACCAGAAAAACTTAAAGCGAGTTTCAGGGATGACCAATCGACGAACGCTCTCATGGACGATGGCCACGCTACTTGCCAGTTCCAGCTTGGCACCGATTAGTTTTGCACAATCGCGAACCCAAGGTGGAGCAACCGTGGGCGGTGTGGCGGGTGCCGTGATCGGTGGCATCATCGGTCATCAGAATGACGAAACCCCAGAAGGTGCCCTAATCGGCGGTGCCGTTGGCGCCATTACCGGTGGCCTTATCGGGCGAGCCCAGGACAATACATTGGCCCGTCAACAGGCCTACCAAGAACAAGCCTACTACCAGGGGCAGCAGCAGGTCTACGCTCAGCAACAAGCCATTGCCAGCAGTGGCGTCAGCATGAATGACGTCGTCAACATGGCTCGCAGCAATATCAGCGAGAGCGTGATCATGAGCCACATTCAGTCCAAAGGCGTACAGCGTCGGCTCGAAGTGAGCGATATTATCGCGCTGCATCAGCAGGGTGTGAGCGACACGCTGATTACGGTCATGCAACAAGCTCCTCTAGCCACACAGTTGGCAATGCCCGCTCCCCAGCCGCGTCAGCAGGTGATCGTGCAGCAACCCAATGTGATCGTCCGCGAGCAGCCTGTGATCTATCGCTCGCCAGTCATCGTCGAAGAGTACTACCGCCCCTATCCCGTTCACCGCCACTATCATCATCATCCTGCCTACTACGGCGGCAGCTCGCTGCATATTGGATTTTAGGCGCTGGGACATACTGCTGACTGCATTTTTTGGTTGGCTGAGACGTCTGCTTGCAGAGCGAGTGGCAAATTGATTAAGCTGGACGAGCCCCACGTTTTCTTTCGGCTCGCCAGGATACCAACATGCCTCTCGCAGATTTTCGCTCGCTCGATCGTCGCCATTTTCTAGCTGCCACTGCAGCAACCGCTTCGTTAGTAAGTCTGCCCGCAGTGAGAGCAGCCGACGAGTTGGCAATTGAGCATAAAACCGAACCACGGCGGTTGCTGAAGACACTCAAAATTGGCATGGTGGGTGTGAAGGGCAGCTTGACCGAAAAATTCAAAGTAGCCAAGGCGGCTGGATTCGACGGCATCGAGCTCAATAGCCCTGGGATCGACGTGCCAGAAACGATGGCTGCGGTGGCCGCAAGTGGGCTGCCGGTAGACGGCAGCGTCTGCTCAACTCACTGGAATATTCGCCACTCCAGCCCCGACGCCACCGTGCGCGAACAGGCTTTGGCCGATCTGAAAACGGCCATCGAGCAGACTCAGGCGGTAGGCGGCCATACGGTGCTCTTAGTAGTCGGTCACGGCAAAGACGGCTCGGCGGATCAAGTTTGGGAGCGTTCGATCGAGAACATCAAGCAAGCGCTACCCCTATGCGCCAAGCTGGGCATGACGATCGCCATTGAAAACGTCTGGAATCAATTCCTGTACGTGGACGAGGGACCCGCTGATCAAACGGCCGAGAAATTCGTTCAATACGTTGATGAGTTTGATTCCCCCTGGGTCGGCATGCAATTTGATATCGGCAACCACTGGAAGTACGGGAATCCGGCTGACTGGATTCGGCAATTGGGGCGCCGCGTAGTCAAGCTCGACATCAAAGGATTTTCGCGGAAGGTGAACGACTGGGCCGACATCACCGAAGACGACTTGCCATGGGCCGACGTCCGCTTAGCCCTTGACGAGATTCGCTTCGACGGCTGGGTCGCCGCCGAGGTCGGTGGCGGCGATGCGGCACGCCTCAAGAAAGTTGCCGATCAAATCGATCGCGCCTTGAATATTGGCTAATCCGAGGCGATTGAGCATGTCTGGCGAACTCGTCTACGGCTGCACGAGCCGGCTGAGCATGTTGCCGTTGTGCGCCACGTCGAGCAATGGTCGATAGTAATCTCGCTGCGTGCCAAATATCCGTCCGGGTGTCCAGACCAGTGCCATGCTCAAATTCCAACCCTCTTGAGTATAAGGAACATCGGCTTCGCTGGGAGGTAGCACATACGTCGCGTTGATGTCTAAGCCAAGCTGATTTTGCAATGGAGTTTTTAGGTCGAGCCCCAGGATGGCACCGGAGTCCTCGGTGAATCCGGCTTGCACCTCTGCCTGACCGGCGGCATTGCAGCCAAAGTGGTAGCGATAAAAAAAGCGATAGGAGTTGAGTGTGGCTAGTGAGAGCGCGATGGGCGCCGGGCTGCCGCTGAGATTGGCTGACGTTGCATCGGTCTGCTGGTTGTCGGTGAACCTAATTCCCAAATCGTGACACGCAGTGAGCAAGAAACTCAGCTCACCACGCAACTGCAACAGATCCGCTTGATAAACCCAATCATCATGTAGGTAGTCGACGACCAGCCCCCCCTGCAACCCGTAGTCGACCCGACGGAATAAGCCGGCGGTTACGAAGGCTTGTGTGCGATTGTCGTCACCCGCTGAACTGCCGTCGAGCTGCGTTTGGGTAAAGCGCATACCAAACTGCGAGCCGATTTGACCGCAGAAGATACCGGGCAGTTGCGAGCCAAAATTGAAACCCTCTTGAAATCCGAAGTTGCCCTCGATGCTACCGTTGTTACCCACGCCGCCGGGTAGGAAGTTCGAAGCGCCGGTAAAGCTCGTCGTCCCGATCCATAAATCGCTGCGGCTCCAGTCCAATAGCCAACCGCAGGGATTGCAGCCACATCGATTCGGGCTACGACCGCAGCCATCGCAGCTCGACCCAGACACTTCAAAATCTTCGCCTTGGTAGATTGCGCTGTCCGGTCCGTATTCAGACGCTCCGGGTGCGACCGTGGTTTCGTACGAATCGTACATTTCCACCGATGCCTGCCGCACCGAGTTTGCCCGCGACTGGGAGGAATTGGGGCGTCGCAGTGAAACATTGGCAGTCGTGCGCTGGCCAGGATGCGAGGCCGTGGAGCTAGCATCAGGGCGTCGCGACGGCACCCCAGCTCGCCCATTAGACTGCGGCGAGGCGATCGACGGGGCAAGTACCAGCACGAAAATGCACAGAGAACAGTGAACCCACCTGACGGGGAGCCGAAGCTGGGGTGCTGACGAAAGCATTTGCTGGCTAATCCTGCGCACGAGTACGCGCAGTCCCCCGCCCCCTGCTTCTCATCGTCGCCAATACATCGTTAAATTCAGCCTAATCGGAATGTTTTGCTCAGAGTTTGTGAGTTCTTGTTTCCTAGTGCGTTGTGTCGGCCTCTGACCTAACAAGGCTTATTGCTAACTAACGCGGGGCGATGCCCACGGCGGTTAAACGAGCGTTAAGCTAGTAAGATAAGTGCAACTTCAAAACTTATTCGCTGGGAGAACACTGTGAAGAGACGCCAACTATTCAAAGCCGCTGGTGCTGCGACTGCCGCTGTCGGCTTATTTCATATCGTGCAGCGGCATGTTCTGGGTGGTCCCAGGTTTGTCGCGCCGAGCGACAAGATAAATCTGGCGATTGTTGGAGCTGGCGGAAGAGGCAGGCAAGTGCTCCGCGAGATGATGGCAGAAGACGACGTGCGCGTCGTCGCGGTCGCCGACCCAGCCAAGTCTTTCAGCTTGGCTGATTTCTACTACAAGGACATGGGCGGACGCGAGCCAACCCGCGAGCTGGTCGAAAAGAAATACCAAGCGACGCAGCCCAACTACCGCTGCGCGACCTACGAGAACTTTCAAGAAATGCTGGCAGAGCAAAAGGATCTGGATGCAGTTCTGTGTGGCACTCCCGATCACTTGCACGCGTTTGTGTCGACGAAGTGCCTGCAAGCTGGGAAGCACGTCTACTGCGAAAAACCGCTGACGCACAATATTTGGGAAGCTAGGAAAGTCGCCGAGCTCGCCAAAGCAAGTGGACTGGCCACTCAGATGGGAAATCAAGGTCACTCGACGGACGGCATGCGCGCAACATGCGAATGGATTTGGTCCGGGGCGATTGGGGCGGTGCGCGAAGTACACGCCTGGGTAGGTGGGCATCGCTGGAATCCAAAACTGGTGGGCAAGCCTGAGACGAATGCGAATGTCCCCGCCGGCTTGAACTGGGACCTGTGGCTTGGGCCGCGCGAGTCGAGACCTTTCGAACCCGCTTATTTTCCAGTAGCTTGGCGCGACTTCTGGGATTTTGGCAGTTCGAACATCGGCGACTTTGCCTGCCACGATCTGGATGCAGCTTGTTGGGCCCTGGACCTGAGGGATCCCGAATTAGTCGATTTCACGCCAGCTGGGCCCTGCGACTCTTACATTGGCCCCCACGGCTGTATCGGCTACTACCAGTTTCCTGCCAACGACCGACGACCCGGCGTGCGCGTCACTTGGTACGACGGCGGCCTCAAGCCGCGGACGCCCGAGGGCTGGCCCGTCGCAGAACCGCTTCCCAGCCGTGGCGTCTTATTCTTGGGCGATGGGGGTGCAATATACTGTGGCGGTGCTGGCGGTGCCCCTAAACTTTTGCCCGCGAGCCTGGCTGCCGATTTCAAGAAACCGGAGCCCTCGATTCCGCGAGTCGTCAGTCACCACCGCAATTGGCTCGATGCTTGCAAAGGTGGCGAACCGGCTGGCAGCAATTTTCAGTACGGCGCAAACCTGACTGAGCTGGCCTTGCTGGGTGCTCTTTCGCTGAGAACCGGCCAACCCATTCGCTGGAATGCCCAGCAGATGTCGGCCAACCAGTTGCCTGCCGCTGCGGATATTATCCGAGAGAGCTATCGCTCGGGGTGGGAGATTTAGGGGCAGCGGGAAGTCTAAGTCTGCAAGGCAGCCGGACAAAATAAGTAAAGGCAGCCGGACAAAATAAACGTACCATTTTGGCATTCACTTGCCCCTGCAAATTAGTCACAATCCGCCATGGCACGGATTATCTGTATTGCAAATCAGAAGGGCGGCGTGGGCAAGACGACTACAGCCGTCAATCTTTCGGTCGGACTGGCCAAGGCTGGCCAACGCACCCTGCTCATCGACTTGGACCCGCAGTGCAACGCGACGAGCGGCGTGGGCATGACGCCCGCGACCAGTCACCCCTTGCTGCTCGACAAGCCACTTAAAGAAAGCCTGCTAACGACGACCTGGGACAATTTGGCTCTGTTACCCGGCAGTCGACGATTCGTCGACGTCGATCGACTTGAGCATGGAAGCGAAAGCGATTCGGCCATTTTGCGGCAGCATTTGGATGCGGGCATGGTGGCCTTTGATTTTGTGTTGATCGATTGCCCCCCATCGTTGGGACAACTGACACAAGCAGCCTTGAGTGCTAGCACTGAAGTTTTGATGCCAATCCAGTGCGAGTTTTACGCTATGGAGGGGCTAACGCAAATGATTCACGTAATTCGCGATGTAATGCAGCGTGGAGAGGGCAGATTGACCTTTGGCGGAATCCTACTGACCATGTATGATCCGTCGCTGGAGCTGACCCACGAAGTCGATGCGGAAGTCCGCGAGTTTTTCGGCGACATCGTGTTTGATACGGTCATTCCGCGCGATGTTTCGGTTTCCGAAGCCCCCAGCCACGGACAGAGCGTCATGGATTACGCTCCGCGATCGCGTGGTTGCCGAGCCTATTTAGAACTGTGCATGGAGGTACTTGAACGTGACTAAAGATCGTCGACTAGGTAGAGGCTTGGCAGCACTGTTGGGGACGCCATTGGAAGAAGACGGCATCCTGGACAGTCCACCGACTCCCAAGTCAGTTTCGCCAACCGCCGCGTCAATGTCTTCTTCGTCTTCCCCGACGGCGACCTCTTCAACTTTAGGCGGCAGTTCGACCAAGATCGCAGGCATGGGGAGCAGTCCTCCGCGCAGCGCATTTGGGTCGAGCCAACGTGGCGAAAGCGGCACTGAACTTCGAATCCATGCACCGACCGACGGCGCTAGCGGTGTTCAGAGCGCTGGCAAGTCGGGCGTCACCGGTTCTGTTTCACTGTCGGGTCGAACCGCGAAGCGTCCTGCAGAGGTTTCCAATTCAGCGGCCAGCGAGCTTGGTGCAGACGCCGATAGCGGCGATGCTCAGCCAGCCAAAACACAGACGCTGGAAATTCCAGTTGCTAACATACAGAACAATCCTTTTCAGCCCAGACGGCGATTCAACGAGCAGGAAATTGCTTCGCTGGCGGCCAGCATCTGCGAGCACCAGCAGTTGCAACCGATATTGGTCCGTCGCGTCGGGCGCGGTTACCAATTGATCAGCGGCGAGCGACGGCTGCGGGCGACAATCCATGCGGGACTGACGACGATTCGCGCAGAGGTCCGCGAGGCCGATGACCGGCTAGTTGCCGAGTTGGCGATTGTCGAAAATCTTCAGCGTAAAGATTTAGATGCCATCGAAAAAGCCATGTCCTTTCGACGCTACATCGACGAACACAAGTGTACGCAGGAGGATTTGGCGCGACGTCTGAAAATCGACCGCAGCACAATTGCCAACTTGATGCGCCTGCTCGAGTTGCCGGCTGAAATACAGGCTTGGGTACAGAACGAAAAAATCACGGCAGGCCACGCGCGAACTCTATTGACGCTCAGCACCGAAGCACTTCAGCTCGAATTCGCCCAACGGATTATGGACGAGTCCTGGACGGTGCGCGACACCGAGGCTCAAGTCAACGAGCAAATGGCGATTGAAGATGGTCGCAAGTTGATTGGCACCGTCTCCAAGCGTGGGTCGCGCAAACGATCCACTCCACAGTTAGCCTCTTTGGAACAGAAGATGCGACTTTCTTTGGGAACCAAGACCGAAGTTCGGCAGGGCGCCACAGGCGGCGGCAAGATCGTTATTAGCTTCGCCAATGCCGACGAATTCGAACGCCTGTGCGCTCTGATTTGTCCGCAGCTAGACGTCAAAGTGGCTTAGGGCTTCGTTGCCAGATGAGAGCCGGATCGCGTCAGCCAAAACCCTTAAGTTCTGTCCTGTTGTTATCGCACCCTTTCCGCCAAGGAAAGGCTCCTAGGCAGCGCCGCATGTTGGCCGAAGCGATCGACTGTTTAACCGCGGAGCGCGGTTGCACGTGGGGCGGCATGTTTGTCGAAGCGATCAATGTTTAACCGCGAAGCGCGCTTGCACGTGGGATCCAGCCCAAAAGAAATACCGGGTTCTCCGCAGCGACTGAAGTCTCCCAGTGTGCTCCGCAGTTTGGCCCAGCAACGGCCGAAAAATTTGACTCTTCCAAAGAATTAGTGGGTAGTCAAACGATTCAAAATTCAAGTTTGATAGGTTTTCAAAGGCCTAGCACGCTGCGCGGTTAAACAGGCCAGGTTGGCGCCGATCCGTAAATGCAGCTTTGGACACCGCACAGAACTTAAGGATTTCGTCGCTAGCCGTGGGTATCAACCTGCCGCTGGGGCTCACCCCAGCGTGCCAGAGGTTCACGGCAGGACATAGGATCGGCAAAATCTGTTAGGATTGTTGGCGGCGATCGCTAACGTAGACTTTCGCCGAAGGATAATTGCCATGTACAAAACTCGAGTCCATTTTGGGCTAGCGTGGCTCGCGACTCACTTGGGAATCCCCGGCATATTTTTTTGCGCGACGGTGGGTTGTCGACCCAAGGTACCTGCCAAGCCAGTCGAATCCGTTGCGGTAGAAACGCTTGCCCCTACGACCACTGCGATTAGGGTTCCGAAAGAAAATGGTGAGCCCACTCCAAACACTGCCGCCGTGCCGCGACTGGACGCCAAGCCATCTGCGCCTGTGCCATTCGATGCCGGTGGCGATTGGACCGTGCAGCGAGCCATCGCGCTGTCCGAGGCTGGTCCGATCGTCGTAGAGCTTCGCGTGAGCGTCGGTCGCAGTAGCCTCGAAGCGGCAAATGCCGAATTGATTCGCGCCGTTGCTTCGGAACTTATCGATAGCCGTCGTGATCGTTCGGCCCATTCCGAGCAAAAGGACGCGGAACCGGCCCCTGATTTGCCAGAACAGCAAACGCCCGGCGACGCTCCAGCGGCCGAGCGCATGACCTGGGACGAACTGCTGGAACTTCCGTTGGTACGTTCGGGCTGGCTTGGCAATCTGGTCGCTGAGGCCGAGCAGCGCGCGCAATTGGTCAGCATGTACGATACCCAGCGCGACGATGAAGTTGGCGACGAGGAACTGAGTGCCTTCCTTTCTCGCGGTCTGGCGCGTACCGCCGCTTTGCAAGTCACCGACATCGGCGCCGAACCCAACAGCCCGATCGGTGCATCCCCGTGGGGTCGAGCCGATCGCGACGGCGACTTTTCGTTGAGCGCTGCCGAATTGAGCGAAATGGGAGAAGCGATTAAGAGCTACGATCGCAACGGAGACGGAATCGTGACCGATCGCGAAGTGAGCGCTGCAAACCCGCCTTCCATGCAGAACACATCCATGAACCGAACCAGCATGCTGCGTACGACGACGCTTATGCTGGTGGAGAGCAGCACACCGGAGAACCAGGCACGGTCCGCTCGCAAACTCGCCACCGACCTGCTACGGCACTACACGTTTCTGCCTGAGGTATCGCGCGAGCAATGGCCGGGTTGGAGTGATGCAGCTTGGGCGCTGATCGATACCGACGGCAATCAAAAACTAGAACGCAGCGAGCTACAGCAACTGACCACAATGCCAGCCGCCGCAACAGTCTATGTTCGGCTGCCTCCTCTGGTCGCGAGCCAAAGCGACGAACCCATCGCCCGCCATACCGATTTTTCGCCAACGTCGCTGGGGCCACGCTGGCAGCCGGGAAGCGACGGCGGACTTTTGGAATGCAACTCCGGCTCCATTCGCATCCTGGTGAATGACACCTTTTCAGTAGCCGCCCGACACCAGTTCCAGTTGCAACTCTCCCAAGCGCTTAAAAACGCACAGCTCAAAAGCCAATTGGTCAGTCTGCTGCAACTGCAGGACAAAGCATTCGAACTGCTGGACGAGGACGGTGACGCGGCCCTGTCGGAGGCCGAATTCCAGCGAGTCTGGCGGTGGCTGATGGTCCGTCAAGCTGGCCGAGTCAGCGCGCGCTGGATGTTATCGGCTCGACCCTGGTTTCAGTTGTCCGATCGCGACGCGGACCTACGCCTGACCGAGCGCGAAATGCTGGAAACGGCTGGCAGATTTTCTCGTTTAGATACCGCCGGCGATGGACTGGTCACGCCCAACGAACTACCCCTGGTGGCTAGCCTGGAGATCAATCGCCAGGACCAACGTCTGATCGCACCATTGACTCAAAATGTTCCAACGGGGTCTCCTGTCAGTGATCCGGATTGGTTCAGCGCGATGGACACCAATCGCGACGGCAGCATCAGTTTGGGCGAATTTCTGGGAGAAAAGGCCATTTTTGCAAAAATGGATGGCGACAAAGACGGGTTTTTAGTCCGCTCAGAGGTTTACGTGGGCAGTTCGAACAATTAGAGTAGAACTACGGATGTAGTTCATCTTGGTAGGTGCTAACCACCTGCTGGCGAAGTTGGCAGTCAAGCAAACCTGCGGGTTTCCACACGGACCCCCGCTTAGTAATCTAAACGGGGCCATGAGCCTGTACCCCTGCGGAGAATTAGGCAACACCTATTCAGGTTAATTCTTTTAAAGACGAGTAGCAGCATATGCCCGTATCCTTGTTTGTCGCCGACGATCACCAAATTGTGCGTTTGGGATTGAAAAACATTTTGGAAGGCACAGGCATAGTTGTTTCCGGCGAGGCAACAACCGGCGATGAACTTTTAGCCTTGGTGGCTGCCAATAAACCGGATGTGATTTTGCTGGATGTCCGTATGCCTGATGGGGACGGTCTGCATGTGCTGGGGCGACTCAAGCTGGATTGCCCAGGGGTGCCGGTTGTCATGTTCTCAACCTACGACAACCCGACCTACGTAGCCCGCGCCGTGGCCTTAGGGGCAATTGGCTATGTGCTGAAAACCGATTCCAAAGAACGATTGATCGAAGTCATCGAAACGGCAGCTCGCGGCGAGCCAGCTTGGACGCGTGAAGAGTTGCGAAAAGTCACCGGAGCGCTGGCCACACCGCGGGTGGTTTCCGATGTCGAAGTGCCTTTGACTCAGCGCGAAAGCGAAGTTCTGCGTCAGTTGGCAAACGGACTTACCAACAAAGAAATCGCCCTCGCACTGGGTATCAGCTACGAGACGGTCAAAGAGCATGTGCAGCACATACTCCGCAAAATTGGTGTTTCAGATCGTACCCAAGCCGCCGTCTGGGCGGTTCGCAAGGGACTCGTCTAGACCGCCACTTTTCTAGTGACTGCAGTGCGTTTACTTTGTTCAACTCGACGTGCGCCCGTCTCCCTTCCACCACCTGATTGTGCTACTGTATGGCGGCGGCGTTGCCCAATTTTTGCGGTTCCGTCGGGCAGCATTCAGTTGACGCAATCTCTTTAAGGCGCTATCCACCGATGGGCAAATCTTCGGACATCACCCTCAAGACGGTTGCAAATACCACACGCTCGTTCGGCTATCGTCAACCGATGAAGTTTGGCGGTCGCGTGGTGGACGATGTGTGCGTGCTCAGGACCGAAGTGTCGGTGGTGCAAGCTGGTAGCCGCAAGAAAGTCAAGGGAACAGGTGAAATGACCATGGGCAATGCTTGGGCATGGCCCAGCAAAATCCCTGGCAAAATTACGCTCAAACTTCTGCTGGAATTGGCCGATCGCCTGGCGGTACGCGTTGAAGGTGCTTCGTTTTCTGGAGACCCATTGCAGATCACGCATCAAATTGGATTGCTTCGCGACGCGGTGACGGCTGAAATGGTCCAGGAATACAAAATAACGGAGCAGATTCCTAAGCTGGCGGCAATGCTGGCCGCCAGTCCGCTAGAAGCCGCCGTGCATGACGCGTTTGGACACGTGCATGGCCGCAATAGTTTCGAGCTGATGAACGCCGAGTTTTTGAATGAAGACCTGTGTACCTATCTGGGCGAAGAATTTGCTGGCAAGTACCCCTGCGACTATTTATCGCCGAAGCCCAAAGCCACCATGCCGCTTTACCATTTAGTTGGCGCGCTGGACCCGCTTAGCGCGCAGGATGTTAAGAAGCGGCTGAATGATGGTTACCCAGAGACACTCGAGGAATGGTTGGCCTCCGATGGCATCACCCATCTGAAGATTAAGTTGGCAGGAAATGATATCGACTGGGATGTCGGTAGAATTGTCGAAGTAACGCGCATATGCGAAGCCGCAGCCACCGAAAGAAATTGGAAGCTGTCATTCGACTTCAACGAACAGTGCCCCAACGAAGACTATGTACTCGATCTGCTCGAGCGCATTGAACGGTTGAGCAAGGCCTCGTTTGAGCGGCTGCAATACATCGAGCAACCCACGCCGCGAGACTTGACGATTCGCACCGAGATGACCGTGCATCGCATTTCCCGCATTCGCCCTGTGGTCATCGATGAATCGCTGACGGACTTTGCCAGCTTGCGACTGGCTCGCCAACGCGGCTACACGGGAGTGGCTCTGAAAGCCTGCAAGGGCCAGTCGGAATGTCTCTTGATGGGTGCAGCGGCGACTCACTTCAAGATGTTTACCTGTGTTCAGGATCTGACTTGTATCGGAGGCTCATTCCTGCATTCGGCCAGTATCGCCAGTCGCTTACCCAACGTGGCGGCCATCGAAGGCAACGGACGTCAGTACTGCCCCGTCGGCAACGAAGCCTATATGAAGCAATATGCGCCCATGTTCCGCGTGCGTTACGGTACGATCCCCACCGAATTGCTCGACGGCAACGGACTTGGTTTCCAGTGGCAACCACTGGTGTAGCCGCTTGCCCTTTTGCGATCCATCTTCGCGTCCATCTTTGGGCCCGGCAGAAAGGCTTGCTTCAGTTCGCTACGCTGGTTTCGGAACCAACTCGCAACCAAACCCAGCGTTTCGGGGCGTGGCGAGTAGGCAGAGCCGATGCAATTGGCGTCGGCCAACCATTGCTTGACGACCGCCCGCGCCCGTTTGTGCTCAGCTTCCGAGCTAGGCCCCGCCAGGGCGCCCTCGATGATGCCGCGACGTATTAGATACCAAATCTCTCGGGCCGGTTGGCGAATTTGCTGGGCATCCACGGCGGCGGCAGCCACAGGATAAACGAACGTATACGTGTCGCGTGCTTGAGCCATATCGCCCGCGCGGCAGGCCAACCAAGTGACGGCCTTGAGGTCTTCGCGCAGGACGCTAGCTTGCTCGAAATGTTGATGGCTGGCAGCGCGCAGCATCGCTTCGCGTAATTCGTCCAGCGGGCTGTTGTCGCCGCCCGCTAGAAACTCGCGCGCACGGGCTACTTGGCGGGCATAGGTGCTCCGCGAGCAGGCGGAGATACATGGACCGAGACAGGATTGGATCTCCAATCGTATACAGCCCGGACGCAGATCAATGTCGAACAATTGCAGTTGATCGGTGAAGCTACACGCTTGTTTGCTGCTGCAATCACGCAATTGGAAGACGCGGTTGAGCACGTCGACAGCGCGATTTGCGCGAACCGCGCCAAACAGGGGTCCAACGCAAAAGATCGCTTTGGGGTCGTTTTGCCGTGAGGTATACAATTGTTCGGCTGGCGTTCGACCCAAGCAAACATAAACGGCTTGTTGTCGCCGTGGCAAGCCCTGCACATTGAACCGCGGTTGGAAGGCACGAATCAGAAATTGCTCGCGTAGCAAGGCCGCAAATTCGCTGGGTTGGTACTCCCACACAATGGCACAAGTTGACTGGACGATGCGCCCCGCTTTATCCTCTTCGTTGTTCGGTAGAAAGTAACTCAACAGACGATTCCGCAAGCTCTTCGACTTGCCGACATAGATCAATCGCCCGAGTGCATCGAGCATGCCATAGACGCCCGGCACACGCGGCAGGTATTGACGCACAGCGCTTCGCAATTGCTCGGGACAGTCACCATCAACGCGGCTGAGTCCGCTGCGCGCAAATGGATACAATAGGTCCGGCCCAAAGTCCACAAATGGATCGTCTCGTAACTCTGCATCCATGCCGCAATCCCTGCGAATTAAAATCAACTACCGAGAACCGTCGTAAAATCAGTCTGCTAGAACATGCCACACTTAGTGCCTCCATTATGCGGTATAATCCGAGCCGTTAGCAACCGGCAGAAATGAGTTTACCGTAGCCGGATGGGTAGCAGCCAGATTTTGCGCGCTGCTGAAATGCTATCATTGCAGCGGCCTCCTAACACGACCCACCCTTTCGATTTCCCCGCCAAACTACTCACTGAGAAAAGGTGCTCTTCGATGCTTCTGTACAAGTTTCTGTACCGGTTTCTGTACCACCGACGCAGCTTGTGGCTGCTTGCGATTTGCGTTTTCGCGCAAATGCATTTCAACCAGAACGCGCTTTCTCAGAACACTCAATTCGAACGTATTCAATTGAGTGATCAATTCTACTCCGAGGGTGGTACACAGGGAGACTTCGATGGCGATGGTCGCGGTGATGTCGCTGTGGGACCGTGGATCTATTTCGGCCCGAGCTACTCAGAAAAATCGCGATTTTACGCTGGGGAGTCAGTGGACCCCTTGGGCTATTCGGAAAATTTCCTTATGTACACCCGTGATGTGAATGCCGATCGCCTGCCGGACATCTTGGTGCTCGGCTTCCCAGGTAAACAAAGTTGGTGGTATGAAAATCCTGGAACTGGTGCCCGCGAGCAGCTTTGGACACAGCACGTGATGCTCGACTCGGTGGACAACGAATCTCCGCTGATTGCTGACATCGACGGCGACGGACTCGACGATTTGATTTGCAGTTCCAAGGGCTCCTATGGATATGCAACTCACGCCGGTCAACAGCCTGACGCTCTTTGGCGCTTTGTGCCTATCTCACCGAACAATGGCTACCAACGCTTTACGCACGGTCTGGGTGTTGGGGACGTCAATAACGATGGACGCCCCGATCTCATGGAAAAAGACGGTTGGTGGCAACAACCCGTAACAAGAAATGCGAGCGGCGGCGGCGGAGAACCGTGGACATTCCATGCGTTCAGTTTTTCCAGCGGTGGCTCGCAGATGCATGCCGTTGATCTCGATGGAGATGGTCGAAACGAAGTCGTCACGGGCTTGGCCGCGCATGGACCGGGACTGGTTTATTACCGTGCCACCAACGCCGAAGCGACACAGTTCGAACGTGTGGACATCATGACCGATGACCCTGCAACCAGTCCGGTTGGACTGGCCATCGGACAATTGCATGCGGTCGAAGTGGGCGATATCAATCGCGATGGTGTACCGGATATTTTGACCGGCAAACGCTGGTGGGCCCATGCCAACAAAGATGCAACCAACTCACAGCCCGCCACGCTGTTGTGGCTCGAAGGCAAACGATTACCCGACCGAGTTGGGTTCGTCCCGCACGTGATTGACAATAGTAGTGGTGTAGGCACGCAAGTCACGATGGGTGATGTCAATGGCGATGGCTTGATCGATATCGTCGCAGGTATCAAGCGCGGGGCCTATCTGTTCCTACAGCGTCCAAGCGGTATGCCTGCTTCGGGTGTGATGGTCGCCGAGCAGCAAACTGCCGATAGCTTCGGTCAGCAACCAGCCTGGACCACCATAGCCACCGAAGACCAATCCGCAACGTTTGTCCCGGCTATCCATGATCGCCGGCTAAATTTCGGTTTCGAGAGCGGCGACTTGAGCGACTGGGAAATTCGTGGCTCGATATCCGGTGGCGCACTGGTCGAAGCCAAACCCAGCCAAGAGCCTGCAGGTCGCTACTTGGTCGATACGGGCAGCAGCCGTGTTGATGCGATCGGCGAGCTGATCAGCCGTCCGTTCAAGCTCACGCACGGCAAAGTACGTTTCTGGCTCAGCGGCATTGAGGACCCCGAGGCGCGTGTAGAATTGATCGCCGAAGAATCGGGAAAGGCGATTGCATCAGCCACCGCGGCGAGCCAAACCGAACTCGTGTTCACCGAGTTCGACGTCACAATGGCCATTGGCCAAATGGTGCGATTACGCGTAGTTGATCATTCCAGCACTGCGTACCTTCGCGTCGATGATTTTCGGCTAGGCGATTAGGCTCGTGATCCGAAGGCTCGTGATCCGAAGGCGTGTTAGCCCGCAGAAGCAGGCAGCGCAGGCAGGCGGATAATGAACGCGGTGCCTTTTCCGAGTGAGCTTTCAACTCGGATGCGCCCGTCATGGGCATCGACTACCTCTTTGCAGCTCGCGAGCCCAACTCCTGTACCGCCTTTGCCCGAAGCATCAGGCCCCGACTTGGTCGAGAAAAACGGTTCAAAGATTTTGGGGAGTACGTCCGGTGAGATGCCCGAGCCGGTATCGCGAATCGTCAATATCACTTCGCCAGTTTTGCCGTCGAGCTGCAATGCGATGCGCACCATGCCACCCTCGGGTGTCGCCTGACGTGCGTTCACCAACAGATTTATCAGCATCCGCTGCAGGTCGTTTCCAATCGCATTGACTGCGGGAACTGCTTCGTCCAGGACCACTTCTAAAGCGACACGGTACTTGCGGAATTCGCGCTCCAGCAGCAGTAGCGTGTCTTCGACGATCGACTTCAGATCGGTAGGTTCCATCATTCCGCTGCGATTGCGGGATAGCGAAAGCACGCTTCCCGTGATCTTCGCGGCTCGGTTCGCAGCATCCAAGATCCGCGTAAACGCCTTGTCGCGCGATGGCTCATCTTTATGACGTTGGCCAAGCTTGGCGTAGTTCAGAATAGTCATTAACAGGTTATTAAACTCATGCGTCGTGGTGCTCATGAGCTCGCCAACAACGGCCATCCTTCGCGCCTGTTCCAGTTGAGTTCGGAGCTGCTCGATCAGGTCCGCATGTGGGCTACCAACTTCCGCAGCCTGTGCCACCACAATGGGTACGTTACAGACTGGCAAACTTCCGCGATTTGCTGAGGCCGATGGCATATTGCGACTGTCTTTCCAATTCGCGGTTAGGATCGTGCGTTAAACATGTGTCCGGTACCTGTTGCCAGGAACTGGCCCTTCGAGTGCTTTGCACAAAAGGTACCGGACACTTATTTATCGCTCTGAGGTTTACTATCGGCGGCAAGTTCAACCGGCCTGAAGCGAACCATCGCGAGTCGCAACGGCGCGCTCAAAGCGCCAGGTCATTACTTACCAACCGAGCCCCAATAGCGGTTTTGGAAAGGCCAGCGCAGCTTGCGGACTCGACCGGGCCCGCAAAGCTTAACATCCCCGCGAAAAATCCGTGCTTTTGTCTGCGTTCGCAGCGGAGTTGGCTCAAGTTGCCGACTCGTACTGGCGAGCGCCCGAAACAAATCCATCGGAGTCGCCAGACTTCGGTTCTCAATGTAGCCGGAGTCGCCAGACTTCGGTTCTTGCCGACTGAAATCTGGCGAATCCAGCTACGAAGGTTCTTGCTTCGAAGGATTGAAATTCAGTCGCAGGGCGGCTAAACGGGAATGGCGTGACGATTCGCATTGGAACCATGTGAGACGGACGGCTTGAAGTCGCCGACTCGAACAACATTAACCGTTTCGACACAGATCGTAATGCGATGGTGCGATTGAATATCGCGTTGCAGAAAAGACAGAATGGACTCGGTAACTTCCGGCGTGGCAATGACTTCAATTCGCACTTGCGGCCGCTTGCTTGGCACACCGTTGGCGATATCTTGCCTGCCAGCACCCGCACACGGTAGCGAGGTGAATCCGCTCGCCCCGCAGCGAATGAACTCGGTTTCCAACCACTCTTCTAGCGAATCTTCGGCCACTACCGTCATCCGCCGAACGGTACCCAGGCCACGTCGTCGAGTCGCTTGGGCGTCATCGCTCAAAGGCTGCAAAGCATCCAATCCGACCAGTTCGAGCTTCAGCCCCTCTTGCTCGAAGTCGCGCTGCATTTCCTCCAACTTTTCGATCGTGCTGTGGTCCACTAGATTTGTATCGGACAGATCGATCACTAAATTGCGCTTTTGCACGAGCCCGATTTGTTCGATCTGCCGACGAAACGGAATCCAGTTGCTGAACACGGCGGAGCCCCGCGCCGTAATTCGACTGGTGGTTGCATCCACGTCCTCGATGTCCAAGAACGGCTTGAACATCGACTTCAATGGAACTCCGTTGATACTATGGATGATCATTTTAAGCGCGATACCGATCGCGATACCCTTCAACAGATCGGTGGCAAGCACGGCGACCAGCGTAGTCACGAAAATGGCAAGCTGCTCTCTACCAACTCGATAAACATGCAAGAATTCTGAAGGGTGCGCGAGTCTGGAACCTGTGTAGACCAGCATCGCGGCGAGCGCGGCCATGGGGATACGATGCAACACTGTAGGAATCAGCGCGACGCACAGTAGCAGGAAAATGCCGTGCCATAGGTCGGCAAAACGTGTACGGGCACCATTATCGATATTGGCTTTGCTGCGCACGATTTCTGAAATCATGGGTAGACCGCCGATCATGGACGCGGCCAAGTTGGCAGTACCAACGGCAATGACGTCGCGATTCATATTCGTTTTGCGTTTCCATGGGTCCAACAAGTCCACCGCTTTGGCGCTCAGCAGCGATTCGAGGCTACCGACCGCAAAGAACATGAAGACCCACCCCCAGGCCTTGAACTGCCTCAGCGCCGAAAAATCGGGCATAGTTAGATAGTCAAACATTCCAAACATGCGGTCTGGCATCGAGACCAGGTATTGCTCACCGAGCTGATATTCGTGGTTGGCCAACTGGTAGGGATGTTTGTGCAATAGATCGAACGCCGTGCCCATGGGCACCGCAACCAGCAACACGATGAGCGGTGCGGGCAGTTTCTTGAGCGCCGGAATACGTTTTCCGATCATCGGCCACAGAAACATGATCAGCAAACTAGTCATTCCAATCGCCGCGATGGCCGGATTGGCTTCGGCAATATAGTGTGGAAATTCACGGAGCATTTCTAGCGGCTCCCCTTTGGCACCTTGAACTCCGAGCGCTACAGGGAACTGCTTGATAATGATGATCACACCAATGGCTGCCAACATGCCGTGTACGGCGGATGTCGGGAAAAATTCCCCGACGATGCCTGCGCGGAAAATGCCGAAGCAGATTTGCAGAATGGCAGCAACCACGCCGACCGCCAACGTCGCGCGATAGGCAACGATATCTGCGGCTTCCCAGCCGCCGTTCATGCCATTGCCCCCAAACGCCTCGACGCAGCCAATCACGATCACGATCATGCCCGCCGCTGGACCCTTGATGGTCAGTTCGCTATTGCTGATAAAACTGGTTACGATCGCGCCCACGATGGCGGTGAAAATTCCAGCGATCGCCGGAAAACCACTGGCCAAAGAAATGCCCAGACATAACGGCAGTGCGATCAGAAAAACGAGGAGCCCGGACACAAAGTCATTCCGCATGTACTTTTTAAAGCCCGCCAAGTTACCGCGCGGAATTTGGTTGTCGGTAGAGCTGATTTGGTGGGACATGCGATTTCATTCTCTGGTTTGGAGGGGAGGTCGTGTGTTTTAGTTACGCACCGCCAGATCATCTCGTGTCTGGCCGGTCGCGATCGTTTTGCAAGCCTTGGCTATGCGTTTTTTTGAATTCCACTGCTAGTCGTCTTCGCTGAAAACATGATCTTCTGCCATCGGCCCTTCGTCCAAAAATCCAGCTTCCTCGGAGGGGAGTATGTCTTCGGGTGGAAGGACGCGGCGACGTTGCTTGCCAAGTTCCACCGCTGCGTGGTAGCGGGAGCTCACACCAGGTTGCGGCATAAAGCCGCCGACCAGTATTAGGGCTGACACCATGAGAACTGCGATCTGTTCGGAGCGCCGAATTCGCAAAGACACCGGCGAAGTGTGCCTTTTGCCCGTAAAGATGCGGAAGTAGGCTGACATAATTGCGATGCCATTGAAGGCGGCTGCCAGCACAACGGCCGTGCCGATTAACGGGTATACATCTACCACGCCTTCGACGAGCAGTTCCAGACCGATAAAGCCAACCGTCGCTGGAAATCCGATCGAAGCCATGCCCGTCAGTAGGAAGAAGCCTGCCAACATGGGCATCTGATCGTAGAGGCCATGATAGTCGGCCAAAGACACACGACCGATCCGCGACTCAATACCACGCAGCGTGATTCCAAATCCAGTTAGCGAAAGTCCTACCGATAGCCACACGCATAGTCCACCGGTTAGTCCGATAGGCGTCGCCAGTTCCAGTCCCACCAATACCAGCGAGGCATTGCTGAGAAATAAGTAACAGAAGAATCGACGCGATTCGCGTTGCACGATCGCCATGCCAGAGGCATACACGGCGGTAATGATCGAGATAACTGCGATACTTTGCAACGCCCAACCGGGCGCAATCGGTAGCACCAATCGCATGGCGACATAGGCACCCGTCAAGGGAGTTACAAATAAAATGGCCGTTCCGAAAGTGGCTTTTTCAAATAGGTCCGTCATCCAGCAATGCATCGGAGCCACACCACTTCTCAGCAGGGCGGCCGCAGTCAATAAAGCTCCTGCCACATA
The DNA here is from genome assembly GCA_041741955.1 of Pirellulaceae bacterium. Classification (GTDB taxonomy): domain Bacteria; phylum Planctomycetota; class Planctomycetia; order Pirellulales; family Pirellulaceae; genus Aureliella. The sequence continues at coordinate 12,449 of JBGSJL010000234.1, read as the reverse complement.
GGCCACTTCGCCCGGTTCTTCGGTAAATTTTAGCCAGGCCCAACCGGCCAGCAACAAAATCAGATAGATCGTCATGTGCAGCGTATACACGCGTGTACAGCGCCCACGTTTTCGCATCTCAATCCACGGTGGCAGCGTCGCCACCATCAGCAATCCGATCAATACCCACGAAGCGCGGCAGCTCAGTGTGGCTAACAGCACCGCCTCGCTGAATAACATCCACGAAAGCGAAAACCTGCCCGCCTTGGTTCCCACGGTCGAAAGAATCATCACGAAGTAGATTAGGGCCCCCAGGGGCAGCAAGGGGGCGCTCAGTTCATCAATGACAAACACGTCCGCGTGGAACAAATAGGCAATCACATCCCAGTGATCGTGGGCTTCGAACTTTCCGAGGCTAGAAAAATCGATCCACTCGCCTACTTCACAGGCAAACGTGGCAGCGCACACTCCAACAGTCAAATGTCTGGCCAATTCGCGATCTCCGAGCCAGCGAATGCAAAGTGCACCGACGATCGGCAACAGAATGGCTATCTCCATCCATGGAAAATGTAGTTCGGACACTAGGCAGCCCTTCCAGAATGTGTTTCTGGGTGAAGTTCGACGCCATCGGACTCGCGCGACGGCTGCTGGGAAATCCAATCGGTCCAGCGACGTTCCATGGCATCGGACCACCTAAAGCACATAAGAAACGGATTGACAACCCAGCTATCGAGCAAAGTATCTAAGAAACCGCGTTCGTAACCAAAGCGATACAGCCACATGCGCAGCGGAGTGGGCAACAATCCAGCCAGGGGTGTGTCGAGGTGCGACAAGCGAGCTCCGATCGCGTTCTCCAAGTTGTGATAGTCCTTCAGCAGGGTCGGTGCACGCAGTAGTTGCATGGTTCGCAGCGATGCATGACCGATGATGTGGATGAGCGCTAGATAGCGGAGTCCCAGACCAATCTCGACCACGATAATGCCGACTTGCGTTAGCGATGCGTAGGCCAGAGAATTCTTGACGTCCGTTTGCACGCGAGACATCAACGTCCCAAAAATAGCAGACACAGCGCCCACCGAGATAACCAGTAGGCGCAGCGACCAAGATTGATCCAATATGGGACTAACTCGCAACAACAGGTAGGCGCCCAAATGCACAGACAGCGACCCATAGAAAACTGCGCTGGAAGGCGTTGGACCTTCCATGGCTCGAGGCAGCCAGCCTGAAAAAGGCACCAAGGCGGACTTACCCGCTGCCGCCACCAACAGCAGCGAACCAACGCCGAGTGCATGGTACGGATCGATGGCAGCTACGCCTTCTGGCCAAGGGCCAGAACCCATGAGCCCTCCAAAGTCGCCCGCTCCAGTCAAGCGATGCATCGTCAACGCGGCAATCAAGAAGGCGGCATCCGACAAACGGTAAACCGACCAAACACGCGCCCCATTGCGGACCGGATTCTCGCGCTCGTGAAAGTACGCAATCAACAAAGCAGAAGACAAACCAACCAATTCCCACCCGAAGAACAGCGTTTCGATGGTCCCCGCCAGCGAAGAAATCACCATGCCCGTGAAGAAGAATGCATAGCACAGGAAGAAGCGGTTGTAACCGGGCTCGCGGTGCAGGTAGCGCCGCGTGAAAGCGCCCACTACGCCGCACAATATAAACGATAAAATTGTGAACGGTACACTCAGCCGATCAAATACGAACTTCAAATGGAAATGGAAGTGTTCTTGTTCGATAGCAATCCAATCGCCCAGTTCAATCGGCACGTAGCGCGTATCGAGGGCCAACATCATCACTAAAATTGCCAGCGCTGGCAGTAGCCCAAAGACGACTGCAGCGCTGGTTAGTCGCGCCGTGATCGATTCGCTCAAGGGTCGCCCGAGCAGGCTCGTAACGCCCAGAATCACCAACAAACACGTGGGGCTGGCGACTACGCAAACGCCCAGGATCAGGAATATATCCGAAGTTGTCATTTAGGTGAGGCGCTCCGTACAGGCCGCAGCTGCGTTGGGCGGCGACGCATCGGGCACGATCGACGCAAATCCCAAATGGTCGCGCCAGCCTGAATACCAATCTATCGACGTGCGGGCGACTGGCAACGATTTCGACTCGGGCTGATAGGTTCTAAACTGGCCATCCACAAAAACTTTTAGCTCGTTCTTCTCCGCATCCAATAGCGCTAGATGCACCCATTGATTGCGAACCAGTCGACCGATAATCTCGGAGCTATCCATGATGTGGACCATCTTCTCCACTGAAGTTTCGATTAAGAACAGGATGCGAATCGGTTCATGGATTTCTACCATTTGCGCCGACAGGCCTGGACGGATATCGCTGGCAGCCCCCGTCATCACTCCCGCCAGCGAGGCGATATTGTGCGGCAACTTAGAACCGCATCCATAGCCCTCATTGTCGACGGTCGAAAACAAATACTCCAAACTGATACCCGCGCACACAGGAATGGCAGCGGCCAAAATCCGCGATAAAATTGTAGCCTGCTCATCGTCAATGGCTGGATCATATGAGGTCAAAAAGCTGCGACGATCGAGGTACAGTCCGCGGGTCCAGCCGCGCCTGCCAACGATGCACATGGCATTGGTCGCGTGATTGTACTCGGGCCGAGCCTGCGACAAATCTTCCGCGCGCTCCTCGACATGCTGGAGCGCCTCACTAGGCGACATTTTGTGTGGTGCGGATTCAAAGCGTCGCGCACGTTCATGTGCGTTTCTGGCGCGAGCTTCGTTGATGGAGACTTCTACGCGACGAAACAGGGCACGATGAGTACGAGGCAGCTGGTCTAGATCGAAATATTCGACATGATCGTTGCAGGTGTTGTGGTAGGCGCCCACAAAGCGGACATCGTTTGGGATCGCGATTCCAGCCTTCGCCACCAATTCACGTACGCGCACATCATTCGCCATCGAGGCGAACGATCGCGCATTGGGGCCACCGCGCCCACCGCTACAAGCCCCACAATTATAGGCCGATTCATGTGGATTGTTCATACTGCTGCTACCGTGACCGGCAAACAGGATGATCGGTGCAAATTCTTTTACCAGACCAATATCTTGTAGCAAACGCACCACGATATTGGCCATCTCCTGGATCGAATAGCCCAGTGCCTCCGGTTCGGGCCCTGGCAGTACGGCGACGCGTTCGATATGCAATTCGGTGGCAGGCGGACGGACAAAACTGCCGAACAAACTTCTAAGCTGTGAGGTCAGGCGTGGAGCTAAAATACGGGCAACTAGCGGAAAGGTGGCCATGGACCCCAATACACCCGTGACAGCTCCGCCCAATAGCGTGCGCGAGCGGGCGTGAACCGTGTGTGTCATGCGTCCGACGAGCTTGCGCCGCTGAGTTCGTGTTTCGCTGACATCGGTCGCGGAAAAGACCGATTCTTCGCGAACATAGTGCTGCGGCGTTATGACGATTGGACAGAGCGGACGGTAATGGGCCTCAGCAGCACCCTGGTAGTACATCGCTACGGCGAAGAAGCCCGGAGCGCCAAATGTTTCGCACTCGGGATCGATTTCTTCTAAGTGACGGCGGAACGACTCTTCGCGATCATCGATACAGCACACAATTTGAAACGCGGGTTTACTTTTTCCAGCCGAGCTGCCGCCGGTTGTTGTTGACTCGCGCTGCTGGGCCAATCGCTGGCCATGCAGGGCAATCGCATCCAGGGCATCCTGACGATACCTGCGTTCGTACGCCAAGTGAAATATCCGCCGCCGCTCGACATTCGAGAAGGCTCGAATTTCTTCGAGCAATTGTTGCCATTGAGGCGTGGTCAGGTGTACCAGCTCGTGGGGTGCCCAGCCTCGGACCTGCGCGAGCTGAAAAACTGTGAATGCTTCCTGCGCCAGTGATTCGTCGTGGCAATCGTCAGGCTGTGCACTAAGTGTTTGGCGAACCTGTGCCAAATGAGCCAGCGGGTCGGGCTTAGCCTGCGGGAATTCGAGCTTGGTCAGGTACGCTAAGGCATAGCGCTGCAGCACCAAGCGGATCGCCAAATATCCCTCCAATGTACCCGCAGGCGCAGGACGGGGCGTCCAGGGCGCGCTGGTTTCCATTTGCCAGATCAATCCCGCCCAACCGCGCAAGGCCAACAACTCGTACAAAACGAAATCATCCAGCTCTGAAGTCGGAACATCCAGCGTATGAAGCGATTTTTCGATGGACTGTAGCGGAGTCGCGTTGGCATCGAGCAGGTCTTGCATCTCCTGCCTAAAGCCTCGTAGCCAGGCAGGCACGGGAGAAGCGGAGCAAGCATAGAGTCGCGCGAAGGAAATGAAAAAGCCAGAGTCGCGTTCGGGTAGCTCCCAATCGGTAAAGCCCTGATCGAGAAATGCGGCTGTAAAGCGAATCAGAACTTCGTCGACCAAGCGATCCGCATCGCGTCCACTGTGTTGCAGCAGCGCATCGCGAAGTCGCATGTAGACGGGCTCCTGGCATGTTTGACGTGGACCGGCCCTGCGAGCCGCACTCACACCGTCATCGCAAACACGCCACAGGAAATGCAGAGTGAATGACTCCCACTGACTTTCAGACCAATTCCCCAGCTCCGAGCGATGCGAGCACTCCGACAATAGACCTTCGACGAGGCGATGGGTGTTGCCGTCGGCACTCAGATGGCCCGACCGAAATTCGCGATGCACCCACTGGCGCGTGGACGCTACCATTTGTTGGCGCCTAGCTGGCTCGACCTCATCGCGGTATCGATCGCGAGCTTGCGTTTCTGAAATCAACCACTGCAACTCCGCATCGGGCGCCGTTCTCAGCGGATACTGCAGCATTGCCAGCCGCAGCGCATATCGCGTACCAAAGGTGGCGATGAGCCCGCTGACTGCCTCGCCCAGATCGTCTAGAAGCACTTCTTGCAAATCTTCGATGCGGATGCGACCATTGCTGAACTCGGTTCGATAGCGGTCTTCACTCAAGTAGGGTTCGCATTGGTAGAGCCGTCCGCCCGCCACCACCGCTTGCTCAAACGTCAGATGCTCAAAAGCGTGCAGAGTATTGTGGTGTACGAATACAGATATCGGGCCCTGACTGGGCAGCAGATGGGTCGCGTGCGCGACAGCGTGCGCGATGCGCTCGAACTGGACGTCACCGGTCGCCGTAACCCGTTTTTTTTGTTCGGTGTCTAGCGAAGCGGTCTGTGCGAAAGTCATGGGTGGCATATCGCGGAGCGTAAACTATAAATATCGGGCACGCGGAGACTGCAAAACATTGGATTACCAGTCGGTGGTATTTTGCCGGAAGTGTCGGCCTCGTGCTTTTCCAAAATCCAAACTTGGGTGAGCCGTTTCGGAAGTAATCAAACCGAGGCTAGCGAACTGTCGATTTAATGTACGATGGCCTTCCAAGGCCGTCTTCCACGCCATTCGACGGCCTTGGAAGGCCATCGTACAACCGCTATTTCGCCGAACTCAATTAAAATTAACAGGCCGCTATCGTCCAAACGGTTCATATTTCAAAACCCGTATCATCAGTTTGACAAAGCACCAGTCGTAAGTTTTACTCGCAATATCGGTCGCAGGTGCATTTCGTTAAATATTTGTAAGAAAGCTCGGGCCGCGAAATTTCTGATGGGATGCCGCAGGCACGTCGGCGATGCCGCAGTCGAGCGTCGCCAACGGTAAGGCATTTAAATGAACGTATTGCTAGTTGAAGATGATATTTTACTGGGAAAGTCGCTCAAGCTTGGATTCTCCGAACACAGCTTTGGCTGCCGCTGGGAGAAACTTGGTCGCGCGGCTTTGCTGGCCTGCGACCAAGAACCATTTGATGCGATTGTGCTCGACCTTATGCTGCCAGATATGAGCGGACTGGACGTGCTGGTAGGAGTCCGAAGTCGAGGACTGCCATTGCCGGTACTCGTACTAACCGCGCTGGGTTCTGTCGACGATCGCGTGCATGGTTTGAATTGTGGCGCGGACGACTATTTGATCAAGCCATTCGCTTTTGCTGAGCTGATCGCACGACTTCAGGCCCTACTGCGGCGGACAGGCCAGCCTGTGTCCGCGACCGAACTCAAAGCGGGTCCGCTGACGCTCGATATCACCACACGCTGCGCCCGCAGGGGTGTAATTGAAATCGAGCTAACAACCACAGAATACAAACTGCTCGAATTTCTGATCCGCAATTCGGATCAAACAGTCACGCGGCGTATGCTTTGCGAACATCTATGGGATGCCAATTGGGAAGGTGTCACCAACGTGATCGAGGTACACATCAACCGTTTGCGCGCAAAAATTGATAGGGGTTTTCGCGTTCCGTTGATTCATACGGTGCGAGGTATCGGCTATGCCTTTCGAACGAGGTAGATCGTCCATGCACCGCACTTTGCGTTTCCGGCTGATGGCATGGAACGCGGCGGTTGTCATCATCACCGCACTGGTCACTCTGCTGGGCGTGCGCGAGGGCGTTCGTTACACACTGATCCATGAGCTGGATCAACTTCTGATTGAAGATGTGCGCGAAATCGAGCTATCGATTGGCAATGTGAAGGATGCACAGTCGCCGCAGTTGCATGAGCAATTGGATCGAAAGGATGCGGGTCATGCTCAGCACAAATGGTTTGTACGCTTGATTGATCTGGCTGGAAACACGCTTTACGAGAGCCAACATGCGCCCTACGAGCTGATCCATCTGAAGCCGCAGAAAGAAATCCCTCAGACGAGTGACAATTGGCGAGTATTTGAACGGGCGACGGAGCAGGTCAACATTCGGGTTGGCTCCTCGCTCGATCTGATCCATGCCGATATCCGCCGTATCGACCGCTTAGTTGCTATGGCGGCTGGCGTTGTGCTCTTGATCGCGCCACTGGGAGGCTATTGGCTAGCAGGCCGAGCGACTCGCCCGCTGAATAACATGATTTCTACGATGGCGCGAGTTCGCCCATCGAGGCTCGACGAACGGCTAGCCATTCGGGGATCAGGTGACGAACTGGATCGAATGTCGGCTGCATTTAACGGTTTGCTCGATCGTATTGGCAGCTATCTACAGGAGCACCGAGACCTGCTGGCCAATGCGGCACACGAACTGCGCACGCCCCTGGCCGCGATTCGCAGTAGCGTCGAAGTCGCTCTGGCCAAGCAAAGATCGGTCGAGAGTTACGAAGTCTTGTTGAGCGAAATTATCGACGAGTCCGCCTCGCTCGAACTGCTCGTCAACCAACTTTTACTCCTTTCCGAATCGGAAGGGGAACGGTTAAAAGTCCACGCCGAAACGATTCGTTTCGATGAACTGGTTGGCCGAGCTCTGGACATGTTTAGCGGCGTAGCCGAGTTTCGCGAAATCGAGTTGGTTTCTGAAGCTTTGCCCCAAATTGAACTCCATGGCAATCCGCAGCACCTGAAACAAGTCATCTACAACTTAATTGACAACGCGCTGAAGTTTACTCCCTCAGGCGGCAGCGTGCATGTCAATCTGAATGTTCGAGACTGCATGGCCTTGCTCTCCGTACGGGATACAGGCTATGGCGTCCTGCCACAGGATTTGCCTCTGCTTTTCAATCGCTTCTTCCGAGGTAGCCAGCCGTCTGTGGTTTGTGAAGTAAAAGGTACCGGACTGGGGCTGAGCATTTGTCGCGCGATTGTGCGGGCCCACGCGGGTGATATTCACGTGGAAAGCCGCTACGGCCATGGAGCAACTTTTCGCGTCGAATTGCCTATGGCAGCTAGCATTCGCCACAGCAATTCGCATTGACTCTGCCCGCAATGGGGCTGTACTGTCCGCCGATGGTCTCGGCGCAAGTCGCCGCCGAGCGAATCAAGCTACCTGTGCCTTTCGGGATTGGGATTGGACGACGCATACGACCTGCCCATTGAAGCCGCTCGCCGGCGGCTGCGGTTCGCATTGTTTCTGCTGTGCAGTGCCTTACTGAACAGCACCGTGTCGGGCTGCGCTAGCTGGTCCACCGAAAAAAAACCTGAGCGCGAAACATCCTTGTTGCCACCCAGGCAACTGAACCCCGATAGCGTGCTCGTCGAAACGGTGTTCGTGCGATTCCCCCAAGCTGCCGCGCCGGACTTAGCCGAGATCTGGAACTCAACCAACGAAAGTCTGCTGGATATCGAGCTCCGGCGGCGACTGGACCAAAATGGATTGCGAGTTGGCTTGATTGTGGGCGAACTGCCTTGGGTCATTAGGCAGCAACTGGAATCGACCGGTGCGAAACAAACCACGGACGCGCTCGAACATGTGGGCCTAGCCGCTGACGTCGACAATAAGATGCGTAAACTACAGTGCCGAGCGGGTCGGCGAAAAGACCTGTTGGTTAAGCCCGAACTCGTGGATCCCTTGACCGTGATCACGATGCGAGATGACAAACACGTAATCGGTGAAACCTTCGAGCGGGCGACCGTTTTGTTCGACTTGCGGGCCGTCCCGCATGGCGATGGCACCGCGACGATTGAGCTGACCCCTGAGATTCAGCACGGCGACCACAGGCAAACATTTCGCCGCAACGACTTCGGCGTGCTACCCGAAATGAGCCGCGGACTGCACGTTTGGAACGACCTGAGAATTGTTGCCAAGCTCCAGCCTGGCCAAATTCTGTTAGTCGCCAGCACCGCGCCTGCCAAAGCGCTGGGCAGTGCATTCTTCGTTTCTAAAACGGCGGAGAACTTAGACGAGCACGTATTGCTACTACTGCGATTGGGCGAAACGCAATTGGACGAACTGTTCGCGCCGGAAATTGTCGAGCAGGCACATGCTATGGCTGAGCGAAAGTAGGGCAGCGGGATTTAAAGCTCGGCGAAGTTCCGAAGCATCTGCAAGCCATCGCGCTGACTTTTTTCAGGGTGAAATTGGGTGGCAAACAAGTTGTCCTGCCAAACAGCGGCACAGAATTGCCCGCCATAATCGCAATTCAGCCAGCGCTGGCTGCCGACGGTCGGGGCCACAAAGTAGCTGTGGACAAAATAGAAGTGAGCGTCGGGCTGGATGTCCTTCAGCAGCGGACAACCCGTTCTCGCGACCTCGATGCGATTCCATCCCATGTGCGGAACCTTCAGTCCGAACTCCGAAGTCAACTGGGGCGCAAAGCGCGTCACGCCACCCGGCAAGATGGAGAGACCAGCGTGCTCGCCACCTTCGTAGCCAACGTCAAACAGCATTTGCAGGCCCAGGCAGATCCCAAGGAACGGCTTGCCTGCCCGAATCGAATCGCAAATCGGCTGAGCTAAGTCCCGCGCGTGCAACTCGCCAATAGCGTCGCCAAACGCGCCTACACCGGGCAAGACAATTTTTTTTGCCTGAGCAATCTGCTCCGGTTCTCCCGTAATCGTTGCGCCGTAACCTACTTGCTCGAGCGCTTTTTGAACACTCCGCAGGTTACCCATCTGGTAGTCGACGATGGCGATATCCACTGAATTCACAGCGCATTGCCTTTGGAGAGGTAAAAATGCTGGGCCCGCTTACTAGGCCAGCTCGCGCAGCGCCAACAGGACTTGTTCTTCGTGGCCGTCGACCTGCACGCGTTTCCAGACCTTGGCAACCTTTCCAGCCGCATCCACCAGAAAAGTGCTCCGCTGAATTCCCATCGACTTTTTGCCATACATATTCTTCTCGCGCCACGCACCAAATTTTTCGGATATCTGGTGATCGGTGTCCGCCAGCAACGGAAAGTTCAGCTCAAATTTGTCGCGAAATTTTGCGTGCGACGCCACATCATCTGCACTGATACCAAGAACGACAGCTCCCAGTTGCAAAAGTTCAGCCTGTCGATCGCGGAATGCGCATGCTTCTTTGGTGCAGCCGGGCGTATCATCCTTCGGGTAGAAGTAAATTACCACTGGAGACCCAGCAAAATCGCTCAGTTTGACCTTTTTTCCCGAGTCGCCTGCCAACGTAAACGCCGGAGCCTTTTGGCCCTCTTCGATCCAATCCGCCATTTGACGATTCTCCTCAGTTTGCTCGGAGTGGAATCTGCATTTCGAGCAGCTCTAGCAGGGACTTGGTAATGTCGAGACGCTTTTCGAAACCGCGTTTACGCAACCAATCTTGTTTGGCATAAACGTGCAATTCGGATCGCTGAACGAAAGGTGCCACATCGCGACAAAAACTCTGGAATGCACTTTCGACAAGATGATCCTTCCAGAACCACACGCCATGGGTACGGTTGTTGCCAAAGGCCAGGTTTAGAAGCTGGTCGAACTCAAGAAAAACTCTATCGCGGCTTTTTACCATCGAAACCTCCACAGGTGCAATTTTATAAGTCGCTGGCACAATCCATGCCCCTAGCTCTTACCGTACGCAGGCAGCTGCCTATGAAATCAGCTATTTCGTGCTACTTGCGAACGGCACTAGGGTCCGTACCAGCTACTTTTTCAGAACGGTAGTACGTCTACCCGTTCAAACACCCAACAGGGGTTAAGGTTTCGCCATATTCAGCATTTTTTTTGGGAGCTGGCGAAACTCAGCACTAACCGTGCCTCGACGGGGAACGAAGCGTTAGGCGGCACGCGCCGACTGCGGTCGCGACGTAAGGATTTGATTGCAGGCCCGCAGAACCTCGCTGATTTCTATCGCATTCATGCTGGCGCTGGAACTGCGTCGCATGCCGCGACGCGGGTCTGGCAGGATCGTGCTTTGGATCGAAATGTGTTTGTTCCGGTAGGGTCCAACCTCGTCGGCCCATGTCGGACCGAACAGGCCAACGCAGTTCGTATTGACGGCACTGGCGATTTGCAAAGCGGCCGTGTCAGCTGAAATTAGCAATTCCGTGCGGCGAATCAGTTCGACCAATTCGCAAAGATTGGTTTGCGGTGCAGCCTGCGCGCTGCCAGCACTGTGCTCGGCGATTAGATCAGCCAGCGTGTGTTCCTGTTCACTACCCCAGAGCACCAACGATCGCAGGCCATAACGCTGGAATATTTCTTGGGCGATTCGTCCGAATCGCTCGGGGGGCCACAACTTGGATGGCCAACCCGCACCGGCATTGATCGCCACCCATTTTGATGTTTTGGATTGGAGCCCAAACTCTTGCAGTATCGACTCGGCACGCTCGGCTGCAAGTAGATAGTTCGGCATCAAAAACTGCCCCTCGCCAGGCTGCAAGTCGCACCAGGGACTTAAGAGTTGCAAATAAGTATCAACCATATGCCTGGCAGTGCGGTGGATACGACAACTGGACAGCCACGGAGCTGCCTCTCGACTTTGCGAATAGTCAAAACCGACTCGGTGTGTGGCACCGCTAAGCCTTCCTAAAATTGCACTCTTGTTAAGGCCTTGTGGGTCTAAAACTAAGTCGAAGGCGCGCAAGCGAAGCTGACGACGTAGCTCGGACCACTTGCTCGGACGCCGCAGCCAATGCTTCTCGATTTGCAGCACTTCGTCGATGGCAGGGTGACCGTCGAGCAATTGAGCCGCGGCGCAGTCGACCATCCAAGTCACCTTGCACTCGGGCCACAATTCTTTAACTTTCACAGCCAGCGGCAACGTAAGTACACAATCGCCGATCGCGCTCAAACGAGTGATGAAGACGCTTTTGGGTGTTGCATTCTTATGCGGATCGAAAATACGCAGTTTCATGGCTCCCCGACTCCATTCGTGGAACAAGCGGACGGCGCACGGAGTGTGCCTGTTAAGTTCTTAGCGAATTTAGCGCGGGTAGCTCAAGGCGGATTGTAAAGCGGTACAATACGATGGGTGCCTCGGAGGGGCAAACCTCTATGGTCACCATTCGTCAACTTGCCTGAAGACTCGTAATTGGGAATCACGATGCAACTCCTATCCCGCTCAATGCTAGCAGGTATCGCAACAGCTCTAAGCCTGGGCTGCTCTCCGGTATTGAGCCAGAACCCTGCGTTGAACAAGGAAGAGGTCCGCGAGCTTGCTCCTCAGGGCGATGCGTACACACTCCAAGTCTTTGATAACTCACCCACGTTTTCGAGTGCCATGGCTGTTAACGCCACCGGTCAATTATTTGGAATTCGAGAGATTGTCGATGAGACTGGCACGATATTTTCCCAAGCGAGCTTTTTTGCAGATGGAACCAAGACAACCGAGTTACCACTGCTGGAAGGCTTCACCAATATTGAAGCTTTGGCGCTTAGCGATAGTGGCTTGGTGGTGGGTTATGCCAGCCGCACCATCGGGCACAAAGATGGAAGTTTGACTGCGTTTGTATGGAATTCAGCCACCGGAAAGATAGTGAACTTGGGTGCTGCCGCTGGTGACAACTCCTCGCATGCTCAGGATATTAGCGCCGACGGCAAGCGGATTACCGGCTATTCCAACGGTTCGACACCTCCCCGGCTGGTACCCTGCGTGTGGACTTGGAACGAGGCACACGAGACTTGGGATGCACAAACGCTGCCGGTCCTTCACGTTTACAACCCCTATATCATGTCCAGCAGCGTGATCATCTCACCCGATGGCCAGCGAATCGCCGCGTGTATCACCGTCGAAGAGAGACCGAACAACGAATTCGATAGCTCGCTATTCGTCTGGGA
>JBGSJL010000233.1:0-1584 GCA_041741955.1 Pirellulaceae bacterium | reverse complement strand
AAGCGATGGACGCAGTGCTTGCGCTGATTCGTGGCGGCGCGATCAAGCAAATTAAAGGGGACAGAGTATGAAATCGATTATCGAAAAATATGACGCTGCCACTGTTTGGATTTCATCGCGAATTCCCGAGGCCCTGATCCTCCTATTTGTCCGCGTGACGCTTGCCGGAATTTTTTGGCGCTCAGGCCGGACCAAGATTGAAGAAGGAAGCCTTTTCTCGATTAGCGACAATACCTACTTCCTGTTTCAGGAAGAATATAAGAGCGTTCCCCTCCCGTCAGACTTCGCGGCCGTGATGGCAACTATCTCCGAGCATGTATTTCCTATTCTGCTTGTAATTGGCCTGTTCACCCGGCTGTCTGCCACCGCACTGCTGGGCATGACAATAGTGATCCAGATATTCGTGTACCCCGATGCTTGGTGGCCAGTGCATTCCCTTTGGGTCGCGCTTGCGCTGGTACTTATTCTTCGGGGCGGCGGGCTCTTTTCGCTGGATACAGCGCTGGTTAAAAGAGCCCGTCAATGATTGCCGACGAAACCACCATGGCCCGTTTGATGGTGATGTCCCAGCGCGGCGACCGTCGCGCTTATTCGACATTGCTTACCGAGTGCCAGTTGTGGCTTAAACGCTATTATAGTCGGCGGATCGTTGCCCACCATCTTGACGACTTGGTTCAAGACACGCTGTTGTCGCTGCACCGCAAGCTGGCCAGCTACGATCCCGCTCGGCCCTTTCTCCCTTGGCTCGCCGCGATTGCCCGCTATCGCTGGGTTGACCATTTACGCAAGGTTTATAAGGCCGATGAGGTCGAATTTGACGAAGGCTTTGCCGCCGATAACCCCGAACCCGCAATTGCAGCCAGGATCAGCATCGAACGGATGTTCGCCTATTTGTCGCCAGCACAGGCACAAGTAATTGAGTTGGTAAAAATCGAAGGATTGACTGTTGCCGAAGCAGCCAAAGTCTGCGGCCAGAGCGAATCTCTCGTCAAAGTTAATATTCACCGGGGGCTGAAGAAGCTCACGGCCATGATTGAGAAAGCATAAACAATGTCTAATCCAACCCAATCGCTCATCGCAGAACTTGTCGATGACCTTAGGCCCGTCCGTGCGCTAAGTATGGCACGCGGCCTGACCTTTGCATCCACGGCGGCGCTGCTAACACTGGTGATTGTCGCACTGTTCGTCGGACTACGGCCGGACATCATCGCAGGCAATCTTAACCCGGTCTTTCTGCTGGCGACAGGACTGTTTTTGATGCTCGGAATGGCCGCATCGGTTGCGGTGATTGTAATGAGCCGTCCCCAGGTCGGTAATGAGCATGGTGGCTGGGTCTGGGCCGCCGCAATGGCAGGGTTGCTTCCCTTGACGGCGCTGGTCATGGGTGTGGTCAACGGCCGCACGGCATATGAACAATCGACTGCCGCCCATGGACTGGACTGCCTTATCTTTGGCACTGGTCTCAGTCTGATTGCAGGAACAGCGTTGACGCTTTGGTTGCGCCGCGGTGCTCCTACATCGGCGGAACAGGCTGGATTGTTAACGGGCATCGCCGCCGGTAGCTTTGGAATCTTCGCGTTCTCT
>JBGSJL010000232.1:0-42392 GCA_041741955.1 Pirellulaceae bacterium | reverse complement strand
GCATGTTTCGCTGACGGTTTCGCCGGTGCGCGACAGCCTCAACCAAACGATTGGTATTTCCAAGATAGCTCGCGATATCTCGCAGCGAATCAAGATGGAGCAAGAGATCCGACAGCAAGTGCGTGAGCGAGAGACCTTCTTAGCCACCTTGTCCCATGAACTGCGCAATCCGCTGGGGGCGATACTCAACGCCTCGCGTCTGGTGCGCGACGAGCGAACTCCGCTAGCGACCCGCGAAAACGCCGCTGAGATTATCGAACGCCAAGTTGCCATGACCCGGACACTGCTGGCCGATTTATTGGATGTATCACGCATCGCAGAAGGGAAGCTCGACCTCAAGTTAGAACCGATCGATCTGCGTGCTTTGGTCGACACGGTGCGCGAAACGACTCAGTCGGAAATGACTAGGCACGAGTGTGCGCTGGTCTACGAACTGGGCGAAGAGCCGCTGCCGCTGCTCGGTGACGCTACGCGATTGGTGCAAGTCCAAGTGAACTTGATTCACAACGCGGCCAAGTACTCACCGCAGGGGGCGCCGGTCTCAGTGAAGCTATCGCGCGATCGCGACTGGGCCATCATCGAAGTCATCGACCAAGGTATTGGTATTCCCGAAGCTCAGCTCGAAAACATCTTCAAACCTTTCGTGCAGATTGTCGAATCGCGGTTACAGCGCGATGGTGGCTTGGGAGTTGGCTTGACACTAGTAAAGACATTGGTGGAAAAACACGGCGGGGAAGTGACTGCTCATGGCGCGGCCAGCGGCACTGGGAGTATCTTCCGTGTTCGCTTGCCGCTGATCCCAGTTGCTGAACTCGAACAATTCTATCAGCAGCAGGCTCAAACGGCTGAGCCAGTGTCCTCCCCACCCGTGAAACCATGCCGAATCGTGGTGGTGGAAGATCTCGATGATAGTCGGCAGATGCTGTGCTCGTTGTTGGAGCTGGATGGCCATACGGTTTTTGCGGCCGCCGATGGCGAAAGCGGATTGGAGCTGATCGTTCGTCAATTGCCCGATGTCGCGTTGGTCGACATCGGCTTACCGGGCATCGACGGCCATGAGGTGGCACGCGGCGTGCGCGAAAGCCCGGAGGCTTGTTGTGCAACACTGATTGCTCTGACTGGCTATGGACAGCAAAGCGATATCGACAAAGCGTTGAGCAGCGGCTTCGATTCGCATTTGACCAAGCCCATCCATCCCGATCGTTTGGGTGAGCTGCTGAGCCAACTCCCCTTGCAGGCACCAAAACATGCAATGCCAACGTAACATTGGAGAACAATTAATACGCGACCTGAAAACGAAAGG
Source organism: Pirellulaceae bacterium (assembly GCA_041741955.1). GTDB lineage: Bacteria > Planctomycetota > Planctomycetia > Pirellulales > Pirellulaceae > Aureliella. The sequence continues at coordinate 41,089 of JBGSJL010000232.1, read as the reverse complement.
GGTGCGAGTTGACAGTTTGGTGGTGGATATTACCGACAGGATCGTCGTCATCAGCGGTGAAGCATATTCCTATTATGATCTTCAGCTCATCCAATTGCATTCGCGATCGCGGATGGCTGATTACCGCGTGGTAATGAACATTTCAGTAATGGTGGGTGACGCAGAGCGTCAAAGCGATAGGTTAGCAAGCGAAGCATCTTCTGAATTGCATCGTGTCCGTGGAGAACTCCAGCAACTCACGCTCTCCCTGCATCTGCTCGATAGGCTTCTTGAACAGGGTGACGTGTTAGCCTCCCGAGCTTTGCTCAAGGATTTACTTGCCGTAACTCCGGTCAATTCGTATACCTCTTCGCGAGGCGCGGCGAATACCGACGATTACTTGATTGACACGAAAATCCTGGTCGTTGAAGATGATTCCCGTCAAAACTTGTTGCTGAGCAGTCTACTTACCCATTTGGGAGCTCGAGTTTTGCACGCTGCCAATGCAACGGAGGCTTACCGAATCATCCAACGTGGATTTGCCGTACAGGTTGTTCTGCTCGACGTCGACTTGGCTGGACAAGATGGATTGGAAGTAGCCAATTGGTTGCGGCAGCAAGCGTCGGTAGCGATGCCGAAGATCGTCGTCATCAGCGGGCACGAGCCGCAGGCAACCGAGGATGCCATCGCGAGGCAACTAGTGGACGCCTGGCTCCCCAAGCCATTGAACGTTGAACGGTTGCTACAAACGTTGCGGTCGCTGCGAATCGTGAGATTGATGGAGTGAGGGGAAAGCTACCGTGCCTTGCCATTCAGTTTTTCATGGTATCCGACTCGTTTTTTCAATGAGTCGCTGCCGATCGTTCTTCATACACTATACATACTGGGGGATCGGAAAAGACAACCTCCCGTTGTGTTCTTGCAAACTAACTAGCCTGGGGGTAAACGATGATGGACGACAAACACAGTTTAGATGGTAGCTGGGAGCGAAATTCGAAAGTCAATGCCCACTCAAAGCGGCGGCACGCCTGGATTTTTCAGCTAGACGAAGCGATCGAATTCGACAGCTATCGACCGGTTGACGAGTTTTTTGCACATCAAGCCGAGTTGCATGAGTTGGGGAAAGTGCTTGGCATTCGCGACGAGGAACTACTAGAGGGCTTTCTCCAGTTGGGCTTTACCCCTAGGACGGCCCCCGCAATTGAAATGGTCCCGCTTGCGTTTGTCGCCTGGGCCAGCAGCAGTGTCACCGACGAGGAATGTGCGGCTGCCGTTGGCGAGGTCTACGACTCACAACTGCGCGAGTTCCCCAAAACGTCGGCTGTGGTTCAGACATGGCTCGACACTAAGCCTTCATTAGAACTTTGGAATCTTTGGGTACAGTATATCCACTGCCGGTTGCCGAATCTGGATAAAGTGGAGCGAATCGGCCTGCAACGCAAATTGCTCAATCAGGCCCGACGTGTCGCCCGCGCTTCGGGGGGATGGCTGGGGTTCGGTTCGATCTGCCACACTGAACAACTGATTATTGACGCTATTGAGGATGTCTTTTCAGGAGAAGCTCCTAAAGTGGAATTATTGGCAGCCACCCATGATTCAACTAGCATGTCAGGTGTGTAGAGAAGAATGGAGTCGCACGAAACGCAAAAGCAAAATGGCCATACCCGCCGAAAATTCGGGCAATGCGGAGACACCAACAAGTTAAGGCCCCATCTGGATCCTCTGTATTGAAAACCGTTCGGCACATTCACCGGGAGAAACGTCGCGACGTCATCCGTTTTGTTGTTCTCCCGCTTTCTCCCGCTTTGGTCTTGCTGGTCGCGGGATGGTTTACGCTGCGAGAAGTGGACGGAGCGAATCAACAGGTTCTGACTGCAAAGCTTAAAGGATTAGTGAATTCAGCGATCCATACGCTGGATGTAACGCGCGACAGTGCCGCGCGTGAGCTGTTTCTTATCGCGCGAGAAGCGACGCTGGACGCGACCGGCCAGCATGCTTCACCCATACCTGATGTATCAGGACTTTCAGATCGGCTCGTGGCTGCCGCCAAGCCTCACGGTTTTGAGCTGCTGGCTATTTTTAATGATTCTGAGATTGTTTGGAAGAATGAATCCCAACGACCGGCAGGTGATTCGTTGGCGAAGTTGCCACATCTCCCGGTCGAGCAATCCGTCGATATGGTCTTTTGGAGCAGCCCGCAGGAAACAACGCGATCGCTTCAATACTCGTTTCTTGGACTGGTACGATTGGGCAATACGAGTAATGAATCGTCTCATGTCGTGGCAGTTTTCGATCTTCGCGACCTGCCTTACTTTGAGCTACTCAGCGAGACGGCTACAGAGTTGAGCGCCAGTGTCACCCCATTCGACTCGGCGGGTATGCCCATAGCAATCGGTGATACCGCCGAGGACGGCATCAAGCTTGAGCCGATCACGGCTGGAAACCGACTCGTCGCCGAAGTGATTCGAGAACCGGCAGCAACTTTGGGTGCAGACCCCGTATACGATCTTCAAGGCTACAAGGCTGGAGACACGAACCGAGTTGCAGCGGCGAAGTGGTTGGAGGATTACAACGTGGGCGTCCTGTGCGAACTAGATAGGGCCGTTGCGATGGGTCCTGCGTTGGCTGCACGGCGAGCGTTCTATTGGTTGTTGGGCGCAGCGTCGTTTGCAGTCATGTTCGGAATGGTCGGCTATCTGAGTACCTATATCCGCAATCGCAGGTTGATCACCAATCCCAACCAGCGACTCGGTCAGTACACGCTGGAAGAGAAAATCGGCGAGGGGGCCATGGGCGAAGTCTATCGCGTAAGTCACAGCATGTTGCGGCGACCTACTGCCATTAAACTGCTAAGACCCGCCAAGAGTAGCGCGCAGGAGATCACGCGATTCGAGGAAGAAGTTCAGTTGACTTCGCAGCTCACCCACCCGAATACCATCGCGATTTATGACTACGGCCGATCCGAACATGGCATCTTCTACTATTCCATGGAATACCTTAGCGGGTTCAATTTTGAAACGGTTGTCAATTTGGATGGCCCGCAGTCTGCCGGTCGTGTTATTCATTTACTCTCGCAAGCCTGTGGTTCGCTACAGGAGGCTCATCTGGCTGGGCTGATTCACCGCGACATCAAGCCAGCGAACCTCTTCATCTGTATGCGGGGCGGAGTGGCTGACATTGTGAAGGTTCTTGATTTCGGACTCGTCAAGGATTTAACATCGGTAAAGAGCGGCGAATCCGCAGCCGGTACGCCAGCCTACATGGCTCCCGAAGCGCTCTTGCGTCCCGATTCCATCGACGTTCGCAGTGATATCTACTCGTTGGGTGCCGTCGGTTATTTTCTGCTAGCCGGCCACATACTTTACGAAGCGGAAACGCTCAACGACCTTTTCAAGCGGTTGGAATTGAAGGCACGCGAAGACCTTCCGTTTCCAGTTGAAACATCCACTGATCGAGAACTCGAAAAGATCATTCGAGCGTGCTTGGCCCAAAGCCCCGGTGATCGCCCATCGTCCGCGAAAGAGTTGTCGGCCGCTTTGCAAGCCTGCCCATCGGCTGGTCGGTGGACTCAGGAGGATGCGCAGCATTGGTGGCAATCCAACAAGGAAATTGCAGCCATCGCCCAAAGCCCCAACCCATTCAATCCTCTGGACGAGACGATGGACATCGTGCCACGTCGTTCGACGTAGGACTACCACTAAGGAACCGCTTGTTGATTCAATTAACGCTACTTCGCGGTTGTCAATATAGCGTCATGAGCGTAAAGTCGATCATGAGCGAGTGCAAATCGCGTCCACGAACGGCAATCTCGAAACCGCGATGCAAATGATCATTCAATTACCCGCCAACAGATTTCTAGAACTCGAGCAAGGTATCAACTGATGGACTGCCCAACCTGCAAAGTCAACCTTCAAATGTCCGACCGCCAAGGAGTCGAGATCGACTATTGTCCGAAATGTCGTGGCATTTGGCTGGATCGCGGTGAACTGGAAAAACTCATTGGAATGGCGACGGCGAATTCAGCAGTCGCAACACAACCATCAGCGACTCGTGATCGAGGATTCGCAGATAATGAACATTACGACGACGACCGCCACTCCCGCAGCAAAACTCCGAAAAAGAAAGAGTCATGGTTTAGTGAACTCTTCGACTTCGGCTGATCCCCTGAACGACTGGGATGTCAATCACTCCGCTCAGTTTGATTCGCTTCCGAACCTACGAGCCAACTGTAGCGGCCTGAGCACTCGCTCGCCTGTGCCGCTGCCTTTGGTCTTCGATTCGCGAGTCGCTTTTCCTGTGTCCCAAGAATGATTACTGAAACATGAGTGCGTCGGCTTCAATCCGAAGTTAGCAATTGGCCTAACGGGAATGGACCGCTCGATTCGGGTCCCCAGAACATTCGAACCGCAAAACTCGCCGGGGAAAATTTTTCAAAGGGGTCAGGTCTCTTTGACGTCAAAGAGACCTGACCCCTTTGAATTCCTCCGTCACAATCGGTTGCCTCGCCGCTTGCATGCGTTATCGACGCCAAAGAGAAAGTCAGGTTCATTGCGAGGGCAAACACCAGCAACCGCATTCAAGCAACATGCACTCACACTTCATCAAGGCGGCGCTGCCCAAAAAGCAAAGCGGGTTCGTGACTTATCACGTTTTTGACGTGTAGGACGGGGTGACCTATCGCGTGCAAGATTACTTCGGCCAGAGCGGCTGGTATCCGAGTCGCTCGACCAGTAATGATTTGATCAACTTCGCAGTGGCGTGTATCGATCCACTGTCTGCGCAAATGTTAGGGTGCATGATGAAACAATCTGTGGTATTGGGTGGCCGAATGCAACTGCTGAGCATCGTGAGCAGTGCCGTGCGGCATGCAAACTGCAGAGTCGAGTTCACTCCATTTCAAACGACAGCCTGCCACAGGCTTGCCCGTTGATCTGAAGGGTAAGCCAGTGCGTGCCGGGATACAGAGTGAAAGTCGTTGCGGTCAAGGGAAATGGATGACGCTTTTTAAACTCCTGCCGCTGGTTTTCGGCCAGGGTGACCGGCTTTAATTTGAATACCTTGGAAGTGTGATTGCCCTTGGACTTAACAAAGTCGATGACGTAGTCGATCACGAGTTGTTCGCGGCGCTGGGCGGTCACTGTAAAACGGAATTCAAGCGCTCCACCAGGGCGTGTCCGAGGAGTAGATATAGAAAACTCGCTAACTTCGATCGCAGGCTTGGTTCGGAGGCCAAGGAGCTTCATGGCACCGGCATGTCCTTGCTTGACCAGAGTCCTCAGTGCATGACGTGTGATCCACTGCAACTCAGCTTCGGTTTGCTTGCTCAGCCCGCGCCAACGCCGCAAGGTGTCGATCACCAAATGAGACTCGGATTTGGCGATGTCGTTCAAGTGATTGGCCACCGAGCGCGTGACATATCGCGTGGGGTCGGAGTGGAGTATGTCCAGTAAATGGAGTGGCGCGGTGACAGGGATCGACAACCGTCCCGACCATGGCAACCGAGGTCGCGTCCCCTCGCTAACCAACCGCCGTACATGGTAGTTTTTGTCCGTGGCCCAAGAACCCAGTTCAGCCAAGGTTTGATCGGGAAACTGGTTGATAAAGCGGCGGATCGCATCTTCCATGGAGAAACGCATCGTCAATTGTTTTAGCGTGCGGAGCGAACAATTCAGGTGCCTTGCATCGCAGCCGCGTCGCACCACAAACTCGCCAAGAGGTGCGAAGATAAAGTCACCAAAGTCATCATCCTTGAGCGTGGGATCTAGTGGCGGCGGAAGAGCCGCCACAATCTGCTTGGCGGCGCGCGTGAAATTCGGGTCGAGATAATCGTCCAGTGTGACAGCGATCTTAACAATCCGCTGCTTCAATTCCAGCTCAGCAAAACCCTTGAGCGTGGCTTTCACAAAGCTGGCTGTATCGAAATTTGCGTCCACATCTGCAAAGCGTCCGGCCAAATATTCAATTCGCTCGCGATTGAACAAATGATCTTTTAAGCTGAATCCAGAAGATGGTTTTTGAGTTGCCATGGATTCTGACTCGACCACAAAGGTTTTACAGAGCGAAGTTTAAACGCAAAGTAGTGCGAGAAACCGCAGGTTCCGTCCCGTCGTACACTTCAGGCCGCTGGCGAGCGGAGCTTGTCGATCGCTAGTGAGTCTTCGGAGCTCAAAATCCAGTCTGCGGCTTTAACGATCTCGGCGACCTGCGAGGGTCGACGTGCACCCACGATGGCAGAGGTGACTTCCTCGCGGCGAAGTACCCAGGCAATGGCTAGCTCTGTCAGGGTACGATCGTTGCGCTGGGCAATGGGCTTTAGTTCGTCGACGAGCTGCAGGTGTTGCTCGATGCGCGGTGTCTGGAAGTGAGGGTCGCGCGAACGATGATCCTTTTCCGACAAGGTCGCGGCTCGCTCGCGCGTGAATGCGCCGGTCAATAAGCCTTTGTACATCGGACTGTAGCAAACAACACCAATGTTGTGGTCGCGACAGTAGGGCAACAATTCTTGTTCGGCTTCAGGCACTACTAAGCTGTAAGGTGGCTGAAGCGAAGCGACGGGATGAATCTGATGGAGCCTAGCGAGCTGACCACAGTTATGGTTCGACACACCGATTTCTCGGACCTTGCCCTGCTGCTTGAGATCGACGAGCGTCTGCCAGCCCTCTTCGATATCCTCGTCCGGCTCGGGCCAGTGCATCTGATAGAGGTCGATGCAGTCGACTCCCAACCGCTGCAGACTGCCCTCGCATTCGGCTACGATACTGTCGCGCTTGAGAATTTTGTCGATGGTTTCGGGATCGCGCATCACGCGCCCGCACTTGGTGGCGATCAGTGGTCGGCGCGCGGGCCCCAGTTCCTTGAGTGCCTTGCCGACCAATTCTTCAGACTTACCGCCACCATACACCGCAGCCGTGTCAATCCAATTGATGCCATGATCAACAGCGGCCATAATCGCATCGATGGCCTCGCGTTCGTCCTGGTCTCCCCAGCCAAAACGCCAATCGCCACCCCCAATGGCCCAGGAACCAAAACCTATCACTGTAAGCCAAAGATCGCTGTTACCCAGTCGCCGCGTACGCATGGTGTGCCCGATTCGCAATTGTCAATAATTTGGAATCGGTAGTGTAGTCTTCGCGTCGTACATCGGTCAAATACACAGGCACCCAATCAAGCGCTGAGAAGTTTTTCGCCGATGTGGCAATTGCGACGACGTTGTTCGCCGTAACCTAGTACGACGCTACATGCGAGTGCGAAGGTAACTCCGGCTACCAACGATGAAAGCTGTAAGCCAATTCCAAGGGCGGCTAGTAAGCAGATGACGACACGGATCTTAAACCAGCGACAATCGGAGGCATACTTTGGGTCGCCTTGGCAAAGTCGCCTGTGCGTATGCATCCAAGCCGAATATCGCTCGTCACTTCGAAATTTGTCCAGACCAAGCGTTTCCGAATAGCCCTGCCACAGGCTGAAACGCTCGATGGACAGGCTATGTGAATTCCGGAGAACCGACGAGGATTCGTTCAGGTTGAGCATGGTATTCATGGCGTGAACTCGGAATTTGTCTAGGACTGTTGGCTTTGGAAAGTTAGCATGGACTGTTCTCATGAAAGGCAAATAGTGGTCGGGCTGGGTACATGTTGTCACAATAAGGCCCATCGATCGGGTGGATTGTAAGGTCTGCGCCGAACTTTCTACCCGCCGAACTTGGTAGTGATGGCCGAGTTGCTGGTAGCCTCAAGCACTCCAACTGGTTATCATAGGGTCGCATTCCCACCTAAACTTTCCCCAAGTTTGCAGTCGGGGCGAGTCCTGCGGCTCCTGCTTCCCGAAACTGCTGTATACCTCCCACCCTCGGGCAGAATGCCAAACTGCGTGATGTCGAAATACGTGGACCCACCCATGAAATTGTTGATCCGTAGAACACTGAACTCACTGTGCCGGAACTGCTCGCCTTGGCGACGTAGACCATCGGTGCGTTGCACGATGATGGGTTTGCTGTTAGCGCTGATGGTTTCGCCGAATCTGTTGGCAGACGAACCGAGCCCGCCCACTGCGGACGCGATAGATATAGATGTTGCCGGGCCCGCCCTACGACTCTTCCAACAGCATTGCTATGGCTGCCACGCCGAGGGTGCTGCCGAAGGCAAGTTCGCGATCGACGAATTGCTGGCAGCCCAAGACAGCGAAGAGACCCGCAACCGGTGGTGGACGGTCCTGAAGAATGTACGCTCGGAAATGATGCCGCCCAAGAGTGAGGTGCGGCTCGATCCGGGCGCAAAGCAAGAGTTGCTGTCTTGGCTGCGACAAGATGCGCTGCATATTGAAGCCGAACATTCGGATCCAGGTCAAGTCACTTTGCGGCGCCTCAACCGTACCGAGTACCGCAATACCATTCGCGACCTGATGGGCGTCGAATTCGCCAGTGAAGTTGAATTTCCACCCGACGACACTGGGCATGGGTTCGACACGGTCGGCGATGCGATGAGTGTCTCAGCGTTGCTAATGGAAAAGTATCTGCAAGCCGCCGAAGAGATTGTGTTTCGGGCTGTGCCCACCAAATCGCGTGTTCCGCGCGAAATCGTAATCGACGCGAAGCAGCTCAAGGATGATGAACGGCAGAAAGATGCCAAGTCGATCTCGTTTTACGAAGCGGCGGACTTAAGTTCTAAGTTTAGTGTCTCCGATGCGGCCGAGTACGAAATTTTCTTCGAGTGGTCGATCGATGGTAGTTTTGATTTCGATCTCGGTCGCTGCGAAGTGACGGTGATGCTGGACGACACAGACCTACTTCGCCGCGAACATGGTTGGCATTCTGGCATGCGCAGTTCCGACCGATTTGCAGTGCAACTTGAACCAGGCGAACATTGGCTGCGGCTGGTGCTCAAGCCGCTGGTCGATGCCAGCCAGAAGAAAGCGGATATCAGTTTCGAGGTCGATGCGTTTCGTGTCGTAGGGCCGACGGATAAATCGCTATGGGTCGCGCCGGCTGGTTATGCAAGTTTTTTTCCTCGCCCAGATCCGCCTGAGGAGTTGGCTGAACAGGAGGAATATGCGCGCGAAGTGCTGCGTGCCTTTACGACTCGCGCTTTTCGGCGTCCGGTCGATGAGCGCACGCTCGACAAGCTGACAGCTATCGCCAACAGCGAATTGGCAGCGGGCAACCAGACCTTCGAGCAGAGTGTGGCGCGGGCCATGATAGCCGTATTGGCTTCGCCGAGATTTTTGTTTCGCCCCGAAGAGCCGCTGCCCGCAGATGCCGGACTCGCGTTCCCCCGCCTTGACGAATATGCGTTGGCAAGTCGGCTATCCTATTTTCTGTGGTCGACGATGCCCGACGAGCGTCTATTCGGCTTGGCCTCGGAAGGCAAGCTGCGCGACGAACTCGGTGCCGAAGTGGCCAGGTTGATCGCAGACGAGCGATTCCAATCTGTAAGCAAAAGTTTCGTGGGACAATGGTTGCAGACTCGCGATGTTGAAACCATTTCCATCGATCCACTGGAAGCCATTGGCGCCAAGGAGGAGAGCGACAAAATCCGCGAAGAACTGCGCGACGTATTTGGCAGTCGACGGTCCGAATATGGACGCGATGACCATCCACCAGAAATACAGAAAAAAGTCGACCGCTATCGCGAGCTACGCGAATTGCGAGATGTTTTGACCGGCGATTTGCGACGTGATTTGCGTCGTGAAACCGAAGAACAATTTCACTACATCGCCAGCGAGGATCGCAGCTTGCTGGAGCTGCTGGATGCGCCCTATAGTTTTTTGAATCAACGGCTAGCGGAATATTATGGTATTGAGGGTGTAACGGGAAACGATCTACGTCGCGTGGAATTGCCGGCGGACAGCCCGCGTGGAGGCGTGTTGACGCAGGGCTCGTTTCTGATGGTGACCAGCAATCCGACGCGGACCTCGCCCGTGAAACGCGGTCTGTTCATCCTGGAAAATTTCTTGGGAACTCCCACTCCGCCGCCACCTGCCGCCGTGCCCGAACTGGAAGAGGCCTCCAAGTCATTTTCCGATCACAAACCGACGTTGCGCGAGGTTTTGGAACTGCACCGCAAAGATGCGCTGTGCGCATCGTGCCACGAACGGTTTGATCCTCTCGGTCTGGCTTTTGAGAACTTCAACGCGTTGGGAATGTGGCGGGACGAGGATTCGGGGAAGCCCGTCCAGCCGGCTGGAGAGCTCATTACGGGCGAGCCGTTTGAAAATACAGACCAGTTAAAGCATATTTTGACACACGAGCGACGGGGCGACTTCTACCGTTGTTTTGCTTCCAAATTAATGACCTATGCGATCGGACGCGGGCCGGAGTACCATGATGAAGAGGCGCTGGAGCAAATCGTGGCTGCCTTGGAACGGTCCGATGGTCGATTCTCAGTGGCGGTTTTGGGCGTCATCGAGTCCACACCATTTCAGAGAATTCGCGCAAAGTAAGAACTGTAAGTAGAAAACAAAGTCAGGCTGGGTACATTCACATTCCATCGAGAAAGGAACTGAATCTTGAAACGACGCACGCTGCTGCGAGGTATGGGTTTGAGTCTGTGTTTGCCGTTGTTGGAGTCCATGACAGCTCGGACGTTGCAGGCTGCGGCGTCGAAGGTGGCCACAACGGCGTCGGGCGCACCACTGCGTTTGGCATTTGTGTACTTTCCCAACGGAGCTCAACAGAAAAACTGGTTCCCGACGGGCGGCGAGCGCGATTTTCAGTTGGGTCCGACCATGGAATCATTGGCGGGACTCAAGTCGCACATTCAAATCATCGGAGGCTTGGATCAAGAGAATGCTGAGGCGGGTAACGACGGAGCGGGCGATCACGCGCGGGCCAATGCCACGTTTCTCACCGGTGCACGCGCGACCAAGACATCCGGTGCGGACATTCGTGTGGGTCAGTCAATCGACCAAGTTGCCGCCGAGCATGTGCAGGGCGTTACCCGATTTTCGTCGCTGGAGTTATCCTGCGATGCAGTGCGAAAGAGCGGTGGTTGCGATTCGGGTTACTCGTGTGCCTACCAGTACAACCTCTCCTGGCGCTCGCCGACTCAACCCATGACACCGGAAACCAATCCGCGGGCCATGTTTGAGCGCCTCTTTGGCTTGACTGCACAAAGTGATGCAGAGCGAGCTCAGCGACTTACCGATAGCGATCGACGTAGCCTACTGGATTTTGTGTTGGAAGATGCTGGAGATCTACGCGGTGATTTGTCGACGAACGATCGACGCAAGCTGGACGAGTATTTGAGCAGTACGCGAGATATCGAACGGCGCATCGCGCAAGCGGCCAAATTTCCGATTCCCGATCAACCCAGTGGCATCGAAGCGCCGGCTGGCGTTCCCACACGATATGCAGATCACTTGGAACTGATGTTCGATATGCTGGCCCTGGCATTGCAAACCGATGCGACGCGCATCGCCACTCTGCTGATGGCTGCGGACGGTAGTAATCGCTCGTTCCCGGACATTGGGATTCCCGAAGGGCACCACTATCTGACCCACAATCAAAACGATACCGAAATGCACGAAAAGGTCGGTCGCATCGATCGTTTTTATATGGAACATTTTGCTCGTTTCTTGCAGCGACTAAATTCCCTCCAGGATCCCGACGGCAACTCGATTCTGCACAATTCGATGATCGTTTATGGTGGCGGTATTGGGGACGGCAATCGACACAATCATGACAACCTACCGATCGTGTTGGCGGGAAATGGCGGCGGTCGCCTCGATGCGGGTCGCTACCATTCCGCTGGCGGCAGCCCAATGACCAATTTGTATCTGGGTCTCTTGGAACGCATGAATATCGGTGAAATCGAAGCGTTTGGCGATTCGACTGGAACCTATGCGAACATCTAAATCGGCGCGTCCGATTGGCAATAAAAATCGTGCTGCGGGCACTAGATGCCAGCCCGTCGGCAGTGAACCATGTAGACTACGATTTTCCAGACCGTTCCAACAGTAGCAGGCCCAGTCCCTTTTGCCGTTCGCACGGGCATGTAATTATTGACTCCAGTGGGCTGCGGCATGCGGATTGCGCCTATTTTTTGACTTCGTCCGAAGTCCGATCTCTCTCACCGAGATTGCTTCCCCTTCTCCACGTCTCAGGGTCCAAGGCTTATGAAATCCCAAACTTTTGACGCATTCAAACTCCGCATAGTCTGGCGAGTAGCCACAGGGTTGCTGGTCGCACTAAGTTGCCGCGCGGGCTTCGCGCAGGCGTTGGTACTCGAAAAAGGTGATCACATCTGTTTGGTCGGCAATGAACTCGGCGAACGGATGCAGCATCATAATTTCTGGGAGACACTGCTGCACAAACAATTCGCGGACAAGGAGCTGACGGTTCGCAATTTATGTTTCCCAGGCGACGAGCCCGCGCTGCGCATTCGCTCGAAAGATTTTGGAACTCCTGAGATTCACCTCAAGCACAGTGGTGCGACGGTCATCTTGTATTTCTTCGGCTTCAACGAATCGTTTCACGGCGCGTCGGGCCTAGCCAAGTTCAGCAATGAAATGCGAAAGTTGATCGAGGACACGAAAGCCCAGGACTTCAGTGGCCAGGGAGCACCGCGGATCGTCCTGGTATCGCCCATTGCATTTGAGAACACCGGAGATGAGAATCTGCCCGACGGCCAAGCAGAGAACCAGCGTCTAGAAGCCTACACGGCCGCGCTGTCCACCATCGCCAAAGTTTCTGGCGTAGGTTTTGTCGACTTATTTCACCCCACCCAAACACTTTTCCAAGCCAGCGACAAGCGTCTTACGCTCAACGGTGCGCATTTGAACGAAGAAGGCTATCGGGCACTGGCTCCGTTATTTCTGCAGGCACTGTTCGGTGTTGCGCCGCAGCAAGATTTAGCCGAGCTAACGCGGCTCAAGCAAGAAATTGACGACAAGAATTTTCACTGGTGGCATCGTTACCGCGCCGTGAATGGCTTTTCGATCTACGGGGATCGCGGCCTAGCTGGCTCGGATGGAACGTACAACAACCGCGACGTGATGGAACGCGAGCGAGCCATCTTAGATCAAATGACCGCCAATCGCGACCAACGCATTTGGGCATTGGCCCAGGGGCAATCGCCGGCCGGCCCAGTCGACGATAGCAACACGTTACCTTTTATCGAGCCGCGCACCAATGTCGGTGGTCCAGATGATGCCCAGGCTAAAGCTGGCAAGCTGGGTTCGTTGAACTACTTAAAAGCTGAAGACCAACAGAAACTGTTCAAACTAGCTGCCGGTTACGAAATCAACTTGGTCGCTTCTGAAGAGCAGTTTCCGGAACTTGCCAATCCCGTGGCTATCGACTTTGATAACCAGGGGCGTTGCTGGGTAGCCACCATGGAGTCCTATCCTCATTGGAAACCAAAATCGGTTCTGAACGACAAATTGCTGATCTTGGAAGACAAAGATAATGACGGACGAGCCGACCAGTGCAAGGTTTTTGCCGACGGTTTGCACCAACCGACTGGCTTTGAAATCGGTCGTGGAGGTGTATACATCGCTCAGCAACCCGACATTCTGTTCCTACAGGATACCGATGGCGACGACCGCGCCGACACGCGTATTCGCAAGCTGGTTGGTTTTGACACGGCCGACTCGCACCACGGCATCGCGGCCTTTACTTGGGGACCGGGCGGTAATCTGTATTTCAACGAAGGAACTTTTAAGTTTTCGCAGGTCGAGAGTCCCTACGGTCTGACGCGTATGCACGAAGCGGGCATTTGGAAGTACGATCCGCGTACGGAGAAGTTTGGCACGCATGCTTCGTTCGCTTTCTCGAATCCTTGGGGTCACGTTTTTGATCGCTGGGGACAGGACTTTATCGCCGATGCATCGCCGGGCTTTAGCTACTGGGCGGCTCCCATCACGGGTCATATCGAGTACCCGCTGAAGCACCCCGGTGGTTCGCAGCACAAACGTATGGCTAAGGAAACCGGCGGCGATCCCGGTTTTTCGTTCCCGACTTTTTACCCTAAGCGCACGCGGCCATCGGCGGCTTGCGAACTGGTTTCCAGCCGCCACTTCCCGGACGATGCACAGGGCAACTTCCTGGTGACCAATTGCATCGGCGATCGGGCCGTACTGAACCATCAAGTATCCGAAGATGGGACCGGATTTAAGGGCGAGGAAGTGACGCCGCTAGTCTACTGCGAGGATGGAAATTTCCGTCCGATCGACATTCAGTTTGCCCCTGACGGCTCGCTGTACATCGTCGATTGGCACAACGCGCTCATCGGCCACTTACAGCACAATCTGCGCGACCCGAATCGCGATCATTCGCATGGTCGTATTTGGCGCGTGACCTACAAAGGTCGTCCTCTAGTCGAACCGCCTAAGGTGGCTGGCGAACCGATCGAAGCCCTGCTGGAATTGCTCAAGGCCCCTGAAGACCGCACGCGTTACGTCGTTCGTCGGGAATTGGCCGAGCGCGAAACGCAGGCAGTCGTAGCAGCCACCAAAAAATGGGCTGCCGGACTGGATGCAAAAGATAAGGACTACGAGCACAACTTGCTGGAAGCTCTTTGGGTCTACCAAACACAGAATGTCGTCGAGCAGGATCTGCTGAAAAAGTTGCTAAATACCGAGGACTATCGGGCTCGCGCGGCCGCCGTACGCGTGCTGTCGTTCTGGCTAGATCGAGTCGATGCGCCGCTGGAGTTGCTCAAAGCTCGCATTGCCGATCCCAATTCGCGAGTTCGCTTGGAAGCGTTACGAGCGCTCAGTTTCATGGATGGTGAGGCTGCTTCGGAAGCCGCTCTGGAAGTGCTCAATCATGACATGGACGAGTACTTGCAGTACACACTCGACGAAACCATGCGAGCTCTCGAGCAATAGTGATGATGATTACCTTTAGACACTCACCCTCCAGGCCACTGGTCCTGGGCCTAATTGTTGTCGGCCTATGCTCGATCTGCTTGACAGACGGGCTGCGGGCTCAGCATGGTCATGAAGAGGCGGGGCAGACTGCCGTGTCTGTCCCGAAAATCTTCCTCGACAAGAGCCCTAAAGTTGTCGAGTATCAACTCAATCGATTGAGCACCCAGCAATTGCTAATGGTCCAGCGCTCGACTAACGACGCCAAGTACTTGCCTGTCTATCAAGCAATCCTGGCGCGGGAAGGTATGTCTCGAGCCTATCGCGACGAAGCGCTCCATGCCCTTGTCAAGCTGAACGGTTCCGATCCAGTCAGCGAATTGTCGGTCGCATTGCGGGCCGTACGCGGCGATGGCGAAGTAGCCCAAAGAATGATCAAAGGCCTGGGCGCGATGCTCGCAGAATTGCCCGCCGAAGTACTCAAGCAGCAATCGGGCCCGCTGGTAGAACTCGCAGGAAATACCAGTCCGCTGGTTGCTCCGGTTGGATTCGCCGCGCTGATTACCTGCGGATCGAGCGAGCAAGCGTGGGCGCTAGCCGAATCCAAAGCCCTGCTTCCACAACTCTTAAAGGGGGTGACGCTGGTAGCGGATCCGGCCGTTCGCGGTCGTCTGCATGGCGAGATCTTAGCGCTGGTAACTTCGGAGCACGAAGAGACCGTAAAAAGATCGGCATTGGATGCGCTGGCCACTATCTCTAGCGGTCAACCGCAAACATTTGTGTGCGCGGCCGATCTGATCGAATCCGAGCCTCTGCGAACGGCGGCCATTCGAGCCCTGCTCTCGGTGAAGCCGGAAGCGCGCGACGCCGACACGAGCCTGAAGCTCATCGATTGGCTGGTCAATTTCGCCGAACGGACTCCCGCAGCTCAGCGCACGAGCGACTCCTTCTTGGATGCGATGGAGTTGGTAGATCAACTTATGGCCACAGCACCCTCGTCGCAAGCTAAGAGCTTCCGCGACCGATTGCGTGAAACGGTGGTGCGTGTGGTTCGCGTACACACAGTCGAAGAAGAAATGCGATACGACCTGCCCTACTTCGCTGTCGAGGCGGGACGGCCGGTTCAAGTCGTATTGATCAACGAGGATATGATGCCGCACAATTTGGTCGTGACGATGCCAGGCGGGCTGCAGGAAGTTGCCGATTTGGGATTGGAAACTGGCCCCACGGGTGGACTGGATGGTAAGCAGTACGTGCCGATCAGCGAAAAAGTTCTATTTGCAACTGACATGGTGGCCGCTCGCGCACAAGAGGCCTTAACCTTTACCGCTCCGCAAACCCCTGGCGAGTATCCCTATGTGTGTACCTTCCCCAGACACTGGATGCGCATGTATGGCGTGATGGTGGTGGTCGACGACTTGGATGCTTGGCAAAAAAACCCAGTCGTGCCCAAGGACCCGATCGGCAGTAATCGACATTTCGTACAAAGCTGGACGATCAATGACTTCGAGGCGGAATTACCCACGGGGCTGCGCGGTCGTTCGCCGACGATCGGTGAAAAGTTGTTTACCGAAGCCACTTGCGCGCAGTGCCACAAACTGGGAGTGGCTGGCGTTGGAAATGTCGGACCCAATTTGAGCGATACTTTCGCGCGCTGGAAAGGGGATAGTCGTGCAGTGCTGCAAGAGATCGTCGACCCTTCACACCGTATCGACGACAAGTATGCAGTGCATATTATTCTGGACGTGGATGGCAAAACGATCTCAGGGCTAATTGTTGAGGACTCGAAAGACAAAATTTCTCTGCTCGAAAATCCGGAAGCTAAGCAACCGACAGTCGTTCTCAAAAAGGACATCGAGCAAATCGTTAAAACGAACAATTCCATGATGCCCAAGGGGCTGCTCGACCGCTACTCGAAAGATGAAGTGTTCGAGATCTTAGGATTTATTCAAGCCTCACAAACTTCCGACGACCAAGCCGTGAATTAGGCAGCGATTTCTCTGGGGGTTGCCGAGTTGATCCCGTGGGATTGGCGTGCCTGCTCAATTCAACCGCAAACGACTGAAAAGCAACTTATGAAAGCAATTCGTTTAGAAGAGCCGCGACGCTTCGAAAAAGTAGACATTGCCGACCCGGGAAAGCCTGGGCCGGGGCAGGCGTTGGTACGCACACATCGCATGGGGATTTGCGGCACGGATTACAGCGGTTTCCTGGGCAAGATGCCTTTCTTCAGCTACCCACGCATCCCCGGCCATGAACTCGGCGTGGAAGTATTGGAAGTGGGCGCGAACGTCAGCAACGTCACGCAGGGCGATCGTTGCAGCGTCGAGCCCTACATGAATTGCGGCAGTTGTTATGCCTGCCGCAAAGGCAATGGCAATTGCTGTGAAACATTGAAGGTCATTGGCGTTATGGTCGACGGCGGACTGTGCGAGCGATTTCTGGTTCGCGCCGACAAATTGCACGCTTCAAACAAACTCAGCTACGAACAACTAGCACTCGTCGAAACTCTGGCCATCGGCTGCCATGCCTGCGATCGCGGTGCGGTAGGCCAAGGGGACCACGCGTTGATCATTGGTGCCGGACCGATTGGACTAGCTACGCTCGAGTTCGTCCGTTTGACGGGTGCTACGATCACCGTCATGGACATGGTCCAATCTCGATTAAATTTTTGTCGCGAGAAATATGGCGTGGCCCATACCATTTTGTACAAAGCCGATGGCAGTGAACTCGAACAAATGCACGCAATCACGGGAGGTGACAAGTACTTTGTGGTAACCGATGCCACCGGAAATAACCGATCGATGTCCAGTGCGCTGGAATATGTAGCGCACACGGGTTCGCTGGTCTATGTGGGCATCACGACCGCTGAGGTATCATTCAAGCACCCAATATTGCACAAGCCAGAAATGTCCATTCGAGGTTCGCGGAATGCAATGCCTGGGGACTTTACCCGCATAATTGGTTTGATCGAAGACGGCACTATCGATACCAAGCCCTGGATCACACATCGCACCACGTTTGAAAACATGATCGACGAGTTTCAGTCGTTTACCCAACCCGAATCGGGAGTCATCAAGGCCGTCATTGAGCTGGCCTAGCTACGTTTTTTTGGAAAGTACTATGATTCGCTCTGCGATAACGGTCAGCTTGGTGGAAGAGGCTCGTGGAGGTCCGTTTGTCTTTTGGGATGGGCTACAGGATGCGTTTGCACGAGCGGCAGTGTTGGGTTTTGATGCGGTTGAAATCTTCGCGCCCGGTCCTGACGCATTGGATCCCAGTCAAGTACTCGGCTTGATGGAGAAACATCGCATGCGTGTCGCCGCTGTCGGCACGGGTGCTGGGATGGTCAAGCATGGCTTGAGCCTGACCGACTCGGATCCCGCCAAGCGCCAGTCCGCGCGCGATTTCGTGAAGCGGATGATTGATTTTGGAGCTCGGTTCAACGCGCCTGCTATTATTGGTTCCATGCAAGGCCGTTGGGGTGGTTCGATGTCTCGCGAGGTGGCGCTCGATTTGTTAGCCGCCGCGCTGAACGAACTGGGATCCCATGCTCAAGAGCACCAGTTGCCGCTCATCTACGAACCGCTCAACCGCTACGAAACGAATCTCATCAAAACGATGGTCGATGGTGCCAGCTACTTAAACTCGCTGAGCACGGGCAATGTGCGATTATTGGCCGATCTATTCCATATGAATATCGAGGAAGCCAATATTGCCGATGCCCTGCGAGCTGGTGGTAAGCATATTGGGCACATCCATTTTGTCGACTCCAATCGAAAAGCGACAGGCTTAGGTCATATGGACTACGCGCCCATTGCGGAAGCGATCCGAGAGATTGGATTCGATGGATACGTTTCGGCAGAAGCCTTCCCGTTGCCCGATTCGCAAACAGCCGCTGTGAAAACTATGGAAGTGTACAAGCGCTACTTCGCTCAGGACTCCATGGGAGCACGTAGTTAGAAACGTAAATAGTGTGGCAGGTTGGTCTCCAACATATTAATGTGGCGCGTTGGTCTTCAGCGTAATTCTCGGTGGGGACCACCGAGCCACATTTTTCTCCGTGGGCCCCACGGAGCCGCAATGTTCAAGAAATTTTAATGCGTTAGGGTACACTGATGTTAGAACTGAAGGACTCCGGCTGCGTACCCCTGGGCTTAGCTCCAAGTTTTGGGTTCGGCGATCGGATTGGCCTAGCCACACCTGGGCACGTCGTGGCCATGCAACGCTCGGGGGGCCCAATCCAGCCCATTTTTCCACAGCAATCCATTCGCGAGATGTTTCGAACTCAGCGAACACCGCACCAAGTGATGAGCGACGCGATGCAAGGCGCCCGCCAAGCGGGTTGGAACGGTAATATCGGTGCAGACGCCGATCACCTCAAGACCGCAGAGGACGTCAACGTGACAGCCGTAGTGGGCTTTACATTTTTTACGATCGATCCGTCGGGGAGTGTAGACCAGCAAGCGGATGACTACGACGAAGCCACCCTGCGGGAGAAATTCACTGCGTCTCGTGCTACCTCACCGTGGTACGCCGGTTACTTGGGTAAATCGATTGCCATTCCAAGTGGCAAGCAGATCGTGCTTGACGAACAAGCCTGCATGCGGGCTGCCGTAAAGTACGGAGCAGCGATACAAATGGCTCTCGAATTAGGCAATCATATTCGCGGCATCCATCAAGCGGCTGGCCGCGACTATGAGATTGAGCTGTCGGTCGACGAGACCGACCAGCCGACGACTTTGGCGGAACATTACATCATCGCCGACCAATGTTTGCAGGGTGGCATGAAGCTAGTCAGTCTCGCGCCGCGGTTCATTGGCGAATTCGAGAAGGGCGTGGATTACAAAGGCGATGTGGCTGCGCTGCAGGCTTCGCTGAACGACCATGCGGCCATCGCGGATATGCTGGGGCCGTACAAGCTGAGCTTGCATTCAGGTTCCGATAAACTCTCGATGTACGCGGCACTGGCGCGGGCCACGCAGGGTCGCTTCCATGTCAAGACGGCGGGCACCAGCTACCTTGAGGCGCTGCGAGTTGTGGCCATTCACGACGAGCCCCTTTTTCGTCAGATCGTACAGTTCGGACGCTCGCGCTATGATACCGACAAAGCTACCTATCACGTGTCTGCCACGAATGCCGCAGTTCCCACGGATAAGGATTTAGATCGCCGACAACTTGAACAGGTTTACTTGGAGCGCTGGGCTGATGTACCGCCTGGGGTTGGCTTCACCGAACCAGGTCGCCAGATTCTACACTGTACGTTCGGGTCTACATTGACGCATCCAGAATTAGGACCGGCTGTGCGGTCGGTCCTTAATTCCCATCCAGAAACGTACAGCGAAGTGCTCGCCGATCACTTTAGCCGACACCTCGATGCGCTGCGTTCGGGTGTGTAGCCGCAGTCATGTTGATGTATTTACTAGACAAAAGGCATCGGGACCGAACTAGAGTTGGTCATAATCTAGGTCGAATAGCAGGTTCAAGTCTTCGAAGTTACCGGACTTGAGGCCCTCGCTGAACCAGCGAACGCGCTGTTCGGAGCTGCCGTGGGTGAACGCATCGGGCACCACCCTGCCTTGGGCTTGCCGCTGGAGCGTGTCGTCGCCGATGGCCTGGGCGGCATGAATCGCCTCGGCGATGTCACCGTTTTCTAGAATGTTAAATTTTTTCTGTGCGTGGTGCGCCCAAACTCCAGCTAAAAAGTCGGCCTGTAACTCGAGTCGCACGCTGAGGTTATTGGCGTCAACTTTATTGCTTCTGGCCTGCAATTGCTGAACCTTTGCAGACAGTCCCAGTAGATTCTGGACATGGTGACCAACTTCGTGAGCGACCACGTAGGCGCACGCAAAGTCACCGGGAGCTTTGAACTTGGACCGCATTTCTTCGAAGAACGAAAGATCGAGATAGACCTTCATATCTCCTGGGCAATAGAACGGTCCCACCGCCGCACTGGCTTGACCGCAGGCACTATTCACAGCGCCACGGAAGACAATTAACTTGGGCTGCTGGTAAGGCTTGCCGACCAATTCCGGGAACAGTTCGCCCCAAACGTCTTCGGTATATCTTAGCACTACGCTGGTGAACTTATAGGATTCGTCATCTTCTGGATTGACATCGCCTTGCGTTTCGATCGCTGCCGCAGCTTGCAATTGCTGCTGCAATTGTTGTGCTCCCTGCTGGAGGGCTTGCTGGGCATCGCCGCCACGCATGAGCGTAAAGACGATTGCCAAAATGACGGCCAAGATGCCACCTCCGCCGACCATGGCAGTTCCCCGTAGGCTGCGCGCGTCCTCCACATTCTTACTACCAGATTCACCTTGCCAACGCATCGTTTTTCCCCCGACTATGACCTTGCAGAAAGACCTTGCAGAAAGCGAACATGCCGAAAACGAGCTTCCAACCAGAGAATCGATCGCGGCGGACCCCATAAAGCTACCGATCTGCGGCGAATTCGACAATCCGTGGCGGGTGCCTCGCCGGTGGCTGGGAATTCTACGGGATCTAGCGATTGCGCTAGTTGCGTCTGCCCAGACCGGCAATTAGTATCGGGGCTTCGTAGATTGTTCCAAAGTGCTGACAGAGATTGCCGTTGCACGCTGGTTGAGCGGCATTTTTAAGCTTGCCCAGATCTACAAGGTTGCCCAGAGCAGCCGTATGATGATACTTTAAACCGTTCAAATTCCTAGGAGACTGGGTCATGCCCCGATTTTTGAGCCTCGCACTTTGTTTTACTCTGTTGCAGTCGGGTTTTGGTCTGTTGCAGCCGGCAGCCGTCGCCCAAAGCGATGCGATGGTCGAATTGTACGGCGAGGGTGTTCATCGCTATTTTGCACACGACTTTGCGGGTGCCGATCAAGTGCTTTCGACGGTGGTTGACAGTGGCTCCGAGGACGCGCGAGCTCTCTTTTTTCGCGGCTTGGCACGGGAAGCAGCCGGCTACGGCGGAGAAATGGACTTTGAAAACGCCGCGCGACTTGAAGCTGAAGGCAAGCGCGTCGTCGACGTGAGTGCGGCGCTTACTCGCGTTCAAGGGCATTTGCGCACTAAGATCGAAAATGCACGACGCGACGCGCGAATTGCTGTCAAGCAGCAACAGCTCATGCTCGAACAAGCTCGCCAATTGTTGAACGAAAGCGGTGCGGGTGCTGCTGCGAACGTTGCCCCGCCGCGCGACAACTCGACACCAATTCCAAGCGAAATTGTACCCTCCAGCGAATCTGCGGTGACACCGGCAGCTCCTTCGGCACTAGAACCGAGCGATATAGCCGATCCGTTTGGCGACGATCCTGCTACACCACCTGCCGACGCCCTCCCCGTGATGCCTGACGCTCCCCAGCCTAGCTCACCCGATCCGTTTGGTACGCCGCCCGCCGAAGTGCCCGCTGGGGGCGACCCATTTGCGCCGGCTGCTGGCGGTGATAATCCATTTGGACTTTAAGCCCAGCGGGAAATAGTCACAATTAGAATGGAATAGAGGGAGGCTCTGAAGAGCCTCCTTTTTTCGTTGAATTTCTCTAGGCCTGCTTTAGACGGTTCACATCTCTACCCAATAACGGAAAAGCCGATGTTAGCCAAACGCGTGATACCGTGTCTTGATGTCGAGCAAGGGCGGGTTGTTAAGGGGACAAACTTCGTCAACTTGCGCGACGCGGGAGATCCCGTTGAAGTCGCCGCCCGCTATGAGCGCGAGGGTGCCGACGAGCTGGTTTTTCTAGATATCACGGCCAGCCATCAGCAGCGCGGGATTATCTTGGATGTTGTACGCCGCACGGCGGAGCAAGTTTTTATGCCATTGACCGTAGGCGGGGGGATCCGCACGCTCGAAGATATTCGCCAGTTGCTCCAAGCCGGCTGCGACAAGGTTTCGATCAATACGGCCGCTTGCCAAGACCCAGACTTTGTCGCCAAAGCGGCTCAGCGCTTTGGGAGCCAGTGCATTGTGGTTAATATCGATCCCAAACGCGTGCTCCGCCAGTCTGTGGACGGCGAGCCCCAACAGGTATGGGAGGTCCATATTCATGGAGGGCGGACGCCGACCGGACTGGAGGCCGTTCCTTGGGCCCGCCACATCGAGTCACTGGGAGCGGGCGAAATTGTGCTCACGAGCATGGATTGCGATGGAACCTGCGATGGCTACGACATCGAAATCACAGCCGCAGTCGCTTCGGCGGTAGGCATTCCTGTCGTCGCCAGCGGTGGGGCAGGACGACCAGAGCACCTGGCGGATGTTATTCAGCATGGAAAAGCAGATGCCGCGCTAGCAGCCAGCATTTTTCATTTTGGTCAGTATACAATAGGGGAAACGAAGCGCATCATGGCAGCCCGAGGCATCGCGGTGCGACTTTAAAATCGGCTCATTTCAATAACCGTTGGAGAGGTACTGCATGGCGACTGCCGAATTCAAGAGTTCGGGTGACGAAACCATGGATCGCTTGATCGGCGACCTGCTCAAGGAGCGCGAACCGCTCGAAGTCGACAAGATGTTCCGAGCCCTCGTGAAACTTCAGGGTAGCGACTTGCATTTGAAAGTCGGCCAGGCACCTATCGTTCGAGTCAATGGGACACTCAAGCCGCTCAATCGGGCACCCATCGATAACGAAGAAATGGTGCGTTTGCTGGTCCCTATGCTCGATGCAAGAGCCCGTAGAATATTTGAAGAAGACGGTGGCGCCGACTTTGCCTACGTCGTTGAAGTCGACGGAGTGAACTGGCGATTTCGCGTGAACATGCTCAAGCAATTGGGCAAAGTTGGCTTGGTGGCACGGCGGGTTAACAACTATATTCCACCTTTTCAGGGGCTCTACCTACCGCCGTCGATCGAGACGCTTTGCCACTTCGACCAAGGCATGGTGCTGCTGGCCGGTGTGACCGGTTCAGGCAAGAGCACCACCATCGGATCGATTTTGAACTATATCAATTCGATCTACAGCAAACACATCCTCACTCTGGAAGATCCGATCGAGTTCGTGTTCACGGACGACAAGTGTCTGATCAACCAGCGCGAAATCGGGCAGGACGTGAAGGATTTCGAGATCGGCATGAAACATGCCGTCCGCGAAGACCCCGACGTGATTTTGGTGGGTGAGATGCGCGATCAAGAAACTTTCATGACGGCCATCCACGCCGCGGAAACGGGTCACTTGGTTTTTGGAACCATTCACGCATCCAGTGCACCGACAACCATTGGCCGTATTCTCGATTTGTTTCCTGAAGAAATGCACGGGGCGATCCGCTCGGCCATCGCCTTCAATATGAAGGGTATCGTCGCCCAAAAACTACTCAAGAGTATCAAGCCTGGGGTGGGGCGAGTACCGACGGTCGAAATCATGACGTTCACGCCCATGATTCAAAAATTGGTGCTCGAAGGCAAAGACGCCAAATTGCCGGATGCGATTCGCATTGGTGCCGCCGAAGGCATGCAGGACTTTACCATGAGTCTCAAGAATCTCATCGACCTGGAGTTGATCGACCGCCCAACAGCTTTTGCGGTAGCTCCCAACAAAGACGCGCTTAAGATGGCTCTCAAGGGCATCACCGTAAGTACGCCGGGTATCATTTAATCACGCTTCCATCCACTACAAAGTTTTAACTATGTTCGGTAGTCGAAAAAAAAAGAAGAAGGGAAGCTCGAAATCCGGCGAACAGGAATTGCCACCCATAGATTGGAAGCTCAAGGGGGACAAGGCGGAGGTGCAGGGCATCCTGATCGCCTGTCGCGGCATTGAACAGTTCTCGGCTGCGAATGGTTTGATCGCTCAAGCCCTGCTGGCGCGGGCCGATCAAGTTTTGCTCGATTTTTCGCAGCAGGGTGTTGTCATTCGCTTTCGCGTCGATGGACTGTGGGAGAACATGCCCGCCATGGATCGGCCGACAGGTGACGGCGTCTTAATTGTCCTGAAGAAACTGTGCAGGTTGAATGCGGCCGACCGGCGCACGCGGCAACAGGGGTCGCTGCCGGTGCAAATGAAGGGCACCGATTGGATCATCGAATTCGTCAGCCAGGGTACACCCGCCGGCGAACGCGTGTTGATGCGGATCGAACCCAAAAAATCTGTGTTGAATAATCTCACCGATTTGGGTATGCGCGAGAAATTGCAGGAGCAGCTCAGGCGACTTTTGAATTCGGACGAGAAACTGTTTCTGTTTAGCGGAATTCCCGCGCACGGCTTGCCTACCATTTGGCGAGTTGGATTGGAGTCGGCCGACCGATTTGTGCGAGACTTTCACAGCATCGAAGATGTGGCCCTGGGCGACCCTGAACTGATCAATATCGGCAAGCACACATTTGACAAGGCCGCGGGCGAGACGCCGATGACGGTTATGACCAGCCTGCTTTTAAAACAGCCCGACGCACTGATCCTACCGGATTTATTTAGCCCAGAAATTGCTAAGCTTGTTTGTGGCGAAGTGATTGACGAGCACCGCTATGCCATTACTCGGCTGGTAGCTCCGTCGGCCGTTGAAGCCCTCTTGAAGCTGATTGCCACCTATCCCCAGTCGGCCAGAGCACTGATTAAGATTACGTGTGGCGTTATCAATCTACGCTTGGTTCGGAGGTTGTGCACAGAATGCCGCGTACCGTTCCAGCCAACTCCGCAGTTGTTACAAAAGTTGGGCATTCCAGCCGGACGCGTGCAAAACCTGTACCAGCCCTACATACCGCCGCCTCCCGAACAGCGCGTCGACGAACATGGCAAGCCGATTGAAATCGAGATTTGCAAACGCTGCAATGGACGAGGCTATTTTGGACGCGCTGGGATTTTTGAGCTACTAGAGCTCAATGATGCGATCCGAACGGCCCTGGTAACGCAGCCGGATGCGGCCAACGTCTTGGCAGTTGCACGGAAGCAAGGATTTCTTACACTTCAAGAGGAAGGCGTGCTGGCGGTCGCCACTGGACTCACGAGTCTCCAAGAGCTCCAGCGCGTGCTCGCACCGCCCAAAAAACCGTAGCTTGGAGTTCAGGCCACTTCTCCATTGGCGCCCCCGAGTGAACCTGCCGCTGACGAGCGAAGTAGTAGAGGATAGCGCCAACGTTTTCATTCGTACCGGTCAATCCCCAGTCATTAATTGAAGAGTTTTCAACGATCCGATGTCTAGTTCCGATCTCCCCAAGCGACCTGCCTTCCAAAGCCTAGATGCTGCTAACGAGTTTGACCGACTCCCCTTCAGTCGCATGGCCTACGTGGCATTTGCGGCGGGACTTTTGAGCTTGTTCGCCGCATTCTCGACTATTCTGCTGCCGCTATCGATGCTGGCTGGGGCTCTCGGAATTGCCGTCGTGTGGAAGTTGTCTCGTAATTCTCAGATGGGTGGTCTGTGGCTCGCTCAGCTCGGGCTCGCGATGGCTGTCGCTTCGATTGGCTGGTCGATTTCCGCGCGAACGGGTAAGGATGGTTATCTCTACTCCGAAGCTGCTCAGAATGCCAAAGTCTTCCTCGACACGCTTGCAAAGGGCAACAAATACGATGCACTGGAGCTCAAACGCGTAGAAAGCGCTCGGCAACTGACCGGTACCGATCTACGACAGTACTACTCCCAGCTTTCGGAAGAGGAAGGGGAAATTGCGAAAGTTTTTCTTGATAGTCCATTGACCGCGGAAATTATTGCCATGGGTTCCAGCGCCCAATGGGAATTTGTCAGAGGCGTAAGTGTGGTCACTCAAGGCCAGCAGAACTACGTGACCGTCGAGATGGTGAATCGCAACACTCAGCCCGAGCGTCCACTGATTGTCAAAATGTGCCGGCAAACCGGCTTGTTATCCGATCCAGAAAAGCGGGATACAACGGCGCTTTGGAATTTCGAGGAATTGTCCAGACCCTAATGCGATGCTTGATCAGCTTTGGCGCAAACATTGGCAACTCGCTCGAAACGATTCAAATGGCCGCCGAGCTGTTGCAGAAACGCTTGGGCTGTGCCCGCGAAGCCTTCCGGCTTAGCCGCTTCTTTCGCACACCGCCAGTAGGCGGGCCCACGGGCCAACCGCCCTTCGTCAATGCCGTCGCTGCCGCTGAAACCAGGCTGACGGCCATCGAAGTTTGGAAGGCGATCGGAGCCGTCGAGTTGGAACTCGGCCGCCAGCGAAACCGTCGCTGGGAAGCCCGTCGGATCGACTTGGATATTCTACTCTACGAGCAACAGAGGATTTGGACCGAACATCTCAAGGTACCACATCCGCGAATGTGCATGCGTCGATTTATTCTAGTTCCCGCCAAAGATGTGGCTGCGGATTGGATCGATCCCGTCTCCCAACTGAGCATCGAACAGCTTGCGGCGTCTGTACAGGCCGGGGCGGGCAGCTTGTTAATTTTGCTTGATACGCCCGCACAGCATCAGTCGCTGTTCAAACAACTGGCCGACATGTCGCTAGCAACCATTGTGCGGCCAAGTGAAGCGATTCCTCGGTCTCAGCAAACTCGCTGGATTTCCATGGCCCAGACGCAAGCTGCTTTCAACGGCACGCAGCGCTTACCGAGTGCAAAACTGACTATGTTCCTGGCCCATAGCGATCCGCGCCGCTCCGAATCCATGCAACCCATTGTGGCTTGGGAAAAACAATATCATCGGCTTGCACAACAATTGAATCTGCTGGACGCAGCAGACGATGATGGGTCGTTTCCGAACTATGACGCGTCGGTTGACTCGGGCGGTTTGCAGCAGTCCAGTCGGCAAGTTTGGCCAATTGCTGGCCCGCGCTATTTGCTCGCAGCCGATGACCCTCAGTGGGCTTTGCACGAAATGGTCTCGGCATTGGAAGCCATGGACTGCCCCGTCGAGCCCATTGTTCAGTAGGATTGTCTCAGGGGAACTTAAGGTTTTTGGGGCTTGCTCCGTCGGTTCACGAAATGGGACTCTCGAACTCGGTGCGTGCGAATATGGGATCTGTGGGTGTTACAATAGGATAGGAAGAGGACCCAATAAATGGTGGAAATAAAGTTTACGGGCGACGCACTCTGGGGCAGAATCGAGGGGGCCGTGGAAAAAGTGAAGGATCGCTTACGCCGTGTCGTGCGCGCCCTTAATTCCGCTGATATTCCATACGCCGTGATCGGCGGCAATGCTGTTCAACACTGGGTTTCCCAAGTAGACGAATCGGTGGTTCGAAACACAAGAGATGTCGATATCATTTTGAATGAATCCGATTTGGCACGAGCCATTCCTGCTCTGGAGGCCGAGGGCTTTATCTACCGGCGCTCGGCTGGTCTGACCATGTTTCTGGATGGACCCGATGCCAAGGCGCGCGATGCGGTTCACGTCGTCTTCGCGGGAAAAAAAGTGCGCGAGGACTACCCAGAACCAGTACCAAAGATTGATGTATACGAATTGATTGCCGATGCGCGAACGCTACCTTTCGATCGATTGGTGGCGATGAAGCTGAGCTCTTTTCGCGACAAAGATCGCGTGCATATTCGCGACATGATCTCAATTGGCATGATTGATGAGCGTTGGCTAGAACGCCTATCGCCCGAGCTCCGGCGACGGCTTCAGGAATTGCTAGATGATCCAGACGGCTAGTGAAAACAGATCTGCCGCACCGACAGTGTAGGAAACACAGATAGTCGCTGCGGCTAAAGCAAGCAAAACCGCGGTGCCCAGCCTAATTTTTCTGCCGAAACGTTTCTGGCTGACTTAATCGGGGTGGCCATAGGACTCTTGGAATAGTCGCAATTGAGCTTGAGCGTCCAAAGCCGCTTGTTCGGCCGCTTCGAGCTGCTGTTTCAATTGGGCGGCTTGCTCAGACTTCAGACCAAGATTTTTTTCGGATTGCTCGCGGGCTTTACGAGCCTCCTCGACTCGAAGTTGAAGCAGCGTCAACTGATCGACAAGAGCTTGCATCTCGGTAACCAGTTTCTCGACGGCAGCACCCTGAGCTATTTGCTGATTGGCGGCCGCAGTAACCTGCTCGACGAGCGTATGCACAACAGCAGCCGTTTGTGCGTTGAGATCTTTTAGCGACGCGGCCTTCGCATCCAAGGCGGCTTTGTCGGCAGCGGCGACGTCTGCTGCCGCTTGAGCTGCTGCGAGTCTCGCAGCCAATTCGTCCCGCCGTTTGATGGCTTCGGCTGTAACGCTAGCTTGCTGCTGGTGCGCTGTGTTGACAGCGGTCAATGAATCGGCCGCAGTTTGAGCCTGAGCGTTAAGCGTGGCGACTTGGGTCTTGGCTGTTTCGAATTCAGTCCCCGTTTTAAGGCGAAGTTGTTTGGCGGCCTCAAGTTGAGTTGCAAGTTCAGCAATCTTTACATCCTGTTGCTCGATTTGTGCGGCCAGAGCCTGATCGCGAGCAGAGGCTTGAGCGAGTTCTTGGCTAGAGATATCGACGGTTCGTTGCGCTGCGTTCAGCAAGTCGAGCGATTCAGCGGCGGCAGTTTCCGCAGCCGTAGCTGCCTGATGAACTGTTTCGAACTCGGCTTTCAATGTGGCCAGCCCAGTCAGCGACTGCTCGAGACGCTGCTCGATGGAAAGCGGATTGGCAGCAATTAATTTTACCTGATTTGGATCGGCTGCCTGCCAAAGTTTTACGTGACCGTGCCAGTCGCCGCCGGCCAGGGACAGTCCATCTCCAGTGAGTGCAACTTCCAGGGCGGCTTCCTCGAGCCCTTGAAACTCCTTTTGTAGTTCGCCATTTCCATTCCACAATTTGATACGCGAATCTTGGCCCGCAGATGCGAGGAGCCCGTTTTGTGCGAATGTAACGGACGACACACCGCCGCCATGCGCATCCCAGGATTTAATCTCTTTGCTTTCAAGCATGTCCCACAGCTTGATGGTTCCGTCACGGCTGGCGCTTGCCAACACATTGGAATCGGCGCGGAAATCCAAGCTACGAACTTGGTCCTTATGCCCTGCCAGTTCGCCATAAATACGCCCCGTTTCTGCTTCCCAAACGATTAGCCCATTGGAGCGGTCTCCGGTCGCCAAGAGCACTCCGTCGGGGCTGTAGCGCAAAGCGAAGACCCAGTCGGTGTGTTTCTTCAATTCTAGGAGCGTTTCGCCACTAAACGTATCGAAGACTTTTACTGTTTTTTGTGGGCCACTCAGAGCGATCCGTTTCTTGTCGGGGCTAATATCGGCCGCCAACACAATATCCAGCTCGTCGCCGACCTTTGCAATGCGTTCGCCCGAGGCAATATCGACCAATACCGCGCATCCACTTTGGCTATGGCGTCCACCGCCAATCAACAAATGTTTTCCATCGCGGGTAAACGTGAGCGACTGTGGCTCGCCCTCAGGAAACGGAATCACACCCAGTAGCTGGCCCGTCTCAGAGTGGTAGCAGCTAACTTGCTCCTGCCCACCAACGGCGATCAACGGTGCCCAAGGGCTGGCCACCATCGCCGCGATCGCCGCGCTCCGCTGTGTCTGAGTCACTGGCTGTCGTAGTAGATTTTCCGGCATCGGCGGAGGACCGTCTGGCTTGCCCGCAGAAGTATTCGAAAGCATGGCCGCAGCAGCACTATTGCTGCGCTTGATTTTGCTGCCAGAATTCTCTGGCATGCCCTGTTCGATCCATGCCTTAACCAAAGCGATTTGCTCTTTGGCGATCGGATCTTGATCTGGCGGCATGTAGGGCCGTTCTGCATGAGTCAACAGTGCAAACAGACGCGAACCGTTCGAATTGTTTTCGACGATCACAGCCCCGCTTGAGCCCCCAGCCATGGAACTCGCATAGGTGTCTAGCGCCAGGTCGCTTTCCTTATCGCTCTCGCTATGGCAGGTCACACAATGTTCCCGAAATATGGGCTTAATGTGTTCCTCAAACGTCACCTTCTTTTCGTCGCCAGACGACTTTTCAGAGGCTTCATCTGCCAGAACTTTCGTCCACATATTCGTCCACGGCGACAAGGCAGTAATTAGCAGTAGCAGTGTACGGTTCATATTCTAGTATTAATGATAGAGTTGCCATCTGCGCTTCGACGCAGCGTTTAATGGTTGAACATAAATTCGCGACTGTTGAGCACGGCCCAAAAAACATCTTCCAGTCCCGCGACTTGATCTCCGGACGCCAGCACCATTTTAGTCAGTTGATCCAACTCCGATTGAGTGGGAT
The DNA here is from genome assembly GCA_041741955.1 of Pirellulaceae bacterium. Taxonomy (GTDB): domain Bacteria; phylum Planctomycetota; class Planctomycetia; order Pirellulales; family Pirellulaceae; genus Aureliella. Next base: position 10,254 of record JBGSJL010000232.1, on the reverse strand, counting down.
GACGCGAAAGGGCGCGGACATAGATATTCTCGATTGCCTGCGGGACGGGCACGCCCGAATCGAGCCAAGTCGAGATCAACTTGCCCTTTTGGATTTTCCCCTGGCTCGAATTTCCATTTAACAAGTGCAGAGCCTGCGAGAGCGACGGGTCTGTACTGGCCTCGCCATCGCAAACCGTGGTCCGCGGCGAACGTCCGAAAGTCGTCAAGAAATAATCACTGGTGGTTCCGTCGGCGATTTGCACGGCCCGAGCACCCATGGGCAGGCCTCGAAATTTGTCCTGCGTGCCTGTCGCTAATGAAATGCAGTCGAGCAGCATTTCGGCGGGCACTCGTCGGACTTTTGCAAAGGCATAATTGCGAGTGTCGAGCTGGTTGGTTTCATTGGGCTGGGTCGAGCGTTGGTAGGTCTCTGAATTGCAGATGTCGCGCACCAGTTGCTTCAAATCGAACTGGTACTCTGTTAGCTTGCGTCCCAGTTCCTCGAAGAGTTCTGGATTGCTGGCTGGATTGCTGACGCGAATATCATCCACGGGCTGAACGATGCCCGTGCCGGTGAAGTGCGCCCAGACTCGATTGGCAATACTCTTCGCAAAAAAAGGATTTTCCGGACTGGTAATCCACGACGCGAGCACAGTCCGGCGATCTTGACCATTAATCTCTGGCCGCGCACCTCCTAAAAATGTGGGTGGAACGGGCTGTTTGCTGACCGGATGCGGGACTTCACCGCCGCCTCGATTAAAAACAATCACTTCGCGATAGTCTTCGCCCGTCTTGCGTCCTAGCTGTGAAAAAAAAGATGCGAAGCCATAGTAGTCGTCCATCGTCCAGCGATCAAACGGATGGTTGTGACATTGGGCGCATTGAGTGCGAATTCCCATGAATACCTGGGCAACATTCTCGGCGGTCTTCAGCGTGTCGCGCTCTACTTGGTAAAAATTCGTAGCGGGCTGTTCGAACACACCGCCGTTGGATGCGATCATTTCGCGAACTATTTGATCGATGGGCTTGTTGTTAGCGAGCTGGTTTGTAAGCCAGCTCGAGTATTGAAACGCGGCCTTCGTGCTGACCTGGTTGTCGCTTTTGACAAGCAGGAGCTGCGCCCACTTCATCGCCCAAATTTCGCTAAACTCTTTGCGTTGGAGAAGTCGATCAATTAGGTCTCTGCGCTTTTCACTGGACGCATTATTCATAAACTCCGTGTATTCTTCGGCAGTAGGAAGCAATCCAACTATGTCGATGGTGATCCTCCGCAGAAACTCTTCGTCGGTACACTTGCCGCTGGGCAGCAATCGAAGTTTCTCCAGTTTTTCAGCGACAAGTTGATCGATGTAGTTACCGGTCACTTCTGGTGCCGAATACTCCAAGCCGACCGGCAAAGCTAGAACTTGCGTACCGACCGTGTGTGTATCGAAGCGGGCCATCACGAATGCCTCACCGCGCACACCGGCTGTGACGGCTCCCAGATCGGTGACTGCAGCAGTACGTTCGTTGTTACTGCTAAAGGCAGCTAGCGAGGTGACGTCGCGGGTAGTTCCGTCGCTGTAATGGGCGACCGCTACCAAACGCTGTGTCGCCCCTTCGCCTTCGAGCACGGCTTGCGTCGGAAACAATTCAACTTGGGTACACGCGGGCGGAGTGGCTGCGTCGAGTTTAGCTTCGCGCTCAAGCCAGCTGAGTAACGTCGTTGCGTACTGGCTGTCCGGCTCCATTCGCTTGCCGCCGGAGTGAGGTACGCCGCCAATGGACTTCAAGTAGATCAAGCTTTGTTCGGGTATGGCTAGATTGATGCGACGAATACCGATTTCGCGAGTGATTCTTTGGTAGTCACCGCTGGGGTCAAACCCGAACAGGGAGAGGCGAAAGCCGTCTTTGCCGCGGGCAGCACCATGGCAGGACCCCGTATTGCAGCCCGCCCGAGTCAGGATGGGCATGATATCTAAATGAAAACTGATCTCGCGGGATTTGGCCGAGTCGACCACGACAACTTGTGCTTCGGCGGACAGTTCTCTCCACTTGGCTAACAGCCTAGTTTCGCCATCGAGCGTGGGTTTCAACTGATAATTATAAAGACTGGCCAACTCCTGATTATCGAGCGTCCACTCGACTTGGTCTGTTACGTCGAGCGTCACGCCATCGTCTCGACGAGCCACAGCGATCACGTTTTGAAAGTCGGCTGAGGTGGCTAATTGCACCGACGGCGGGTAGATCGACAATGTTTCCCAATGGGCTGACTGCGCTCGCAATTCGCGATTGAGCAGTGTACTCAGGACAATCGTAAGCAGGACTACTCTCTTCAATGTTTTCGTTTCCATGATTTGTTTGTGCGATTGGCACAACTCCAGGAGGTTCGCCAATTTCTATTTCTGTTCGAGAAGCAGTTTTGCTTGCCGCAACTGCTCCAAACGACTTACCGGTTTGTCCGTGGGAGCTGCGGCGGCAGGGGTTGGATTGACCGCAACCGCAGCGCTGGCGAGGGGAGTCGCCAACTGCATTTCCCCTGTTCCCTGCGTCTGCACGATGGTGCCTTGCGGGCGCGTGATGACGGCTTGAACCACCAGTGTTTTAAATTGACCAACCCTTGCGTCTGCTGCGACGGAGATTGGAAAATTTAGCCGTGTTAACTCACCGGTCATTTTTATTTTTGGATTCGGCGAGGTGACGCCAGCCGGCAGGCCAAGCAATTCGAATTCCACGTCGCCTTCGGGAGGGCGTTTGACGGCTAACTCCACGGTTACGGCTGCCGAACTACTGCCGGTATCCGCGACGGTCTTACCGAACTTGAAATCGAAGAACGAATCTGCCACTTCAAAATTGATGAACGAGGAGGCTACCCATACACTTCCGTTGGTCGACTTAGCGCTAGCTAGCACCGTAATCGGATAGTTTCCAGGAACCGCATTTGCGTTGGCGGTGACTGGGATCAATGCTTGGCTTTGCTCGGGCTCAATGCGAACAGAACCGCTAGCCGAACAACCCGCTGGGTTGTAGAGCACGCGAAGGCGAATGGGTTCCTTAAAGCCTTCTTGGCGGGTTACTTTTACTTGGTAATTGGTCTGTCCATTGCGAACCAAGGGCACCTGAGGCTGTATGAGTTCCAGCGAATACGGCAAGGACTTAGTAACCGCCACGGCCAAGCGACCTGTATTGTGTCCCCACATATCCACATTATTCTGCCCGCGCACAAGTAGCGTGCGTTGATCCAGCTCGCCTTTCACGCTGGGTCCATCTGGCTTGGTTTCCGCCAGCAAAGGAACCAGGGCGCTTTCGATGGGTGCGTCAGCCGTCGCTCGGAGCATCATCGGAATATAACCTTCGCTGGCTGCGATACTGGTTGTCAACAGTTCTAAACCCGCAGGCAACGCATCCATCATCAACCGCAGATCACCGCTAAAATTCGCGCGACTGGCACGTAACAGCACGGCCATCTGAGCACCCTGCGGCACTTCGACAACCTGCGAAAAATAGCGTTCTAATTCGTCGATCGCTAAGGTCAGCTTAGCCTGCGCTGGAGCGACTTCGATGCGATAAGCGTGGGCTCGGCTACCTTCGTTCAGCTGGTCGCGGATCGCAATTAGGTATTCGCCATCCTCGGGAAACTTGAAAGTCAGAAGGCTATCCGGTCCGCCAGAATCGTCGTTGGCAGCCAATTGACCTCCAGAGGCCTTATGGATCTCTAACCAACTATCGACGGGCGATCGCAAGACGCGACGGGCGTAGACCTTAAACTCAAGCTGCTGATCCTTTTTACCTAGGACCTTAAACCAATCGACATCGCCAGGCTGTTGTAGAACTCCATTGAACGCGATCGGCGTTTGGTGGGCTACGATCGCTGCCGGGTCTGTATCTGGTTCGCTTTCAATAGAGTTGGGTAGATCAACCACGCGAAGTCTATTCGGCGAAGGAGCAACCTTGCCATCGCGAATAGCCACGTAATCAAAATCGCCTTCGACGCTCGGAAGTTGGATCTTTTCTACCCAGGTTTCACCCGACGCATCGACGAGTGTGGCATCGATCAGCTCGCCCGGCCGACCGCCGCTGGGGATGATGGCGAGCGGACGCGGAAAGTCACCGACGTGCAAACGATACTGGCAGCGATCGTTGCCGCCAAAACTGCTCTCACGCACTTCGATGACGTAGCGACCTGCCTCCGGGGCTTTGAACGAGCACAAGCAATCCTGCTGAAGCAGTGGCGCGTCATCGGAGCTAACGAGTTCAAAGCGATTCGCATCAAGGATCGCCACGCTGGGATCGAAAAACTCCGTGCCCAGCCGCAGCCCTTCGAGCTCGACAGTCAGCACTTGATTCTCCGCTAGCTCAACAGCGTAATAATCGACATCCTCGGTTTGAATAACACCATTGATAGTTGTATTTAGCGCAATCAATTGTGGAGCAGCAAAGTCGCTATTCGGCTCGACGTCACTTGCTTGAGGTAGGGCTGAAACCGCAAAGTGGCGTAGGTTGCTGATGCCAGTATCAGTTGCCAGACGAACGCCGAACAAGCCGGGAGGGCACGAACCAGCGACCTTCAATTTAACTTTCACTAACTTGTCATCCGTAGCCGTCATCTCCGTTATCTGGATAGGAGGCTCTGCGTCCGACGACTCTTGATAGACCAGCAACTTACGGGCGTCCGCCAAGCGCACGCCAGTGACAACAATCTCGGTTTCGGTCCCACGCTGCACGCCAGCAGGTGTGAGCATTGCAATCGTCGGGTCGTCGGCGCAGACAATTTCCGACAGGGTCCCATGCAACACTAGGCACAAAGCCATACGGCTTACGAGTGTGGACTTCATCGCCTCGATCCTCTAAGAATGAATGGGGTCCGATTGAATTGGCCAATTCAGCTCCGCAGCAGACTTGTTTGCAGCATAGCTTCGGTGATTGGCGCCGCTCGCTAAGCCAACAGCGCCTTGATTACCTCGCCGCCGTCGACGATTTCAACGGGGCGATCTCCCGGCGCCATCAATTCCTTGTCCGCGACGATGCCCAGCAAATGGTAAATTGTGGTAGCTAGGTTTTCCGGAGAAACAGGGTCCGAATCCGGTTCCGAAGCGGTTGGATCCGATGTGCCGTACACCAATCCACGCTTAATTCCGCCTCCGGCCAGCATCACGCTGAAAACCTTAGGCCAGTGGTCGCGGCCGCCATCGGAATTTATTTTTGGCGTGCGGCCAAATTCGCTGCTAACCATGACTAACGTCGAATCCAAAAGTCCGCGGGCGTCCAGATCATTGATCAATGCTGCTAGAGCTTGATCAAGCGGCGGCATCGAGTTGTTGAAGCCATTGGTGATCTGCGTGTGCATGTCCCAACCGCCATACGTCAAGCTTACGAACCGAGCGCCCGCTTCGACTAGGCGGCGGGCCAGCAGCAAGCGTTGGCCCGCCTGATTGCGACCATAGCGATCGCGCATCGCGGCCTCTTCCTTGCCGATATCAAATGACTCGCGAGCTTTGTCCGAGCTAATCAGACTGTAGGCGCGCTGGTAAAAACTATCCATGGCGGTCACAGCATCGGCATTGTGTCGCTTGGCGAAATATTCGTTTACAGAATCCAGTGCGGCGCGACGTTTTGAAAAACGCTCGACATCCACACCGCTGGGCATGCTCAGATCTTGAACCTTGAAGCTGTCGTTCGCTGGATCCGATCCGAGACTAAAAGGCGCGTAAGAAGTGCTCAAGTAACCGCTGCCCGCAAACTCGCTGGGCATATTGGGAATGCAAATATATGGCGGCAGGTTTTCGCGAGGACCATACTCGTGACTGACGACACTGCCGAAGCTGGGGTAGATCAGCGCTGGACTGGGCTTGTAACCCGTGAACATGTTATGGGTGCCGCGCTCATGCGCCGCTTCACCGTGCGTCATCGAGCGAATGATCGTGAATTTGTCAGCGCATTGAGCGAGTTGCGGCAAAACCTGACTGACGACTTCACCGGTGTTGGTTTTGATGGTACCCATTTCGCCGCGATATTCGAGCGGGCTGTAGGGCTTCGGATCCCAGGACTCTTGGTGGGCCATGCCACCGGGTAAGAAAACGTGGATAACGCTTTCTGCTTTGGCAGGAATAAACTCGTAATGTTTCTGATCTCCATGCACGCTGCGCAACCGCAGTAAATCTGCCAGCGTCAATCCGCCTACTGCACCGACGGTCATGAAAGAACGACGCGAAAGTTCATTGCCAAAACACTTCATTGCATGATGCTCCATGAAAGGTCGGTGGGTCGGATAGCAAAAACGGACTGGACAATTGCCAGTCAAGCTCGACTTTTAAATGCGTGATTCCGCAGGGTGGGAGGGCAAGGCGGGAGCCGTCGGTCAATGCAATTCGGGGAGCGAACCGCTCGACAACCTCTGAATACTGTAGACACAAGCTGCCAGACTGTCAAAGTCCCGGTAAGTGGCACAACTGTCGAAAGGCGAAAACTTAACCATTGAATTTATCAACTCAGTCGCACGGTCGGAGCGCCCTGCGCGACGGAAATTGCGATTTGATGTTTTTGCCGCCGAAGTGCTGTGGACGCTGCTAGAGCCTGGGCAACTTGACAAAACGCCCACTGCTACTACCATCAACCCTCGTCTGCATTCGGCGACATTTCTCTCACCCCCTCCGACCGAACGCAGCGTGTTGTTGCATCAATTAAATTCTTTTGGGGACTACTCGATGTTTCGTTTATCGGCTGAGCCTGCCCGCTCAGAAATGGCCACTCACACACATCTTTCGAATCGATCGGTAACGGCTCGCGGCTTCACCTTAGTGGAGCTGCTGGTGGTAATCGCCATCATTGGTATTCTGGTTGGGTTGCTATTACCCGCTGTGCAAGCCGCGCGCGAAGCCGCGCGTCGAATGCAGTGTCAGAACAGTCTCAAACAAATTGGACTGGCGATGCACAATTATGAGTCTTCGCACAAAAAGTTTCCGGGTTCGTTTTACCGCGCTTGGCCCCATAGCACGGCCACGCCAACCGCAGGCACACCCGGCTGGGGTTGGGGCGTGATGATTCTTCCCTTCGTGGAACAAGGCAATTTGTACAACAGCTTGAGCGTGTCAACGCAGTCGCTCGATGGATCCGTGGCGATTAAAACACTTGCTCAAACGCCGCTCTCTGTATATCGCTGCGCTAGCGACCCGGGGCCCGCTTTGAATCCAAGTCGCGGAGAATACGCCACGTCAAACTACATTGCGGTGTTTGGCGCACTGTACGACCAAGCTGCGCCGACGGCTGGAGCGTTGGTATACGGAAGTCGTCCCAACGAAGGCACGGGCTGCTTCTCGGCGAACAGCTCGATTCGCTTTGGGGATATCAGCGACGGAACTTCTAATACTGTGTTGGTAGGCGAGCGTTGCCTGGGATCCAACGGTGTCCGAAGCGCCACGGGCGTGCTGCGCGCCTACACGGGTGGTATTTGGGCGGGTATTCCGAGGGATGCAACCTCCAATGTCAACAACCACGTATCGTTGTGCGGTGAAAAAGCCGGTGCCAACGCGCGGTTTCGCAAACTGAATTCACGCGACTCCAATAATTCGCTGGCCAGCACGCACGTGGGTGGCGGGCAATTCGTATTGGGTGATGGCTCGGTACAGTTTATTAGCGAAAATGCAGATAACATTTTCTTCGACCGTATCGCCGATCGAGCCGACGGAGGCGTTGTCCAGTGGCCGAACTAACTGCCGTGCTCGTGGCCAAAAGAATGCATGCATGCAGAGACTGGTTGGCCAGCCAACTCACTGGCCGACTGTCTCTGGCTCTCTGCGTGATCGGCACATTGGTTTTTTCGGGATGTTCTAAAAGTGACGCCCCACAAACGGCCATCGTCGAAGGTAGGGTGCTGATGAATGGCTTGCCCGTTCCGAAAATCGGCGTGGTTTTTTTTCCCGTCGGTTCGGGCCCATTCTCGTCGGGTAACACGGACGAAAACGGCAATTTCAAATTGACGACCGTCAAACCCAACGACGGAGCTGTCGTCGGAAAGCATCGCGTTGCCTTCGGAGCCGCCGAGGAATCCGAGAGCGAGTATGCTAGGAAGACTCTGCCTGCGCGCTACGGCTCGCCAGAAACGTCCTTGATGACCGCAGAAGTCATTGCGGGCCAAGTCAACAAAGTTGAATTCGAGTTGAAGAAATAGGCTTAACAACAGAGGTTGTACCGGAGCATGCGTCGACACGAAAAGTTTCTGCTAAGTGTATTTTTTTTGGCGATCGCAGGCTCCTGGGCAAATGCCTGTACGACGGCTGTTATCAGCGGCAGAGTTACTGCGGACGGTAGACCTCTGCTGTGGAAAAACCGAGATACATCGACTACTTTGCACAACGAAGTGGTCATCTTGGAAGGCACAGGCTTTCGCGCCGTAGTTATCGTTGACGCGAGCGATCGCAGCGAAGTTTGGATGGGTACCAATGCCGCAGGCTTTTGCATCGAGAACTCGCTCAGCAAAGACCTTAAAGGGGCAACTGCCAGCGACTTGCCTGAAAAAACCGCCATCTCTTCTGGGCAGGAATCACAGCCGTCGCCCAGCACAGGACGCCTTGGCAATGGCGGCTTCATGAAGCTGGCTTTAGAGCGATGCGCGACCGTTGAGGACTTCCGAAAACTACTTGAAGAAACCAATGCAGACGGTCGCACGACGGTGGCCAACTTTGGAGTCATCGACGCCCAGGGCGGTGCAGCCATGTTTGAAACCAGTCCCCACAGCTACCAAATGTTTGATGCAAACGAACCATCGGTCGCACCCCAAGGTTATATCGTGCGTTCGAACTTTGCGACTACAGCCCAACACTTGCCGCCCAATCCGGCACCTGAGCAGGTCGCCCCAATCTATGCTGGAGAGCGCTTCTTGCGAGCGTGCGAGCTGCTCGATTCGCAACTCGCGTCCGATTTGGGGCCTAGCCTTTCGCTGTCGTTTATTTTGCAGCACATGACTCGCGACCTCGCCAGCGAAGACGGTCAGGCCTATCCGGGCAGCGTGAATTGTGTGCTGGGTACACTGCCGGAGATACTTTCCACCGAGCGTACGATCAGCCGCACCACCACCGTATCGGCTGCCGTGTTTCACGGAGTTCGAGCGGGCGAATCACCCAGCCTGACAACCATGTGGGCCATCTTGGGCGATCCCAAATTCGCGATCGCAGTGCCCTGCTGGACGAACGTTGAAGCTGTAGCCGACGAACTCACCGATCCGCACGGTGGAGAAATCGGCGAGATTGCGATTACGTTGCGCGACTGGAGCTTGACGCCTGAACGCACGGGCGTGCGCACCAAGTCGCTGCCCGGAATTTGGCAAGACATATTGCCTGCCGAAAGAACCATCATTGCAGAGACGCTGAGTATGCGCGAAGCTTGGGCTTCGCACAGCTTCACAACCGCCGATATGACTGCGTTCCACCAGTCCATGACAGCCCGCGCGATGGCGGCCATGGAAAAAGAACTGCGCGAAGCCAAGCAGACAGTGCTCACGACCGCGCAGCCGATTCGTGTCGCCATTTACGATCACTCGGCCGACACGGCCAAAGGCCCTAAGAACCTTCAGAGTTTTCTCACGACCGACCAAGGTTTTGCCTGCCAACGACTTGGGCCTGCTGAGATTCGCGACGGCCAACTCAGTGGTTACCAAGTTCTGATCGTGCCAGGCGGTTCGGGTAGCAAGCAAGCCGAAATGTTGGAGACCGATGGTTGTGATGCCATTCGCGATTTTGTCGCCGAGGGTGGGGGCTACGTTGGCATTTGCGCAGGGTCTTACCTCGCGTCGTCACAATATTCTTGGTCGCTTAACTTGATTAACGCACGAGTTTGGGATCGAGCTCACTGGGCCCGTGGGACTGGCTCTGTCACAATTGGACTCACCGTCCTCGGCAGCGAATTATTTGACCCAGCCAGTTCGACGTTGTCGGTTTACTATGGGCAGGGTCCGCTGCTGGTACCCGGCGAGAATCCCGATCTGCCGCCCTACGAAGTACTGGCTACTTACGAATCTGAGATTGCTCGCAACGGGGCACCTAGCGGCGCGATGACTGGCACCCATGCGATCGTGCGTGGGCAGTTTGGTCAGGGCCGAGTCATTTGCTTCAGCCCGCATCCAGAGACCAGCGACGGTCCGAACGAATTCATTACCGCCGCAGTCCGCTGGGCGCTGGATGCGAAATAGATCCCAAGTCGCAAGCGCTATCCGAGCGTGTCTTCTGGGGCGACGATCTCGAGCAACTCTACGGCTGGCTCGCCATCGCAATAGATCAAGGCCGTTCGACCAAAGGTAACA
>JBGSJL010000231.1:0-1956 GCA_041741955.1 Pirellulaceae bacterium | reverse complement strand
AGTTCCGCGTGCGCGCCCTGACGGTGCTGCTCATACGACTCGGCTGCCGCGACAGACTCACCTATAAGTGCCGTTGCCCGCGAAGTGGCGTTGCCAGTGGCGTCGAGCGCCGATTGGACGACTTCGGTCTTGCCCAGCGCGAGTGTGCTGCGTGCCGTTTCGAGATGCTTGGTCGCTTCGGCAAACCAGTCGTCGGGATCGCGGTCCATTTCGTTGAGTACGATATCGCGTGGCAGATTCAGTTGTGTGGCAAGGTGCGTGCGTGTGCTTTCAATCTTTTGACTGAGCTCCACCAGCGAAGGCGCCACAGCTTCTTGGATACTCTTGGCCAACGCGACGCACAATTCGGATTTTGATCGCAAACTCTGCAGCTTGTTGGCAACTTCATCGACTTCAGCGGAGATCGAGCGCTGCGTCGCGAATTCCATCAGGCGATTTGCTTCGGCGGTAATGGATCGCACGTCCGCGTCGATCCAAGTGGACGTGTAGTCCAGAGTCTCAAGCTGTTCAGCCGCCTGGGTCAAAGCGGGAAACAATTGCTGGCGGGCAACCGTTAAATGTTCAGCCACCGCTTTGGCTTGGTCGAGTTTACGCTGGGCGGCGGGCACGGAAACTTGCATCGCTTGCACCGCATCAAACGTCGATTGACTATCGGCTTCGGCCACATCGTGTTGTACCGAAGGAATCAATTTTTCAAAATAATTCGGGACGTCAAAGTAATGGTCTTGCGAGGCCGCTGCGGCCAACTCTTTTTCCAGCCTCGTCGCCGTTTCCAGCTCGCTTTGCAAATCGTTAAGTCGATCACTGATGTTGGCAAGGCAATTCTCGATTAGATTTAGCGCCGCTTCGGCGTCGTCGCCGCGCTGCTGAAACGCTTTGAAGACCGATTCGAACGGCATCGAAATTTCATCTGGAAGCGAACCATCGCTCCGGCGCGGTACCTGATCTCGCAGCACCAGCGGTAGTCCGTTTGCGCGTGAAAATCGTAGTGGCTTTCCAGATACTTCGTTGATGGCTTGTTGGTAACGGCTGCTGCTGACCAGATTGACTAGGCGACCCGCAATGCCACTGGGGTACACTAGGTTTTTGGCTTCGGCAAGCACGCGACGTACTTCACGGGACATAATGAACAGTTCGTCCACATAGTCCATGGCTTGTTCGCTGGTCTGTTTGGTGAGTCCTTCGTAGCCTCGCTTCTTTAGCTTTTCTCGATTGCCCAGCAGTTCTTCATTGCGGACAAACAGCACGTTGATGCCATCGGTCTCTTCGGCCACCGACTGTTCGCGAGCGGCCAGTTCCGCTTGCGCACGCAGCATGGCAGGGCGGCGACGGCGATTCAAAATGTAGAGCACACCCGCGACGGCCAGGGCCATCAGAGCAAGCATGAACAATACCGTACGTCGAATCCACAAGGCTCGCAGTTGAGCGCTCTCCAACTGGCGTTTCTCCAGCTCGATTTGATCGCTGCCCGCATTTAGCGCAGCATCCATCTGCGACGCGAGTTCATCCACACCCAGCTCGCCCGCCGTGGCTCGCTGCGTCGCCTGCTCGAGCAATTTTAGAGTCGTTGTAATATTGGACTCGGCAACGCGGCCAGGCGATTTCCTCAGCGCGGCGATTTTCTGCTCGACGACCGCTTGGCGTTGGCTCAACCCTACGATGGACGCATAGCCGTTCAAATGGCGATGAATTTCGTCGTTGATTTTGGCCAACTGCTGTTCCATGTCGCGGGCATTGTCCGGGTTGACATTCGCTTCCAGACTTGCCAACGCTGCATTCCAGGCATTTAGCGGCGGATTGGCTAGCGTTCCAGCGGCGCTCGGGCTTTTCAAACGAAAGTTGGCTGCGGCCAGCTGTACGTCCGCGACGCGCTCGCGACTGGATTGGCATTCCTGGCGCACCGTTTGGGCGGCTCGCTCGCGTTCCATGGCAGCTCGCTCGAGTTCCTGGGCGGCT
>JBGSJL010000230.1:0-4998 GCA_041741955.1 Pirellulaceae bacterium | reverse complement strand
AATGCCCAGGACTGGAGTTGAACCAGCAAGGGGTTGCCCCCACAACGACCTCAACGTTGCGCGTCTGCCAATTTCGCCACCTGGGCTTTCGGTATCGGGTAATCGTCTGGCATACCATCCGATAAGTCTAAAAGTTGCCGTCTGTTCGTCAAGATGGGCTGCGCACGGCTCGGGTCCACTGAGGCAATTCAGCGAGTGAATCGACCGCAAACGGGCGGAACTTTTGGTCCTGACCCGTCGCTTCGTCAAAGACCAGCATGACGTGATCACCCAATCGCGATGCGGCCACAGAATCCACCAGATTTGTGGAATCGCCCGAACTCATTTGCATCAATAGCCGAATCTCGATTTCGCGCAGGGCCGAACGGGCCAGCCATCGATTAACGGTCGAATAATTCTCGGCCCAAATAATGGTAAACACACCTTGACTGGGACCATCGCGCAAGATCTCTTCGAGCAACTTGTCAGGCGTTAACTTCGCTTCACCAAAGCTACTGAAATCGTCCTCGCGCCGCAGCGTCCGCAAGCGTCCCAGTTGAACGAGCGTTAGTAAAACCGGTGGGAATTCCTGGCCACCCAGCTCGCCTGCAATTCTGTTCTGCACCAGCGCGTGTACCTCTGCGAGCATATCGTCAACGCCGCGTGCATCGGTCGTATGTACTTCCGCGTCCAGCTCTCGCCACTTGGCAGTCAATTTCAAGCAGCGTGCGTCGGTGGGCTTGGCACCCTGCACCACAAACAATTGAGGTCGTCCAGGCAGCCCTGCGGACTGTGTCTCACCCGAGTGCAATGCACTCGAACCACTTGGCGGCTGCACCTGTGTAGCTTTTATGAAGGAGCCAATGACGGCATCGAGGACTGCGGCGGCGGCCGCGTCGTCGGGGCCGACTATGAGCACGTTTCTGCCGGCTTGCTGAGTCAGTGGAAAGACGACGGCGGGATTGATCGAGACGCTTTCGCCAACGACACACCAGCGGGCATCGGGATTGACTTCCCGCAATGCTTGCTCGATCGCCAAGTCCGCGTTGACCGAATCCCAAGTGGCCGATCGGTTGCCATCGTAAACCACGCAGCGCCCCAAGCGGTTGGTGGTCGCGTCCTGGTTGCGGTAGCCGGCGGGTAATTCCTGCAGCCACTGGACTTGCTGCGACTTCGCCAACCAACCAATTTGCATGGGTTGATTGCCCTCGATACGTCCGCCAGCATCGTTGTAGATGGCTTGTCCGGGGACTTTCAGGCGGGCGGCGGCAGGGTTGTCTTCGCTGAAAATGATTTGCGCATCGGACGCATCGCATTGTAGGGCAATGCGCACGGACATTTGTCCCAACGTCGTGCGGGGCAGCGAATAGGAACCGGCTAGAGTTTGACTGCTGAGCACCGCGTGGACGCCAAACGACCGTCCCTGGCGAACGATGCGGTCTAGGATCAAGCTGGCTTGTCCGGACAGCTTGTCATCCTCGACAAACAGCTCCTGGAACTCATCGATGACCAACAGCACGCGAGGCATCGGATGCTGCGGATGAACCGCGTTCCAACTGGCCAAATCCTGAACAGCGGCCTTTCGAAAGGCTTCTCCACGCCGCTGCATGCAGGCGTCAATCGTTTCCAGGGCGCTAAGTCCGAATTCGCGATGGCTCTCGATTCCGATGATGTCGGCATGTGGCAGTCCGGCATCGGAGTAGACCTGGAACTCGACACCCTTCTTAAAATCGAGCAGCACCAGCCGCAGGCTTTCGGGCGAGTACTTGAGCGCGGCACTCGTGATAATCGAATGCAACAAACTCGATTTGCCCGAACCTGTCTTGCCCGCGATGATTGCGTGCTGGGCGGTTCCCAACCCCAGTTTCAGCGAGTGAACTCGACCGACTCCACTTTGGCCGATCGGGATTTCGAGCGCGAATGAGCTGTCAGCCTGCCAGCGGTTGGATCGGGTGGGAACCATGCTTTCCAGCGGCACTTCAACGCGGCTGGAAAGCAGCGCGCGGCGACCCACCTCACGAACAATTTGCTGAGCTTGCTCGTCCGAGGGAGCACCGGCGGGGGTAATCTCGAATTGCTCGATGGAAGAACTTTGTGCGTGAAATTTCTTGCTGGCCGAATCGAACGTCAAGTGCCAACCGTGGCGGTAAACGATGTCGCGCATCTCTGCGCGCAGGTTGTCGCTGCTGCCGCTGAGGCTCGGGTCGATAATCAGCAGCAGAATGATGCCGCACCGCGACCCCGAATCGAGCAGACTGACCAAGCTTTTCCAGGACGCCTCATCTAATCCGCTCGGAAAGCTCGACCAGACAAGCAATCGAAACGGCTCGGCCAGCGCACCGGCCTCCGCGTTGTACTCAACGATATCTCGATACTGATTGCGCAGCGATTGCTGAATGAAGTCTTCAGCGGCCAGCGCGAGCGATGTCAACTGTTTGGCAATATGTCCGGGCTGGGTCCACACGCGATGCGAGACGAGCAAGGGATCAAAATCGCTTAGGTGCATCAGCCAACCGAAATCGCGGCCTAGTCCCGGCGGATCGATGACCCACACTTGAACCTTTCCGGCTGGCAAGGTCGTTAGGGTCCGCATCACCAAATTTCGGACTAGCGCCGTGACAGCCGCTGCACTGGGATCACCGGTAATGGTTAGATAGCCATCGCGGAGCGGTGATAACAGCAACGGGGCATGCAACTGGGCAGCGCCCGCATCGCGCTTGGCCTGCTCGGGTAGTACGTCGCTGATCGACAGACTACCCAGCGGCAGGATGGGTTCGGTATGATTATCTGGCCAGTCGGTGGTGCTGTTGCATAACCGCTGCCAGTCGGGAAAGACTTCGTGGCACCAACGCCGCGAGCGGTTAACGATGTGGACGGCTTTTTGGGTAGCCATTTGCAGTCGGGTTGCCCCGCCACGACGTAGGCCGTCCATGTTCGACTGAATCTTAGAGCGAGTGGCCGCAAAAACGGACTGCAGTTGCTCGCGCTGCTGCGAGAATTGCTGCTGCTGCCACTGCATTCGCTGTTCGAACTCTTGCGAGCTGTCCTGCACGGCCTGAGTCAATTGCTCACTGGCCTGACTCTTTTGTAGCTCTGCAGCCGCCCTAAGTACGGCAAGTTCGTTTTCCAGTTTTTTGGTCAGCTCTTGGACTTGTTGTTCGCGCCATTGCTTGGCCTGCTCGAAACGTTCATCGCGTTTGGAGGCCAATCGCTTGAGTTCGTGGTCGTTCTCGATCACAGCCAATTTGATCGCCAGATCGTGTTGCCGCCGCCCGAGTTTCAGGATCGCTTGCAGTTTGGGATATTCGGCCATGGCAAATTGCTTCAGCCAGGGGCGGATGGCCACCAGCGAAATCAGCAACATGGACACGGTGGCGACCGAGGCTACGAGGATGGCGACAATCAGCTCTACCATTCCCGACAAACTCAGCCCACACAAGACCAACACAAAAAACAACCCGCAGATCCACCACCAAGCCTGCGATTCGAAGAATTTTGCCAGCGAGTGATTGGCAATGCGCTGCGAAGCCGAGCGAGCCTGCGACAGCGACTCGTTGAGAGCTTGCATGGCGGCATCGGAACTGCTCGGCGACGGAACTGGAAGCTCGGCGACGGGAACATTTGGAGCGGCGAGGCTACGCTTTGCCAAAGCGGCCTCGGCCTGCTGTTCCGCGAAGGTCAATTCGTCGTTCGCCGTTCGTGCTAGTTCGCGGAATGCATTGAGTCGCGCAATCGGCACATCCTTGGCACGCAAGAACGATTGTTCGATTTCAGCGGCACGTTTCTTGACGTCAGCCGTCAACTGTTCGACTCGCAAGCGAGCTTCTTTACGCAGGTGTCCCTCGCGTCCAGCCGTATCAAACACAGCTTTGAACGCACGCATCTCTGCGTCGTCCCAGCGCGCATGCAATTGCTCGTCGCAGTTTGTGGTGCTTGAGTCTCGCTGAGTCTGCTGAACGGACTGCAAATCCGTCCATTGCTGTTGGAACTGTGATTCGACGGTACTCAGCTCTGTCGAGAGCTCGGAGACCTGGGCGGACATCTTTTCTGAGCTAACACTTAGGCGCTGACGCAGCCCATGGACGAGCTGTTCAAGTCGTTTACGCGGTAGTGGTCTGGGAGCACCATCGATCATGTTGTAATTCAATCAGCTTCTGGGTCTTGAACTTTTTTAGCGATATCCTCGAAGATTTCGATCGAGCGCGTCAAGCTGGAAACAAGCTGCGTCAATGTGGGCGCGATCGGCGAAATCCGCTGTTTGAAGTAGGCTCGGCCCTTATCGTCCCGCCAGACTCGCTCCGCCTCCTCGGTGGCTAGTGTCAATTCGTCGCGCAGCTTGGCAATTCGGCTGGTAACTCCCGGCAGGTCGTGACTGATACGCTTCACTCGGTTGTTTCCTCTGTAGCTGGCGAAGTATCTTCGTCATAGTGTTCTACCGCGTCAGCTTTAATCGGTTTTTCGCTGGCGCTTGCCAATGAAAACGCGGTGGATCGCAGGCTGGTGTAGGACGCTAGGGTTTGCAGTTGATCCTGCAGGTGCTTTCGAGCGACCAACATATCAGCTTCGGCCATATCGCGGCAGCGCTGCACTTTGGTATGTTGCTTACTGCGTTCTGCCTCCCAAAAGCTGATTGCACTTTTGGTAACCTTCAATTTCTGTTGGCAGAGTTCCCGCCGCAGCTCTGCTTTGTGCAAGCGTTTTTTCTCTTCGGTACAAGGTCGTTTTTCGTCCTCCCTTACATAGGACATACACCGCGACAAAGCGTCACGGCATTCCATCCACGCTCGATCGGCCTTGACGCATTCGTCAGTCCAATAGCCGAGCACATCATTTTCCAGCCAGTTGGTCAGCCGTCGCAGTTCGAGCGACAGATACTCGATCTCCGCCATCAAGCGCGCGCGGGCGTGCTCCAACTGGCCCGAGTAATTCTCCAATTGCTCCAGCGAACGTACTTCGGCACCGTCGGCCATGGCTAGTAGCTTTCTGTCGAGCGCATTAGGTGCGAGATGGTATGGTCAG
>JBGSJL010000229.1:0-2608 GCA_041741955.1 Pirellulaceae bacterium | reverse complement strand
TGAAGCTTTCCAGCGTCGACGATCCGAAGCTGGTTGTGAGCGCGACATCCGCCGCGTCTCTGCCTCTGGCGATCAGGACGCGCCCAATACGGGGCGTATTGTTTCGAGCATCGAAGGTGTACCAGTCGTCGCCGAGATAGGCCTCGAACCAAGCCGCAAAGTCCATGGGTGAATGATTCGGAGGAACGCCGATGTCGCCGAGATAGCCAGTGCAGTAGCGGGCCGGGATATTCATACATCGACAGAACGTGACGGCGAGATGGGAAAAGTCGCGGCACACGCCTTGGCGGTCCTGAAAAGCTTGAAAGGCGGTCTTCGTCGGGCTCGAAAGGCCGTAGCCGAACTGAATGTGCCGATGCACAAAATCGCAGATCGCCTGGACTCGCTTCCAGCCTGTCGGTGCCGTACCAAACAATCGCCATGCCGTCTCCGACAACAGGTCGGTCTCGCAATACCTGCTGCCGAGCAGGAAAAGTAAAGCCTCCTGGGGGAGCGTCTCAATGGGCCGTTGCTCAAGCCATGGGGTTACCGGGTCTGGATTGCCGCTGTCGGACACAATAGCATTGCCGCTCAACCGGATCTGTCCTGCGGGTGCCACGATGCGGCTGCACCAGTTGCCATAAAAATCTCGATAGGCCGTGACTCGAACGGACGGATTGAGCAACAAGTGATCGGCCTTGATGATGTCCGAGACGCGACTGTAGTGAAGACTCAACATGACAATCATCGGTGTCGGTCGTGGGCACCGATAGACCAACTCGTAGCCGACCCGAATCTTCATGAGCAACGGCCCCTCGGTCTCAAAGTAGAAAATTCTCCCACGCGATCTTAGCACGCTGCGTCCCCAGCGAGAAGGCTGTGGCGTCGATCGAAGTGCGAAGGTGTCGCTGGTATTTGGGTCAGTGTTTCGCTTAGTTGCAAGTTGCACTCGAGAGGTGCCCCGTTAATCTTTGGTGAAGGCAGTGCTGACGTGGTTTTCAGACTCTCGTCCCGGCAGGATGTTCGTGTGTTGATCATAAACGAGTCGCCTGATTTACGAGTCGTGCACTTCAGCGGACAACGATCCGGATACCAATGCAAATCAATCCATACGAAAGCCCACCGGTCTCCATTGTCAATCTCGACTCGGCACTGCCTCTCGGCCCAGGTAGTGAAGTGGATCGCGAGCGCTTCACTAAGTTGCTACGCAAACTAGCGGTCATTCGCATGGGCGATGGCGTTCTTACGATGTCGATAGCCTCGCTCGGACTCGTACTGTTTTTCAAGGAACCTGGCGCCAAATCGCTAGCAACGTCACCCTCGCTGGCGGCACTCACATTGATCGCCCTTGCGATGGCGATGGTATATGTCGGCCTCTTTCTAGTTGTGGCAGTTCCACTCATTCAAGGCAAACTAGCGATATTTGCATTGGTCCTGCAAACGATGGCAACCATCGGTGTCGTGAGCTTCGTGCTGGCAGTTATCCAGCGTCAATTCGTTGGTGGTCTACTACCGCTCTTTGGTGCGGCAGCCTTTGCCATGTTACTCACGTCGCAAGCAATCGTTGCCCTGGTGATTCGAAGCCTGGCATCGTCATATCGGATCGTCGACGCCGTTCGTTGGAGCTACTGTGCCGTGATTGGATATGCTCTGTGTGCGACGGTCACATCGGCCTGGTCACTGCGTCTGATTCCTCTGGGCGTCTCGCCGAGGATAGTAGTGATCTGCATGTGCGTGTCTGCTCTGGCCGCTACTGCTTCCCGATTCCACTCAGTAACAATTATGCGATCTCAGACGAATTGACAACCTCACCATTTCCGGGCCAATCGACGGAGAACGGCGGCGACGTAAGGAGCTATATTTGCTGACTGCCTGAACTATGGCCACGGAGAAAATGATTCTGAATCTTTTGCCTCGTCCAAGATACCGTCGGAACTCGACGATGTTGCGGATATGGTCGCTCGAATCTGCGAGAGAACCTTCCCATAGTGTTGCAGCATCGCAGCAACAAAATAAAGCAGCGGCACCGAGGTCATCAATAAGATTATTCCGCCGATTGGCAACGCGAAGAACAGTAACGCGTAGCCGCTACAGACGCTGACGATGACCACTAGAAAAACGACCGGTAGCCCAATTAAACCCAAGCCGACACCTGATCCCAGCACGGCAAAGATATCATAGCGCACCCGTGTAGCAGTCTGCGTTGTCTCGGCATCACCCAGATACCGTCCTAGATCGGCGAGGTAGTTGGTGAATGTCAAAGCGGCGATGACTTGGAAGATCCCCGCAAGGAATAAACCGATTGGCACCCCAACGCTGGGAACCGCGACGCCAAATGACACCGCCGATATCAAACCAATTGCCTGTGCGACGACCGAGCTTCCAATCAGCAATCGGTCGCCAATCCTGGACGTCCAAACCAGAACACGTCCACAAAAATCAGCAAGTCCGGCGGAGAAAAGAGTGATGATGGGCGGCAACCACATTGGTTCCCACGCCTGTAGACAAGAAATTACACCGATCAACGGCGTGGCCAATACGACCACCAGACCGAATTGCTTAATGCGAAGCCCTTGGGATATGCGGTGCAACTCGGGTGACCTCAACACCGGGACTTCCGAGCGTTTTG
>JBGSJL010000228.1:0-17121 GCA_041741955.1 Pirellulaceae bacterium | reverse complement strand
ATTATGGGATTGCTCAAACCCGACTCTGGCTACGCAGAGATTGGTGGCGTGCGCACAGGTCCCGACTCAGCAGCGGTTCGCGCCAATATCGGCATGGTATCTACCAATGATGGCGTCTATCCGTGGCTGACCGTGCGCGAGATGCTGTTGTACTTCGCGGACTTGTACTTCGTGCCGCTCGATCAAGCGCAGCAGCGTCTGGACGTGCTGGTCGAGCACCTACAGTTGTCCCGCTTCGTGGATCAACGCTGCTGTACGCTAAGTACTGGTCAAAAACAGCGCGTCATTTTGGCCCGCGGCTTGATGCACGACCCACCCGTGATGCTGCTCGACGAACCCACGCGTGGCTTGGATGTGGTGGGCAGCCAAACTGTTTTCGAATTCATCCAGCACCTAAAGCAACTCGGAAAGGCCGTATTGCTGTCGACCCACCGTTTGGACGAGGCCGAACGGGTCTGCGACCGCTTCGGTTTGTTGCATCGAGGCGAGCTGATGTATGCCGGCACGCTGTCGGAGATCCGGGCTGCAACACAACAAAAGCACCTAACTGAAATGTTCTTAAAGATGATGCACGACAATGATCGGCAAGTTCAACCGGAGCTTGCATGTCCTCCCGAATAAATCCAGCCCGGCTCATTCGTTTGTGCCTAAAGGAACTTCGCGAGTCGCTGCGCGATCGGAGAACGATCGTTACGCTGATACTCATGCCATTGCTGGTATATCCACTGCTGAGCCTAGTGCTCAATCGAGTGCTGTTGACCACCACGACGGCTAAGGCCGGTACCTATGTTGTGATTGGAATGGGTAAGGAGCTGGCGGATAGCCCAATGCGCTTTTTGCTCGAACTGGGTTTCGGCCTGCTACAGCAGCCGGGGTTGGCACCGGTATTCTTAGAAGAGGCGGTTGAAGACACACAGCTTCCACGGGCCGATGACGCGATGCCAAGTGTTTCCGCCCTGCCCAGGCCACAGTTAATGGCTCTCCCCGACAATGGACGCAGCGCGCTCCGCGATGGTTCTGCGGATATTGTCATCGTCCGTCGGGCGGCCGTATTTGGTGAGGACGGCGAACAGGACAACAGTCGTCCGAACAATGCGTTGGGACCCATTGTTGAAGAGATACGCGCAATAAATCAAATACCGCCAGAAGTCGACTTGGCTGCCCTGTTGGAAGTGGTTGGGACTTACGAAGTCCGCTATCGCGACCGCGACGCTCAAAGCGAGCGGGCACTGCAGGTCCTCGAACGAATCCTCTCTGCGATCAATATCGAAGCGATGACCGGCAGCTTACCACGCGGCTACCAAGTCCCGTTTCGACTCAGTGCAACGCCCGTCGTTATGAAGAGTAACTACTCAGATCTGCTGGCCACCATGGTGCCACTAGTGCTGGTGCTGATGACCATGGCCGGTGCGGTTTACCCCGCCATCGATCTCACGGCTGGCGAACGCGAACGCGGCACGATGGAAGCGCTGATTGTATCGCCGACCCCGACCGCAGTCCTGCTGATGGCCAAGTATTCAGCCGTTGTTACAGTTGCCCTGCTCACTGCACTGGCGAATCTGGCAGCGATGTCGATCACACTGTGGGTTAGCGGTATTGGCAAGATGGTTTTCGGTGACGGCGCGCTGTCGACCGGTGTAATTGGAACTGTGCTGGTCTTGCTCGTCCTGTTCACCATGTTTTTCGCGGCTCTACTGCTGGCTGTGACCAGTTTCGCCAAGAGTTTTAAGGAGGCACAGGCCTACTTGATTCCGCTGATGTTGCTGGCACTCACACCGGGAGTGATGAGCCTGTTGCCGGGTATCAAATTCACAACGCTGCTGGCGACCGTGCCTTTGGTGAATATCGTGCTGTTGGCCCGTCAAGTCCTGCTGGGATCGGCTGAATGGAATACGGCCATGGTGGCGGTAATTTGCAACGGCATCTACGCCATCGGAGCAATTGCCGTCGCCAGCCGCTTGTTCGGTTCGGACGCTTCGATGCAGGGCAGCCAGGGCAGTTGGCGCGACCTGATGACTCGCCCGCTGGAATCCAAGCGATTCCCGAGTCTTGACCAGATGGCGCTGACGATGTCCGCCATGTTTCCGTTTTACTTCATCGCTTCGAGCGCACTGCCGGGGATCAGTGAAACGTTAGAGGCACGCTTGTGGATATCTGCAGTTGTCTCGTTTGTACTCATTTTGGGGATTCCACTTTGGGTAGCTTGGTTCCGCCGAATTCGCTTTGCTTCCACATTTCGCATGCGGCCAGGCACGCTGCGACTTTGGGCGTGGTGGTTGCCCAGCATCGTGCTGACCGGCGCTTCGGCTTGGATGCTCGCGCATGAGATATTTATACTTGCTCAAGCGCTGGGAATTGGCACGATTCAGCCGGAACATTTGGAGCGTGTCGCCGAGTTTCGCGATGAACTGCAAAAGCTACCTTTGTCGATGATATTGTTTGTGTTCGCTATCACGCCTGCCATTTGCGAGGAGGTGCTGTTTCGCGGCTTCGTATTGAGTTCACTGCATCGCTATTCAACAACTTGGGCAATATTGCTATCTGCCTTGCTGTTCGGATTGATGCATGTGTTGACATCCAATGTGTTGGCTCTCGAGCGATTTTTGCCGACCACTTTCATGGGACTGCTATTGGCTTGGATTGCGCTGAGAACCGGCAGTCTTTGGCCCGGCGTGTTGTTGCATTCGCTGCACAACGGATTGCTACTAAGTGCCAGTCACTTCGAAGAGAAATTGAAGCAGTGGCACGTGTTGGTCGAGGAAGGTGAGCACCTGCCCACCGTGTGGTTATTGTGTGGGGCAGCTGCCCTCGCTTCCGGCCTGCTACTGTTCTGGCTCAGTACGCGCGGCGGACTGGCAGAAGTCTACCCAGTCGCCAACGAAGGCGAATCAACTACCGTAGCTGAAGTCGCCACACTTCGTCTCTTGCCGTAGCCGAAGTCACCACTTCGGTTCTTTGTGGACTGATGTCTGGCGACTCCAGCTACGTCGAATAGAAATTGAATCGCTGGTCACTCTTATCTAGCACCCGCGAAGACTTCGTTTAGAAAATCCTGCATGGCCAGCCATGAGCGGCGATCCGCTTTTTCGTTGTAGGCGGCGCCGCGTGAATTGTCACTGCCAGCCATGGCTTGGGTAAATGAGTGGACCGCACCGGAATAGTAAATCATTTGCCAGTCGACTTTGGCTGCATTCAGTTCAGCCTTCATGGCGTCTATCTCCGCAGGTGGCACAAACGGATCGTCTGCGCCGTGGCAGATTAGTAGTTTGGCTTGGATATTCTTGCCGTCTTCCGGCGCGGGTGAGTCAAGGCCACCGTGAAAGCTGACCCCACCGGATATCTTCGCGCCGCTGCGTGCCAATTCGATCACTCCAGTTCCGCCAAAGCAGTAACCGATAGCGGCCATTCGGTTTGGGTCTACGCCTGGCTGGTCACGCAATTGCTCTAGGCCAAGCGCCAGTCGCTGGCGGTACAATTCACGATCGCCCTTGTAGACACCCGCCTGTCTTCCTGCCTCTTGTGGATTGCTCGGACGCACACCCTTGCCGTAGATATCTAGGGCAAACGCCACGTAACCCAATTCCGCCAATTGCTTGCATCGCGACTGTTCGTAATCGGTCAGTCCCATCCACTGATGGACCACCAGCACCCCAGGTGCTGGGCTGGTGCCAGTCTTGTCGGGATCCCAAGCCAAATGGCCTTGGAGAACGACGTCCCCGTGCTTGTATTCAATGGTCTTGGTTTGTACGTCCGCGCGAGCAATCGAAACGGATAGTACTCCAAGTGATAAAGCGATCGCAAAACGCATTTTGAACTCCGTATTAAACTGGTCCGCATAAAACTGGAAGGCGCCAACTTTCCGGCTTTGGTAAAAAAAACGTGGGTGAGCCGTTTTGGCGATAGCGGGCTGTAGATTTAATGTACGACGGCCTTCCAAGGCCGTCGTCCACGCTATTCGACGGCCTTGGAAGGCCATCGTGCACCCGCTATTTCGCCGAACTCGATTAAATCACCAGGCCTCTATCGCCCATAGGGCTCTTAGTGCCAACCCAGTTCATCAATTAGACAAAGCACTAGCACCACAATTAACTCCACGAAAGATCATGATCGGCGATGGGAAGATCGCGAATTCGCTTGCCGGTTGCAGCAAAAATGGCGTTGCACAGCGCTGGAGCGAAACTGGGTGTGGTCGATTCGCCGACTCCAGCCGGTGGATGATCGTTCTTCAAAAACTGGACCACGACTTCGGACGGGTAGTCTTTAAGTGTGACCATGCGGTAGTCGTCGTAGTTGGATTGCTCGCAAGCCCCCTGCTGGAAGGTAATCTTGCCGTACTTGGCTTGGCCTAGTGCCATGGCAATGGTACCTTCCATCTGCGCGTGTACGCGGTCGGGTGCAACCACAGTGCCACAGTCCAACACGACCCACACTTTGGACACTTGGAGCTGACCTTCTTGCGTAACATTGACTTCAACGATGTGGGCCGCATAGCTCAAGAATGATCGAGCAACCGCCAGTCCAAGGCCAGTCCCCTTGGGCAGATCTTTGGCTCGCTCCCAATTTGCAAGCTCAGTAACACGATTGAGGACACCCTTGAGTCGCGCAGTGTCGTAAGGATATTTGTCGTACGCTGCCCCGCCATTGGGATAGTCGACTCCCGTAAAATCGAGCTTGCGATCGGGGCCAATCAATTCGAGCAAAAAGGATTTTGGGTCTTGGCCCGCATGATGGGCTAATTCATCCGCAAATGAACTGGTGGCGAAGTTCTGTTGGATGTGCGACACCGATCGCAGCCAGCCAATGCGGACATGAGCTTGGGCTTCTCCCACTTCGCACTGGATGTTTGGGATGTCGAAAGGCACGTCGGCCAACCCCTGCTCGCTCTCCCAATTGAAGGGCGTCCGCGCGGATGGATCGAACAGCGAAGAGATCGGGGGATAAACCGAGCGCATCAACCAAGCCGTCGGACGTCCCTGCGCGTCGGTAGCTGCTTCTAGATGCATGGCCGACATTGTGTGGTAAAAGTCATGCTGCACATCATCGGAGCGCGTGAATGCAACGTGGACGGGGTAGCCCGACTTCATCGACAGATAAGCGGCTTCGACGGCATAGTCGGGTTTGCTCTTGCGACCAAAAGCGGAGCCAAGCAATGTGACTTCCACGCTGACATCTTCGGGCTTCATACCGATCATGGGTGCGACGGCCTGCTGCGTCGCTTGCGGATTTTGAGTGGCGGCCAATATATCGCACGAAATCGCCTTGCCACTGGCATCGGTCTTGACGCTTGCGACTGCACAGGGAACCTCCATTGGTGCATGCGCGAGGTGCGGGACCGAGTAGTCTGCGGTGATTTTTCGGTCGCCAGCGGCCTTGAGTAACTGAGTCGCGTCTCCGGCTTTGCGGACTACTTTGCCCGGCTGCCTCGCGGTGGCTGCGAGCGTTTGAGCGTAATCGCGCGTATCGTATTCTGCGTTCGCGCCATGGTCCCACTCAATCTTCAGCGCATCGCGACCCTGCATGGCTTGCCAAGTCGTGCGGGCTAGCACCGCTATTCCGCCCAGCGGCTGAAAGACGGGCGCACCCTGCGGTGCAGGAATTTCAATCACATCGATGACACCAGGCATCTTCTTTACTTCTTGAGCGTCGAAGGATTTGACTCTGCCACCGAACACCGGAGGTCGAGCGATGATTGCAAAGAGCTGGCCTTCCATCCGCGCATCCGTCCCGTAGATGGCTTTTCCCGTAAGCACTTTATCCTGGTCTACCGGCGCAGTATCCTTGCCGATGTACCGCCATGCACTCTTAGGCTTGAACTTTAGAGTCTCTGCCGCCGGGATGGGCAGTGTGCGGGCGATGGAGATGAGCTCGCCAAAGTCGGCGCTCTTGTCGCCGTGGATCATCCGGTGCTTATCGGCGCTCACTTCATCAACTGGCACGTTCCACTTTTGCGCTGCGGCCTGAGCGAGCAAAGTGCGCGCTGTAGCTCCAGCGGTACGCATGCGATCAAAAAAATTGCGAATACTATTGGAGCCGTCGGTATTTTGGTCCCCGAGTCGTTTGTCTCCGGGAGCTTGATGGATGGTGACGCGTTCCCAGTCAGCATCGAGTTCATCGGCGACCACTCTGGGCAACATCGTTTTGATGCCTGTGCCCATTTCGCTTCTGGAAGCCAGTATGGTCACTTGGCCACTAGGTGCGATCGACACAAACAGGTCGGGACTAAAGCTCTCCAGATCCGCATTATCGGGCTTGCTGATTTGCCCGCTCGCAGACCGCATCATCAGCACCAGCGAGCCTGCGGACAAGCTGGCTAGAAATGTACGTCGCGAAAACTCCGCCTTGGCCGCTATACCTGCGTCATCCAAACTGTGCGCCGTCGGTCGATCGTCGGCTGTCGAGCTTGCGCAGGGTGTTGCCGAGTGCTGGGGGACTAAGCGGTTTAAAAAACTCACTGGGATGCTCCTGCGCGAATTGCTTGTGCGGCATCTTGGATTGCGGCCCTTACTCGTGGATAAGTCCCACAGCGGCAGATATTCCACATCGCAGATTTGATATCCTCGTCCGATGGATTGTTATTACTGGCCAGCATGGCCGCAGCCATCATCATTTGACCCGATTGGCAGTAACCGCACTGAGAAACGGCCTGCTTGCGCCATGCGTTTTGCACTGGATGATCGCCTGAGGCCGAGAGTCCTTCGATGGTCGTGATTTCGGTTCCGTCAGCTTCGCTAACGTCGGTCACGCAGGATTGGATCGATTCGCCATTCAAGTGCACCGTACACGCACCGCACTCGGAAATTCCGCAACCATACTTCGTGCCCGTGAGCCCCAGCGTGTCCCGTAAGACCCACAGCAACGGTGTCTCAGCAGCAACATCATCGCCGATTTCCACGGCCTTACCATTGACGGTGAATTTGATCATATCAGGTCCCTGGATGAAAAGAAGTTGAACGATTTTAGCAGAATCGGCGCGTTGATCGAAACTGGGCTCCCTCAATTTTGTGAAGTTCGCGGCAATTGGTGGCCGTGGAAATTCGGATTAAACTGTCAAACGGCCAATCTGCGAGTGTCGGAGCTTGCCGCGTTCGTACAATCTTAATCTTCGTCGTAGCTGAAGTCGCCAGGACTTCAATTCGCAAGAACTCGTTGTAGCTGGAGTCGCCAGACTTCAGTCCGAAGTCTGGCGACTCCGGCTACAGCGCGAGCCGAAGTCCGGCTACAGCAAGAACCGAAGTCTGGCGACTCCGGCTACGGAGAACTTGTAGGTGCCCATGCGACTCGACCTAGTAGAAAAACAAGACGAATTTTACACCGACGTAGTTCGAGGTCTTTCCGAGAAAAGGAAGGCGCTACCTTGCAAATATTTCTACGACGAGCGAGGTTCACAGCTTTTCGATCAAATTTGCGAGCTCGACGAGTACTATCCGACGCGGACGGAATTGGCGCTCATGCGCGAGCATGCATTGTCAATTGCCAGTCAAATTGATACAGAAGTCATGTTGGTCGAATTGGGTAGTGGTAGCAGCTTGAAGACCCGGGTCCTGCTGGATTCTTTGCACAAGCCAACTGCCTATGTGCCGGTCGATATCTCCGAAGAGCATCTACTGAGGACCGCCGCAGATTTGCGAGTCGCCTATCCACAGCTTCCAGTCCTGCCGGTCGTCGCAGATTTTACCGAGGCGTTTGTACTGCCGACATGCCAACCGCCTGCATCGCACGTGGCGCTGTATTTCCCCGGTTCGACCATTGGCAATTTCACTCCAACGCAAGCAGGGCGATTGCTAAGAACAATCTCCGGCATGTTGGGGCCGCAGGGAGGGTTGTTGATCGGGATCGACCTTCAGAAAAATCCTGCCATTATCGAGTCCGCCTACAACGACAAGGCTGGCGTTACCGCAGCATTCAACTTGAACCTACTCCACCGCATCAACCGCGAGTTGGATGGTACGTTTTGCGTCGATGCCTTTAAGCATCGCGCTGTTTATAATGCCCAACTGCACCGCATCGAGATCTCGCTGGTGAGCTTGGAACACCAGTCCGCGCGCGTGGGTTCGCAGGAGTTCGACTTTACCCAAGGCGAAGAGATTATTACGGAGTATTCGCACAAGTACACTGTCGAAGGTTTTGCCACGTTTGCGGCCAACTATGGCTTCGATTTGCACATGCACTGGGTAGACGCCAAAAAGTATTTTGGAATCCTGCATCTTGTTTTAAACTAGAGCTGCCGAGCAACACGGCAATGATCCAGTTGGCATTGCACACGACACCCAGCAACGGTCGGCTCCGTTCGCTCCTCTGGGCCGAGGCGCTCTCCGAGGAACTCGAAACTCCGGCGGCTCTCCTTGGTTGATAGGCTACGACAGTCCACTATTTGATCAACCTAGTTTCTGGATAGGCAGAGTGCCAACCGAACCAGAATGCGCGGTGAGCTGGCAAGCGCGCCAATCGCGTCGCTGAGCCCATTTCTCCGCCAGACGATACGAGCCCATCTTCTGCGACGCTCCACTGTTTTCCATCGGACGAAGTTAACGTTTCATGATCGAGCCATTCTACGAATCGATGGCCCATGGTTTCGAAAACACGGTTGGCTCCCGACTCATCCGTGAGCACTACAAACTCCAGTCCAGTTGCCGCGTGGGTCGCTTCGATGGTATCGTGATAGATTCGATTCGCGTTTAAAAATGCCGCAGCGATCGCCAGCGGCTGTCCAGCACCGCGGCGCACTACCAGTACTTCGTCTTTGTTCTTCAAGCGTGTGTCCAGTTGTGGCACTTTGAACATCAACGCATCCGTCGCAAAGTAGTCGTGGTAGGCCACGCCTTCGCCATAATCTCGGCGGTGCCCTGTCCGCAACGATAAAACGTCGGTCGTCGGATGCAATTGCTTCCATTTGCCCCAGGTCGTCGTCACAACATAGCGCGGCTCTAGCTTGATGCCCTTACCTACCAAGGGGCCTACGACGGGCTCACCTGCCAGTGTCGACCACAGCGACTTTGTTTCGTGGTCGTACATCAACTTGTTGGATCGATAGAGAAAACCACTTGTTCCCAGCTCATAGTGCTTGCCCGCCACCTCCGTTTCGTACACGATCATCGAACCGCACAGCGTGCAGTACACGCCGTTGATCGATTGACCGCCCACGACATCCTTGACCATTTCGTGCCACGCCAATATGCGCTTAGGGTAAGCACGCGCTTGGCCGCCAAATTCGACGCCAAAAACGACGTCGGAGGCGTCCAGGTAGGTTGCCGCATCGACAGAGATGGTTTCAGGGTTCTTTAGGGGCGGGATACCGTCACGCAACACGCCGCCCCAGCGGATCTCGTCGAGCCGAATCGTTGCTTCCTTTTCGTCGGAGAAGTATTCCGCAAAACGCGGATCTACGTGGCCGTACAACCATGCTTTAAATTGCGCGTATTGAGGATGAGGTGCAGCGGGCTGACTCCAGATCCAGTGATACCATTGATCCGCATCATTGCCAAACTGCTGTCCCGTCGCGTTGGTTAGCAGCCTGTACATCGTAGCGTCGGCTTGATCTCGACGCCCCAGGATGGCCATTTCCAGCAGCATCACTGCCTGCCCTTGACTCCAGCTCCGCCGGATCAGTTGCAACGCCGCGGCACGCTTCTCAATATTGCCATTTGAAAGAGCAACATAGTCTTCTAGGCCGCTCTGGCTGTTGGATGGAACCAACGGTGATTGCGCTATGGACTGCGGCGTGGATTCACTAGTCGACTTTGCTATGGACTGCGGAGCTGGTTGGTCGCTCCACAGCCAATAGCCCGCCGCCAACGTACCTAGCAACACCAGCGCAAGGAGCGCCGAGCCAACAAACCTGTGTCTTTTGAACATTAGAATAGTTCCTTAAAGTAGAACCTAATTCTATTGTCGAATTTCAGACTGTCTGTGAGCTAGGCCACTCTCCCGCTGGTCACAGTACCGCTGCTGTCATGGGGCTTCGGAAAGCAAAACGTAGCCACAAGCGTTCCTAGGCCGGTCGCACAAACAAACCCTGCCCCAGTCGGAAAACAAACGGTTACAGATTAGAATAAGCGTCTCTGCTCGGAACCTCAAACTTGCACAATAAAATCATTTACCCCTATCGAGCCAGCGATGAAACTTCTACCCTCCCAGCCGCTTCCATGCGTTTTGCGATTGTCCTGCTGCTCGCTAAGTGGTCTGTTTGGACTAATTCTGCCGCTCATTTGCGGGCTTTCTTTAACGACGTCAGCGATGCCTCAAACCTTAGAGCATCCGAATGTGCTCTTCATCTTTTTGGACGATTACGGCTGGCGCGACTGCGGGTTTATGGGGTCCGATTTTTATGAGACCCCAAACATCGATCGCTTGGCGTCTGAGGGCATGGTGTTTACACACGCCTACGCAACGGCTTCCAACTGCGCTCCTTCGCGCGCCTGTCTGCTTTCGGGACAATACACGCCGCGACACCAAATCTACAACGTTGGCACACGCCTGCGCGGTGACAAGCGATACAGCCGCTTAAGCCATGTGCCCGGGACTGACACGCTGCGCAAGGATATTCGAACTTGGGCCCAATGTGTACAGTCGGCTGGCTATGTCACAGGCATCATTGGCAAATGGCATTTAAGCGACAACCCGCTGGAATACGGCTTCGATTCCAACATCGCTGGTTCACATTCAGGCAGTCCGCCCCAAGGCTATTTCCCTCCACATCCTGGCGCACCTGGTTTACAAGGAGCGGCCAAAGACGAGTACCTAACAGATCGCTTGAACTCAGAAGCCATCCATTTTATCGATGCGAACAAACACCAGCCGTGGATGCTTTTTCTTTCACACTTCGCTGTCCACTCGCCGCTCCAATCCAAACCAGAGTCCGAAGCGAATTTTCGAAGTAAACCAGCCGGCAAATTGCATTCCAGCGCGGTCATGGCTGGTATGATTCAAAGTGTCGACCAAGGCATCGGGCGCTTGGTCGCCAAACTGCATGAAACGGGGCTCACCGATAAGACGGCCATCGTATTCACATCCGACAACGGCGGCTCTGGGCAAGCAACCTCCATGCTGCCCCTCAAAGGTTACAAAGGTACCTACTACGAAGGTGGCCTCCGAGAACCCTTTTTCGTAGCGTGGCCGGGCGTTGTAGCCGCACAAACAACCTGCGAGACACCCATATCGAATGTGGATTTGTTTCCAACCTTCTGCGAAATCACCGGTGCAACTCTGCCCGAGCAAGTATTGGATGGAGTCAGTTTGCTGCCGCTACTCAAACAGACGGGGCCTATCGAGGATCGCGCGCTCTACTGGCACTTTCCTGCCTACCTAGAAGGCTATACGCGCACCGACCAGCAGCGCGACGAAATCTTCCGCTCGCGACCATGCAGCATTATTCGCGAGGGCAACTGGAAGCTGCACCAATATTTCGAAGATGGTGGGCTGGAACTTTATAACCTTGGTAACGACGAAGGCGAGCAAGTTGACCTGTCTGCGGCGGAGCCCGAAAAGACCCAGCAATTGCTCGCCAAGTTGGTCGCCTGGCAAACTGAAACAGGAGCGCCAATTCCCAGAAATCCGAATCCGAATTTTGATGCTATGGCAGAGTCCATCGAACGCGCACGCTTGTCCCAGGTTTCGCAACCTGGGCAGAACGGCGTGCTGAGTGCTGGTTTTATCTACCCATTGGAAAATCGCCAAACACCCGAATGCCATGCATCGACCATCGTGGAAACGCCCTCGGGGCTAGTCGCTGCTTGGTTCGGCGGTGAGCACGAAAATAACCCCGACGTCGGCATTTGGGTTTCTCGTCGCGAGGGCCAAGCATGGAATCGACCCGTCGAAGTCGTGAATGGTTCCGAAGGTGAATCGCAGGATTTCGCATGCTGGAACCCCGTGCTCTTCCAGCCCAAACAGGGACCGTTGCTGCTGTTCTACAAAGTTGGCTTGAACCCGCGCATGTGGTGGGGAGCTTTAGTCACGTCGGACGACGACGGTCGTACTTGGTCGAAACCAAGCCGTTTGGGAACTAGCGAAAGTCTTTTTTCCGAAAATCAGAGTTTACTCGGACCGGTTAAGAACAAACCCATGCAACTGAGCGACGGCGCGCTGCTGTGCCCTAGCAGTACCGAGAATGAAGGCTGGCGTATTCACTTCGAAATCAGCCGAGACCTCGGCAAATCCTGGGAAGTCGTCGGCCCCCTGCAGGAAGGCGAACAACTCGATGCCATCCAGCCCAGTATCCTGACACATGCCGACGGTCGCTTACAAATTGTCTGCCGTACGAAACAGGGCGTCATCGGTACGAGCTGGTCTAGTGATACCGGACGAACTTGGGGGCCCATGCAGTCGCTTGCGCTTCCCAATCCTAATTCGGGTACCGATGCGGTCACGCTAAGTGACGGTCGTCAATTGTTGGTTTATAACCACACCCAGCGCACCAACAAGCAAGACGGTAGACAGGTTCTCAATGTGGCCATCAGCTCGGATGGGCAAAACTGGTCGCGCGTATTGACGCTAGAAAACCATGGCGATCCAGCCGGTTACAGTTATCCCGCCGTCATCCAATCCTCCGACGGACTAGTGCATATTACCTACACCTGGCGACGCAAAACGATCAAACACGTGATACTGGACCCCAGTAAGTTGTCGGCCAACTAATTTTACAAGGGCCCATCGTAGCTGGAGCCGCTAGCCTTCAGTCCGCAAGTACCGAAGGCGATCCAATCCGCAGACCCTAAATTTACGTCTGCCGATCGCCTAAAGATCCATTTTGGGGAACGTAACTCCTACTATCTTGTCGCAATTCGCTATGCTAGGCTTATTGACTGGTGCTTCGCACCGGTCAATTCAAAAACCTGAATCACCTCTCCTCTTCGCTTCGGCGAACAGCCGCGGTAACTCTCTTTCGGAGTTGATTTCTTCGGCTCGGCGATCGCGATAGTTTTGTCGCTTCCTCCAACTTTACAGGGAGTTGTATTGTGACTTTGGGTAAACAGGTTCCCGATAAAACGCTTCTCAGAAGTGTAACTCAGAAACTCGCTCAACGCGTGGGTGGTTCGGGTAGTAAGATCGTGGCGAACGTCAGCTCGGGCGTCGTCACACTGTCCGGCACGCTCTCACAGGAGTACATTCGACGCTCGATTACTAGCGCAATGAGCGGCATTGGTGGCGTGCGGCGCGTGATTGATTTGATGACGGTCGTTCCGCCCAAGAAACGTGTCTAGCGATGTAGTAGGCTCCAGTTGGCCGTTACCATTCTCACGGAGGTATTGCATGTACGAGCACTTGCCACTTATTGCTGCTGGATCACTTTGGTGGATCTTCGTGTCATTCGCCTTCATCATGTTCGCCGTTTTGGTGGGCGCATTGGCCGTTCTGACCTACTACGGCAGTCTGTGGGTCCAAGCCTACACGTCGGGCGCTAATATCAGTCTGTACAGCCTGATTGGCATGAGTTTTAGACAGGTTCCTTCGCGGATGATTGTGACCGCCAAGATCATGGCTCGCCAATCGGGCTTGAGCATCGAGCGCAGTCGCGGCATATCGACCGATCGTCTGGAAGCACACTTCCTGGCTGGCGGCGACGTGCCAGGCGTTATGAAGGCCATTATCGCTGCCCATCGGGCGGGCATACCTTTGGATTTCGATCAGGCCGCCGCCGTTGATTTGGCTGGACGGGACGTGCTGGATGCGGTTCGCACCAGCGTTACGCCGCGCGTCATCGACTGTCCTGATGCGGCCACAGGCAAACAAAAACTTAGCGCCGTAGCTAGAAATGGCGTCGAGCTCCAAGTGCGTGCGCGAGTCACCGTCCGCACCAACATGCAAACGCTCATTGGCGGTGCCACCGAACAAACCATCATCGCTCGCGTTGGACAAGGCATCGTCACTACGATTGGATCAGCGGAGTCGCACATGGACGTGCTGCAAACTCCCGACAAAATATCGAAGGGTTTGTTGAAGAGTGGTCTGGATGCCAACACAGCCTTTGAAATCGTGTCCATCGACATATTGGACATCGATATCGGCCAAAATATCGGTGCTAGGTTGCAGACCGATCAGGCGCAGGCGGACATGCGCGTCGCCCTAGCCACTGCCGAAGCCCGCCGAGCCGGTGCGGTTGCGCGTCAGCGCGAAATGTCGGCTAAAATTGTCGAGAACCAAGCCCATCTGGTAATCGCCGAAGCCGAGTTGACGAAGTCGATGGCCCTAGCCTTTTCGAACCCTGCAGATCAATACACTTGCAATTTCAATATCCCGATTGGTAGCGAAGCCGATGGCGTCTTTTAGTCAGCAGAACGTAACCGTGCTTCTACCTCAATGGAATCAACCAAGCGCCCAGTAGCGTCAAGCCAAAACCTGTCAGCCCCATCAGCGTCAGGGCAATAGAGAATGTTTTCAATGTCTGCGAGACGGTTAAACCGGTCATCGTGGCCACTTGCCAAAAACCACTGTCGTTCATCCAGGGCATAGGCTTGGATCCGCAACCAATCGCCAATGCCACATAAACTGGGTGAAACGGCAATTCTACGGACTCCATCACCGGCGCCACAATCGCGGCTGAAGTAATCATGGCGACCGTGGCGCTTCCTTGCGCGACCCGAATGATGGCTGTTACGAAAAATGCCGTGAACAGTAATCCCCAGGGGGTGGTCAGCCCAGCAAAGCGACTTCCAATCGCACTGGCTAGGTCGAGCTGCTGAAGCGACGCGCCAAATGCGCCACCTGCGCAGGTTAGCAGCACGATTGTGCCCGCATCCGCAATGCCTCGCGAAACGGCCTTGCCGACCGTCTTGCCATTTGAGTAGTAGCGGAGTATCGCGATCGATAGGATCGCAGTAGCGATAAATATCAGGCCAGGATCGTTAATGATCTGCAACAGGTTTTGCAGATGCACCATCCACGATAGGGGACCACGGCCGGTTGCCAGGTAGCTGACAATTTCGGAACCACTTAGGATCGCAATGGGTATCGCGATTGGCAGAGCAGCCAATAGCAGCGGGATCGCGCGCTCCGATTCTCGAGCCACCGGACCGGAGTCGTCGAAGTCGGCGGATAGTGGGATCCAGCGACTGCACAGCATGCCATAGGTGAAGCCAACCACTGCCGCCAAACTGCCTACGATAAATCCAGCCATCATCATCATGCCCACACTGACGCCAACCGCCGAACAGACTAGCAGTGGACCTGGAGTGGGTGGGACGAGCGAATGAGCCATCGTCGCGCCGACAATGATCGCCATGACGGCGGCCAGGTACTGTTCAGGGCGCTTCCGCCCCACGGCTTTGGCAAGTGGAAGGAGCAAATAAAATACGTTGTCGAAAAAAACTGGGACCCCCAAAATAAAACCGCTGACCGTCAAGGCGGGGGCTGTGCCGCGCGTGCCAAAAAGATGCATGATTGCTGCCACCAATCGAGCCGCAGCCCCACTTTCCAGCAAACAGACACCCACGATGGCAGCCATCGTGACCGGAATACCCAGCTTACGAAACGTTTTTGCAAAGCCCTCTGCCAGTTGTCCGCCAAGGCCTTTCCAACGCGACTTTTCGAAGTCTTGCAGATCCGATAGCGAAACCAATTTGGCGCCCTTCGAAATGGGACCTGAATCGCTGCCTGTAGAAAACCACACAATGCCATTGGGTAATTGGTCGCCCGCCTCGGCAGCTCGCGACAATTCGCTCGGAGTCGCCCGAGCAAGTCGGAGTGGAATTTCGTTTTTCTTCCCTCCCTTATCCGCACCAGCGTAGAGTTCCCTCATCAGTACATAAGTATCTGAGCTACTGGCGGAATGCACACCTACCAATCCGCTAGGAGAAAGTGCGCTGACTTCGACAATTTTTCCCGCCAGCTCGTTGGACAGTTGAATGTCTTTCGGCGTGGCAGCAAACACAAACAGACTACCAATGAGTAACCCCAGCAGAGGGTGCAGACGCACGACTAGAATCGACACCAGCACAATGGCTACTCCAATCGCTGCCACACTCAAAACATCCATTCCACGCCCTCTAATATCGCAATGGTTGGCTGAGAAAAGCCAAGTGTATCAGAATCCTAGCAGTGACTAGGCACCTGGATCAGTTGCGAATCAACTCTCCCGATCGCCAAAGCACCCAGAACAACTGTTGAGCGATTCGACTCGCGTCGAAAACTAGGAAAATCTAGCCGGAGGAAGAGCAACTCCTAAACAGCCTAGGGGTTAAACCTGTGTTATCTCGCCGTCTTGGGCTTCTTCGTGAAGTCAAGACAATACGTCATTTGGAGCCGAATGGTGATTTCAGAATCCTGTCCTAATCCAGTCGATTGCTTGACAAAATCGTTCGCGAATACTGAATATGCTACCGGAAACGTAGCTGCCTTCGATGCCCACACAGTACTCCAACAATTGCCAGAATCTGCAGAATACCTCCAACACTCGCTAGGGTACTCTACTTTCGGGGGGTGTGTAATTGTGCGGGTTTCGCTGCAGGAGGGTCGAGAAATACTAGTCACACTTGACGCTAGAGAAGCACTATCTCTTGCCCAGCAGTTGATCGCCTCTGCCAGTTCGCAGCTCGTTCGCCCGCGATCATAAGCGGGCTGGTTTTTGAATGAGCAGCCATGAGATTTACTCGTTTGCTCGATCTCTTATCACACGCGTACATGCTGTTTAATGATTGCTAGTACTGAGGGTGTCACAGCATCAGCCGTCTGGCCGGCTGCTTTTTGGCCGATCTTTGCTGATACAATCCAACCCGTGACTGGTCTTGCAGATTAGAGGCCCGCGATGTAACCTTTCGCAATCATTCGGCTAGGCAAAATTGCTTTTAGCAAGATCAGATAACGTAGCTCGCTATGGAAGTCTCTTTGCAGTTCCGCCGTTGATACGTTTTGAAAGCCGTTGATACGTTTTGAAACTTGACAAACTCGGATTACGGTCAGGAGTTGTCGTAAGTACGTGCACCGTCAGGTAACACTGAAATCATTCCTCTGTAGCTCAGTTGGTAGAGCAAGCGGCTGTTAACCGCTGGGTCGTAGGTTCGAGTCCTACCGGAGGAGCTTTCGTCAAAGTTCTAACTTTGACGACCAAAAGACTTAACGCCCGGCGTCGAGAGATCGACCGCCGGGCGTTTTTCGTTTCTACCCGCTTATTCGCGTGTTTCCTACGCT
>JBGSJL010000227.1:0-1810 GCA_041741955.1 Pirellulaceae bacterium | reverse complement strand
CGTTTGGGGTTGGGCATTCAAGAAAGACACCAACGATACACGCGAGTCAGCAGCGATCTACGTGTGTCGCGACTTGTTGCGCGAGCGGGCAAGATTGCACATCTACGATCCACGGGTAAGCCAGCAACAAATTCGAATGGATTTAGAGCACGCCATGGCGGACAGTAATGGCCAACTATCCTCAGTCGATCGCGAATTGATCGACCAGCATGTCACGATTTCGAGCGACAGTTACATCGCCGCCGATCAGGCCCACGCAATTGCCGTGTTGACGGAATGGGACGAATTCAAACAACTGGATTTCAGCAGAATCTACGCGTCCATGCAACAACCTGCTTTTCTGTTCGATGGTCGCAACATCTTGGATCGACAAGTCCTCAGCCAACTAGGCTTCGAGGTACACGCGATCGGCAAGCCCTAGCCGTTCTATTGACAAGTTTTCGTCATTCCCGCGACTGCGACTTTGCCGATTAATGGGCTTTTTCTGCGAGCCATTTCTACGTTCTGAGTGTTTCCGACGATTTTAGTTGCGTGTCGCTCCAGCCGCGATAGGATGGGTGGCCTTGCGGTGTGCCGTTAACGGAACCGAGATTAGTGTCAAAACCCTTAAGTTCCCTCTGGTGTCCAATGCTGCAGTTAAGGATCGACGCCAAACTGGTCTGTTTAACCGCGAAGCGAGCTGTGTAACCGCGAAGCGAGCTGCGTAACCGCGAAGCGAGCCGTTTAACCGCGAAGCGAGCCAAACTAATTCCGGCTATTGCTGGGCCTAACTACGGAGCTAATTGGCAGGACTTCGGGCGCTGCGGGGAACTCTGCCTTCTTGGGCTCGATCCAACCGTGCACGCGCTTTGCGGTTAAACAATCGATCGCTTCGACAATCATTCCGCGCTGCCGAAGAGCCTTTCCTTGGCGGAAAGGTAGCGATAACAATAGGACATTGCTGAACATGAATGTTACGGATTCCAGACTGAATTTGAACATGGCTGCCGTGGAAGCGCCCGCTCATCGGACCACCGTCGATCCCAACGCACAAGTTTTTAACTTGACTGTGCTCGTGCAGCAGACTCCTGACGGCACCACCAAAGCCCGCGCCGCAAATCTCAATATGGCAGAGGTGCAATCAGCATCGATGCGTAGCGCCCTGAGCCAGATTGTGGCTGCCGCTAAGAAACTGATCGCAGAACACTTAGCCAGCGACCGAACGGTGCCTTGGATAGAACCTCCGCAGGAAGCAGTTGGTACCGAAAGCCGCTTCATGGTGCCGCTGCATCTTTAGGGCTGACACAGTAATTTGATGTTGGCCTACCGTTTGACGACAAGCCGTAGGCGACCGTTTGACGACAAGCCGTAGGCGACCGTTTGACGACAAAATCTACGCCTGCGGCTACACGTTAAACGACAAAACCTACGCCCTCGGCTAGACGTTAAACGATAGGACCTACGCCTTCGGCTAGACGTCAAACGAATAAGTCAATGCGCGCTGCAAGCGATCATGCGCGTCGAGCTCTTCGCTGTGGCTCATCGTTAGTGCGGGCAACAGCACGACTCGGGTTAAATTGGGTCCGGTGTAGTGAACCAGCAGACGCTGTTTGAGACAAGCCTGTGCGCATAGCAGCGCTCGCCTGGCGTCGGGAAACTC
Organism: Pirellulaceae bacterium; assembly: GCA_041741955.1. GTDB lineage: Bacteria > Planctomycetota > Planctomycetia > Pirellulales > Pirellulaceae > Aureliella. The sequence goes on along the minus strand of JBGSJL010000227.1, from coordinate 171 downwards.
GATCGCGCAGCTAGCTCCCGTGCCTTCAATTTTTGGAATTCTTTCTGGGTAACCCACAGCCAACGCGTCGGTTGCAAGTCGACGCAGGCCTTCGCCAAGTTTCGCACCGCGCTGCATCCACGGGCCCGACTCGAGTTGCGAAAGGACCTCAAGGGCTACGGCAGTTGCCAG
>JBGSJL010000226.1:0-8445 GCA_041741955.1 Pirellulaceae bacterium | reverse complement strand
CCGCCCATACCGCCCATGCCACCGCCCATACCACCCATGCCGCCGCCCATACCACCCATGCCGCCGCCCATACCACCCATGCCACCGCCCATGCCGCCCATCTGACCGAGCACATGCACAGCACCAAACGCACGTGGCAGCTCGATGTCGATAGGCTTATCGCCCAAATTCTTCAGAATGACGGTCGCTTGCGAGGCGTCTTTGGGATGGAAGCTAACTTCGATCCTCTCATTGCGAATCGCTTCGAACAATTCAATGGATTCGACGGCTGGAGCAACCTTGATTGCCTTTGCATCTGGTTCAACCGCTCCAACACTTTGAAGCGCGATGGCGGCTGAAAACACGCTTAGGACCGACCAATATCTGCGATGCATAGATTCCTCTACTTTTCTCAACCGAAACCAAAGACCGTTTTCAAAAGCTCGTCCAGCGCCAGCAACATCCACCTTAGAATGACAGATATCGTCAGTAACCCATAGAAGCAAATAGCAGAAAGTCGCGTAACGGACCGCCGAGCATTACGTCATCTTACACGATTTACGGAATCTTTCCAAGCAATTTTTTGGTGCGGCCGGGCTATAATGCAGACAACCCCCCGAAAGTTGTATTTCCAGAGGATGATGACTGGTGGTAACCAATGGACTTTTGTTGCGTTCTGCCCAGGCCAACTCAACATCGACCGCTTGCATTCATCGGTTCGTTTGATACCCTCTGACCGCCACCGGCAAGATTCAACTTTTAGACACTTCAAAATTGGGGAAGACACACATGTCGCTATTCGTAGGCGAATCGCTCGTAGGCGAAGGCAATGAAATTGCTCACATCGATTTGATGATCGGCAGCAAGACCGGACCTGTAGGCCAGGCATTTGCCAATGCTCTTTCCACGCAAAGCGCTGGTCACACCAACCTGCTGGCTGTACTCGAGCCAAATTTGGCCGTCAAACCCTCGACGGTCATGATTACCAAGGTCACTATCAAGGGCATGAAGCAGGCCGTTCAAATGTTCGGGCCAGCCCAGTTTGCAGTTGCCAAAGCGGTCGCCGATCAAGTAGCTGCTGGCGTAATTCCAGCAGACCAAGCCGAAGATCTAGTCATCGTGTGCGGTGTGTTCATTCACCCGCAAGCCGAAGATAACGCCAAGATCTACCAATACAACTATGAAGCGACCAAGGATGCGATCGCCAGCGCCATGCAGAGCAAGCCTTCGGCGCAAGATATGATCGCCAAGAAGGATACTGCCGCTCACCCGTTCAAGGGCTTTGACGCTTAGCAACTCACCTAGTTGCACCGGAGCTTCGTATTATGCAGCATCCACGCATCCTGATTCAGCTCGACGGCGATTTGCTACCTAGCGTTTTTGATGCGGTAGTAGCCATCGATTCGCGAATTGATCATTTGCTGCAATACGGTCAGGTCGAACCTACCAATGCGCGGCAACTGGTGCATGGCGCTATGTTCACGCGTGGACCTGGCCAACTCCACCACACCGCGATCTTCATTGGAGGTTCCAATGTGGCGGTGGGTGAAGCGATTGGCGAGGAAGTTAAGCAAACCTTCTTCGGTCCCATGCGTGTGTCGGTGATGCTCGATTGCAATGGCGCAAACACCACGGCAGCCGCTGCAGTGTTGTGCGCCGCTAGGCACATCGACCTGTCACGCGTGGACGCTCTGGTCTTGGGAGGCACCGGGCCGGTTGGACAGCGGGTCGCGCGGCTGTTGCTGCGGCAGGGAGCCAAAGTTCGATTGGCCTCTCGCGATCTTCAACGGGCCGTCCAAGTGTCCGCGCAGATAACTGAAAAGCTCGACGAGCCCATGACGCGGTTGGTCGCCGTGGGCGCGGGCGACGAGTTGCAGTTCGCTGAGCACCTGCTCAGTGCCAACGCCGTTTTTGGTTGCGGCGCGGCGGGTACACAACTGCTCACAACTGGCCAATTGAACACCGCTCAACAGCTCAAGATTGCCATAGACTTGAATGCGGTTTCACCCGAGGGCATTGCGGGTATTGCCATCACCGACAAAGCGGTCACCCGCAACGGGCGCATCGACTATGGTGCCATCGGCGTAGGCGGGTTGAAGATGAAAATTCACCGCGAATCAATCCAGTCACTATTCGCCCGCAACGATCTGTTTCTCGATGCGGAGGAGATTTTCCAAATCGGCTGGCAACTAGAGCAGGCCGCGACGGTTTGAATTGAACACTACGGACCTCATTGCCGCGATACTCAATACGCTCCTCGTAAGCGGACTTTGTATCGGAGGCGCAGTGCCGCTAGGCGCCCTTTTGGCGCTGCTGCTCCAACGAACAAACATTTGGGGTAGAAGTTTTGCTTGGCTTGCCCTTGGCAGCCAAATGGCTCTGCCACTTTATGTCTTTGCCGGTGGCTGGAGCGCGGGTTTTGGTATGCAAGGTTGGTTCACACCTGCCTCCGGCTGGGCGCTGCAAAGCGGCTGGGTTTCGTTGCTGGCGGTGGCTGCGATTCATATGTTGGCGGCCATACCTTGGGTCTGCCTGATCGTCTCGCTGGGGCTTGTTTGGACGCACCGAGGGCAGGAGGACGTTGCCTTGGTCGAAGGCGGCGAATGGAACCTGCTGCGCTGTGTCATTCTGCCGCGACTGAGAATTTGGATTGCCGCAAGCTGCCTGTGGTGCGTCGTGCCCATCCTCACTGAAATGGTCGTCACGAATCTCTATCAAGTGCCCACCGTGGCCGAGCAGATTTACCTGGACGCGAGCCGCGCATCGATCAGCCCATGGAGCTATATCGCAGGTGTTTTGTTTTGCGTCTTACCTATCGCCGTGGTGGGCCTGTCTATTTGCCATTTCAGTCCGCCATGGCGTGAAGTCGTTTCGGGCGTGCTGCATTTCCGCGGCACCGTTTGCGAGCTCGGCAAGATGCGTTTGTGGTTGAGCGCACTGGTCTGGGGCATGTTGTTGTTCCTGGTAGGCTTGCCCATTGTTAATCTGTTGATCAAAGCTGGTTGGCAACCATGGGTCGACCCGTCGGGCGTGACTCGCTATGGATGGGATCCCCATCGTTTGTTCACCACGGCTAGAGAGTCCGTCTGGCTTTTCAGGGACGAATACTATTGGTCAGCCATCTTGGCTGTGGGTTCTGCCAGCGTTGCTCTGGGGCTTTCAGGGTTTCTGGCCGTGTTGGCGGGCCGCAAGTGGGTTCGGGCAACAGCGAATTGGACAGCGCTGCTGATGATTGCCATGCCGGGGCCCTTGGTCGGCATGATCACAATTTTTCTGATGAATCGTAGCTCACCCGCCTGGTTGGGAACGCTGTATGACACCACGTTGGCGGCACCCATCTTCGCGCAACAGTTCCGTTTGTGGCCGCTGGCTTGGTTGATCACTACCACCATTCTCGCCAGCATCTCTCCGAAACTTTGGGAGCAGGCGGCTGTGGACGGACTCAGCGGCAGCCAATTGTTCTTGCTTGTCTTATGGCCGCAAACCGCTTCGCGTTGGCTATCGGCTGGACTCATGCTGGTAGTGCTCAGCGTCGGCGAATTGAGCTGCAGTATTCTCGTCCTACCGCCTGGAGTCTCAACGGTTTCGATGCGCCTGTTCGAGATGTTGCACTTTGGTATGCGGCATCAGGATTCGGGATTGTGCTGCGTACTGATCTGCTTGGGCTGGATCGTTTCGCTGGCTTCATGGAAGACTCTCAACGAACGATAGAGCCCGGTGCGATTCGTAGAATCGGCTTGAGTTAGCACGGCCACCAAATTGTCGGCTCGATCCACTGCAAACAATCGCTCGGGCTTGGAGTCAGGCAGCCGCAACAAATCGGGGCTGAGGCTTTTACCGGCGTGGCTAGTTTGCAGATGCAATGGTATGCCATGGCGAATCTGCATTGCCTGCTCGTCGGTCAGCTCGATTGAGGGCACGTTAGCGATCAACTGCTGCGGCGGGCTTAGGGCGGCCTGGATGTCGGCCGTGGAGGACAGCTTGTACAGATCAATACAATCTCCGAGCTGGAATGGTCCGACCCTCGTTCTCACCAGTCGGCTCATGATCGCGTCGGTATTCAGACCCTGGGCGATGTCGCTACCCAACGATCGCACATACGTGCCCGAGCCACAGGCGATGCGCAGCGTCCAGCGCGGATAGGCGTAAGCCAGCAGGTCGATAGACTCAATGCTAATCTGGCGAGCTGGCAAGTCGAATGATTGGCCCTTGCGAGCCATGTCGTAGGCGCGGCGGCCAGCCACATTGATGGCAGAGTACTTGGGGGGCACTTGCTGCACGTCGCCAATCCACTTGCCAATTTCTTCCTGGAGGGCTTGCAGGCTCGGAACGGGTGGCGCGCACAACGTGGCTACGACGCCTTCAACATCGAGCGTGTCGCTACTGAAACCGAATTCAAAATCGGCCTCGTAGGTCTTTGAGTGCCCCAACGAGAACTCGACCAAGCGCACAGCGCTTCCGATTGCCAGTAGCAACACACCAGTGGCCATGGGGTCCAGTGTGCCGGTGTGACCAACCTTGTCGGGCCGAGCCAGTCGCTCGACTCGGTTGCACACATCGCGGCTAGTACAACCCGCAGGCTTGTTAATCGCCAACACACCGAACATTTTAAAGACTATCGCCCGACTAAGACAACCACAAAACTAAACTGGCATCGGCGCCACGCCGCTGCTGGACTCCGAACTTTGTGACGGTGATGATTGGACATGATCGACGCCCATCCACTGTGAAACAATTAGGTACAGTTGAAAAAAGACGGGCACTTGAAAAAGCACGAGTATCGTCGAGAGCATCAGTCCGAACGCGATGCTGGTAGCCATCGGTACCAAGAACTGTGCTTGGAAGGATTTCTCGAGCAGCATGGGAACCAGACCTCCGATCGTCGTAAGACTCGTCAGAAACACGGGCCTCAAACGCCTGCGGCCAGCCTCCAATAGGGCCTCGCGTTGATCCATCCCGCTGCGGACGCGATGGTTGATAAAATCCACTAACACGATGGAATCGTTGACCACTACGCCCGTTAGCGCCACCAGTCCGAAGAAGCTAAATAACGTGACCTCGATTCCCATAAACGCATGGCCCCATACGGCCCCAATGATTCCGAACGGAATGATCGCCATAATTAGCAGCGGTTGGAAGTAGGAGCGGAATTCGACGACGAGCAGAATATACATCGCCAGCAGGGCGAGCGCCGAACCAATTCCAAGACTGGTAATGGATTCAAATGTTTGTTGTTGCTGGCCTTCCCAGTCGACGGTCACCGACGGGTACTTTTCCCGAAATGCTTCCGTGAAATAGTCGGCGCGGAGAGAGTCGGCAACTTGCTGCGCGTTGGCCTCGGTGGCATCCAAGTCGGCTGTGATGGTAATCGATCGTTGCTGGTCTAAGCGATTGATTTCCGAGTAACCACGGACAACCACGGGATCCGCCAACTCGGTGATGGGTCGTTCAATTCCATCTTTGCCGCGGACGCGAATTTCTGAGAACTGTGTCAAGCTGCTGCGCTCGTCGATCGGGTAGCGGACCATCAGCTTGACTTCGTGACGACCGCGCTGCAGTCGCATCACTTCCGCTCCGTAGTAGGCGTTGCGAATTGTTTCGGCCAAGTCGGCTGAGGTGACTCCCATGGACTGAGCGCGATCCTTGACTCGGATTTGAAATTCCAGTTTCCCTGGAGTGGCATCGTCGCGTATGTCGTAGACACCGGTAAAGGTGGCCATGTGGGCTTTGACATCTTCAATGGCCCGATCCAGTTCGTCCTGCTTGGAGGCTGGTGCAAGCAACTTAAACTCGATAGGTGCGCCCCCAGGCCCCATACTGGCAGAGTCGAATCGGACGAGTTCGGCCCCATTGAATTCACCGGCTTCTTTACGCCACAAATTAATCAAATTCGTACTCGTAATCGTGCGCTCGGTTGCATCCCTGAGTTCGACGAAGACCTGACCTACGTGTCCACCGTTACTGCCACCGGTCGAACCCATGGGGCCTTGCGCGGACAATTGACCGACCTGGCGGAAGGTTAATTTGACCGGCCCCTTGGTTGCGCCGCCCTCGGCTTCGATGGCTTCACCCTTAGCTTGGTCGCGCGCATACACATCCTCGCTCACTTTACGCGCCGCTTGCTCGATGCGCTGGGTGGCTTCGTCGGCAATTCGAGCTGGCGTACCATCGGGAAAGATGATCTGGGCCAGGATCTGATTGCTATCGGTCTTCGGAAACGGGTTGATTGAAATATAGCCCGCTTTGACGACGGCGATCGTTATGAATAGGGCTGCCAAACCGCCGCCGAGTCCGAGCAGCGGAAAAGCGAGTAGGAAACGCAGCATGGGCAGATAGATCTTTTCACCGAAAGAATCCATCAGGCCACCGCAAAATTTGCTACCAATGTTGAATAGTGCCTCAATGGGCTTGATGAAATAGTAAAGCCCACGAAGAATACGGCCCAGGACGGTGTCCGATTTTTCATCGCCGTGAGCTAAGTGGCAAGGCAGTGCGGTGGAGGCTTCGACCAGCGAAATCGAGAGCATGGCGATAATCGCCACGGGCATTACTGCGATAAATTTGCCCATCACGCCGCTGACAAAGAAAAACGGCATAAACGCAATGATCGTCGTGAGTACGGCAGTAACGACAGAGGGCAAAACTTCGACGGTGCCATCGATGGCTGCGGTGACAAAATCCTTGCCCATCGCTCGATGCGCATGAATATTTTCGCCCACGACGATCGCATCGTCGACAACGATACCCAGGGCCATGAGAAAGGCGAACATGCTGAGCATATTGAGCGTTTGACCCGTATAAAGCAAAATCACTCCGGCTCCCATCACGCAAATCGGGATACCCAGCGAGACCCAAAAGGCTAGGCGGAACTCGAGAAACAGGGCCAATAGAATAAATACCAAACATAGCCCCTGGATACCGTTGTCCCGCAACATCCGCATCCGATCACGCACATCGACGCTAGTATCGCCCCAGACCTGCAAGCTATAACCGGCGGGTAAGTTAGTGCCCTTTTCAACATATTTGTGCACGGCGCTGGTGATGTCCAGTAGATCCTCATCGCTGGTGCGGTCGACGCTGATCACCAAAGCGGGAAGACCATTGACTTCGTTGACAACCGACGAATCATCGAATTGGTCTCGAACCTGTCCAATGTCCGATACGCTTAGCACGACGCCATTGGGTTGTGCCAGCACTGGGAGCTGCTTAATTTCCTCGCCGATCTCGCGGCGGTTCTTGCCACGCAGCAAAATTTCCTGCCCATCGGCTTTGAGCTGTCCCCCCGGCATTTCAATATTTTCCGAACGCAGAATCTGAGCCACTGTAGTCAACGTCAAGCCGTGTTTGCGTAGCGTGTCCTCAGAGACTTCAACGTCAATTTGAAACGGTTTGGCACCCTGAATGTTTGCCTGCGTGACCTCACCTAGCTCCAGCAGATCATCGCGAATCGACTCGGTCACTTCGCGGAGTCTCATTTCCGAAGCAGGATCCCTGGAGGGTGGTCCAATCACCGCCAAGCGAATGGCCGGTTCGCGAAAGGTAATTTGTTCCACTTGAGGGTCTTCGGCCAAGTCAGGAAAATTGGTGATACGATCGACGCGCGAGCGAATCTCGGTAACGACTTTTTGCACGTCACGAACATTCGAATCGAGTTCGACCAAGACATAGCCGCCACCCTCGCGGGCGATGCTAACCAGCCGCTTGATATTGTCCAAAGCGCGAACGGCTTCCTCGACTGGCTGGCAGACCCCTTTCTCGGCATCCGACGGAGACGCGCCGGGATAGGAAACGGTCACCAGGACGACTTCCAGCTCGAACTCTGGAAATACTTCGCGACGCAGCCAGAAAAAGCTAACCAACCCTGTTAGCAGCGTACACACCACTATGACATTGATGCCTGGTGCATTGTCCACAGACCATCGTACAATTGAACGCATGTGTTTAATTCCAGGGAAATCTTGAGCGCTATTTCAACTGACTTTTTCGAACGCGGATCGCTGTGTCGCCACCAGCTTCAATACCAGGCAGCGGTGTCACGACCACTTTATCACCCGCGACCAGTAGACTTTTTGTCTCAGCGTTACCAGCCACTTCGCAGACCCAGTATTCCACGGTCTGGGCAGCTTCTGACGCGTTAGTTTTGCCCCGGTAGGGTCCGATGACTTCAATCCCTTCGATCACGGACAGAAAGCCTTCCTGCCAGTCGTCTGGATTCTCGACAACGTTGCTCGATTCGGTTGCCGACTCAACCCCTGCTTCGCCGGCTGCCTGTTGGGGCGGCTCCTTTGCCAGATTTCCTGTAGCCTCCAGGGCCGCCCGTTTTTTGTCGAGGGCCCGGGCATCCGGCAAGAATTTCCAAATCTGGTTGGTGCCGGTCGCCGGTTTGACGCTCAACTTCGGTACCAGCAGCAAGGGTGTTGTAGGTCGGGCTTCGATGACGACTTCGACGAACATGCCACGCAGTAA
>JBGSJL010000225.1:0-13885 GCA_041741955.1 Pirellulaceae bacterium | reverse complement strand
GTGGGTCTGGAGTATTGGCCCGTCGATGCGCCCGAAGTGGGTTTGAAAAAAACTGCTAACTGGTTTTCCAAGGGCTAGCTCGGCTCGCGGCCCAGTTGTTGGACGAACGTACTCTCGAATATCTTGTCGGCGTTGCTGGCTTCGAAGCCATCGCGTCGATGGTGACGCTTGAGCTGCTGCGGAGGCAGTTGCTGGAACTCCGGAAGCGGAAGTCGCTCGGCAAACTCAACATACGAACCGGCAATGGTATGGTATTCGGATTGGCCATGGCCCGCGTCAAACTCCGCTTCGACCTTTTGAGCGACGGTGGAACTTTGGAGTAGTAGTCCGTCGGGGCTGCACTTAATCTTGCCTCCAGAATTGTTGAGCTGTATGCCGTCTGCTTCCAGGAATTCGTTGAATTTCTCGACCGTGTCGTAGGGTGCGGGCAGGTTGTGTACGCTGATGGTGAAATGGTTGAGGTAATAGCGGTTGTAGATGACCCAAGCTGCGTATTCGCTTTCGTCGAGCAAGCGTTGGTAGTCGGACCAGGTTGGTCGTCGCCACAGCGCGCGATGCAAAAATGCGTCGACCTGTTCGCCGCAATTTAGGTCGATGGCATCGACGGGGTCTGTAGCGACTTCCGCCGCATACGAGCCGATGATGCGCTGGGCCTGGGGCGATAGATCGCCCACGCGAAGCTCGCTAATAAAGATCCTCGGGAAATGATCCTCCGGTGGGGAATACCAATAGGCGTTAAGTTTTTTGCCTTCAAAGAAATAAGCGTCCCGCCTATGGTAGCCACAGTACAGGAAGATTTTCTCGAACGATTGAATGCCCAATTGAGGGACACCCAGCGTGCGAAAAGCAATGTGATCGTTTTCGATATCTGCCGCGGAGCCAATGAGTGCGTGCGCCTGCATCCGGTCTATGATCCGCTTAACATCCGGAACTCGATCGCGGTAGCGCCGCATTAAGCCGTCGAGAATTTGGATAAGTGTTTCGCGCGTAGACGAATGAGACATGATTTAAACCTGTGAATAGCTAGCAAATCAGCCCATAGAGATGAGGCAATTCGGCACATCCTCGAATGCCAGGAGGCGATCGCTCGGGGCACCAGCACCGACGGATTTCTGCGTATCAAAAGTATACTAGTGCCCAGCGAAAGCGGCAGCAACGTCGTGGCTCGGGCGTCCCGCCCGAAACCCCTTCCTCCCCCCTTCCTCCCCCCTTCCTCCCCCCTTCCTCCCCCCTTCCTCCCCTCTCTCCCCCGAGGTCAAGATTTCTGCTCTGGACACGACTAGCGAGATTCAAGATCCTTCTAGTGCCTTAGGTTCTCGGCAGGACAGAACTTATGGGACTTCACAATGGCTCCAAACGAGGGCAAGAGTCAGCTCACTTGATCAAGTTTCTTTCAAAATTCGATGTTGTTAAGCGTTGCGCTTCTGGCCGCGATCTGTTTCCTGCCTTCGATGGTGGGAGCTCGTGCGCTAAGCTATTCGCTAGCCTCGCGAGTTTGACCATTGCAATTTGCATGTTGGCAGGATGTGGATCTACCAAGAGCTATACTGCGACCGACCAACTCTTGATGAGCGATGCGGTGGATGCGACGATTTCGAAACTTGATTTCTCTCCGCTGGCGGGCAAGCGAGTCTACTTAGACGCCACGTATTTGAAGACGCAAAAGAGTACCCTGCTAATTGACTCGGACTATGTGATCAGTTCCCTAAGACAGCAATTGGTTGGCGCGGGCGTGCAGTTGGTCGAGTCTCGCGACGAATGCGACTTGGTGGCTGAAGCTCGAATGGGTGCCTTGGGTCTTGACGGACATAATGTGACGTATGGGATACCAGCCAACAGTGGACTTGCGTCGGCCTCGGCGGCTCTGACCAGCGTGCCCGTTCTACCTATCATTCCAGAGATTTCTTTCGCACGGCACGAAGCCAAGACAGGCGCCGCCAAGTTGGCAGTATTTGCTTACGATCGAATAACTCGGGAACCCTATTGGCAGTCTGGCATCGCCAAATCATCCAGCAATGCTCGCGACACTTGGGTGCTAGGCGTAGGGCCGTGGCAGCGAGGAACGATTTATGATCGCACGCGATTTGCTGGCGGAGCGTTGAACGGCACGGATCTTCTGGACTCCGATGACAAATCGATCCGCGAAAGCGCGGCTTATGATGCCTACCGTCGAAGCCGACTGTACGACCCCAGCAGAACGAACCGTCCCAATCCAATGGCGACTGTCAGCCAGGTCATCACCGCGGGCGGCGAAACCAAGGCCGGCGACGAGACCAAGGACAAGTAGCAGAGCTATTGCTACAGCCACATTAAAACTTTGGGTTGGTAATCGTAGCTGGACTCGCCAGAGTTAAGATTTTCTGAGACGCACTGAAGTCTGGCGACTCCAGCTACCCCAAAATCAAGAGTGGTCAAAGCACTAGCAAGCCAATCAGTGATTTGCTTGTGCGACCGCGTAGCCCTCCCGACCTAGGCCTGTAAGGGTAAGTCAATAACTCGTTGTTGCTGCAATTTGCGGTACAAGATGAAAAAGCGATCTCTGGTGCATCTGTGTGAAACATCGAAAAACGCCTGATTCATTGGTTTTATCACCCTTACAGCCCTGCCCCCCGACACTTCTCCCCAGAGTACTGAATTCAAGAGAGGATTGAGAAGTCCAAGGCTGCCAACGAGCAAGTAAGTACCTCAGATTGAGAAGATCAGCCAGTGTGTGGGGCCTCGCTGGGGTCACAGCATTTTCGCAAGGGAACGGTCTCGCTGGGGTCACAGCATTTCGCAGGGGAACGGCCTCGCTGGGGTCACAGCATTTCGCAGGTAAATAACCGTCCATCCGGATGGACGGATGGAAGGTGTGTTCCCGTTCCTATAAACATGCTGTGACCCTGCATGGCGCGTTGCCCCCCCCTAATCCCAACCCTTCTCGCTTAGAGTACCGATGGAGAAGTCGAGCCTCGCAGGGTTCACAGCATTTCGCAGGGGAACGGCCTCGCTGGGGTCACAGCATTTCGCAGGCGGCCTCGCTGGGGTCACAGCATTTCGTAGGGAAATAACCTTCCATCCGGATGGACGGATGGAAGGTGTGTTCCCATTCCTATAAACATGCTGTGACCCTGCATGGCGTGTTCCTATAAACATGCTGTGACCCTGCATGGCGTGACCCTCCCAGAGTACTGGTGGAAAAGAGAGCAAGAATTCCAACGATCCTCGCTGTGGTCTCGAGCCTCGCTGGGAGCCTCGCTGGGAGCCTCGCTGGGGTCACAGCATTTCGCAAGGGAACGGCCTCGTTGGGGTCACCTCGCTGGGGTCACAGCATTTTCGCAAGGGAAAGCCTCGCTGGGGTCACCTCGCTGGGGTCCCAGCATTTCGCAGGGAAATAATCGTCCATCCGGATGGACGGATGGAATGTGTGTTCCCATTCCTATAAACATGCTGTGACCCTGCATGGCGCCCTGCATGGCGTGCTATGCTGTGACCCTGCATGGCGTGCTAAACATGCTGTGACCCTGCATGGCGCGTGACCCTGCATGGCGCGTTGCCCCCTTAATCCCAACCCTTCTCCCTCAGAGTACCGATGGAGAAGGGAGAAAGAATTCCAGGCTTTTGGCGTCCGGATCAAACCACACGGTCTTTGCTTTCGGCAATCAGCTTCATCAAGCCTGCCCAACGGCTTGCGCCTGCTACTTTTTGAATGGCATTGCGTTTCAGGATACTTCGAAGGCTGTCGATACTTATTCGATATGACAGTCAAATCCGTAGAAGTTGAACGCCCCGAGCGCTGGGATCATCCGCTGTCGACGTCGATGAGCGACACCGACGTCGATTGGTTAACCCAACAGCCGCCATTTTCGTTGATGGATGCCGGGCGATTCGCTCGTAATACGCCTTTAGCACACGTGCTAAAGCATGACGCTCGATTGCTGCATTGCCAGCCTGGCGACGTCATTTTTCGCGAAGGACAATATGGCGGTACCGCTTATTTGGTGCTAAGCGGAAATGTTCGAGTTATTCTGACAGCATTGCTTGCAAAAGAATCCCGGCCCGATCGTGCCCGTTCGCGCAGTAGTTGGCTTAGCTTACTGGCCAAGATTGTGTCGCGAGGTTCTTCAGTGACAAGGCACGGTGCCGACAACTCCATCTCGGAGCATCGCAAGCGGTCGAGGGCGGCTCCGCTGTTCAGGTCATCCAGCACGTCTGCAGCGGCAGACATTGGATACCGCGGCGAAGGAATTCAGACGCGAATTTTTCTACAGGATGTACCGCGTGTGCTGGCTGAGAATGCGACCAGTTCGGTTGAGCCCGGCGAGCTGTTTGGAGAGATGGCCGCTGTAACACGCTCGCCACGAGAATTTACGGCGGTCGCCGAAACCGAAAGTCTGTTGCTGGAAATTCGTTGGCAGGGATTGAAGTTGCTCAAGCAGGATCCGGCTTTTCGCCAATTGCTGGACGAACGCTATCGCAGTGAGGTGCTGCGATCGCATTTGCGTGAAACACTGCTGTTTCGCTTCATACCTGAAGATAACCTTCAGCAAGTCATTAAATCGGCGCGGCTCGAGTCGTTCGGGCATCTGGAATGGTACGCAGAGTATCGCAAACGCCACAGTCAGCAGGCCAGTGAGCGTATCGGTTCAGAGCCGCTGATCGCCGAGGAGGGCGCCTATGCGGCTGGGCTATGGATCATTCGCGGCGGCTTTGCGCGGCTTAGCCGGCGGCAGGGAGCTGGCCATCGTACGCTAGCCTACTTAGGAAAAGGCCAGATTTTCGGATTGCGTGAGCTGGCCCACAACTACCATAATGCGACCTCAGCACCCCTGCCCTACCAGGAATCCTTACGGGCCATCGGCTATGTAGACGCCCTGTGCATACCCAAGCAGGTCGTCAACGAACATGTCCTGCCCTTTGTCCGTAGCGCCGATCTGCCCGCTCCTGTGGTATTGCCGCGTTACCAATTTGGACAGCCGGTCGTCGATGCGCCGTTGGAGATGGTGCAGCACAATGTGGAAACAGGGCTACTCGAATTTCTGGTAGACCAGCGGTTGATGAACGGACAAAAGGCTATGGTTATCGACACCGAGCGATGTACGCGGTGCGATGACTGCGTCCGAGCTTGCGCCACGACCCATGGCGGCACGCCGGTCTTCGTGCGTGAGGGGCCACAATACGGCCCCTGGATGTTTGCTCAAGCCTGTATGCACTGCGAAGATCCCGTTTGCATGATTGGCTGTCCGACCGGTGCGATTCATCGCAATCACGAAACGGGTTTGGTTGAAATCAACAGCCAAACTTGTATCGGCTGCCAGAGCTGTGCCGAGAGCTGTCCCTATGGCAATATTCGCATGGTGCACGCCAGTGATGGTCAGGGACGGGCCAAAGTGGACCAACGCACCGGACTCCCCATTCTTCAGGCTTCAAAGTGCGATTTGTGCTCCAGCTATAGCAACCAGCCCGTGTGTCAGTCCGCTTGCCCACATGACGCCCTGGTTCGGATCGACTTGAGCGACATTGACACAGTTAGTCAGTGGTCCCAGCGGAAAGTTAGCTAAATGAATACTCGAACGCGGCGCACGTTGGCAACGACGCTAACCCTGTTTGCTGTCGGGTTTACTGCGCTGGCAGTGCAATGGACCCGCGATCGACTGGGCGACGAATCGACATTCACGGGCTGGACATTGTTGATATCAACCGCGGGGCTCTATCTGCTATCCGCTCGCAAGAAAATGGTCACCGCCCGCTGGGGACGCGTTTCTGTTTGGCTACAGGTACACGCGTACATGGGTAGTTTCGCCAGTATCGTGTTCCTGATGCATATCGGCTGCCCCGTACGCGGCGCATTTGAGCTGTGTTTGGCGAGTTGTTTTGTGATCGTGGCGGCCAGTGGAATCGTGTTGGGCATCATGAGTCGCACCACTCCGAAACGGTTGGCAGCGATTCCCGTGGATCGGAGCATCGAGAAGATTCCCGCGATCCGCGCGGCGATCGCTCAGGATGCGCACAAGATGGCGCTGGCTTCGGCAGGGCTTGGCGAAGGGGCGACGTTAGCGGAATACTATCAATTGCGACTGCTGCCATTCTTTCAGTCGTCCAGAAGTTGGCTATACCGATTGATACCCAACGGAATTCAACGCCGCCGGTTGACGCGCGAGCTCGACGATCTCAGTCGTTACCTGGCAGACAAGGGCAATGAGAATCGGCGATCGTTGGCGGCCTTGGTGCAAGCCAAAGACGATCTCGATTATCAGTATTCCCTTCAAACGCGACTGAGAATGTTGTATGCGTTGCATCTGTCGTTGACCTGGACGCTGGCGCTGATGACTGCCGCACATGTGGTGTTGGTCTATCGGTTCCAAGGAGTGCTGTAATGAATGCACCCCTAGAAAACTCAGATTCTCAACCCAAGCCAAATGATCCGACGGCTCCACGTCCCAGCCACAGCCGGCGCTGGGTCTGCGGCTATCAGCGCTCGGGCTTGGCCTGCAGCGAAGGCCCCACTGCGCGCGGAGCCTGTTGCCATTCGAAACCAGAGCCCTGTATTCCGCAGCCCGCGTTCTGGTACTCGCGGCAAACATTAGCGATCAACTTGGCCATCTTGGCGGCTGGCCTGTTGGTGCTGTGCATGTCCCTACCGCAGCGGGAGGCAATCTTCGTCCCAGGTGGGCTCTCGAAAAAACACGCACAGATCTTAGGCAATCGTATCGTCGCGGAGCGTTGCAGCCTGTGCCATGTCCATTCCCACGCAGACATACCGCGCGAGATTCTCCAAGATGATCTGTGTTTGAAATGCCATGCGTCGCATATGCCCGACGCTGGCTTGAGAAGTCCACACGATCTTAGCGCAACACAACTGCAAGCGATTACTAACCGGTTGGCCTCTTTTGCCTCATCGAGCCAGCCGGCTGATCCACAGCCAACGAATTGCGCAACATGTCATATCGAACATCGGGGCGAATCGTTTGACCTCACGGCTATGTCAGACTCGAGCTGCCAAGCCTGTCATCAGAAGCGATTCGAAAGTCTGACGGAGGGGCATCCGCAGTTCGAAGGCTATCCGTACGGCAAGCAACGTGGGCTGGCATTCGATCATGTGGCGCATCAGAGTAAGCACTTTGTTGCGAAGAGTGAGTCGTTTGATTGCACAAAGTGTCATGTCGATCGCGAGCAAACGGGTGAGTTGGGGTCTGTATTCCGTAGCGTTGGATTCGAACGTGCCTGTGCAAGTTGTCATGCTGAGTCTATCCGGTCGACGATGATCAACGGCTGGGCTCTCCTTCAATTGCCAAGCGTCGACGCAGACTTGGTCTCCGGCGGTTCGTTGGAGCTTGCGGATTGGCCGCAGGCGGCTCGTTTTGGAAACGAGGGCCTCATATCCATCCCGCTAAGGCTATTGTTGGCTGGCGACCCAGAGGTCAGCCATCACTTAGCGCGACTGCCCGCCAGTGGAAAATTGGACGAGGTATCGTCCGAGGATGGTCAACGGGACGAAATGACCAGCGCGATTGCAGCCGCGGTACGACGGCTCGTCGCGGATGTGGCCGAGCAGGGCCAGGTCGCTTGGAAACGTCGGCTGGAGACTACCGGTCAGCACGCGCTGGGTCGCGAGCTCAACAGTTATGAATTGGCTTTGATCGAGGAAATGAGTCGCGGGGTGCCGCCAGATCTCTTTCGACAGATGGAGCGGCAGTGGTTTAACAATCAGGCGGTGGCATTGTCCACCAAACGAACTTCCGCGCAACTAATCAGCCAGTCCGGCAAAAAAACAATTGATTTGCTTGACGAAGATGATGATGAACTGTTGACCGCTGACGGTTTACTGAGCACTGACGGTTTGTTGAGCGCTGACGGTTTGCTAAGAGACGACGCTGCGGCACCTGGCGCGGGCGAAGCGGACGACCTGCTGCGCGAAAGCCCCAGTGGAGCCAGCGAGCTGGCTAGCGAGCGATTGGCCGATGATTTACTCGATGGCGGGGCTTTGACTCCTAGCCGCAATTTGGCTGGCCAAACAGCGCGACCTAAGTTTACGGCCATTCGCGGTTCGGTGCACGTGTCCGCCGGTGGTTGGTTTTTGGATAGCCAGCTGTATGCGCTGCGCTATATGCCGCTCGGACATGCAGATCGCACGTTAGCGGCATGGGCCGAGTTCGCGGCGCTGCTCGACAGCGACGTCAGCGCGAGCGTCGAGCATAGTTTGGGGCGGGATTTCATGCGAGGCGAAGTGGTGCCAGGCTCCTGCGCACAATGCCACCTATTGTCAGCGGCGAAAAGGCAATCCGAGCCGGGCTCGGTTTGGCGCGGTAGAACTCGCTCGCATACGGCCCGACCCTTCACCAAGTTCGATCACACGCCACATCTAACGCTGCCGACCCTTAGCGATTGCCGATATTGCCATGTGCTCGATGGTTCAAAAGAGGTAAGTCTGCAGAGGGTGATCGAAGAGCAGATGTCGGTCAATGCCTACGCAAAACCAAGCGAGCTGTACCCTGCGGTCTGCCAAGTGTTAAAAACTGAATTCACAGCGATGCGACTTGATCAATGCGCGGCTTGCCATCGGCCCAGTAGCGCGGGTGATGGCTGTACACAGTGCCACAATTACCATGTGGGTGCCACGGGGCTAGGTTGGTCGCAGTAGCCACGGCTATAGAGCCCAAGGCTGAGTCAACCAGCCTTTCCAGGTCCAACCGGGAGGCTTGGCCATGGGCAAGGCGGTCCACCATGGCAGCGACGCAACGTCGACGGTAGGCACCGATGCAACGTCTTGTTCTGAGGGGTCCGGTTCGGGAAAGGCCCAACCCTCATCGGGCCTGTCGAGCCCATGGGCCGTATTGTACAGTCGATGACGCTGGTCGAGCCAGTAAAGGGTCTCTGGAGGCAGGCGAAAGGCAAACAGTCCCGTTGCCTTTTGCAATTGCTCCTTCGCGGCTGGGAAGTCTTCGCGTGCCGCATAGGCGACGGCCAAGTTGTGCTGGGCAGAAGCATTGAACCCAAACAGGTCTGCAGTTCGTTGCCAGCGCTGCTCGGCGAGCTCCCAATTGCCTTTGCGGGCTGCGCGAACGCCGCGCCACACCGTAAATGCGCCGGGTTGCAACCAGGGAGCAGCCAGACGTACTTCGTCTTTGACAACATACGGAGAAATTGTTTTCCAAGTTTCCCGAGCGCTCGCCGCCACCAACATTTGCGACGCATCATTTTGGATAAAGTCCAAGTCGGGATACTGTTTCATGGCGGCTTGAGTGCTCAAGTTGAACGTGCTCGTACCGATGGTCTTCGATGTGGCCACGTCGATGACGCGCCATGACAGTAGGATGTTTTCTGGATCGACCAGTTTGTCTTTGGGCTTATGGAAGAAAGCCTGGTTCATGTTGACTGGTTGGGGTGAGGGCGCGTCGCTAGTCAAATCGATATGGCCGCCCAAAATTTCACCTTGGAGCAGGATGTTTGCGCCCGCGGCTCGGGCGGCTTGGATGGCCAAGATGTCGCTGGTGAGCGGAGCGGTCGAGGCGAGTTGCACTGCGGAGCTTTCGAGCAATTGCTCGGCGGTGAACACAGCCATGTCCGCTCGGGCTTGAGGTCGCTGGGCCATCAAAGCCGCTTGAATCTGCTGAGCCAATTCGCGATCACCGGCGATCGGCGCTAGGGCTATCCGGCCCGGGTACGTGACGGCCGTTTGTGGCGGCTGCCAAACGTGGATGGGCGCGTACCTCCGGCAGCCCACTGCAAACCAGCAGATGCTTAGCAAGCCTGCGATCAGCCACCAAGCGCTAGCTCGCGCTGCTACTCTTGAGGGTTGCGGATTGAGCTGCTTGGGCGATAGTGCGAGAAACCGCAAGTTCTGTCTGGTTAGAAGTCCAACCGCTCCGCCAGTGAATGGCACTTGGGCAGTGCGGTATACTCGTCGAGGCGAGCGACTGTTGAACCGCGAAGCGCGCTTTAACCGCGAAGGGCGCTGGCGCGTTGGATCGAGACCGAGGAATTGGTCCTTCGCAGGACCAGCAGTCAACCCACTTAGTTTCCTGGCTAGGCCCAGAAATAGCCGAAAAAATAGGCCGGCGCGCTGCGCGGTTGAACAGGCCATATTGGCATCGATCCGTAAATACAGAATTGGGCGCGGTACGGAACTCAAGGGTATTGTCGCGAGCGCGTAGGGTTCGATGGGATCGCTCGCTGCTGTAACGAAGCTCTCGCGCTGCGGTCTGCTGACGAAAAAAGGCTGGCCAAACTTGGACCAGCCTTCTCGGTTATCACAATGAGCGTCTTGAAATCAAGAGCGAAACAGTCGGCGCTGCTATTTCTTTATCGACAGCTCGATTTTCAGTTGGTCTGTCCCATCCTCGGGAATGGTAACTTCGATGCCTGATGTGGCAAAGCTGGCATATTTATTGGGCAAGTCATTGACCCACGAAGCGTTGGCCGTTGCGTCACCACCTTCGGCGGCATGTTGAGCATCTTCAGCTAGAGCTTTCATCTGCTTCTGGTTGGCTGCTTTCTCAACCGTAACTGTTTTGGAAACAGTCACTTTGTAGCTGCCCGGCACCGCCCCCTTTTTGGCCTCGAAGGCATTCAGGGAAAAACGCCCACTGCTGTCGCTAAAACCTTGCGCAAAATTGATGCCTGTGGACTCGGCCACGACCACCGAGGCACCGTCGATGGGAGCCCCATCTAAGTAGACAGTGCCCGATGCGTTGACCGTTCGCGGCAGACCATCGTCGCCAGCACAACCTACCCAAATCGGTGCAAGGCAACACAGACTGGCCCAAATCAAATTTCTCATTTCTGATCTTTTCCGTATTTTGATGGTGATCTACAAACAAAAGCGGGCTGAAGTTTGCCTTCAGCCCGCCCAATCTACAGCGTCGCGATACTGCAATTCATGACTTATTCAGGCAGCGCGACCGCTTCGCCACCCGACTTGGAACCCAGCGATCCCCACACACCAAAGGGGCTCAGTCCGCCGGCTGTGGCCGCAGGTGCGGGCAGCGTTAGGTTGCCTGTATCGATGTTATCGCTGATAAAGTGAACGCTACCGTCGGCATAACCTACGGTGACTCCGCCAGTGTGCTGGCTGGTAGGTGTCCAGATGCCCGGAGCATAGTGTCCGCCACCCGACTGCCAGGCGGGATCACCCAACAAGCAGACAGCGGTGTTCGGAGGCAAAATAGTTGTGAAGGCGTTGAAGAATGCGCAGCCATCACCCCAGCGGTAACCGGGCGAGGTGTCTTGAGTAAAGGGAGAAGCCGCAGCTACATACTGGCTACCAGCCCAAAATGTACGGCAGCTCAGAGGTACATAGGTTGCCAAGTTCGTGCCGGAAGCATCGACCACGGCCATGCCTCGGTCGCGCAAGCTGGTGGGTACCGAACGCTCGGCAATCATCGCCGTGTTACTCGTCCCGTCGGTTATGGCGCCGATTTTGGTGTAATCGTAGCGTCCGAAAATACCGCGGTTAGTCATTGTACGGGCCTGGAACGATAGGTTGGCATCTGTCCGCTCAGACGCATTAACGACCGAGTTCACGTAGCAGTCACCCGAGCTCATCGCATAACTGATTCGCCCGTTAGGCGCGCCATTACCGCGAGCGTCAGTGCCTTCGTTCTGGGCGTCGCTGGGGCAGTTCAGCATCGGCAGTGAGACTCGCCATTGGGGATCGTTCGCAGCATTGTTGGTCCATGGGTTGGTATTGCGAGTCGTAATCTGGTCCCACAGTGCGGTCTGTTCGTAGAAAGGGGCCAGTGCGCAGAAACCACTCAGACGCAGGCGTTGACCGGCGGTATGAATGTAGCCAGTGCCGCCCTGGCGAGCAGGGAATCGCTTGAACGTCGATTCGTAGTTGTGGCAGGCCAAGCCCATTTGCTTGACATTGTTGCTGCACTGCATGCGGCGAGCCGCTTCGCGGGCCGCTTGTACGGCGGGTAGCAGCAGACCTACCAGGATGCCGATGATGGCAATCACCACCAACAGCTCGACCAGAGTAAAACCATTACGATTTCTCATAGATCACATTCGCTTTCGAAAAAGACATGACAACTAAAATGCACCATCCCGGTCAGACCGTTTCATTAAGAACTAATGTTGAAAAACTGGCCAAAGACGGATAACCGACCGTAAGGATATCGATAAGCGAGACTGATTGCAATTAAAATTTACGAAAATCTGCCATAAGTGGCAAGTTTGTTTATTCCGGAAAGCTAATTGACTGCCTCGATTTGGGGGGTGGATCGGCTGATTTTCCATATTGCCACGTTTTCGTAACGAAAAACGAGGGAAAGCTCAGCGGGCGGCAAGGCGTAAAGTTGCGATAGCTGAGCCTGATTTTCAAAGCGCTCAGAATCTACGACGATAAAGGCAACTTGCCGACGACTTAACTCACGCAGCGCGTCGGCCGAAAAGGGGTTCTTATGCAACAGCTTTTCCAGAGCCTGCCATTCGGCGGGGAAAAAGCCGGAGTAGCCGTTTAGGATGGGCTGGCCGTGCAGAGTTGCGTACATCATCCATCGCGTCGACTGTTGTTGAGCGGATTCGGTTGGGCCAGCGGCCACGGGCAGACACAGAATGGACGCGCCAGCGGGTGTGTTTTCAGCGATAAACCTAGTCCAGTCACTGTCGGCAGCTCGACCCAGCGTGGATGGCGGGTAGCTCAGCCGCAGAGGTGGCGGTGGCGATTCCAGTGCACATGCCAGCAGTACCGGTCCTGTAATCGCAGTTGCGAACGCGAGTAGTGCTCTTCCGTACATGCTTGCAGTTTTTGACTGACGCCAGCGAATTAACGTTAGCCCGCGGCTCAAGCGATCGCCAGCCAGGGCAGCCAAAAGTATGATCGCTGTTTGCGTAAAGTAGGCGAATCGGAAGGGGCTGCGGACTCTCTGCAGTGGCGTGATCCAGTGGCTGGCCTGTTCCCATAGGTTCCAGTTGCCAAATTGCAAATTCGAGCCAAACGAGAGTAGCAGGCTGGCGGCGGCTACGGCCAGCAACAGCCGAACGGTCGCGGCGCTGCGTCGCCGCCACAGAAATAGGATTCCAAGCGCCAGGCAAGTGCGTACTTGGCCCGGAAGCAGCGGCTGTGGAAACTGATCTGGGCTTGGTTTCGGCAGCATCGAAGCGGCCGGGGGAATCAGCAGGCTGGGAGGCGCGGTAAGCCAGCCTGCAGAATTGGCGGATAGCGATCGAGTGACCTCCGGGTCTCGCGAAAACTCGTGTTGGCTGAGAATGCGATGCATCGGCCACAGTAGTGGTGTCAAGCAGAGGGCCGCAACCAACAGGGCCAATGTCCAGCCAGTGAGTCCGGCTTTTACCTGACGCCATGGGAAAACAACCCAGACAGTAGGTGCCAGTAGCAACGACAGAAATAGCCAGTGATGAATACAAGATAGCGCTACACTGACAAAGGCACAGCCTAGCATACTGCCCGACCATGGGCTGGGCCGCCGATGAAACGCAATGAGCCGTTCGAGAGTCCAGAGTACTCCCCACATGCCGACCAACTGCACCGCTTCAATATTTCTAAGTGCCAGTGGATGCAGCGCCATCCCGAGGCCGCCACAGACCTGTAGCCACCAGCCACAACCGGCTTGCCGGAGCAGCCGCATAGCGAACCAGCCATTGAGAACTAAAGAGATGATTAGGTACGCATTGTAGGCGGCAATTGGCGAGCCGCTAAGCCATACCAGTGGAGCTAGCAGCATCAGAATTGGTTGAGGTTCCGAGAAGGCAAAAGCTCCTGGAGTTGGGAAAAAGATCGGCGCGTTCCAGTAACCGTTTAGCCCGCGTGATAGGCTTTCTGAGTTCCACCATAGGGTCCACGCGTTGAGCATTGGCACGGTACCAAAATGTCTCTCGCTGGTGGGCAGCGCTCGCGAGAAGTGCTTGGCGACAGGCCAAGTCGCCCACAGGGCCGCGCTCA
>JBGSJL010000224.1:0-7236 GCA_041741955.1 Pirellulaceae bacterium | reverse complement strand
ACTGGCATCGCTCTACTCTTCGGCGCTGCTCTTTGTATTTCCATCGCTCTATGAAGGTTTTGGCATTCCGCCCGTAGAAGCCATGGCCTGCGGTTGCCCCGTGGTTTGCTCCAGTGCGACCGCGATCCCCGAGGCAGTGGGCGAAGCGGCCGTTCAGTTCGACCCAGCTCAACCCTCAAAAATCGCGGAAGCAATTGAGCTCGTATTGGAAGACCAGTATCTGCGCGAATGCTTGATTGAAGCTGGGCTCAAGCAGGCCGCCCAATCAAGCTGGGATAGGGCTGCGAACCAATTGGTAAATGTCCTTCATTCCGTCAGCCCGTGAGCTTCCAGCCCGCAAGAGATTACTTTTGAACAGCCAACTTCTACGCAAGTTTCTTCCCACGCTGGTAGTCCGCGGTTTTGGCGCTGTGGCTGGCTTTGCTATTAGTCTGCTGGTCACGCGCTGCGTCAGCGCCGAAGAGGCGGGGTTGTTCTTCATTGCGTTTGCGTTGATTCAGTCGGGTGGTCGTCTGGTCTCGTTGGGAGCCCCGGAAATGTGTTGTCGATTGGTGGGTGCCAATGGCGACGGCGATTGGACGGCCATCAACCACGAACTAACAGGTGTGATTCGCAGGATTGCTCAGATCGGACTAACGCTGTTCGTGCTGCTGAGCGTGTTTTCAATGACTATCGCTACGACCGCTTTTGGAAAGCCTGCGTTGGCACCGTTGTTGAGCTGGGCCGCGCTGAGCATTCTCACGATGTCGCTCATCCAAGTGTTTGCGGCTGCGCTGCAGGGAAAGCACCGGATCCTAACTTCGTCTTTTGTCCACAATTTCTTGGGCCCCGCCACCTTTACGGCGATCGTCTTTAGCCTCCATGCTCTGGGTGTTGAGCAAAACGCCCGCTGGATGGCTGTTGTCTACGCATTAGCGCTTGGAATCGCGCTGGCCAGCGCGGCTGCGCTCTGGTATCGCGATTCGCGGGCCACCTGGATTCGGTCCGCCGTCTGGAGCCCGCAGCTTCGCCGGTCTGTGGCAGCCATGTTCGTCGTTGTTGCCATGGACATGGGGGTTCAATGGTCGGGCTATGTTGCCACCAGCACACTGCTGCCGGCCGAGGAAGTGGCCCTGTTCGCTACAGCCCATCGTACTGCCATGCTCAATAGCTTTCTGTTGATCGGCATCAACTTGATTGTCGTTCCCAGGTTTGCAGGCGCCCATGCGGCCAAGCGCTTCAACGAAATTGATAACCTAGCCCTGCAGTCTAGTCGCATTATGCTCGCATGTGCGATCCCAGTGACTTTGGCAACCGTCGTGTTTCCCGAACGCATCATGAGCATCTTTGGACCCGAGTATGCCGCTGGCGCGGTGTTGCTGAGAATCATGGCGATTGGACAGTTCGTAAATCTACTCACAGGCTCCGTGGGTGAATTGCTGCCGATGACGGGACACGAACGCGACTATCGCAACGTGGTGCTACTGACAGGACCATTTTCCATCATTTCCGCCGCAGTGCTCACGTACTATTTCGGTGCCGTGGGCGCTGCGTTAGCAACGGCCGTTTCCGTAGCCACACAGAATTTGCTGGCCGTCCGCATGGTCAAAAAGCGACTTGGTTTTAACACGCTCAACATTTTCCGTCGCGTTCCTTCCGTGAATTGATAAAAGAGATCAGACCATGATTGCCTTAGCTCACCACTGGCTCGTGCAAATGCGCGGTGGCGAACGCGTGCTCGAGCAGTTCTGCCAACTTTTTCCGACCGCCGATATCTACTGCTTAGTCGCGACCAACCGCAACTTAAGTCCAGCTCTGCGGCCTCACAAGCTGCGGCCCAGCTACCTCAACGTACTGCCGGGCGCGGTGCGGTACTACAAACAATTGTTACCGCTGCATCCGCTGGCACTTTGCACACTTCGTGTCAAACGCGACACGCGGCTGATCTTGGTCAGCGACGCCAGCATGATCAAGGCTTTGAGTGTCGGCAAGCAGACCACGCTGGTCTGCTACTGCCATTCGCCGCCGCGATACCTGTGGGAGATGAAGGAAAGCTACAAACAGCAGTCCTCTGGTCTGAGTTCGCTGGGGAAACTCGTGTTTGATATGACAGTTCCTTACTGCCGGCGGTTTGACTATCGCGCCGCGCAGCGCGTCGATTACTTCATCGCGAATTCGGAATTTGTCCAAGCCAGAATTCGCAAGTACTATGGCAAAGAGTCGGTCGTTATCAATCCGCCCGTGGAGGTCGAGAGCTTTGCATGGCAGCGTCCGCGCGAAGACTTTTGCTTAGTGGTCTCGGAACTTGTACCCTACAAACGAATCGACATCGCGGTCGAGGCGTTCAATCGCAGCGGCCGGCGGCTGGTCATCATCGGTGACGGCAGCGAGCGCAAACGGCTCCAGCAAATTGCCCAGCCCAATGTCGAATTTCTCGGTCGGCAGCCGTTTGAAGTATTAAAGCAACACTATGAGACCTGTCGTGCTTTCATTTTCCCGGGCATTGAAGATTTTGGCATTACTCCCGTCGAAGCCCAGGCCGCCGGCAGTCCCGTAGTGGCCTTTTCGCAGGGTGGTGCCCTGGAGACCATCGTAGATGGAAAGACTGGCGTATTCTTTCATGAACAAACGGCAGAGGCACTTCAAGCCTGTTTGCAAAAGCACGCGCAATCGCTGTCTGAGATCCGCGCGGACGATTGCAGAGCCAATGCAGAGCACTATCGACCAGAGATATTCCGAGACAAGATGACTCAGTTTCTAAAGCAGGTCGCCGACCAACACGGTCTCACTCTCCCCTAAACTGTATCACGTTCGGCGACCTCGCTCTTGCAAGTGACTTTGAATCCAGCTTTGCAATGGCCCATCGAACTTAGCTCGAGGCTCCAATTGATAATTGATGCGGTAGTAGCGACCGTCCTGGTAGCATGTATCGATCAGCGGCTGCAACTGTAGCACCGCATCTGGGTCGGTGGGACGCAGTGGAACGGGTATATTCGGTAAGGGCATCTGCAGCGGTGCAGCGTAAAGCTCGATCTGGTCGGGAATAATGTCTCGATACACACAGATCATGTATCCCAATCGAGTCGACTTGGGGATGTCTTCCAAGGGGGCTAACATCACATACCTTCCCTGCCGCACGAGATCAATTTCCACAAGATTAATTCCGGCTGCTTGATAATCACTTTGCTTTCGAGTGTAGCGTTCGCGGGCTCGCGCACCGACTTTGTTCCAAGGACTCAAGAATTCTATGGCGGTGATCACACGGCCCGATGGATCGACGATGGCCACATGACGTTGCGGGTGGGGAGCGGTTCGCAGCAGCGTTGGCGTAGCGACTGGAATTGCTGGTGACAAAACCGTTGCAACCGAGGGATCCTTGGGCCGACCCGAAATATTTAGGTCTGGCCGAATCGTCCGGTCGCGAATATCTTCCTGCTCGTACCTGACGATGAGATTTTCTTCAATGTTCGCCTGTAATTCCACTGGTAATTGCTGATTAATTTGATTGCACGCATAGACGATCAACCTAGCATGCACTTCCGGCCAGCGGTCTTCGAGATACGGGTCCATGCCCGGAAAGGGACTCTTGAGATTTTCGTCGGTCATCTTTAGCCAATTCGTTTACCGGCAAGTGAGGTTGAAACTCCAGCCCCATTATACTCAATACACTTGCAGGCCTCCGGAGGCTGACCGTTCAAGCCCAAACGGAGTCTGACCTGCGGCCGATCCTGCCAATTGGCAACTGGCAACTGGCAACTGGCGAAATGGAGAGTCAAACCGGTGTCCGATACAAAGCTGCTGATCGATGGCTACAACGTGCTGTTCCAAAGCGATCTGGTCGGCAAGGGGCGTGGAAGGAATTGGCTCAGCAGCGCGCGGCAAAGATTGCTGCAACTGCTGAGCTCAAGCTTGGATGAACTGGAATTATCTAAGACTCTGGTAGTCTTCGATGCGCCAAAATTTGGACCGGTGCCGGAGCAAACAACGTTCGCATCGGGACTGCGAGTCGTGTATGCGGTCGATCATGCAGAAGCCGACGACCTGCTCGAAGAAACCATTCGCCAGCACCCAACCCCCACACTGCTGAGAGTGGTCAGTAGCGATCAGCGCATCCGTCGCTGCGCTCGCGCGCGTCGAGCCGACTCAGTCGATTCGCAAGCTTTCCTCGATAGCCTCAGCAAGCGGGAACCCCTGGTGTCCCCAGCGCCCAGCCCCAGTGATGCAGGCAACCCGCAGCTAAGCACCGACGAAATTGCGTTTTGGCTGCGTGTCTTTGATGAAAAGAGTCCTTCATCGCCAGACGAGAAAAACAAAAAAACCTAAACCTGAACTGGGACTCGCGTTAATACCCAAGGCCGTGAACAGTTGCGCTTCTTTTTTTAGGGTGGGTCAAATCGCGCTAGCGATGCAGACCCACCGATGCTGCAATCGCAGAAAAATGGTGGGTCATTGTGGCCTATCGGCCCGCTCGACCCACCCTACATCTACTGAACTGGTACTTGTGTTAATGCCCAAGCCCGTGAACGGTTGCGTTTTTTTTTGTAGGGTGGGTCAAATCGCGATAGCGATGCAGACCCACCGATGCTGAACTCACAGAAAAATGGTGGGTCATCGCGGCCTATCGGCCCGCTCGACCCACCCTACGTCTACTTTGTCTTCTCGGTCTCGATCCACCGTGCAAGCGCGCGCTTTGCGGTTAAACAATCGACAAGGACAGACGCAGCGGTCGCGACAAAACGAAAATAGCCCAGCAAGCAACTTTGCCTGCTGGGCCATTTAAATGGTCAGCGTAGTAACGACCCGCCAAAAGCTACGGCGCTTCGGCTGGTGGCTCACCCATCATACTGTTGCGCGGCTTGTCCGGTTCGCTACCGGAAGTGGCCGGAGCAGCAGTAGTAGTCGGTGCCGGAGCCTCCGGCGCACATCCGCAGAGAATGGGAGCAACCAGACACACAAACAGCAAAGCAAAAATTCGCATTCACATGACCTTTTGGAGTTAATCTAGAGAACCACTAAGAACCTGACCGTCCGACATACCCGCCAACTGGAGCATCATGTCTGCGTCTGCTGACAGCGTTAGCGAGCGCACCGAACCATCGCAGAGTGTCCAATTGATGATACCGCTGTGATAGCTGCTGTAGCGATTCCATGCTTTGACGGTGGTGTTGTAGGGCACTCCACCGAAGCTCTTAGCATTCCAGTGCATCCACAGTGGTGAAGCCGAGTAAGCGAACGAACGCGTGCGGACATTGTTTGCATCGAAAGCCGCCGTGACTTCGCCGAACAGCACGGTGTTGGAAGTACCGTCAGTAACGTCGCCGATCTTCTGCTGTTTGTTAACTCGGAATGGACCTTTGTACAAGTCAGCCAGAGGTCCATTGGTCGCGCCCAAGGTAGTTAGACCGCTATCCACGGGCCATCTGCCCGAATTGCCGAGGTAGTTGGTCACGTGCAGGTCGGAAGCGATTGGGCTCGGCAAAATGCCGTTCATCCAATAGTAACTAACGCTTCCAGTCGAACCGCCCGGAAAGAAAATCGTACCTTGCACGTTACTATTGTCCACGATCGTCGAGCCCGCGTTATCGGATGGACATAACAAAGTGGTGACCGGCAGATTGCGATTGGCAAGAACAGCAGGATAGTTCCACCATGGCATCCGCTGGGCGGCTGTCGCAGCATTGAATGGTGTCGTGTAGGCCTTGGGGTCTAGCAACATGCTGCTGCTCCATGGTTGGTACAACGCATTCTGCTCCATGAACGGCAGCAAAAACATCAAGTGCCCCACATAGGGGTAGTTATCAAAGTCAGCATTCGAGATTAGCGTGCTTGAAATTATCCCCGGCGGAAACTTCTTGTGCGCCGACTCAAAATTGTGAAGCGCGAGTCCAAGCTGCTTCATGTTATTTTGACAGCTCATGCGGCGGGCTGCTTCGCGTGCGGCTTGAACGGCTGGCAACAGCAGTCCTACCAGGATGCCGATGATCGCAATCACGACCAACAGCTCGACCAACGTGAACGCGCTTCGGCGCTCCGCTGACAACAGATTTCGGACTCTCATCAATCACTTACTCCCGAGAAAAAGAATTAAACCACAACCCAGGGCAGACCGGAGTCTACGCCTGATTTGTGAAGAAAGCAATTATTGAGCCATTATTTTGAGAAAATTCACGAATTTTTGCCAAGATTGTCGTCTGATCGATTTTCGCACTCACCCATCAGTCCGACTCAGAAGGCAGTGAATTGTGGCATGGGGCTCCATATTCCGAGGGAAGTAACGAAACTCTGCCACTATGGTCTCGAAGCCTGTGTCCGCTGCACTGCTCCGAATCCAGACTTTTTCTTTTTTGACGCCGTCTCGGTTTTTATGCCAAGTTGCGAAAAACAGCGAAGCAGTGCAAGGGAAATAAACCGTCGGCATGATTGCCTGCTTAGTTACTGAGCAGGTTAGGTTGGACGGCGCCAGGTTCCCGCTGGAGTCTAGGCTTTAGCCGACTTTTTTTGTCAACTGTATGGGCGAGAGCCCGAACTGTGCGACGAATAGGAATATGGGAATATTCGTTTGTCTCGAGTTTCGTTCTGGACTTGTGTTTTCAGTTTCGAGGGACGTCAATCTAATAAATAACTGACGTGTTTGTCAGAAATACCCACCGACGAGATTGACCGCGTGGGACATGCAAACATTTCCTCATGGAACAAACGGCATAGATGTCCCAACGGGACGAACGGTGAAAGCCCAGGGCAACGCCCTGGGGGTTGGAACCACGTCATTGCGCAACCCCAACGGGGTGGACGGTCCGTTAGCCTACGCGCCCTGGATGTTGCCCCGTTGGGGCATGCGGTGACGCGGGAATTGCTTCCCAGGGCGTTGCCCTGGGCTTTCGGCGTTAGTGCCTGCGGCACATCCAAACATATCCCAACAAAATAAACGGCAAACACGTCCCCCGCGGTCAGTGGTTTGTTTCAGCAGCGAAAACGTCAGTAAATAAATTGACGTCCCCCGCGAGTAAGAACAAGATTGTTCTTCGCATCGTTAACGATTGAAAAACACTGTTACCGAACAAAAACCACTCGAATGATTCTGAAAGAAATCAATTGAAACTCAACGCCGACTTGATTTTTTTTTTGGGCTAGATAGCGTCGGGGCCGCGTTCGCCGGTACGGATACGGACGCAATCGTCCATGGGCAACACGAAGACTTTGCCGTCGCCGATTTGCCCTTTGTCGCCCGTCTTCGCACCGGCCATGATGGCGTTCACG
>JBGSJL010000223.1:0-1831 GCA_041741955.1 Pirellulaceae bacterium | reverse complement strand
CGACTTGATAGACAATCAAGCTTCCTTCCCAGAGGAAATTGCCACCGAAAATGTTCGCACGAGGGTGACCGATCGGAATTGAACCGACATGGACTTCGTTCACAGCGAAGTTCCTGAAACCAATACAGGACGGCCACAGCTCCATAGGCTGGAATCGAACCAGCGGCAAACTGATTAACAGTCAGTCCGAGCCACCAACGGCTCCCCCATGGATTGTGGATTTAAACAGCACCGGAGATTGGAATCGAACCAATGAACTCCTGATTCAGAGTCAGGTGCAGCGACCAGCAACTGCTACTCCGGCGTACATCAAACTTGCAAAGCACTCCGTCCGGGAATTGAACCCGACCTGCGAGCTTCAAAGGCTCACGTCGCGACTACGCGCCGGAGAGAGTTTTCGACAATTAAAGAGTGTCCTGCCGGAATCGAACCCGCCTATCTGAGTTGGAAGCCCACGGGCACCGACCGGCATGGATGCCGGTTGGTCGATTTGCCGCTCGGCCAAGGACATATGAATTTGCAAAGCGCCCAGCGAGAATCGAACTCGCATTTTCTGCATGGCAAGCAGATGGGTTACCACTACACCATGGGCGCAAAATGCATCACTACCAAATTGTCAAAGATCAATAACGCCGAAGCGTCAAAAGAGCACCGAGCCGGAATCGAACCCGCATCACCTCGTTACGACGGAGGCGTTTTCCCGTTAGACCATCAGTGCTTGTTTAAAAATGTCTCAAGTGGGATCGGTGAGAATCGAACTCACATCGCTCGGATTAAGAGTCCGATGCATTACCTTGTCTGCCACAATCCCATGTGTGTCGTCGTTGTTGTTTGTTTCAGTCGGCGTGGCGGGAATTGAACCCGCGACCGTCGCCTTATAAGGACGCCGCTCTCACCCCTGAGCTACACGCCGATGCGTAGCGATGGGGCCGAAGGGAGTTGAACCCTCACCGAACGGATTAAAAGTCCGTCATGCTGCCAGTTACACCACAGCCCCGATGTTCGATCGCGGCTATGCGTTTCAATCGCAGTTCAGACAGCATGTTCGTTTTCCTTTCGTGTCGTTGTCGTAAGTGGTAGCCCCGAGGATCGAACTCAGCGCGACCCGCGTATCAGGCGGATTTGGGCGACCAGCCCTCGACTACCATGTTGTCGTTTCAAAAGTCGGACACCTCGGAGTCGAACCGAGACCCTCCTGCTCCCAAAGCAGGCGTGCTTCCATCTGCACCTGTATCCGTTGTTGTGTTGCTTCAATCGCCGCAGCATTTGCCGTCGGCGCATATCTTCCTTGTCAGTGGGCGGGGAGGCGCTCGAATCCTCGTCTGCGGTTCTTCAGACCGCCGCTAGACCGTCTCAGCTACCAGCCCAAATTGGGTTCGTTGTTGGGGTTGCCCGTTCGATGTGGACACGAAAAAAGGCTCGATGTCTGCGATGACACCGAGCCTTCATGAAGAAGTCGTTCGCTAATGAAAGCGAGTGTCACATCAGACGCGGATACGCCGGGGCATTATCTGTATTCAACGGTTGCCCGCCGAAGAGACTGCCTTCGTGTATCTGTTCGAGTCGACTGGATTGAATTTTTAATAACATTAGAAAGCTCGTTACTCGCTCGTCTGTGAATGTGAATTGTGTGTTCGGAGAGATAGACTCTTTCGCGGCCAGATGGTTCGCCAAAAATGTCAGCTTCTGCGAAAAACATTCTTGGCCGACAATGCCTCACACGAACATGAAACACCGCTCAGGCTCGAAAGTACTCATAGGACGCGAAAAAAGATCAGTCGCGGGTCGTAAGGAAACGCAAGTGATGAGCGGCATGTGCAGAATGAATTTG
>JBGSJL010000222.1:0-19936 GCA_041741955.1 Pirellulaceae bacterium | reverse complement strand
GCGCTGCGACTCTCGATGCCATTCTTGGACCCCAAAACCTATGACGGCAGTGCTTTAGAGGCTCGCAAATACGCGGAGCGCAGGGACGATATCGGTCGGACGCTGCTGTCGGTAATGTGCCAACTGCGAAGAGCCATCGATGGACGCAGCGACTAGTTGCTTACCGGCGAGTTGGAATAGTCGTTGCAAATTTGCCATTTGTTTGACGACCAGCAGAAGGAGACCGTTTAGGGTAAGGCCTACGCCTTCGGCTAGATGTAAAACGACTAACTCAACAGGCTGTTGCGCTTCGGGTTATGATTGCCAACGAGCTGGCGCTGTCCAATAAGGAATAGAGTAAAAGATGAAAACACGGGAACTTGTCGAGCTATTAAGATCGCATCCCAGCGATAAGCTTCAGTTTGTCTTGCCTGGTGGCCAGTGTGTGCCGTCGCATTTTCACGTCACGGAGGTAGCTCGGGTCGATAAGGTGTTTATCGATTGCGGTGGAACGCAGCGGCAGTCCGTGTCCTGTCAATTGCAGCTTTGGTACGCCAACGATCTTGACCATAAGCTGCATGCCGAAACACTCGCCAGTATTATGGATCTGGCCCAGCCCATCTTGAAATCGGACGAACTGTCCGTGGAAATCGAGTACGGACAGCAGATCTCGTCGCTCTATACGGTTACCAATGCGATCGTGGCCTTCGGTACCATCCAGTTTTTGCTCAGCGGCAAGCAAACGGACTGCCTCGCAAAGGAAAAATGCGGAACCTCCGATGGCTCGACGGATAGTGTCTGTTGCTAGCTGCGGAACATAGCAGTTTCAGTTGAATTCACAGGCAAATGGAAACGCTGTTGGCCTGAGTAAGTGACTGTTAGAAGGGTCGGGCGGCAAAATTCTGTCGTCCTCCTATTAGGTTTTTCGCATTGTGGCAAAGTTGGAAGAGAGGGGAGTGACACTAGCTATCAGGCGAGCTTCATTCCACTTCCAACTTCGCGACCACGCGTCGCTCAGGTTGCGCCTCTGCGGCTCGGTAGCTCGGATCAAACAATTAGCGAAAGCCCCGGGGTTCACAGCCCGTAGATGGGCAAAGGAAAATGTCTTCCATCCATCCGTCCATCCGTCCATCCGTCCATCCGTCCGGATGGACGGCTATTGCAAATCCGCAGCGAGGGACGATGTCAGCAATCGACCAATTGTCAATTGCTGTGACCCCCGCGAATGGACGAAATGCTGTGACCCCAGCGAACCTCCTCCCGCTAAATTCTGTTTTATTTCTGATCGTAGCTGCTGTGATTTCTGGCGCTGACGGTCCTGCGGAAATCGAGGATTTTGGAACCGAAAAGCGAGAGTGGTTGGAGCGTTTCATCGGTCTACCAGCCAGCTTACACTCACATGACACGATTGGACGTATTTTGTCGTTGATCAAACCTCAGTCATTGCAGACAGCCTTATTGCACTGGATCAATGAGCTTCGCGGAAGGCGCAACACAGATGGACCTGTCGTAGTTCCCATTGATGGTAAGACCGTGCGTGACTCTTATACAGATGCCGGAAGACGGTTACCTTGCATACTGTTAGCGCATGGGCCACAGATCACGGACTCACATTAGGGCAGGTGGCTGTCGATTCTGCGTCCAATGAAATCAATGCTATCCCTGAATCGCTTGAGACTCTCGACCTGCGTGGTACGATTGTTACGATTAATGCGATGGGTTGTCAGAAGTCAATCGCCAAGAAAATCATAGATGGACAAGGGGACTATACCTTGGCAGTTAAGGGCAACCAAAAAAATCTCCTCGCTGCAATTGAAAAAGAATTTGAAGCAGCCCACGAAGCAGGCTTGGTCGAGTCGAATTTTCGTTCGAAGGACACAATGGAAAAAGGTTATGGACGCGAAGAAACTCGACAGTACACAGTAGGTCCAATTCCGCCGTCGCTGTTAACGTTGACCAGGGGTTGGGCTGGTATCAAAAGTATCGGCCAAGCGATCAATGCCACGGCCAAAAATGGTGAGGAGACAAGCGAAGTTCGCTACTATATCAGCAGTCGAGCTCCGAAGGTTTCTGAGTTTGCTGACTCAGTCCGCAAGGATTGGGGGATCGAGAGTATGCACTGGATTCTGGATGTGGTTTTTGGCGAAGACTCTTCGCGTATCCGAACTGGCAATGCTACACAAAATATGAGCTTCATCCGGAGGTTGGTTAACAGCCTCCTCAAGCAGGACACTTCGCGGTCAAGTTTGAAAGCCAAACGAAAAAGAGCCGGATGGAACACCGATTTTCTCGAATCTATCCTATTTGCAAAGTAATTTTGATGCGATTGCCGTGAACACTCGCAGTGCGGAAGTGTACGATGGAATATTCATGTGCGGTTCGCGCCCGTTGGTAACGCGGTGTAACTATGGTTAACACAAATATAGCCCAGGTAGTTCGCGGGGACTACCGTTCTAGCTATAAACTGTCAGCTCAACCATGTACTATGCGCGGCAAATTCGATGACTGAACAACTATGCGGCAACTAACAATGTTTATTGCGCTGGCCATTTGCGCGGGCTCAATCGGCATGTGGCTGTTCGGAAAAGGTGCCGTCAACTTCACAGAGTCGATACGCGCGGACCCGCAGATACCAAGAATTCCAGCACCATCGAGCAGCAGTCCTGACAACGCACCGACTTTAGAAACGGATTCACAGCCATCCGGTGAGGCGTGGGAGCGCCTTACTCCGTCAGAGATCAACCAGGGCTTTCAGGTAATCTCGCAGTCTAAGGAGCAGTCGGGGCTCATTGTTCATCCCCATTCACCCTGTTGGATCGAACTTCCCAGTCCACAAGCTAAAGCATTGGTGCAACCGAACCCAGACTCTGGCTTTGTTGGCCCGCAGGAGTGCATGTCCTGCCACAAAGTTAATTACGCCAGCTTCTTGGAAACATCGCACTACAATGCTTCGCGGACGGCTTCGTCGAACTCAATTCTGGGCGCTTTTGAAGCTCCCAACAATCGACTCGAAACAAATCACCCCGATCTACAGTTCAGCATGACAGCCAGCAGCGACGGAGCGTTTTATCAGGACGTTCACTTTCGATCGTTGAGTCGTCGCGTTCCATTCGACATCGTGACTGGTGCGGGTGATCTAGCGCAGACGTATTTGTTTTGGGAGGGAGATCGTTTGTACCAGATGCATGTGTCGTACTACTCCAAGCTTGACCGCTGGATCAATAGTCCGGGCTACCACGATGGCACCGCCTGGTATGCTCGCGAGACTATTCCGAAATGCGTTTCTTGTCATATGACCTATATGGAGTCGCTCCCCGATTCACGGAATCGTTTTCAACGGACCGACGTCATTTTCGGAGTCACCTGCGAGCGTTGTCATGGACCGGGCGCACAGCATGTCGAATTCCATCATCACTATCCAGGGGAACGCAAGTCGCGATTCATCACCAATCCTTCGAAGCTCTCGCGGCAGGCGACCAACGATGTGTGCGCTCAGTGCCATCTTGGCTCTGCTGAACCGCTACAGCCCCCCTTCTCTTTTCGGCCGGGCGATAAGCTCGAAGAGTTCTGGAAGGTTAACAAAGTAGAGGCCAGCCAGCAAGGTAACGTGCATAGCTCCAATCAGTTGCAGCGGCTGCAGATGAGTAAATGCTTTGAGGGTAGCCAGATGACCTGCCTCGATTGCCACGATCCGCATCGCAGCCAGCGCGGAGATCTGGCGTTGTACTCACAGCGGTGCATTCGCTGTCACGAGCCTCAAGCGTGTCACACGTCGACGCGGTTGGGTGAGCCTGCCTTGAGCAACTGTATCGATTGCCACATGGGCATGGGCTACGATGACCACATTCAAATGGAGACCACCGACGAGATACACATGCCCCTATTGCGCGATCACAACATTCGACTGTTGCCCGACGCTACGCAACGCTTCATCGAACAGCTATTGCCGTAGCGGAAGTCACTGAGACTTGCGGCGTAATCATCGCACGACTCTCCGCGCGTAGTAGCCGCCGACAGCAACCATCGAATTCTTGGCGACTTCCCCGTCGTCGGGAATACTAGGTTGCTTCGGGTTCGGTGGAAGCTCGCGCGCGGGCCGCCTTGGGGCCTCGCAGTGTCAAGTACATGGCCAGTGCGATTCCGACAGAGCCCAAGCCGAAACAAGTCAAGCGAGTTCGTGCGAACTCGGGAATGATCCTCCCTGGCCAATCGGATGGAAATGCAATCGTGACCACGAGAGGATAGATGATTACGATCGCGAGCGTAGCCGCTAATGTCATTTGTAGGGCCCGTCCGAACCAATCTTGTTGTCCGAGAATCCAGATCGATCCAATGGTGGTGATCGCTCCCAGCACGAACCACAACGGTGCAAAAACGACCATCGCCATGAGGATGCTTTCGATGTCCATAGGCTGCAGGGTCTTTGTAATGAAGTAGCCAGCGGTACCCGTGAGTGCTCCACCTACTAGACCTGCGGCCGAGCCCAGCACAAAACCGACGACGGCACGACTTGGCCCGGCGAGTCCGGCGGTAATCATCGCCAACGAGCCACACAGGACGGCTCCCAGAAATCCAAAACATATCGAGTGATTGTAGATGTTGTTCCACATGATCTCCCGCAGCAATTCAGGTGGAAACGGTGGCAGACCCTCCGGCGTAAAGTATCGCTCCTTGTTCGCATTGGTGAAGATTTCACTCAAATACGCTGCTCCCAAAGCGACAAAAATCATGACTGGCAAATACCACTTGGGAAGCGGTGGGTGAGGCTCGAGGGCTAGGCTTTCGTTCATGGCAGGGACTTTCGAGAATTGTGATTGTTAGGCAGCTATTTGAGTGCGCGAGTGAGCTCGTCAGTATACACTCTCAGCCCAGGCTTATTAGCTGACAATTTAGCGACGGCCGCCGGAGTGACGTCGGTATTGGCCAAATGCAAAGTCCGCAAGGCAGGCAGTCCTCCGAGCAGCTCTAGAGCATCGTCGCTGATTTGGGCATTGTCGAGTCGCAACAGCGAAAGGCGTTTCCAAGGCGCGCTAACCAGCGTCTTGATACCCGCGTCGGTCAAGTTACTATTGGGTATCATCAGCCACTCGAGCTCACTTAGGGGTAGTAGCAACTGTGCGTCGGCATCCTCGATTCGCATGGGGCTAAGGTCGAGCGATGTCATCTCTCCGCGAGAGTTGAACTTCGTTTGAAAGACAACTTCGAGCGCCTGCTCCCAGCTTCGCGACTGGCGCTGCACGAACAATTGTCGAATGCCACTCAAAGAACAGGGGCACTGAGTGAGGTTTAGTGCTTCTAAATTAGTGCACTCAGCCAATTGCAACAGTCCCGTGTCGGTGACCGTAGTATAGGCTAGCGATAGTGTCTCCAACTGCTTCCAAGCGGAAGCTTGCCGGAGAGCCTCATCCGAAATCAACGTGCCGTCCAGAAAGAGTTGCGTTAGCTTTTCTAATTCACCCAATTTCTGCAGACCCGCGTCTGCAACCGGTGTCATTCTCAGCGACAACACGCGCAACAGCGATAGTTTTTGGATGGCGCGCAACGCATGATCGTTCACGGGCAGGCGATCAGCGTGCAATTCCTCGAGCGAAACGGTTTGGCCAAGGCGACTCAGTCCGTCGTCTGAAATATAGGGACTGCCCAAACTTAAGAACTTCAAGCGTGGCAACGAGGCGATGCGTGCCAGTCCTGAATCCGACGTAGCGGTCCCCTCGATCGCCAGATGAGTCAACGATATACAGTTGGATAAGCTGATAAGACCTTGATCGGTCACCTGTGTTTGGCCAAGCCACAGGCGCTGCAGATTGGGTAGTCGGGAAAATTTTTCTAGCGCTTGGTCCGTCACTGCCGTGCCACTAGCAGCCAGCCACTGTAAATTAGGTAGCTGTAGCAAGGGAGTTAGTTGTGCATCGCCGATTTCGGTGCGGCGTGCAACCTCTCGATCCTCGGGCACGCCGTCGACTTGCGCGAAAGTGACATAGAAGATATCGTGGAACCAGTCGTCGCCACACAGGTTCGCCAGTGGGTGTCGGTGAACTTGTGGATCATTGCGATCTGCCAATCGTTCTGCGGGAGAGTTGACATTGAGCAATTGGTAATCGTAATAACAATGCCCATCGGCTTGGTTGACGAAGTCGATCAATTTGCTCTGCGTAGCGACCGTCGACCGCCGCGCCGCAAACCAGCCTCCAGCCCGCGCCAGCAGAAAGACCGCCACCGCCAGTGCGCACCAAACCAGCCAGCGTCTGAACTGTTTGCCATTTGGTACATTCGACATATTGCAATTTCGCTTGTTTGGACTGCGCCACTTTCGACCGAAAGTCCGTCCATTGTACGAAAACGGCTCTGCGTTTGTTGGACACTGCAACTTGGCGCTCGAGTCCAGTCTTCAGCCGCCTTAATCGCGTTCGCCATGCGACGCTATGCGACAGTGCGCTAAAAAGGTTTAGCAACTTTGTGTCGACGCGTAAATTGTTCCGCTTCGCACGGGGGAGTTAGATGAGCCAGTTTTATTGCGGGAATTTGCGATATATTAGTTGTGGAAGTTCTGACGGGCCGAAGGTCCAGCAGATTGCCTAGCCCAGGGCAAGACAACGCGAGTGGAGCGAGCGTTGACGTCGCCCTGGGAGGCGTTCTGCACAAAAAACGATGAGTGGATTGAAGATTAGGAAAAGAAAATCGGCAACAAACATGATATGGATCATAAATTGGCATTGTCATGAACGGTGTCTGGCGTTTTTCGGGCAGTTCGCTAGCCGAAAGTCTTGGCGATTTCGGTTACGATGGGCGGCCGCAGCGCTGTGGCTGGCGTGGCTGAGTGGGTGCACGAACACTGGCGATGGCGGTTCACAATCCAGAGGGAGCGGGTTGAGCGCGTCGGGTGATCCAGCCGAACCGCTCCAGCTGTTTATTCCACGCCCTATCGGAGAACCACTTTCGTCGCCGCCGCGGATATCGTTCCTCAAGGTTTACGATCTGGATCAGGACGGAATGCAAGATGTCTTGGTTTGCGATTGCACGAAAGATGCGATCTGCTGGATTCGGCAAATCGAAACGGGTAAGTTCGAAGAGCAAGTGATCGCCGACCAAGTGGTTGCCCCGGCGCATCTGGCCTGCGCGGACATGGATGGCGATGGCGACAACGATTTGTTGGTTGCGGTGTTGGGACAACTTTTTCCGACCAATGATCCCGTTGGTTCGGTACTCATCTTGGAAAACATGGGCGATGGGGAATTCAAGCGACATTTGTTGCTCGATCAAGTGGCGCGCGTGGCGGACGTCGAGGCGGGGGATTTAGACGAAGACGGTGATCTGGATCTGGTGGTAACTCAGTTTGGCTATTACGATGGTGGCATTCAATGGTTGGAGAATCTCGGAGGCTGGGAATTCACTGGCCATGCACTGCAGAGTTTAGCGGGAGGCATTCATGGAGTTGTCGCTGACCTGGATCAAGATGGGCATCTCGATGTAACGGCAGTGGTCAGCCAAGAAGTCGAGTCGATTTATGCCTTTTACGGTGATGGTAGCGGCACCTTTCGCGATCGCAAGATTTACTCGGCTGACAATCCAGACTTTGGTTCGGCAGGCATCTCACTCGTTGATTTAGATCGAGATGAGGATTTGGATATTTTGTACTGCAACGGAGACGCCTTTGATTATTCGCCCCCGCGCCCCTGGCCGTGGCACGGATTTCAGTGGCTGGAAAACGTGGACAACCAGCGATTCGTGGTGCATCGCGTGCTAAACTTTGGAGGAGCGGTCAACGCGCAAGCCTTCGATGTTGATGGCGATCAAGATTTAGATGTTATTGTCACCAGCACCTTCAACGACTGGGACGATCCGCAATCACAAAGCTTAATCCTCCTTGAAAATTGTGGTAGCATGACGTTCTGTGTGCATTCGCTGGCCAACGCACCGACTCACATTCAGGCGCTAGATGTCGCTGATTTGGATGGCGACGGTCGGTTGGATTTATTGACTGGGGGAATGCATGTATCCGCTCCCTATGATAGGGTGGAGCGGATTGTGTGGTGGCAATCAATAGCCTCTAATCATTAACACCTCTCATCTCGGAATACCACCGGCCAAGTTCAGGCTCGTTGGTCTTCCTAGAACTCATTAAAAAGGGATCGTTCACATGTTGCGAACCGCGAAATTAAACAAATTGGTATTGTCGTTAACGAGTTTGTCGTTGAGTATATGTGGATTATTGACTGGTTGCGGTGATCCGGGAATCGGGGCCATTCCCGTCGAGGGCAAGATTCTAGTGGATGGCAGTCCAATGGAAGGTGTGATGGTGATCTTCAATCCTGACTCCGAAGGTGGCAGGGCCGCATCAGGTAGAACGGATGCGAACGGAGTTTACCACCTGACTACGGAGATGAACAACGACGGTGCGATTCCAGGGAGCTATAAGATCTCAGTTAGCAAACACGTCAATGCAGACGATGACCTACCAACCGAAGTTGACCCGAATGACGAAGCCTCGCTGGATGCCGTGTACTCGAAGGTTGATGCTCGAAAAAAGCAGGTGTCAAAAAACTTTATCGGACCGCGCTACGAGAATCACAAAGGAAGTGGTTTGACCGCTACGGTTGAAAGCGGCAAGGACAACAAATTTGATTTTGAGGTGAAAGGCAAGTAGGCGAACATGACCAGGCAATCGCCGGCCTGGCGACTGACGGAGTCCATTGTACGAGAGGGTCGCTGTGTTTCCCAGGCTTCGAGTCGCTGTTTTCTTTGCTATCTTGGCTCTACTCGTCGGCCTTGTGGCTACGTGGTGGAATATTCGCGGCAGGACCGCTAAGACTGCAAGCGTCGATCGCGTTTCACTTTTGGACGCGGATTACCCAGAGGCAAAGCTGTATGCGTCGGCTTCTCAAGAAGAGCTGATTCAGCTGGCAAATGCCGAAGTTGGTAGCTTGTTAAAGCGTTTTCCAAGTACACCTGCCGCGCTGAACGTGCAAGCCAATCGAGACTTTCTGCTGAGCGATATGGTTGATGCTGAGAAAACTTGGAAAGCGGTTTTGGCAATCGATCCCTACAATGCCGATGCTTTGTTTGGTTTAGCCAATCTAGCCTTTCAAGCGGGGAAGTACGCAGATGCCATAGCGCTCTGCGAAGGACTGCAACGAACCAACCCCGGCAACCCGCGCGTTCCGCTGCTGTTGGCAGACGCCTTTTTGAATAGCGGCAAAGCGGACCTAGCCTTGTTGGCACTCGAACAGCACATCATGACGGAGCCCACTTCGGTGCAAGCGCTGCAAATGCTCGGCACGGCTCATTTGAACTGCCAGAATTACTCACAGGCCATCGAGTGGTTCACTGCTGCCTTGAAGTACGCTCCCGATTCGAAAGATGCTTATTACGGTTTAGGGCAAGCATACGCGCGATTGGGAGACAGAGCCCAGGCGGAACAGGCTATGCAACGCTTCTCCCAATTGGCCGAGGCAAGCGGCCAATCCAACGCGCTCGACGCCCAGGCCTTTGAAGATCGAGAGCAGGCCGCCCACGTGGCGGCCCAAGTCTACTTGGATTCCGCGTTGGTTTATAAATCGGCCGGTGAGTTGCTTGCAGCGCAGGATAGAATTTTAAAGGCTCTGCGTCTACAGCCCGATGTGGTGGCCTGGTTGGAAGAGTTGCAGAGAGTTTTGCAACTCCAGGGACTTCGCCAGCCAGCCATTGATGTCGGCCAGCGGTTAGTTCTTCTTTTGCCCCAAGATGCTCACCACTGGTTAACTCTCGGCGGGCTCTACGCCGAGCTGGAACAGCCTGAACCAGCCATCGAGGCGTTTCGTAAAGCTATTGCGCTGGCACCCGAAGATCCTGATTGCCAGGCCGCCAAGTCGATCATTGAGCAATTGAATTGACGTCCCGAGCGATCCACGACTCTAGTACTTCATCTAGCCTACGTATTTGGGCAATGGACGATTTGGGCAATGGACGAGGCAGCGAGTTCAACTGACCCGGTTCACGGCAAGGACTCGTTGCCTTGTCCACTACAGTCCAACCCGACTTTAAGCCTAGATGAAGCACTAGGTGTCTGACACTCTCTAAAGTAACACAATGTCCAGTGATCTTGCTTGGTCCTCAAAGTGTCAGTCTCCTTTTTGGGAATGGCTTTTGTCGTGCAGAGTTCAACTGATTTGCACCTTATTGGTTCTAATCGGCAATCTGGGGTCAGTCTCCTACGCGTTTGGCCAATCCGCAGCATCATTTTTGTTGACCGATGTGAGTGCGCACAGCGGCTTGAGTTTCCAGCATTACGACGGCAGCTCGGGGAAACACTACTTGGTGGAAGCAGTGGCCGCTGGCTTAGCTTCATTTGACTAC
Source organism: Pirellulaceae bacterium (assembly GCA_041741955.1). GTDB lineage: Bacteria > Planctomycetota > Planctomycetia > Pirellulales > Pirellulaceae > Aureliella. The sequence continues at coordinate 9,625 of JBGSJL010000222.1, read as the reverse complement.
GATTTGGATGGCCGCAACGACGTCTATTTTCTCAATGGTGCGGAACTACCACGCTCGGCAGACGGCGTGCAATATGAGAATCGCCTATTCCGAAATCAAGGTCAATTTCAATTTAGCGATGTGACCCGAGCGGTTGGATTGGGAGATAGGTCTTTCGGGCTGGGCGTGTGCGTTGGCGATTATAACAACGACGGGTTTCCAGATGTCTACTTGAGTAACTTTGGCCCCAATGGGTTGTACACCAACAACGGTGATGGGACTTTCACTCAAATAACGAATCAACCGAGTCTAACATGTGGTGACAAAGTAGCGGGTGGCTGTTGTATGCTGGACATCGACGCAGACGGAGATCTCGATATTTATTCGGCAGCCTATATGATTTTTGACTATTCAGCCGCCCCCTCTCAGTTCCGTGGTCGCGTCGTCTACGGAGGGCCATTGTTATTTGCCAAACAAGCAGGCTCGCTCCTCGAAAATCAGGGCGATGACAATTTTAAAGATATCACGCATGAGGCTGGTATCGACGCTGTCGTCGAATGGGGCATGGGAACGATCTGCTTTGACTACGATCAGGATGGGGACACAGATATTTTTGTGGCCAATGACTCAACCAAGAACACCTTGTGGCAGAATGATGGGCAGGGCAAATTCAGTGATACAGCTTTGTTGAGTGGGATTGCGTATGACTACCGGGGTGACCCACAGGGGAGCATGGGGGTCGATGTGGCTGACTTTGACGGCGACCTTTGGCCGGACCTCTTTCAAACCACTTACACAAAACAGTTACCCACGCTCTACCAAAATCTGGAAGGCTTGTATTTCCAAGACGTCACGATTAGTACGGGTGTCGGAAGTGGTTTGTTTTACGCAGTGAATTGGGGGACCGGCTTTGCTGATTTCGACAACGATGGCGACAAAGATATTTTCATCGCCAATGGCCACATTCACGACAATCTGGATGACCTAGACAGCACGGTTAGCTACAAAATCGCCAACACGCTTCTCGACAATCGCGGCGGAAAGAAATTTGCTGACGTTTCGCAGATTAGCGGATCGGGATTAAGTCCCAAGGAGAGCAGTCGCGGGATTGCCATCGATGACTTTGACAACGACGGTCGGTTGGATGTCATCGTTTGCAACTCGCGGACCACACCCACCGCCATTCGCAACGAAACATCCAGTGAGGGGCATTGGGTTGAACTCACTTTGGTGGGTGTCCAGTGCAATCGCGATGGAGTTGGCAGTCAAGTCTTAGTCACCACCAGTGCTGGTACACAGCGACTGGAGGTCCATAGCGGTCGGGGTTACCAAAGTCACTTCGGATCGCGTTTGCATTTTGGACTTGGTTCCGACGAAACCGTCGAGCGGCTTGAGGTACACTGGCATGGGCAGGGAGTTCAGACGATCGACGGACTACCAGCTGACACGTTGTACATTGTGCGCGAAGGCGATCCTCCGATCGCGATGAAGGCAACCCCATGAAACCTGAATTCATTGTTGATGACGACGATCCATTCGAGTCCGGCCCAGTATTGGGAAGCAAACCGCCACGCACAGGTATGGCTAGTTGGCTTCAGCGCGCTGGTATTGGATTAGGGTTGCTGGCCGTAGCGATCTGTGGCTACGGCAGTTCGGCAGGCTGGTTCAAGACTCCCCGTTGGCCTTTCGCTAGCCCCAATGAGAACAGTGGCGCGGCCACTGAATCGAAGGGCTTATCTAGCATCCGGCAGGCACCATCGGCAGCTGATCCGCAGGCTGCCAACCCATCACCACCCGTCGGCAAAATCTTGTCGCCTGCCCCCAATCCTCCGCCACTAGCTGCACTGGTTCCCGAAACCAGCCTCGAAATCATCGCCGAATGTCAGCGAGTTGCCAGGCACTTGGAACAAGTCTTCCCTGGTGCTTTGGAAGCTCGCGAGATGCAGGCCCGCGTCGAATTCCAATTGGGAGCTATCGAAAAGGCCAGAGCGATTTGGGCTGAAGTCTTGACGGTGGAACCCAATTACGTGCATGCCCTACGTGGATTGGGAGATGTCTGCACTTTGAACGGAGAACTCAAGGAAGCCGTGCAGTATTTTCGCCGCGCCGTGCTGGCAGATCCTCAAGACCTGACACGACAAGTAACACTGGGAGTGGCGCTGCTGCAAGCTGCTGAGGTCGACCAGGCAATCGAGGTCTTGCAAGCTGTTTTGGCAAGCGCTCCTGCTCACGTCGGTGCGCACGCGGAGCTTGCGCGGGCACTTTCACAAGCAGGTCAGTATGAGGTAGCCCGCACCCATTTCGAAGCTGCGCTCAAGGAGGAGTCACGACTGACCGATCCCGCCAAAGTTCATTTCGGCTTGGCTACGGTCTTGCAACGCCTAGGGGACAAAGAACAAGCCCAGGTCGAGCAGGCCGCGTACTCGCGATTGCGCGGATCCAGCCACGTGCAACGGGAAGCGGAACGTCGCGACTACGATGATGTGCAGGCGATCGGACTGGATGCAGCTCGATTGTATGTCGACATGGCCCGTGTGTACCTGGCTGGAGGACAAGTCGGTTCGGCGGAACTACTCCTGCTCAGGGCCAGTCGCATGAATCCCCAAGACATTGATTGCCGACAAGCCCTGGCGTTCTTGGCACTTAATCAAGACCGACCGCATGACGCGGTTCGCTGGCTGCGTGAAGTCGCCGAGCTGCGCCCCGATGACTTTACGATCGTTGCAGAAATTGCGAGGCTCTACGTTCAAGTACAGGTACCAGACAGCGCCGAACGCTGCTTGCTGGATTTTTTGACGGAACAGCCCAAGTCACAGGATGCTTTGCGAGCCTTAGCCGAACTTTACCGAGTCGTGAAGCTCGATCGCGATAAGGCGGTTGAATATGCGCGGGCCGCTGTCGACGTGGAGCCCACAGCCGAGAATTATTCCAGCTTGGCGTCGACGCTGGACTTTGCCGAAAACGTTCCGGAAGCCTTGGATGCTTTACAGCGGGCTGTCGAACTGGCTCCTCAGAATGCTGTTTACGCTCAACGCTTGGCACTGCTGCGAGAAATGCAGACCGCCTCAGACGACGACGCTGCTGCCGTCGACGAGTAGCCGTTTCACTGCTGGTATTGACAATGGACTCGTAGTGGAAGTCGATAAGACTTTCGGTTTGATCGGCGCACGAATCTCCGAGTCGTGACAGCGCTGTCGAAGCGGAAGTCGCCAAGGCTTTCGGTGGGATCGTCGCGCGACTCTCCGAGTCGTGACGGCGCGGGATAGCTAGACAACCGCAATTCTTGGCGAATTCCGCTACAACTTCTAATTCTTTTCTAAAATTCGAAACTAAGACGGCTGCCATTATGCGCAACGCTCATGTAAGTTGCAGGCAAATACTTTTGTTTGCGTTGTGCTTGACTTTCTGGAATTCTGCCAGAGCACAGGTACCTCACACTATTGAACTGAATGATGTCACACGAGATACCGGGATCGACTTTGTTCACAGCGACGGCGGCACTGGACAATTCTTTTTAATTGAAAGCATGAGTGCCGGACTGGCTATGTTCGATTTTGACGTCGACGGAGACTTGGATCTGTATTTCCTCAATGGTGCTCCGGTAGTAGCCGATGCAGCTCAACCACCGTTGGAAAATGAATTCTATCGCAACGACGGAGATTGGAGGTTCACTAAAATTACAAATTCGGCTGGAGTGGCGGACACGCATATGGGACTGGGAATCGCCTGTGCCGACTACGACAACGATGGTTTTGTCGATATGTTTTTGAACAACTATGGCGGCAATGTTCTCTATCACAACAATGGCGATGGAACCTTTGAAGAAGTGGGTCAATTCGCGGGAGTGGGCAATGGTAGGCGAGTTGGAGGGGGCGTCAGCTTTTTCGACAAGGACGCTGATGGAGACTTAGATTTGTACATCGGGCACTACATTCGTTTCGACCCTGCCGCACATCATCCGCATGTGCATAAAGGCTTGCCGGCTTTTCCCAGCCCGCTGAGTTTTGAGCCGGATACGGATACGCTTTTGGAAAATCAAGGCGATGGTACTTTTCGCGATGTTTCGTCTGAGTCGGGCATCGATGCGGTAGCTGGGCGCAGTATGGGGCTCGCGACGTTTGACTACGACGACGATCAAGATATTGACGTGTTTGTCGCGAACGATACACAGGAAAACTTTCTGTTTGAAAACGATGGCCACGGAAACTTCGTCGAACTTGGCCTGCTTGCCGGTTTGGCACTCGACTTTAAGGGGAATTCGCAAGCTTCGATGGGTGTCGAGATGGTTGATCTCGATCAGGACGGACGCTTGGATTTGTTTGTGACTTCGTTTTCGGAAGAGTTTGCGACTTATTATAGGAATTTAGGTGGGGGCGTTTTCGAAGACGCAACTCTCCGCGCAGGGGCCTCCGCAGCTACCTTTCCCCATGTGACTTGGGGTATCGCTGCCGCCGACTTAGACAACAATGCCACTCCGGATTTGATCATCGCGACCGGACATCTCGATCCATTACGCGAACAGCGCGTGGGAACCAGTTCAACCACCGCTTTTCGCGTACGCAATATCGTATTGAGAAACCAGGGTCAGGGAGATCAAGTTCACGGGATACTTTTTGACATGGGAACCCAGTGGGGGAGTGGAGCCCTTGTGGCTGAATCGACACGGGGGCTGATCTGTGGCGATCTCGACCACGACGGGCGACAAGATGTCGTAGCTCTGAATTCGAACGGCCCACCTACGCTTTTGAGAAACGTAGGAAGCGGCGGTAGTTTTCTCGAAATTCAGTTAGTGGGAACCGCTTCCAATCGCGAGGGACTGGGTGCCAAAGTACAGATCGAGCAGGCGGGGCAAAAGCAGGTCGCACAACTGCGCAGCGGTCATAGCTATCAATGTGAGACGCACCATTCTCTCCACTTTGGCTTGGCGTCGGACGATGCTTCTGTGGCAGTCCACGTCGCTTGGCCTTCGGGGCGCACGAGTCAATTAGAGCTCAAACCGTCTCAGTTCGCGTTAATCGTCGAGCCGCTGTAGCATTCGGACAGATTATGGACTCTTCCGTGGGTCGTACTTGCCGAGTGCGACTGTCACACCACGCTGGAGCCGAATGCACGCCGAGTCACTCCCGGCAGGAGCGTCCCACTAAAACGCGCACTGAATCATCCCGACAGGAGTGACTCGGGACGAGCAAAAACCTCCGTTTTGACGAAAAAATAGCAGCTAATTAGCCGAAAATGGCTGTTTAATGTCTGGTTCTGCCGAACTAAGTGCCTGTTTATGTTGCATTAGATGCCTGTATCCACTATGTTATGGGACAGTTATCTCTGTCGATGCCGTGTGTTCGCACCGACGTTCTGTCCAATTCCATACGTTGTAAGGGAGAAGAATGTGGCTCGTCTATTCGGAAAGAAAAGGTCGCTAGCGTTTACGCTGGTTGAATTGTTGGTGGTGATTGCCATCATCGGTATCTTGGTCGGCTTGTTGCTTCCCGCTGTGCAAGCGGCACGTGAAGCGGCAAGGCGAATGCAATGTTCAAACAATTTGAAACAGCTGGGCCTTGCAGCCCACAATTACGAGAGCACGTTTAAATTGTTTCCTTCGGCTATGAATGGCCCGATCGTGCAACCTGCCGACTGGGGTGGCAGTTGGGAAAGCTCGCGTGGCCATCATAGCGCTTGGTTGCAGATGTTACCCTACATTGAGCAGTCGCCGCTTTACAATCAGATTTCCGCCGGCGCGCAAGAAGGAGGCATGACGCAGGCCCGTTCTTTCGGTCCGCATTCGTTGCGACCCTACTCTGCGTATAAGAATCGTGTGTCGAGTTTCCTGTGTCCGTCCGATCCGGGTGCGCAGACCAATGGTTGGAGCAATGATCAAGCCCCCATTAACTATGCGACCAACTTCGGTGATTCGACGCGCGGCACCGATGGTGGGCACAACGGTGAATGGGGAAGTGCCAATCCTCGGGGCATGTTCGGTATTATTTGGGGCGCACCTGGAATGCGAACTGGTGGGCGAGCTAAAGGCCACGGATCAATTTCCGATGGCACGAGCAACACAATCATGTTTAGTGAAATCACCATTTTCAATGGCCAAGGGAAGATTCATGGTCACTACACCATGATGCCCCAGGCCACATTCCGCGCCTCGCCCATTGCTTGCATGCAGACCCGGGGGCCTGGAGGTACGATCGTCGGACCATTGCCACCATCACACCATCGCCACGGCGAGTCATGGGCCTCTGGTTTTACCATGAACAGTGGTTTTTGCACGATTCTCCCTCCCAACGCACCCTCCTGTGCAAACGCGCAAGGCGAATGGCAGGAAGGGATTTACACGGCCAACAGCTACCACACCGGCGGTGTGAATGCGGCCAATTGCGATGGTTCGGTGCGATTCATTTCCGAAAGCATCGACACGGGCAACCTTGCTGCACCGGTCCCCACATCGGGACCATCTCCGTACGGTTTGTGGGGAGCATTAGGGACCTCAAGCGGTGGCGAAGTAGGCAGCGTGCCTGAGTAACGGATTTTCGATTGTTCTTAACCGCAACGACGCTGGCAGGATTTCCTGCCAGCGTTTTTTTCGCAACCTAAGAGCCAGAAAAATAGAGGCCGCATGGCGTCAGTTGTAGCGGAATTCGCTAAGAATTTCGACTGTCTGGCTATCCCGCATTTTCACGATTCGGAGAGTCATGCGACGATCACGCTGAAGGTCTTGGCGACTACGCTACACGAGCATGCAATGCCGTCGCATTACTCGGTTTGGATGCTATTGTGCTTGGCGATGAGCCTCGGTTGTAGTCCTGCGGGGAGCCAAGACACGGCGGATCGTCGAGATCCGAGCCCGCGATTGTCCGCAGTTGATTTATTTCGACTGCATTGTTCCTCATGCCATGGCGATGGTAGCGGCAACGGACATGTCGCCGCTACGCTCAAGGTTCGTCCACGCAATTTGAGCTTAACAGAGTGGCAAACGAGTGTAGACGATCAGCACATCGCGCGGGTAATAATTAACGGCGGCGCGGCTGTGAAGCTAAGCCCTGAGATGCCAGCTTTTAAAGAAAAGCTCAACGCGCAAGAAGTGCATTTGCTGGTGTATTACTTGAGAAAGCTAGGGCAGATGCACTAGCGCCAAAAAAGGTCAAGTTCCTCAGGTCTTGCAGCACGTAGCTAAATCGTACCTAAATTTTCGCAAACCAACTCATTCAATATCAGCTCGACGCGTTAGCGAGTGGGTCGCTGGTTATTGGGGCCGGCGAAAATGCTCAGTTCTAGCGAGCCACTCGCTAGCGCGTCGAGTGATATTCAAAGCGCAATTAGCGGCAGCTACATTGTTGCGAGTCGGCGGTGGCGAGGTGTTCAGTGATTGTCTTCAATTCAAATTCCTGGAGCACATCGGCGATCTTGACGTCGGGAGAGCGGCTTTCCAAGATCGACCATTCCTCCTCTGCGAAATTGCGCACTCGCACTTTACGACCGTATTTGGCATGGATCTCGTCGAAGCGTTGTACGAAAGGCCAAGTGTGCACGAAGGCCTTCTCGAGATTCACCGGCGCGCACACCCATTGATTCCAACGGCTGGTTCGCGCTACTTCTTCACCGGTCACGTCACAGATTTTGGTCGTATCCTTACGCGTGCTCGAAACGACACAGTATTGGTGCTGCCAGGCTTTGGCATTCACCATTTGACCTCCAGCAAAAGCTGAGGGCCAAAAGACAATCTCAGCTCTCGATTGTTGTAGGCTTCGCCAAGTCTCCGACCATTCGATATCGAAACAGATTTGCGCTGCGACGATCCCAAAATCGGTTTTGAACACAGGTGGCGCAAGTGGCCCCGGAGCCACACCATTGTCCATCTCACCGGTCGTCGGATGGGCCTTGCGATACTCGCCAAGTACTTCGCCAGCCCGATCCAGGAAGACTGCCCCGTTGTAAATCTTGTCGCCTTGTCGAGTGTGTAGTGGGCAGACCACGTAACAGGCATGGGCGCGAGCAAATTCGGCAAAGGGACGCAGCAGATCTCCGATTGGAGTTTCCGCGATCTCCGTTGCCTGCGGTGCTGTTTGGGTGAGATTTGAAACCAGAAATGTTTCGGGCAAGCAAATCACGTCAGGTTGCATCGGAGCGATTTCCTCCATCTGCTGCAACATCAGCTTGCCCATGGCCACGGGATTGGCGGCATGCAATCCCTCTTGAGAAATACTGGCGATCCAGACTTCACGCGGCAGTCGTTCGCCGACACGCGTAGCATTGCCCGTTGCTGCGAGCGCCGAATGACCTACTGCTGAGGCCAATCCAGCGCCCATCAGCGATCCCCCCAGGAAAGTTCTTCTGCCAAGTTCTTGGTGTGACGGCATCGCTATTTTTCCCTGTTTTTACCTTGCGTTGAGCATCGTGCGAGATTCGGTGCGCGTTTCCTTGCGCCCGTTTGGAAACGGAATGTTGCTCGTCGGCAACGCTTGCGCGGAGTCCTGAGGCGCTCCGCCCAAAGCCAAATGCATTGTAACATAACGACTCGCGGGTTTGGCCAGCGCCACTGTCGGTCACAATACCAGCTCGACGCGCCAGCGAGCGGCGCGCCGGATTTTGTGTTCGGTTAGCGCTGAAACTCACTGGCGCGTCGAGCGGACGTTTCTTCAAAATGTGAGTCAAACTCGGCAAGTTTGACTCGCTAGACCCACTGACTGGCGCTTCGCGGCACTGATTCCAGAAATCAACTGAGGATTGTCGGCGAGTTCGATACGATGGAAGATATTCGCAATGTTGGGGCGTGTCGGGGTTACGACTGGTGCGGTGCATAGGGGTAGTGTTGCATCGCGCGAAACGGTTTTGGCTCGACACTTTGTCCCAAGCTCGTATTGAGGTCGGCGTCTTTGTCCCAGCCGATGTTGTAGATCACGAAATCACGAATCCATCCCGTTGGAAGAGGCAAGTCCGGAGGGGCCATGGAGCCCACGCAGGCTGAACTGAACTCGATTTGCAATGACCCTGACAAACTGGCAATCATCCGGCTGCGGTTGAGCGATATGTCTTGGTGGATGCGACCGTTGTGTCAGTACGTAGGGCGGCGCGCGAATTTGCAAGACGAGATTTCAGAGAAATTTTTCCAAGGACGATTCAAAGCCGTAAGACTACTTGATGACTCGGCCGTGTTGGCTTGTGTGGCCTATGTGGATCTGAATCCGATCCGCGCGGCGTTCGCGGAGACTTTGCAACGGAGCGCACACACGTCCGTGCAGCGCCGCATCGAGAGCTTGCAAGTCGAACGGCTAAGTCCATCCTTTATCTTAGCTAGGTAAATTGTCTACCTGTCGCGTTCCGCGGTACGTAGGCGGTTCGAAATCCTGTTGCAAAAATCACTCGATTCTTTCTTTAAAGCAGCGCCTCTCTGACTACCGACTGATGAATGCTATCGTATTTTCAGTCGTAACGACGGTCCCCACTACTTTGAGTTCCCGATTGACCCCGCAAAACTTGAGTGCCCCTATTGCTGCCAGCTGGAGCCGCGCTGCGACTCTCGATGCCATTCTTGGACCCCAAAACCTATGACGGCAGTGCTTTAGAGGCTCGCAAATACGCGGAGCGCAGGGACGATATCGGTCGGACGCTGCTGTCGGTAATGTGCCAACTGCGAAGAGCCATCGAT
>JBGSJL010000221.1:0-17890 GCA_041741955.1 Pirellulaceae bacterium | reverse complement strand
AGTTTGGCAGCGCCCTTTTTGACTTGGATCTTGGTGACGAAGTAGCCCATCTGCCGAATGGTAGTTTGCGCTTCTTCCTCGTTGGCCGCTTCGATGACGTCTTTGATCTCTTGGCCTGTCGCGTCCATTGCCTCGAATTGGAAAGTAGGCATGGCGTTCGTCCTCGCTTAACTAATGACTAATGGCAAAAGTACTGATAGGGTGCACTCGCAGGTGCGCGATAAAAAACAGCTCTAACTTCTCGTGATATTGTCTTACTCAGCAATCGTTTCACGCAGTACTTCGTCGGCGGTGGTCAGACCGTTGTAAACGTGGCTGATGCCGTACTTGCGCAGCGGGATCATGCCGAACGATTCGGCTTTGTCTCGCAATTCGTCGGTGGTGCAATTGGACATGATCATGTCGCGCAGCGTATCGTTCATGATCATTAGCTCGAACAACCCCAAGCGACCTTTGTAGCCCGTATTGTTGCACTTGTCGCAGCCCGCGCCGCGATAAAATTTCTTGTCGCCAATGGTGGCTCGGTCGATACCCAAATCCATCAATATTTCTTCGGCGACCTCGGTCTCTTGACGGCAGGCGGCACAAATGCGGCGGACCAGTCGCTGGGCCAAAATGGCTTCGACGCAGGCCGTGATCAAGAACGTCGGAATGCCCATGTCCTTCATACGCGTGATCGTGCTCGGAGCGTCGTTGGTGTGTAGCGTGCTGAACACCAAGTGCCCAGTCAACGAAGCCTGCACGGCGATCTCCGCCGTCTCGACGTCGCGGATCTCACCGACCAGAATCGTGTCCGGATCCTGACGCAGGATGGCCCGCAAGCAAGAGGCAAACGTCACACCGATCGAGTGGTCGATGGGAATCTGAATGATGCCGTCGATGTCGTATTCGACAGGGTCCTCTGTAGTAATTAGTTTGTCTTCGATCGAATTCAATTCGCTCAGGGCCGAGTAGAGCGTGGTGGTCTTGCCAGAACCCGTGGGGCCGGTCACCAGCATGATGCCGTTGGGGCGATCGATGGTCTTGCGGAATAGCGCCAGTGTTTTTTCGTCCATGCCAACTTTATTCAAGTCCAGCGAGACCACGGAGCGGTCGAGAATTCGCATGACCGTGCTTTCGCCAAACATGGTTGGTAGCACGCTGACCCGCAAGTCGACGTGGTGGCCACCGACCATCAACTCGATGCGTCCGTCCTGCGGCAGGCGGCGTTCGGCGATATCGAGGTTGGCCATGACTTTGATGCGCGTGGTGATCGCAAAGGCCAAGTGGCGTGGGGGTGGCACCATTTCATAAAGCACGCCTTCGGCTTTGATGCGAATGCGAAATTCGTCTTCGAACGGTTCGAAGTGAATGTCGCTAGCATGATCCTTAATTGCCAGCAGCAGCACCATGTTCAGCAGCTTGCGAACCGGTGCACTATCGGCCAGGGCTTCGGCGTCGGTCAAGTTGAAAGCACCGTCGCCGGCCAACAGCGATGCTTTTTTGAACAGCTCGCCATCGTCGTTCAGGTCCTGGATGATGCGCTCCATCGTGTCCAGTTCCGACGAGTAGTACTTGTCGATCGCGGCCAAGACTTCGCGCTCGGTCGCGACCACCATGCGAATCGTATAGCCCAGAAACGTTCGCAGTTCGTCTTGAACGGTCAAGTTCTGCGGATCGCAAGTGGCCACGGTTAGGGTGTCGCCATCGAACTGGATGGGCACAATGCGATACATCTGAGCCATCGTCTCGCTGATTTTCTCGAGCACGTCGGGCGGCAGGGACACTTCGCCTAGTTGGACCGTCTGCATACCGAGTTGTTCGGCGAGCGCTTGCGCCAATTGTTCGTCCGTGACCAGCCCCATATCCTCGGCGATTTTACCCAGCAGCGCGCCAGGGCGTTGCTGCTGCTCATCGAGAATGACTTCGAGCTGCTCATCGGTGATGAAGCCCAAGTCAACGAGGATTTGTCCAATTCTACGGACGACCATGATTTCCCTTTATTGCTTAACTTTCTTCTTCCGGCTCTTCGTCGGCAATGCCCCGCCGCGCGTTGACAATCCGCTTGGCCAAGTCATCGGGACGGTGCGATTTATTAAGTGCATCTTCGATGGTCACGATGCCATCTCGATACAGATTGTAAAGTGTGTCATCGAGCAAATTCATGCCGTATTTGGCACCGGTCTGAATGGCCGAGTTAATACGGAAGGTCTTATTTTCGCGAATCAAGTTGGCAATACCCGGCGTCACCACCAGCACTTCATAGGCCGCCACTCGACCGCCACCGATTCTGGGCAGCAATGTCTGAGCGACCACACCGATCAGCGATGTACTCAATTGAGTTCGAATTTGGTCCTGCAGGTTGCCCGGAAAAGCATCGATGATTCGATTGACTGTTCCCTGTGCGCTGTTGGTGTGCAAAGTTCCAAAGACCACGTGCCCGGTTTCCGCCGCGCTAATCGCCGCTTGAATCGTCTCCAAATCTCGCAACTCGCCAACCAGAATCACATCCGGATCCTGCCGCAGAGCTCGTCGAATCGCCTCGGCAAAACTGGGGACATCCACGCCAACTTCGCGTTGATTGATCGTCGACTTTTTGTGCTCGTGGTAGAACTCGATCGGGTCCTCGATAGTGATAATGTGGTGATCGTGGGTTTCGTTGATAAAGTTGATGAGGCTGGCTAGGGTGGTACTCTTGCCCGAGCCGGTTGGGCCAGTCACCAGCACCAGCCCGCGCGGCCGCTGTACCATCTCGACCACCGCATCCGATAAGCCCAATTGTTCGGGAGTCAGCTTGTCGTTCGGAATTTGCCGCAGCACCATCGAGATGTTGCCGCGCTGTTTAAAAATGGAAACTCGAAAGCGCGCCAGCCCGCCGAATGCAAATCCAAAGTCCGAACTACCGGCCTCCTGCAATTCCCGTTGGCAGCGATCCGGTGCGATACTCTTCATCAACGACATCGTATCGTCGGGTTCGAGCACTTTGGTCTCCAGCTTCCGCATCCGTCCGTGCAGCCGAAAGACCGGGGGCTGCCCGACCACAATGTGAATATCGCTAGCTCCCTGCTTCACTGCAGCCTGCAGTAGCTTGTCAATTAACACCGTTGCCATGGACGGTCCGTTTCCAGGTAATAAAGTTTGCCAGGTAAAAAACCACTGTTGTAGCTGGAGTCGCCGGACTTCAGTCCATGAGAACCGAAGTCTGGCGACTCCGGCTGCGGCTTAAAGCACTAGTTATGAATGGAATTTAGAAAAGTGAATCGAATGGATTGAAAAGGATTTTGGGTGGTCGGAACCGAAGTCTGGCGACTCCGGCTACGGCTACGGCTACGGCATACGTAAATCTACTTAGCCGTCTTGCACCACCCGATTGTATCCCGGCCCCGCCTATTTAGACTCTAAAACGCAACTTGCAACCTCGATCGGAACCACACTTTTGGGTGGTTCGTCACTTGTGACTGAGCTTGAATTTCTGGTGCAGGCTACTGCAATTTGCCCAAGTCGCCGAGCTGGCCCATGTCGGCTGAGTGCCAGCTGAGGTCGTCCTGAGTAGCTTGGAAATTTACTGAGCTTGCTTGTCCATGAACTCTTTAAACACGATTGGCAGAGCGATTTTGTCCTGCTCGGTGGTCTTAGCGACGCGGAACACTTCATCTAGAGTGGTGTGGCCGGTAAGTACCTTGCGAATGCCGTCGCAGAACAAAGTTGTCATGCCTTCTTTGATTGCTTGCTCAGCGATTTGTACAGTGGAATCGCCGTGGAACATCATTTCGCGAATCCTGCTGCTGACCACCATTAGCTCGTAAATCCCCATGCGACCGCGATAGCCCTTCTTCTGGCAATAGCCGCATCCTTTGCCCTTAGCGAACGTCGCCAGGGCTGCTACCTCGGGGGGGATACCCGCTTCTTCCAGCGCCGCTGGGCTGAGCTTCAACTGCGTCTTACAGCGTTTGCAAATGGTCCGCACCAAACGCTGCCCCAACACGGCCACCACCGAGCTGGCGACCAAATATCCGGGCACTCCCATATCAACCATACGTGTAACAGCACTGGGCGCATCGTTCGTGTGTAGTGTACTGAAAACTAAGTGTCCAGTCAAAGAGGCCTGGATGCCCATCGATGCGGTCTCGGTATCGCGCATCTCGCCGACCAGGATGATGTTGGGGGCTTGTCGCAGCATGGAGCGAATAATACGAGCGAAGTCGAGTCCGATATTGTGGCGTACTTCGACCTGATTGATGCCTGGCAGGTAGTACTCGACGGGGTCTTCGGCGGTGATAATTTTACGATCTGGGCGATTCATCGAGTTCAGGGCGGCGTACAGCGTAGTGGTCTTGCCGGAGCCCGTAGGTCCGGTCACTAGCATGATGCCGTTGGGGCGTTTGATAGTATTGGTAAAGATCTTAAAGTCGCGTTCGCTGAGCCCGAGTTGCCGGACCCCCACTTTGATGTTGTCCTTATCCAGCAACCGCATCACCGCCGACTGGCCGTGGTTAGTCGGGATAATACTGACCCGCAAGTCCAACTCCTTTTCGCCCACGGTCACTTTGATTCGACCGTCCTGGGGTCGTCGTCGCTCGGCGATATCCATTTTGGCTAGGATTTTGATGCGCGACAGAATAGCACCTAGCAGCCGTCGGGGGGGGCTGTCTCGTTCGACGCAAATGCCGTCGATACGATAGCGGATGCGCACGCGGTCCTCGAAGGGCTCGATGTGGATGTCGGAGGCTCGCAACTGGACGGCTTCCTGAATCATCATGCCGACCAGTCGCACGACTGGGGCGCTGGACTCGTCGACTCCTTCGCCGGAATCCGAATCTGCATCGTCGGCAGTTTCGGTAAAGTCGATTTGGGTATCGGTGAATTCTTGCAGGATGGAGTCGGCCGATTCGCCTTCGACCTGGCCGTAGTAGCGGTTAATGGCTTCCTGAATCGACGAGCGGGGGGCCAGGGCGGTTTCTACCCTCCGATTGAGGATGAAACGGAGTTTTTCGATCGTTTCCAAGTCGAACGGATTGCTGACCAGGACATGTAGGGCGTCGTCTTCATCCTTATAAGGGATGATGCTGTTTTCGCGCGCAACCGACTCGGGGACGAGCTGGATGATTTCGTCGGGGATGCGTTCGGCGCTCAAGTCCACGTAGTCGAGTTTATGGAATTCAGCGATGGCTCGGTAAACCGAATCCGGATCGGCATAGCCCAATTGGATTATGGCGTCGCCGACGGATATGTCGGTATCGCGGGCCACGCTGGTGGCTTCGGAAAGTTGATCGAGGCTGACAACTCCGCGACGCAGCAGCAGGTCTGTGAAGTCGCGCATAGGTTGGTCCATAGGTGTACTCCGTCGAAGAGATTCTCTGCAGATTGCAGATAAAAATAGGGCGAAAGCAGTACAACCGCTGACGAGACGAGGATTCTACACCATCATCTTGACTGCTGTCGCCAGCTTCTGTCAATGTTTTTTGCGGGATTTGGGCCCAGAGTGGGCCTTGGGCTGGGCTCGGAAGCGGCGAACTTGAATTGAAGAGCGCGTTAGGCTACGGCAAAATGTGTGCCCGATTTGGTCGGCAGCTTGTGGAATTAGCGTGCCAAGCGAACTTAAAACTGGGCAAATTCTCCTAAATCAATGCGGGAACGGGGTTTGCCAGTTTTGAGAAGATTGGATATATTAGACATTTGCATGACGGCCAGCTCGATCTCAACCCAGCCAAAACATCTTTCTCCGGCGCGGAACGTGTCAGGATACGGATCTTTATTTGCGTAGCAAATCAAGGATTTGCGCAGATTGACCGCACGGATTTTTGCGAGACGAGCCCCTTTCTACATCACGGATCCTTTAGGAGTACGTTTCGTCAATGGCCACTTCTTCGCAGCGACGACTACAGCCCACTAGTGTTCGTAAATTTGGTTCCGGACTCGACACGCTCGAAATCCCAAATCTTACCGAATTGCAGACCAAGAGTTACGAGCTCTTTCTGCAGGAGGACATTCCATCGGATAAGCGTAAGGACGTGGGTCTGGAGTCGGTTTTCCGAGAGATTTTCCCAGTTGAAAGCTATGACAAAACGGTTTCGCTGGAGTTCCTGAGGTACGAGCTCGGTAAGCCGCGTTATACTCCGGACGAATGCCGGCAGCTCCGCCTGACTTACGGCAAGCCCCTAAAGGTATGGCTGCGTTTGAACCGCGAGCAGCCCATCGAAGAAGAAGTGTACCTGGGTGATATTCCCATCATGCTCGGTGGTGGCGAGTTCATCATCAATGGTGCCGAGCGGGTGGTGGTAAGCCAGTTGCACCGCAGTCCGGGGGTCGATTTCGTCGAGGAAATCGAAACCACCACCGATCGCAAGTTACCCAGTTGCCGAGTGATTCCCGAACGTGGTAGTTGGATCGAGATTAATGTCACCAAGAAGGACAGTCTGAGTGTACGCATCGATCAAAGCGGCAAGTTCTCGGTAATGACTCTGCTGCGGGCGATGAGTCCGCAGATGGGTTCGGACAGCCAGCTCCTGCAGGCCTTCTACGAGACGAAGGTCGAAAAGGTTGTGGATGGTCGCAGTGTGGCCAAAATCGAAGGCAAGGTTTCAGTGGACGATGTCGTCTACCCAAGCGACTCGGAGCGAGCTGGCGAGATTATCATCGAAGCCGGTCAGAAGATCTTGAAGAATATCGCCGAGACCATTTGCACCTGCGGCTTGAAGCAAATCGAAGTCATGGATGCGCCACGCACGCCGCTAGTAGTGAACGCTTTGGCTGAGGACAATACCAGCAGCCATGAAGAGGCTTTGCTAAGGATCTACCAGCGACTGCGTCCAGGCAATCCACCGCAACTCGAAAAAGCTCGAACGCTCTTTCATGAAAAGTTCTTCGACGTCAATCGCTATCGACTTGGCCGCGTGGGCCGCTTCCGTTTGAATCGCAAGCTGAAGCTGGACGTATCTGAAGATGTCATGACGCTTCGCGCCGAAGACTTGATGTCTTCCATCAAATACATGATGGACCTGCAGGACCCTGAATCGGGTGCTCAGTACGACGACATTGACCACTTGGGCAATCGTCGCCTGCGCACGATTGACGAGCTGGCTAGTGAGGAGCTGCGCAAGGGCTTTTTGAAGCTTCGCCGCACGGTTCAGGAGCGAATGAGCTTGAAGGAAGTCGACGAGATGTCGCCGCGGAGTTTGGTGAATCCAAAGAGTATCAGCGCGGCGATCGAGTACTTCTTCGGTCGTGGCGAGTTATCGCAAGTGGTCGACCAGACAAATCCGTTGAGTCAGTTGACGCACGAGCGGCGGCTGTCGGCGCTCGGCCCTGGTGGTTTGAACCGCAAGCGTGCGGGCTTCGAGGTCCGCGACGTTCACATTTCACACTATGGCCGTATTTGCCCGATCGAAACGCCTGAAGGCACGAACATCGGCCTGATTAGCTCGTTGGCAATCTATGCGGGCATCGACGAGTACGGGTTCTTGGTGACTCCCTACCGCACAATCAAAAACGGCAAATTGTCCGAAGAGGTGCTGTGGTTGCGTGCTGACCAGGAGGCCGATGCCTACATTTGTCCAGCAGATACCGAGGTCAAGGATGGCGAACTGGTTGCAGGCCCCAATTTGATCGCTCGTTATCATGCGGACTTTCAAATTGTGTTGCCCAGCGACGTGCAATACATGGATATTGCGCCCAGTCAAATGGTCGGTGTCTCGGCGGGTCTGATCCCCTTCTTGGAGCACGACGACGCCAACCGCGCGCTGATGGGCTCCAACATGCAACGTCAAGCCGTTCCGCTGTTGGTCGCCGAGCCGCCGATCGTGGGCACGGGCATGGAGCGCGAAGTTGCCATCAACAGCGCGATGGTCATTCGGGCGAAGCGAGCCGGAAAGGTAACGGCCGTCGACTGCACTAAGATCGAAGTCGGCTCCGATATCTATCGTTTGCAAAAGTATCGCGGACTCAATGAGCGGACCTGCATCAATCAAAAGCCGATCATCAATTTGGGTGACAAGGTCGAAAAGGGGCAGGTCATCGCCGACGGTGCGGCGACTCATTTGGGCGAGCTGGCGCTGGGGCGTAACGTGCTGGTCGGCTTCATGTCGTTCGATGGTTACAACTACGAAGATGCGATCATTATCAGCGAAGAGTTGGTGCGGGCCGACACCTACACGTCGATTCACATCGAAGACTTTGATGTTGAAATCCGCGAAACCAAGCTTGGCCGCGAAGAGTTCACGCGCGATATTCCCAACGTCTCAGAAAAAGCTCTTCGCAATCTGGATGAAACGGGCATCGTACAAGTCGGAACGTTTGTGCGTCCTGGCGACATTCTGGTCGGCAAGGTCTCGCCCAAGAGTAAGACCGAGTTGACGCCAGAAGAGAAACTGTTGCACGCGATTTTCGGGCGCGCGGGCGAAGATGTGAAGAATGATTCTCTCGAGGTTCCATCGGGTATCGAGGGTATCGTCATCGATACTCAAAAATTCAGTCGCCGCATGAGTTTGTCCGATGACGAGCGAAAGTTGTTCGAAAAAGACTTGAAAGAAATCGAGAGCGCGGGCAACGCTGAGATCTCGACGGTGTTCACAAATTTTGTCCACCAAATCGAAGCCGTTACTGGTTCCAAGCTGACCGACGATGATGGCACGCCGCTGGGCGGCGAGCAGGATCCAAAGTTTGTGGCTGAGAACGCGCAGACTTTTAACTTGTCTCGGCTGCTCAATAAGCTCGACGAAAAGCATCATGCCGAGCTGCGCAAGGTCTTCAAGGCGCATTGGCCCAGCGTCGAGGAATCCATCGACACGCGCGATCGCAAACTCAATAGCATGAAGCGCGGCGACGAGCTGCGTAGCGGCGTATTGCAGATGGTTAAAGTCTACATCGCCACCAAGCGAACGATCAGTGTGGGCGATAAGATGGCGGGGCGTCACGGCAACAAGGGTGTGATCTCGAAGGTGTTGCCGATCGCCGACATGCCTCACTTGCCAGACGGCACTCCGCTGCAGATCCTACTCAATCCTCTGGGTGTTCCCAGCCGTATGAACGTAGGGCAGATTTTGGAAACCCACTTGGGCTGGGCTGGAGCCAAGCTGGGCTTCCAGGCCATCACTCCGGTGTTTGACGGAGCCACCGAGGAAACGATCAACGATTGCTTGGAGGAGGCTGGCTTGCCACGTCACGGCAAGATTCGTTTGATCGACGGACGCACCGGTCAGCCGATGGATCAGGAAACCACGGTTGGCTATATCTATATGCTCAAACTGCACCACTTGGTGGATGATAAAGTCCACGCCCGCAGCACCGGACCGTACTCGTTGATCACCCAGCAGCCGCTGGGCGGAAAAGCCCGTTTCGGTGGCCAACGGTTCGGCGAAATGGAAGTGTGGGCGCTGGAGGCCTATGGTGCGGCCTACATCCTTCAAGAGCTATTGACGGTCAAGAGCGACGACGTCGAAGGACGGACGAAGATCTATGAATCGATGGTCAAGGGCGAGAACACACTCGAAGCCGGCACGCCCGCCAGCTTCGATGTACTCACCAATGAAATTCGTGGACTGGGCCTCAATATGCGACTGGAAAAACGCAAACTGTAGAGCTGCGGTTGCCAGTGGGAAACCGGAAATTGGAAACCTTAGCCCGAATTTCCTTTTGCAGGAATGACGTAGCGTTTGCCTCGTGAACGATAAATGCTGGTGAGCTTGGAGCCTGACTTCCAAGTTCCCGCTAGCGGCGCCTCAGGGCGACTTAATCAAAACTATTGCACTTAACACATATTGGTTGGAAACGTCGGTTGGCTCAAAAGTTCGCTTAGAGCTCGCCGACTCCCCAAATCCCTAGGAGCCGCGAAATATGTCGACAGCCGAAACTAGTTACGATCGCGTGAACGACTTCACCTCCGTCAAGATCAGCTTGGCACGTCCCCAGGACATTCGCAGTTGGTCTTTTGGCGAAGTAAAGAAGCCCGAAACGATTAACTACCGTACGTATCGTCCTGAAAAGGACGGGTTGTTCTGCGAACGTATTTTCGGACCAGAAAAGGACTGGGAGTGCGCGTGCGGCAAGTACCGTGGCATGAAGTACAAGGGCATGATTTGCGATCGCTGCGGTGTTAAAGTGACCCACTCGCGGGTGCGTCGCAAGCGAATGGGGCACATCGAATTGGCGGCCCCAATCGTCCATATTTGGTTCTTCAAAGCGATGCCCAGTCGTCTGGGTGCACTGCTAGGTATGAAGACATCGAGCTTGGAAAAAGTGATTTATTTCCAGGACTATGTCGTCATCGATCCGAAGGAAACCGATCTTCAGTCGCTGCAACTGCTGAGTGAAGCCGAGTACCGCGAAGCGCGCACTCAGTACGGCGAAGGTGGATTTGAAGCCGGTATGGGTGCCGAAGCCATTCGTACGTTGCTGACCAGTTTGGACCTCGCGACGCTGGGCGAGGCGCTCCGCAAAGAGTTGTCGGAGACCAACAGCAAACAGAAGAAGAAGGATTTAAGCACCCGCCTGAAGCTCGTCGAAGCAATTCGCGACAGCGACAACCGTCCCGAATGGATGGTGCTCGACGTGATTCCAGTCATTCCACCGGATCTTCGTCCGTTGGTTCTGCTCGATAGCGGCAATTTCGCAACCAGCGATTTAAATGACCTCTATCGGCGTATCATCAATCGCAATAATCGCCTCCGCAAGCTGGTCGATCTGAACGCGCCGGAAGTCATCATTCGCAATGAAAAGCGCATGTTGCAGCAGTCCGTCGATGCGCTATTCGATAACAACCGCTGCAAACGTCCAGTGCTCGGCAGCAGCAATCGTCCGCTGAAGTCGCTGACCGATATGATCAAGGGCAAGCAGGGACGATTCCGCGAAAACCTATTGGGGAAGCGCGTCGATTACTCTGCCCGCAGCGTCATCGTCGTCGGGCCGCGTTTGCGACTGCACCAATGCGGTTTGCCCAAGAAGATCGCGCTGGAACTGTACCAGCCGTTCATCATTCGCAAATTGAAGGATCTCAATCATGCCGATACGATCAAATCGGCTAAGAAGATGCTCGAGCGCAAGGACGAAGAGGTCTGGGATATTCTCGAACAAGTGATTCGCAACCACCCTGTGTTGTTGAATCGCGCGCCGACCCTGCACCGCATGGGCATTCAGGCTTTCGAGCCGATTCTGGTCGAAGGCAACGCGATTCACTTGCACCCACTGGTCTGCAAGGGCTTCAACGCCGACTTCGACGGTGACCAGATGGCTGTCCACTTACCGCTGTCGATCGAAGCCCAAGTGGAAGCTCACACGTTGATGATGAGCACACACAATATTTTTGCGCCTAGCAATGGTCGTCCGATCATGAGCCCATCGCAAGATACGGTGATGGGTTGCTACTTTATCACGCTCGATAAGGCCGAAATGCGCGGCCAAGGCATGATTTTTTCCTCGATGGAAGAAGCCGACTTGGCCTTCAATCAGGGCATCATTGAAATGCATGCCAGGATCAAAGTTCGCTTGCCCAAGCACCGTCGGCTCAAAACCGAAGACGGCACGGGCAAGTTCGGAGCGACGATCGACACGGCCTATGGTCGCGTTTTATTCAATATGATGTTGCCCAACGGCATGGACTTCTATAACTACCCGTTGCGCGGTAGCGATTTGGCGTCTGTAATTTCGGACTGCTATCAACGACTCGGGCGGCGTGCGACGATTAATTTGCTCGACGATATGAATCAACTCGGTTTTCGCGAGTCGACTAAGAGTGGATTGTCGTTCGGTACCGACGACTTGGTGACGCCCGCGTCCAAGTTCACGTACATTGCCGAAACCGAAAAGGAGGTCATGAAGTTTAAGAAGCGCCATGATCGCGGTTTGATCACGCCCAAAGAGCGCTATCTGCAAGTGCTCGATTTGTGGACGCACGTGCGTGAAAAGATTACCAAGGACATGATGGCCGCTCTGGAACTTGACGACCACTTAGGCAACTGGTACGTCAATCCGGTTTTCTTGATGGCCCACTCTGGTGCCCGAGGCGGTATCGAGCAAATTCGACAATTGGCCGGTATGCGAGGTCTGATGGCCAAGCCGACGGGCGAAATTATCGAAACTCCGATCAAAGCCAACTTCCGCGAAGGCCTGTCGGTACTCGAGTACTTCTCCAGCACGCACGGTGCTCGCAAGGGTCTGGCCGATACAGCCCTGAAAACCGCAGACTCCGGCTACCTGACTCGCAAGCTGGCTGACGTGGCGCAAAACGTCGTGATCACGCTGGAAAATTGCGGGACCACACAGGGTATTACCAAGGGAGTCGTCTATCGCGGCGAAAAGGTTGAAGTGCGTCTGCTGGAAGCGATCACTGGCCGCGTTTCGCGACAGAATATTGTGAATCCGGTCACGGACGAAGTGATCGTCCAAGAGAATCAGATGATCACTCGCGACATCGCCAGGAAGGTCGAGGAGATGGGCTTGGAGAAAATTCAAGTCCGCAGCCCGATGACCTGCGAAGCCGCGCTGGGTGTTTGCCGCTGCTGTTACGGCATGGATATGTCGACCGGTGCAATGGTCGAAGAGGGCATGGCGGTTGGTATCATTGCCGCTCAGTCCATCGGCGAACCCGGTACGCAGTTGACCATGCGCACGTTCCACTTCGGCGGTGCGGTGGATACGCGTGTCGAAGAAAGCGAAATCAAGGCGAAAAAGGCCGGTATCGTCAAGTTCGCGAAGATGCGCACCGTGACCAATGCGGAGGGTGCCCAAATCGTACTAACCCGAAATAGCGAATTGATTCTGGTCGACAAGAAAGGTCGGGAAATCGAGAAATACGACATTCCTGCCGCTGCGACCCTGAAGGTCAAAGAGGATGAAGCGGTTGAAGAAAATCAAGTGCTCTGCGAATGGAACCCCCACAAGATTCCAATCATTTGCGAAGTCGGCGGTAAGGTTCGTTTCGAAGACGTGGTCGAAGGCGAAACGATGCGCGTCGAACGCGATCCGGGCGGAAGTATTCGCATGTTGATCGTGGATCACAAAGGCGACCTGCACCCGCAAATCGTCATCGAGGATCAAGACGGCAAGCCCATGGACGTTTACTACCTTCCAGAACGGGCTGTTATTTCGGTTCAAGAAGGCAAGCAAGTATTAGCCGGTGCCGACATCGCCGAAATGCCGCGTGAATCCAAGGGACTGTCCGATATCACGGGCGGTCTACCGCGAGTCACCGAGATTTTTGAAGCTCGTAAACCCAAAGACCCTGCCGTTATTGCCGAAGTCGATGGGATGGTCGAGTTGCAGCAGACTAAGCGTCGCGGTAAGCGAACCATTCTGGTTCGAAGCGAAAGCGGCGTCGAGCACGAGCACTTGGTGCCACACGGAAAACGCTTCCTAGTGCATACGGGCGACGAAGTTCGGGCGGGCCAAGCGCTGGTCGACGGACCTCTGGTTCCGCACGACATTCTGCGTGTCAGTGGCGAAGAGGCTGTACAACAATATCTAACGCATGAAATTCAACAGGTCTATCGTAGCCAACGCGTGGAGATCAACGATAAACATGTGGAAGTCATCATCGCGCGGATGTTGCGTAAAGTGAAGATTGAAACACCCGGTGACACCACATTACTACCAGGCTTAGTGATGGACAAGTTCGAGTTCCGTCGCGTCAATCTAGAAGTGGCGGAGTGCCTAAAGATTTCCGATGCAGGCGATTCGGAGTACTCGATTGGTACACTGGTTCCTCGCGACACATTGGAGCAGACCAATGCCCAAGTCGAAGGACTCGGCGGTGCGCCAGCCAAGGGCAAGAAGCCCAAGCCAGCCACTGCGAGCACCCAGTTGCTGGGAATTACCAAAGCGTCGGTTCAAAGCAGCAGCTTTATTTCCGCCGCGAGCTTCCAAGAGACTACCAAAGTACTCACCGAAGCGGCGCTGGCCGGCAAGGTCGATCGCCTGGTAGGATTGAAGGAGAATGTAATTCTCGGTCACCTGATTCCGGCTGGCACCGGTTTCCGAAGCTTCCAAGAGTCCGAGGTCTCGTACCGCCGCGAAGCTCTCGAAGACCTGGTCAATCGCGGTACCGCCACGATCGAAGAGAACCATGCGTTGCTGCAAAATCCAATTCCGGCGTCGGAAGCGGCTCTTAGCGACGAGGCGTCGGATTCTTCGGCGATGTGATGAGCGATGACGATGCAAGAACGACCGGATTCGTCCTGGCAACTGCTGGCAGCGGTTCTGCGTGATGGCGAATTCGGTCTAACGGCTACTTACCCCGAGTCGCCACGCAAGCTGAGCTTGCTCGAAGCGCTCGGCAACGAAGATGTGGCCGTGGGAGCCGACAATGCTCGGCTAGGTCAACAAATTGGCGACCAGCTCCAGAGCTTGCTCGACCAGTTGTCTGTTTTTGAAGACATCAGCCGTTGCCCCATACTTGCGATTACAGGCATGTTGAACTCAGGTAAGAGTTCACTGCTGGCTACATACTTAAGTATCGAGAATCGACCTCGCGTGCTGCGGGGGACCGACAATCGAGCCGGAACACATCGCTTCGTGCTTTGGTTGCCGAAAGTCTGGTGGGAGGACTCCAGCCTACTCAATACCTTGGTGGGTTTTATCTCTTCGCTGTTCGGACACGCGCCTGAGCGTCTGTCGTCGGACCCAGAGGAGGCGGCCATGCAATACAATGGTCGCATCTTTCCCACGGCGATGTTACATCCTGGGCCGCTCGCGAATGAAACCGCCACACTACCACTTGGCGAACATGCGCTCGGGCCGCACATCGATCCGCACATCGATCCGCTCACGGTGCCTTTGCTCGCCTACGATGCGGCCCTTGATCCACTGCGGATCGGCTTGCTGGATTGTCCAGATATTCAGACCGGCTTCTTGGCGTTCCAAGAGCGTAAAGTAGACGGTGATGGCATGGCTCTGAGCCGACGCCAACAGTTGGCTCGAATCGGCCGTTTGTGTTCGGCGTTCATTGTCGTTACCCGCATGAATAGTTTGCACGACGAGGGACTGTTGCAAATTTTGACAGCCCTTCGCGACGCGATGCCCGGAGTTCCCAGGCTGCTGGCCGTAAATAAGATCAAAGCCCGCTATGCGCCCGAAACGGTTGCTGCGGAAACAAGAGGGCTGGTGCAGCGATTCGGCGTGGAGGCGGTTTATGGGGCCTACGACTATCGCAGTTCTCTGGCAGCGACGCGGGTGCCACCGCCACCGCCAGAAATGCAGCTCGACGACCCCCAACAGCCCGTTAAATACCCCGTGTTTTTCGAGTTGCCTAATTCATTGCCCAACTCACGGCCCAACCTACTGCCGCACGCGCCGCAGCCTAAACAGCTACCGGCCAACTTGAATCCTGCTGGCACAAGTACCGCCCCGTTGCGTTATCTATTCGACCTTGGGCAGCGGCTGGATGCGGGTGCATTGTCGCGGGCCAGCAGTCGTAGTCTCGTGGTGCAACTCGCCGCTAAAGCGCAGGAGGCCGTGTCTTGGCTGGAGACCAACCAACAGCAGCGTAGCGTGCAGATCGGCGATGCGTGGCAAGCGGTGGCCAGCGCCTGCTTCGAATTTATGGTCGAGCGCGACAACAGTGGTCAACCGACAGGTCTGCGCTTGCAGGCTTCACCGGCAATTGTAGCCCAGATGGCGAGTAGCCTACAGCGGACCGCACCGCTGTGGATGCGAGCTAGCTTGAGCATCGATCGCACGGCGCGGCAATTCCAGCAAGCGATCAGCAACTCGGCAGCCAGGTTCAAGATCTTGCAGTCCGCTTCCCAAGCGGTGACACAATTCACAAAAAAGTTCCGGCGCGGCGAAGGAGCGCAAGTCGTCACACCTCAGCGATTGGCCGACGCGATACGTCTGGCAGATATCCACGATGCAGCCCGCGGTACGACCCAGGATCACTTGGTGCAAGGATGCGAATTGGCGATGAAACGTTTTGCGGATGAGGACAAAACACGCTTGGAGGCGAGCGATCTAGATGAGTGGAGTCGACAAGTATGGGGCAGCATGTCCTGGCGCGACAAGCTTTGGAAGGGAACTCAGCCACTGGCGGTCGTGATGGCTCCGCTACTGGCAGCCGTGTTAGTCCCGATCGATGGTGGTGGTACGGCTGTGTTGGTATTCGCTTCGACCAAAGAATTGTTGGCCGCAGCCGGCATCGCGGCGCTTGTAACGCCGATGGCCACGGGGGGCGAAGCGTTGCGAATTGTTCAGCGAGAAACGCCCTGGCGTCAGCTCAGCGATTTGTTCGCGATCACTTGCGATAGTCTCGGCTTGCCGCGCCCCAGACCTGACGAATTACCGAGCGCTATGTGCGATGGCAAACTTCGAAGTTTGGTGGCGAGTAAGCTAGGAGTGAAGCCGTGCGTATCGCGGCCCACCGTTTTCCAATGGCGCAGCAACACCCAGCAGCTTCGCAAGCAAATTGCAAAACTTCCCTTAGCAGACGTAGACGCACCGTGAGTCAACCGCTTCCCAGTCATGCACAACATATTGCAGATGCGGCGACTGCCGTGTTTGGCGAAACACCGCTGACTTTGGCAGTCCACGAAGCTTGCGCGCGTTACGCCAACGATGTGGTCAATATTCAAAGTGGGCGCGGCATTAATGCCCTGTTGATAGCCATCGTGGGTGCCAAGGGGCAAGGCAAGACGTGGTCCGCGCGACAATTCGTGTGCGACCCGCGCGTCCGCAATCTCTTGCGCAGTGGAGACTTGGTGGACGATGCCACCACTCGACTCGTTTGGATCGGCCCAGTGGCTCCGGACGGTTTGGACGCGAGTTGCGAAATCTATCACCCCTGCGATGTCAATCAGTTGGCCGCCTTGGGGCAACCCTATGTGCTGCTTGATATGCCCGGCCTAACCGATGCAGATCAGCGGGCCGTTGAACTGGCCGAGCAGGCTTTGTCGCTGGCCCCACTAAAATTGTTGGTCATCGCGCGCGATCAAATCCGCGCTGCGGCCAACATGAGGATTGCCCATCAAGTCGACGGAGCTGTGTGTATCCCCGTCATTAGCTCGGTGGAACCCGACGAGATGCCGGGTAGTGCAGCCGCCCAGCCGCTGGCCGAAGACTTGCGCGCACTTCGCGAGCAGCTTCAATTGATGGCACCCCATTCGTACCTACAGCCAGAACTGTTGATCCCAGACTTTGAAATCACTGGCGACGAAGCGTCCGCCTCGCAGGTTTTCTTGAGCGGTATCATGGACCGCATTGGCGATTTGGGTATCACCGCGCACCGACTAGGCACGTCGCGCGAGCTGCGGACGCAGGCGGCCACGACTCGCCTGCAAAGCGAAGTATCCAAATTGATCGGCAGCCACATGCCGCAGCTCGCCAGCGCCGTTGCGCAACTTCATCGGGAGACCGAGCAATTACCGGTTCGCGTGTTGGACTCGCTGCTGGGCAATCCAGCCGTGCTTGAAACCGGAGTGCGGATGCGTTTGCGCGCGAGATTGGTTAGCGACACGTCGCTGTTGTGGTTCCCCTATCGAACGCTGATGTCGACCTTAAACCTCACTCAGGGTGCCTGGGATCGTGTCGTCCTGGCGCTTTCGGGCAGCGTCCCCAGCCTGTTTGGCGCGCTCGCTTCCTGGGCCAAAAACTTCAAGCAGAGCCGCGAATTTGATGCCGAAATTCAAGATGGAATCCGGCGACGATCTCAAGCGCAAGTCGAAGAGCGCTTGCGGCCATTGTGCGATCAATTCCATCGAACGGTTCAGAAGCTGCGACCGCGCGACGAACGCACTGCGGCGACCCCAGACGCGTCCAGTATGCGACTGCACGGTATCGAAGAGTTGCAATCTCGTTCGCAGCAGATATTCGACTCGGCCATCGATCGCCATGCTACCTCCGGCTGGATGTTGCAAGGCTTCGCGATACTGGGCGTAGCATTGTTCTGGATGTTCATGGCCGGTCCGATCGTCTTGATCTACCGCGAATACTT
>JBGSJL010000220.1:0-28266 GCA_041741955.1 Pirellulaceae bacterium | reverse complement strand
CCCATTTCCCTTAGTCAGATTTATTTTCAGAAAATTCTCGGAATTAGCTGCCCTATTTCGCCCTGGATTACGCATTGGAGTTTGAGCCAAGAGAAGCCAGCCTGCTATCCAACGGGTGGTTTGGTAAATCGGCGTCGATGTGACTGACCGCGAATCGTGCACAGGGATCGAAATCACATTGGTTGGGTCTATCGAGAAAGGAGCCCGCAACGAGCGTTCGAATCGACTTCACATGTTCCATTTCAAAGCCACGAAACTTCCCTCGGAGAATTTTTCATGAAGTCCCTAGTTCCGGTTCGCGTAATTGTGATTGTTCTTGTGTTAGTAACGTTGACTCGCGCCGCCGGTGCCGCCGAGCCTCGTCCAGAGCGACCATTTCAAGGTCGAGTTGAAGCGGTTTGGGATAACGTATTTCTTGCTCTGTTAAACGATGACGAGGTCGATTTCTTAGCAAACCGATGATGCCTAGTAGCATGACACAGGCTCCTGCCCACAGCCAGGTGTACGGTCGGCCTGTCATCCAGCACGAAATTCCTTCCCCGATCATCATGCCGGCGCCGACCAGCAGAAGTAGCTTCGACAGCGATCGTTCTCGCAATGAATCACTCAAGGGTAAAATCCTTCATTCGCCACATTCGAACTTCGCCCATTCGTAGAAAATCGCCTCCGCCCGCCGCGAGCAGACTGCCATCGGGACTGAAACTAAGAGCATTGATCTTGGACGCTTTGACATCGAATAATGTTATCTGAGTTCCGGTTGCTGAGTCCCAAACGCGAACGGTGCGGTCGAGTCCAGCCGATGCCAGCCATCGCCCATTCGGGCCGAAGGCAACTCTACGCACGCTACCGCGGTGCCCTTTCAGCTCAGCACGAGGTTTCCGGGTAGTTACATCCCACAGCCGAACGGTTCCGTCGGAAATCGCCAACGCGATGCTACTAGAATCAGGGCTGAACGCGATCCCTGCGACTGAACACTGATCTTCACCAGGTATTAAAGAGTCTCTTGCTTTCCAAACATGCAACAGTTCCCAATCGCTGGTGTCCCAGATTCTTAGCTCGCCTGGCTCCGTCAATTCACCACTCGCCCCAAATGTCCCGGCTGCGAATAGTTTGCCGTCTGGACTAAAAGCAATACTGTCAGAGGCGTGAGACAGATCGTCGAATCGGTGAAGCTCTCTGCCGGACTTTGCATCACGGATGGTGATAAGCCCGGCCTTGTAGCCGTGAGGGGCACCGACTTTGGATGAACTGCTGGACGTTGCCAGCCAGCGTCCGTCGGGGCTGAAGGAAACGGCCATCACATAGGGTGGTGAGTACTCATCGGCCGCAGTGTCCATCTTCCACAGTTGTTCAATTGTGCTGAGATCGTAGATGAGATCGTCGGCAAGGCATTGGTGATTTCATTCAGAACACTATCGTCCAGAACACGCCTGGACTTGTTGTTGTCGTCTTCGGACTCCACAGTGATCCACTGCGATGTTGCGGCCTGGATTCGTTCCTCCCGTGAAGACGATCCCGTTGGGCAACCACAGCACGCCACCAAAAATACGGGCACCGTCAACAGACGGACTGCTTGCAAAGTCGTGTCACGGGTGTTGGTTAGACGCATGTGCATGTTCAGTGCTTTCGACAATGTAGGCAGCCACTGCCGCGATCATCCATCCAATGACGAATGTCGCGAGGAGCCAGCGAAGGGGCTTTGACTGATTTGGAAAGTCTAGATTCATAATTTCAATCGTCGTTAGTGATTCAAAACTCAGCGCGAGCGAACTCAATGGGCCGTCGGTCATCTTGTTAGTTCTCGGGCTTGGGCTCAACTGACGACCTCGTTTCCGGCAAGAAGCTCAAACCCAGGCACGCTCCGACGAATCCGCCCACCACTGCACCAGCACCAGCAGGAAACGCGGCGAAAATAAATTCGAATGGGGCTAGATTATGCGACGTTGGATCTACGAAGACCGTGTCAAGAACGATTCTACCGAGAACCACACCTTGGACGCCGACAAATGCTGGTAGAGCCCCGCAGAAGAATCTCTCCGTGAATCTTCTTCGGGTGAAAAATGCTGCGACGAGCGCGACAGCAAACGTTGCGAGAAGCCACCAAGTTAGAATTGGAACTTCCATATCTTGCTTAGCAAATCTTGGGAACAACCAGAGCGGAGAATTGGCAACGAAGCTGATCAACGCAGTTCCTGTAGGAATCAACAAAGTGCGGACGTTCATTCGTGTTCAACCAAGTTCTTGTTTGAAGTAAGCAGACGGTCGGTGGCTGGATTTTAATCGGGTAGCAACATCAAGCAGACGAGACCGACGAGGCCCAGAATGCCAGCCAATCCGAATTGTCTAGTATATCCCTTCCCCTCCGCAAAGCTCATCGTGCCCCAAACAAACGGAGGGAGGCTAGTCGAGACATGAAAGAAGCCGCAGACCATAACGCACAACAAGCGCAACAACATTTGACCGCCGTTCAGACTTGAGTATTGACGCAATTTCCAAAAACACGTTCCCTACGAGTTGTAATCAACTGCCTCGCTGCTCCAACATAATTCATGCTGGAAGATCAGACTTGCTCGCCGACCGAACCTACAACTTGCAATTGCATTCCCTACCAGGATGGGACACGCGACACCTGAGCTCGTGCGGAAGGAAATTTGGACACACATCCTGGCATATAACATAATTCGCACTGTTCTAGCTCAAGCGGCGAGCAAGCACGACATCGAGCCGCGACCAATCAGCTTCAAAGGAGCAGTGCAAACACTGGAAGCGTTTCAACCGCTGCTTGCCATGCAAGGTGATCGCAGCTGGGAGCACCGACTCCATCTATATAACAAGCTGCTCGACGCTCTGGCTACCCATCGAGTCGGCGACAGACCGGATCGCTTCGAACCACGACAGAGAAAGCGTCGGCAAAAGAAATACAATCGCATACTGAAGCCCAGGCACGTGCTCGACTTGAATGTCCTTGGTCTGGGAACGGAGCACGGCCCGAAACCAGTCGCGGACTTCTTCGTCCTCAATTCGCATCTTGTCGAACAAGGCCAGTATCTGCTCGTCAAAAGCCGCTCCAGGAATCCTAGTCCGGGGATGGCCGGGTTTTGTGTACCGAGCGCAGCGATAGTAGACGCAGGCCTTGGGACCGTTCTTGGTGAGCTTTGTTTTGACTTCACCCGTGATGGGGTGACCGCAATGGCCGCAACGAATCAGCTCCCCGCCAAACGTGGTCAGGTGCGTCATGTAGTTCTGATTCCCGAGCAGCGTTTGCACTCGGTCCCAAGTTGCCCGGTCAATCAGCGGCTCGTGCTTTCCTGGTTACTACTCGCCCTTGTGCTCGATCTCACCGATGTACGCCCGGTCCCTGAGAATGTTGTGAATCGAGCTTCGCGGGAACTTGGGCGTTGCCGTAGGGAGCCAAGCCCACGAACCAACCTTCCCGAACACGGCGAGCCAGGCCTTCCCTGATATCAACTGACTGCTGCTCGGTGTAGAAGCTTGCCATATTGGCTAGGGTCCGCCTCATCATGCGGCCAGCCGGATTGCTTTCCGTCGGTTGTGATCCTTTCTACCATTGTGGTCGCTGAAAGTGGATTGCTGTTTCTCGCTGATCCACGGGCTTTTTTCGCAGCGGTTCTGTCACCCGTCTTTTGCCGTCAAAAACTCAACCAGTCGCCCCGTGCTCATGAGAATCTCCAGAGCGTCTTTGGAAGTCAGCACGTGTTCGTAGTACGGCTGCCAGACGCGGAGCGTGTGGGTACTGTTTCCACAGATTTGGCCAATCCGTGGAAAGTGGCTCCAGCCGATTCGACCACGCCAGCGAGATCGGATAAACTGAAGAAGTTCAGGCAGTGAAGCGTGTTTGGCTGATCATGGTGTTTTGCTAGGCTCCGATACGAATAGATTGATACCTCTCTGAACTCATTTCAAGCGAATTGGTCTATGGCATTTTCATCGAAAGAAAGCCAATCGCTTTTTGAAAAAGCAGCTAGAACAGTGAATTCCGTCTACTCGCAGTTTGCGGAGTTGAAGCAAAGGGCTGAAGTGATGGCGGCCTACGCCAGTAAAATGGACCGCGTCTACTTCACCCCTTCTGAAGACGAGGCGATTCGCCAAGTCTTGATTACCTATTGGCAACTCAGATCTGCCCTCTTCGAATTGGTCTACGAACTGCGGACAGCAGGACACAACCAAAGGAATGACTACGATCAGCTATTCTTTGCAGGATATGCTGGAGCTTTGGTACTACTTGATGCAGCACGCTTCATTAGAGAGCGATTCCACGACTCAGCCTTGATCCGGCACAAACTCAATGAACCAGAGCCTAGCTTTGGAATTCCAGGAGGGCTTTACGATTCAATCCAAGAATCTTGGACGAACCCAAACCACATATGGTATATGTTTGCTGCAGCTCGCTATTTCGAAAAGAACAGAAATCGCTTGGATTCACTGAATTGCGATCGGGAATCGGACAGCCTGATCGCCATTATCGAACAATTGGCGTGTCAGTTGAGTTTGAGTTGGGCAGACTATGCCAAATTGCGATTACGATTTCGCATTCGACAACTTGGAAGTCTCCTGAAGAGAGATCTTTTCTACGCTGCCATGTTTCAAATGCAGAAAGGGATTGGAATCCTTGCCGCAGATCGTTACCTTAAGCGCGGCCACCAACCAGGACTTCCCGAATCCGTTCGAGATGCGTTGCACAGCATCCTAATGCCTGGAGACATCTTGTTGGTACGCAAGGAGTTCGCACTTACCAATTATTTCCTCCCGGGCTATTGGCCCCACTCGGCGCTTTTCCTTGGAAGCACCGAAACGCTTTCCGACTGGGGCCTATCGAACCATCCTGCTATCGATTGTCGTTGGCAGAAATTTTCGGATCTCGATCTGCCCGAACGAGGACGAGTCATTGAAGCTATGAAGGATGGTGTTCATCTTCGTTCCCTGGAATCACCGTATCGGTCGGATTCGATTCTCGTTCTCCGGTCACAATTAAAACCAGAGTCAATTCGCCAGATTATAGCACGCGCCTTCATGCACGAAGGTAAAGAGTATGATTTCAGTTTCGATTTCACAGTCGCCAATCGGCTTGTGTGCACCGAAGTTATCTACCGCGCCTACGATGGAGTTGAAGGCATCTCGTTTCCGCTTTCAATGCGGGCTGGTCGATTGACTTTGGCGGCGCTCGAATTGGTCGAAATGGCGATGCAACGAAAGCACTTTACGATCGAAGCAACCTATATTCCTAAGTTTAGTAACGGACTCCTCCGAGGAATCGAAGCCATGGAGGCGGTCAAGCGCGTCAGTCCTTCTTTTGAGGAGAAAGGTAATCATGGTGATCGACTTCTATCAACTTCGTGAACGAGAAAGTACCAATCATGAAAACCAGGGAATGGAGCTTTTGGATTTTACTGTTTTGATCGATCGAGCGCGGGCAAGACGGCAAGTCGCGACTCTGTAGCGGCTTTGGCTAGTCTTTCTTCGGTGAGTATGCTTTCGAGGGTTTCAAGAAGCGTTCGTATCCAAGCCGCATGAGTTCTTCAATAGATCGGTGAGTTCGCGGTAGTTTGTTTTGCCGGTTCCCAGTAACGGCATTTCGTCGATATGCATGACTTTACGAACCCGTGTCAGATTCGACATACCGGCGTTACGTAGAAACCCGTTCACCGTTTCCACCTCAGTGCGAAGCCCTCCCGCTGTGAATAGACAGATAAGCGGTCGTTGACCTGGATCCTCGATATAGGTCAGCGCCGAAGTGATTTCGCCTTCGTTTTGCGGCAAGTTGTTCCGGATCACTGTTTCCATCGCTGGCAAGCTGATCATCTCCCCTCCAATTTTGACAAAACGCTTCAGTCTCCCGGTAATGACCAGTGAGTCCGATTCGTCGAGAATGCCAAGGTCGCCAGTAACGTAATAACGCTGGTTGTCCAGTTCCATAAACGCATCTTCGGATGTCCGGTTCAGATAACCGCTGAACACATTCGGTCCGCAAGCCAGAATAAGTCCTTGCTGACCGCGCACCACATCCTCATAGGTTTCTGGGTGAACCATACGGAGCTCCACGTCTTTGATCGCCGGACCAACTCCCACCGCCTGGCGGTCAAGTCGGCAAAGGGTCAGGACCGGCGAGCATTCCGTGATGCCATAGCCTTCGAGCAGTCTCGCACCAAAACGCCTCGCCGCGGTTTCGATCAATTCGGCTGGAGTCTTCTCTCCGGCGGTCATGATCAATCGCAGACTCTGCAGTTGGTCATCTGAGGCCGCACGGAAAATTCCCGATACGAATGTGGGCGTGCCGCAAATGATCGTCGGTTTCCACATTGCGATTCCGCGCGCAAGTGTTCTGGCATCGGTCGGGTTGGGATAGAACGAGACTTTCAGTCCGCTGGTCAGTGGCAACAGCGTTGTAATTGTGAAACCGAATGAATGGAATGGCGGTAGAAATCCGTACAATGAGTCGTTACTTTCAGGACGCACGACATCAAGGCAACCAGCGATGTTGCATAGAATGTTCTTGTGTGAAAGTGGTACTCCTTTCGGAGCCGATTCCGAACCGCTGGTAAACAGAATCACCGCAGGATCATCGGGTGATGTCGCATCCGAACCGAAGATGCGACAAACCCTTTCAGCCTTGCTGCGTGCCCGTAGTGCTGCGCGGATTTTACTCCACAGTGTAATTCGGTGTTTTCGCAATGACTCCAGGGTCACAACGTGCTCTGAGATCCGGTCGAAATCGATCGAGTCGAGTCGGTCGAGAAAACGGGCTGACGTCAGAATCGTTTTCACCTCTGAGAGTTCCAGAACGTGTTCGATGTTTGCGTCGCCCAACGTCCAGTTGATCATAACCGGCACTTTGCCGGCCAGCAGTGTCGCCGTAATCACTAGTGCCGCTCCACCTGTTGCCGGCAACATGATACCGATGTTCCGTTCAGGATAGTGTCGGATAATTTCCGCCAGAACCAAGACTCCTATTTTCGCGCGTTTGTAGCTGAGCACACCGCTGGTATCGTCCGCGATCGCAACTGCATTGCCACCGCGATCACAAACCTTGAGAAAATTCATGTGCACCGAAGTGTGGGGATCCGGTTCGGTAACAGCGACATCGCGCGCCGATTCGTGCCATGCCTTCGGAGCCGGATTGTCAGCTGTCAGCGCGTGTGCCGTCGCACCTCCGGCGGCAACGACTTGAAGATCGTAGACGTTCCTCAACTCTTCTGCCTTGACTTCGTAAGCGTGAAACTCCTCTTCCAGCCAGGCAATCATTCCAGCCAGTTCCAAAGAATCAAAACCAATCTGGCTCGATAGTGACCATGAGTCCTGTATCTCTGACACGTCCATGTCACGCCGCCGGGCTATCTCGCTGACGACCTTTTGCCGAATCTCCGGCGTAATCTCGACACTGGAGTCCCCCGGCAATGTCGATAGACGATGCTCGAAAGCCTTTTTGCTCCAGATCGTTTGCGGAACGAGCACAATCTGTTCTTCAACACCCATGTTGTACCAGTTGTCGAGATAACGGTTCATCTCCATCTTGGTCCCGTCGTAAGGGAAGTCTGGCGGGGATTCAACAAGTTCAATCACAACTTTGCGCCGTGGCGAAAAGAAAATCAGGTTCATAACCAAATGCTTGAGCGCAATCAGCAAACAGCGAAACAAAGGTGGCGTTTCCTGCCAGGCGACCCATGAAAATGAACTGCCCATCAATCCACGAGTGCGAACAAGCAGGATTTTCTTCTGTTGGACTTGGCTGAGCACATCGTAGACTCCCGACGCTGCCCGAACCTCTTCGCGGGTACTCCGCATCAAGCGACCGGACGGATAGATCACGACGTTCGATCCTTCGTTCAGGCAATCTGCCGCACGCTTTAGGGCTTTGCGGACACGATATTTCTTATAGCTGCCAATTCCGCCGTACATGTTGGGCATCGGAATGACGCCTATCATTTGCATCAAGTAATGCAGTACCGGCATGTAATAGAAATCCTCAACGGCCATCCCGCGAGGTTGCATTGGATTCCAGAGGTGCGAAAAGACAATTACCGGATCGATTTCGCCTGGATGGTTCGGCAGAATCAAGACGCCTTCGCGCTGTAAGAGTTTCTCTTTGCCGATCAACGTTATGTCATAGCGCAGCCACAATAACGAGCGTACGATCCATGCGGCAAGATTACGGATGAAGTTCATAAACCGGAGACCTTTGAGGTTTGATTGCGGGCCGCCTGAGGCGCTGCATTACCCCCGCCTTTCATGATTAGTTCAAGCACACGCGACTCGATAGCTTCTGTTAATCGGCTGGTCGAATCTCGGCTTTTGGTGGTTGTGACCTCCAAGGCTTCGCCGAATTCAATCGTTGCGCTACGGCGGCAGCGAATGGACGCTGTCTTGGTTTGTAGAACATCCTCCTCCATTTTGTCGATGGTTTCTGCAAT
The DNA here is from genome assembly GCA_041741955.1 of Pirellulaceae bacterium. Taxonomy (GTDB): domain Bacteria; phylum Planctomycetota; class Planctomycetia; order Pirellulales; family Pirellulaceae; genus Aureliella. The sequence continues at coordinate 19,840 of JBGSJL010000220.1, read as the reverse complement.
GCGTTCTATGGGGGGCGAATCAATGTCCAAGTAATCACCGGGGTAACTAAATAGTTGGAGTCCGACAAAGGCTTCGTCCAAGTGTCGTTGCAATTCAGTCCGAGAATCCGGGGGCGTGCATTGATCGTGCAGCTTGGTCAGCACCGTCTGGCGTAATTGCTTAACGCGTCTAGGTACGCTTTCCAAGGGTTCCAACTGATGGGCCGCTTCAAGCTTTGACAAAATGAATTCGATCAGACGCTGAATGCGATCGGGCATCGGTCCGTGTAGGCTATGGCCATAAAACTCCACTTCCTTCAACCCTAACACGGCTTCACCGATGGCTCGGATTCGTTCCACTATCGGTAATCCGGGACGAGGTCGCCACAGAATGCGTTGTTCCAAGAGACCTAATGTCTGCTCGATATGGGGCGTTGGATCGTCTACATAGCGGTAGCGGATAGCCGTAGGGATCACAACCGCCCTACGTTCAGAGCGACGAGCGGCGGCGATGGCAATCGCAGCAGCGCCCTCACGGATCGGATAACGGTTCATGGTCTGTCTATCCTAATCAATGCCAGCCAGGTGCGGCGGAGGGAACAGGGATTTGCGTCGTATCATAGCAGGGGGAATACATGTCGCAAAAAGTCCGCTATGACATCCTCGCCATTACTCATTGGAGACCATTACGGAAAAAGAATAGCGGCGAAAATATGGAATTATGAGAATTTACATTTCGCCCAGCGCACATCTTACGTGACAATCTGAGTGGCTTGACGTTGTTCGTCGATGACTCTCGTATTCCACTGGATAATAATTACGGCGAACGATTGATTCGCAACCCGGCTATCGGACGCAAAAACTACTACGGCAGCGGAGCCCAGTGGTTAGGTCGCCTAGCGGTGATGCTATTCTCCACCTTCGCCACGCTTGTCCTCTGGAAAATCAATCCGCGAACTTGGCTAGGCTGGTATCTGGAAGCTTGTGCCACCAACCATGGTCAAGCTCCAAGTAATCCAGAAGACTTCTTGCCGTGGAATTTATCGAATGCCGTCTTAGAAAAGTTATCCGGTCCCACTATCGCAGCCAATTCAAATAGTTCCTAGCCCGAAGCAATGCGAACTCATCCGGAAAACTAACCGCTGGCATCCTCATGTACCGAAAGAAAACAAAATCGCCACGCACACACCTTCGGCGAATGCTTACCATTCATGAGCGTGTCCTGTGCAGCGTCGGTCAATCGCACTACATGAAAATCAAGCTTGGGATGCAGCACTAGCTGGCGTGAACCGATATCTCGACGGACAGCTTGTGTACCGCCTGCGGTGCTAAGGCGATGCGATCGGGGCCAACGTTGCAGGTTTCCACACAGCACATTTTCAGATACTCCTCATCGCAAAAATCTTGCATCCGTTGGGATTTTTCGATCCATGGATTCCACACCACGGTCGAATTAGAGCTCTCAGGCTGGATTCGAATACGTCGTGCGTTACCGGTATCATGGATGACCAAAGCGTCGGGCCTGCCGAAGTATATCCGGTCTGTCTCCTGCGCGAACGAGATCGGTTGGCCACTCGCGGCTAGAGTCGTTCCGCTGAGCTTATCCAGATGCGACAAGCCTTCCAATCCATGTACTTCAGCGGCATGGACGTCAGCCAACGCAAAATACGTGTGCAAGGCCGCTTCGCATTCGCGCGTTTGAGCCGCAGCGTTTTCGATTTCCAGCGACAGCCTCAATGCGTTGCCGAAACTCGCGCTGTAGGTCAATTTCCAGTCATCCAGAGCATGCTTTAGGGTCACTGCTATGGCCCCATGGTCATCTTGAGTCACCGAATGCAGTTGCCAGAGGGCCGTGCGGGCGAGTCCATGCGCGGGAGCCGAGGTGTCTGAAGGGTGCGGCCCAAACCAGGGAAAACAAATTGGCACACCGCCCCGAATCGGCACACCCGGGCTGAACTGCGATTTTTCGCTCACGAATAACACGGGCTTGGCTCCGGCGGGCTGATACTCGGCCACGTGAGCGCCGTGCAGAAATAGGCTGCCAGTACAATGCGGTGTGGCTATCGAAGCCTGTATCAAGCCGCTGGGATGCTCCCGAAAGACGATTCGATCTGGGATGGCAAATCGCCTATTGAGTGCATCGAGCATGGAGGGTTACCGCCTGAGTCCAGTGACACTGTTTAGAATTTGGTTTGTCGCCGTCGATTTATTGAGTACATAGAAGTGTATCCCAGGTACGCCAGCGTCCAAGAGCCCTTGAGCCTGCAATGTCGCGTGCTCGACTCCAACATTGAACTGCCAATCGGGATCATCGTTGGTTTGCAATTTCTGCACAAAATCGGCCGGCAACTTGGCCTTGCACAAGCCCGATATGCGTTGCACTTGAGTCAAGCTGAGGACAGGTAACAGGCCCGGTACGATCGGGATTCCTATCCCAGCCGATTCACAAGCGTCGCGGAAGCGGAAAAAGTCGTCGTTGTCATAGAACAGTTGGGTGACGATCACGTCGGCTCCCGCGGCAACTTTTTGCACCAGATTGGCAAGATCCGCTTCGGCACTGGTGGCTTCCTGATGGACTTCGGGATATCCAGCTACGGCAATTCCAAAGCTCGGGAATTCGCTGCGAATCAGCTCCACCAATTCGTTGGCATAGCGCAATCCCCCTGCCACAGCCGTAAACGATGATTCACCTTTGGGTGGGTCTCCGCGAAGGGCAACAATGTAGTCGACTTTTTTGGCTTCTGCGGTGCGCAAGTAGTCGCGCAATTGGTCGCGGGTGGAGCCGACGCAGGTCAAGTGCGAAGCGACCGGTACCGTGAGCTTTTCACGGACCTCAGCCGTGATTTGCAAAGTCCGATCTCGAGTCGAGCCGCCAGCACCGTAGGTACACGTGAAGAAGTCTGGACTATGCAAATTCAATTCGTCGACCGACTTCATCAAATCGCACATACCGGCGTCGGACTTAGGCGGAAATAGTTCGAACGACAACACCGTTCGATCTGCGGCAAAGATTTCAGCAAGTTTCATGGCAGACAGATATCGCAGGGTGAAAGGGTAAAAAGTTAAATGTTGCCATTATAATAATCTAGCCCACTGCTCGCCCCAGTCCTATTCGCGCTGGGAGAGTCTTCCTGGTTGAGAAGCGGGATTTGATTGTAGCGAATGTCACCGCAGATGATGATTTTGCGGGTGATCGTACCGGTCAATTGGAAACATGGCGGAAAAGAAGTTGCCACTCCCACCAACAGATCAACTTTACGGCCTCTGTCCACTCGGAATTGCGCTCGACCGCTGCTTGACATAGATCTACCAAAGCGTCTGAAACTGAATTGGCTTGGCAGAGCCCCTCCAATGGCAATCGACTGTCGCTGAAGGTCGAGTTCTGAGATTTGATCTGGGCTGCTAACTCCGTTGGGACAGCATGCTGGCCTGTTCGCCGAAACCAATATTTTGAATTCCAATAATCGCCTTCTCGGCGATGCATGATGCCATGCCAATACGACCCATCCACGTTATCGATCGACTGACTTATTGAATGAGAACGGTCCAAATTTCCAGCCAGCAACCAGAGGCCGGCCTCCATTAGATCGCAGCCGCACGCTCCACTGCGCAAGGCAGCTGCAATCCCCACGGCTGTGGATTGACATTTTGGCAATTCTTGAATTCCCGGAAGCGGTGCAGACTCGATCAAGCTCAGTAGCTCTGGAGACAAATTGCCCAGCAGCGAAAGATCGTATTTGGGCATTCAATTTCACGTATTGCCGAGTAGAGTTCCAGGCGAACCATAAAGACTTTTTTGCGAACCGTATTTTAGCTTCCAAGTATAACTCTCTAAGTCCATCAGCCGCTACACGCCAGCCTCCAGTTATCGCCACACAATAAGATTTCGTGAAGTGACTGAACGGAAAAACACAAGCCGAATCAATTTGCTAGATTGAGTCTAATCCTACCGCACTCACGCGAACGGCAGAAATGAATTTAGCCTAGCCGGCGTCGCCAAACTTCGGTACTTGCGGACTGGAGTCAAGCAACTCCAGCTACAACAAACGCTTTGCATCATATTTTTAGGAACAGGACCATGCCACAAATCCGTAACCGATTGACCGTACTTGCGGCCATTCTCATGAGCGCTTTCAATCCGCGCCCTGTGAACGATGTGCTGGCTGCCGAACTAGTGCGTATTACGGAGAGCAATTTTGCGGACGTAGTGCCGGCCGGTAAGGAAGTCGACGCGATCTACGGCGACTATGTATTACGCAACGATCGCGTTGTCGCTGTTTTGGCGCAGCCGATTGCAAACCGAAAAGCGAATATGACCACGCGCGGCGTGGGCGGTATGCTCATCGACTTCACCAGTCGATACTATGGAAGCGATCAACTCAGTTGCTTTTACCCAGGCGCCGGTCGGTACTTGTTCGAGCAGAGCGACGCAGTGACGGTGACGCTCGATGGGCAGGAACTCGACGCAACAAATCCATCCACGTTCCAGCAGCCGCTGGTTGGCAAGTCGTTGTCGATTTCTTTCAGGGGTAGCCCTGTCGCTCCCGATGGCAGCCGTGCGACAGTCACCTACTCGCTGACCGACGATGCTCAGTGGCTTGACTATTCCATGACTCTGACCAACTCCAGTCAAACTGCGATGGCATTGCCCGTCGAGGATTCATTGCGCTGCGATGGCAATCTCTTCGTAAACAAGGCGGACAGCGAGCTGCAAATGTTTTACGCAAATGACATATACTTCGGGCAGTGCTACGGCTTTGTCTACGACTCCTTGGCTATTACCAGCGATGGCTCAGGTCGCAGCCTGATACTCAAACCAACGGCAAGTGAAGTTCCAGAAGTTGGCGTAGGCGAGGATCGCACATGGAGCGGAAAAGTTTACTGCTCGCAAGGATTGCCCGGTGCGCTGAGTTGGGCCAGTAGTTTGAAATCGGGCCAGCCTATGCAGACTATGGAGCTCAAACTGCAGGGCCCCCAGGGTCCCGTGCCTCATGCCCGAGTCGAGTTCATTCGCAACGGACAACCGCTGGGGGAGATGCTATCCAGCGCCGAGGGGATGATTCGGACAGAGCTGCTCGACGGCGACTATCAGCTTTCCATCCGCGCAATTGGCGTAGAAACCAGGCAGCATGAATTCAAGATCGAAGGCAGCAAACATGCCGACACACTTAGTCTTCCTGCGGCAAGTCGAGTGCGTGGGAACATCGTCGACGGCGAAAGCAGGCCGATCGCTGCAAAAATACAATTTATCGGTATGGATGAGTCTACCGACCCGGACTTTGGTCCCGACTCGGGGTCCACGGCGATCAAGAATGTTGTCTACTGCGCCCTGGGTAAATTTGAGCAGCCCATCGATCCTGGCAAGTACCGTGTAATTATTAGTCACGGCCCTGAGTACGACGCCCAAACGATCGAAATTCAGGTGGCCGCTGGCCAGCTAGTTCCAATTAAAAGCATGCTGCCTCGTACGGTAGACACCACCGGCTGGATCAGTTCGGATTTCCACAGCCACTCTTCGCCCTCTGGCGACAACGTTTCCGATCAACGCGGTCGAGTGCTCAATCTGTTGGCTGAGCACATCGAATTCGCCCCGTGTACAGAGCACAATCGCATCGACACTTACCAGGACGATCTGGAGGCGCTGCGCGCGACCACTGCGATGGCTACCTGTACAGGCATGGAATTGACGGGGTCCCCGCTACCGATCAATCACCAGAATGCATTTCCCATGCACCGCCACGAACATGAGCAAGATGGCGGAGGCCCCCAATCGGATGCCGACCCAGTCAAACAGATTGAGCGTCTGGCACTGTGGGACAATTCAAGTTCCAAAGTCGTGCAGACGAACCATCCAAACATTCCTCAAATCTTAGGGGACGTCGATTTGGATGGCAGTCCCGACGCCGGCTTTCGCGGTATGTTGGGCTGGATGGACGTCATTGAAGTCCACCCACCCGCAGGAATCTTCGCACCACCCCAGGCCTCGATTGCCGCTAAGGATAAAAACCAGAATCCAATATTCTTTTGGATGCAATTGCTCAATCTCGGTTATCGCATCACTGGCGTCGTTAACACCGACGCTCACTATAATTTCCACGGCTCGGGTTGGCTCCGGAACTACTTGGAATGTCCCACCGACGAGCCGTCGCAAATTAGTATCGACGACATGATTCACTCGTCCGAGCATGGTCACCTGCTGATGACGTCTGGTCCCTTTTTGCAAACAGAAATCCGCCTCGGCCAGGCGGAGACTGCGCAGAGTTTTACCTGCGGCGACGACGTGGTCATCGGTGAAGAAACCGGCAAGCTGTGGATACGCGTCCAGTGTCCGAATTGGTTCGATGTGAACCGAGTTCAAGTATTCGCCAACGGCCGAGCATTGGAAGGATTCAATTTCACTCGAAAATCACATCCACAAATGTTTAGTACCCAGCCGGTGCGCTTTGAGGAGCTGTTCGAATTGCCAAAATTTGCTCAGGACACTCACTTGATCGTCGCCACGATCGGCGAGGGACTCCAACTCGGCCCGGTGATGGGAGTCGAGCAGGGCCAGTTGCCGCCGGTGGCCGTCGCCAATCCAATATTTCTGGACATCGATGGTGGCGGTTTCAAAGCGAACGGCGACGATCTGGGCGTCCCTTTCATGCTCCCCCAGTTCCCCAAGTAGCCGATTTGCTCCTGCGGCAGGCTGGCCTGCCCAGATTTGCCAGCCGCATCCGGCTAGTGCTTTATCAAAGTCGATAACCCAGGCCAGCCGTTTTGGCGACAGCGGACTGTTGCCTTATTGCTATAGGAGCAACGCCTAGGTCCGACTAAAATTTTGGTTTTCATGTTTTTTTCAATTTGAAAGCGGTCGGTTTGTCTTTGAATCGCTCCGAGCCGCTTTTGGCGAGTCCTAGTAAGTCTTTGGGTAGCTAAAACTCCGCTCATCACTTTGACAAAGCATTAAAGAAAAATGGCGCAGCGCTTTTCGGCGCTTTCGCGAGCGGCTTGCAGCAATCGTAGGCTGCGATAGACGTCCTCCAAATCCCCCATCTTGCGCACCAAGCTCGTGACGGCACGATGGAACTGTGTGAGCAGTTGTTGCCCAACCGCCATTTCGGACTCTAAAGATTCTTGGTGCCTGCCGGCTTCGTCGAACCAAATCAAACTATTGGGTAGATCGACGAATGCCAAGCCGTTTTCGCAGCAGACTTGGACGGCGGCCGGCGGCCGAAATGCCACGGCTTCGTGCCAAGCCGGCGGAATATAGGCGCCGCAGCTAATCTGCGCAATGGTGGAGCTGGCTGGCGCGCCTTCCACCGACAGATCGAGACTTAGCGATTGGTAGTCCGTGGCAGCTGTGCCGGCAACGAAGGAACCCTCCGAGCTGGTGACACGGTGAAAGACGCTTTGAATGGACCGCGCCTGGCGTCCGGCAATGAAGCAGCACCAATCGATCAGCTCCATCAACTCTCGGTCCGCACGGGCGGCCAATGTCCGACGATTACGCTGCACATTGTCCGAATTGGCGGTCAAACGGCGATGGCAAAATAGGATCTGTGGTTCACCCAATCGCGTGGCAATCAATTCCTTCAGTCGCAATGAGGCGGGCGCGTAACGTCGAGGGAACTCGGCCATGAAGGCCACACCTGCATCGTCGACGAGCTGTTTGAGATTGGCAGCCCGCTTCGGATCGAAATCGACTTCGCTGCCGCAATAGATGGCCTTCCCGTAGTCGCAGGCCGCAATCAGCGGAGAGATTCCATACCAATCGCTTTCCAGCATGGCCACGGCATCGACGGTGTCGGAGCTGAGCATTTCGCGAAAGCCGTCAAAGCGCTTCGCGTTGAAGTCGCGAGCAACGTTTTCCGAGAACGCGGACACGGAACTGTAAACACCACATACTTCAAATCGATCTTGCAGCATTCGCAGGGCCGGAAAATGCCGGTTTTGCCAATCGGATGAGAGACCAACCAATCCCAGTCTTAGCCTCATAAATGCCCCTAAAAATCGCTGGGCGCAAAATAAAATACCACTTTATGGGGGTTTGATCCCATTGCCCAAGTTGGCTTTATTCTAACCGTAAATGCGGCACAATTCCTATGTCTTTCGACATCCCACAAAACGGGAAAGGCATAAAATTGCAAACAAAAACCAGCATTCTTGCGAATCTTGAGCGAACGCGACAATTGCTAGCAAAGCTGCGGGGTCAAGCGCGACGATGGTGTTTACCGTTGACGGCTGGTTGCCAGCTCCACTTCCTTGCGTATACTCGCATCCAACTTTTATCGTTAGACGCAACGCAATCGATATATCTTTTGCTATTTCCCAATCGCTACTCGATCCTCCTCAACTTGATTATTGGGACGTCTGACTTGGATACCTGTTGGTGCGCTGGCAATTGGAGTTACTCGACCAGACGCTACCACGAACCGAGCTGCTTTTAGTGGCCTCGTAGGTCACGGAGTGAAAGTCGTTTGGGCCGTTGGCGTTTTAGCGATCGCAAAAGCATCGGGTCACTTCAAATTTGCTAACGGGTGTCCGCCGCACTGTCTTTTCAAGAAGGATGACAAGTATGGTTCATGTGGCACTGGCTTTTCTGTTGGCGGTTACCGCCGCAGAAAAAAAAGCTCCTAACTATGAGGATGCTTTAGCTCTCTCTCAGAAGGAAAACAAACCGCTCGTAATCTTGATTGGCGCACCCTGGTGCGCATCCTGCCAAGTCATGAAGCGCGATACAATCGAGCCCATGATGAAGTCGGGAAAGCTCGACAAGGTAGTTGTAACTTTCATTGACAAAGATGAGCGCCCAGAATTGGCTCAGCAACTGATGACGAGCCAAACGCTTCCACAAATCGTGGTCTTTGCTCAGCACTCTGGGAACTGGAAACGCTTTAGCCTCACTGGCATGCAAACTGAGAATCGCATGGCAGAGCTGCTGGGAAAAGCAACGGACTCTACCACATTGCGGTAATAGTCCGACCTAAGGTATCGATTTTTGCGTACTGGTTGGTCCAAGGGCCACCAGCGAGTTGCATGTAAAAAGCAAAAGACGACCGATCTCACCAGCGCGAGTCGGTCGTTTTTTGTTTTCACCATCTTCCGTTAGTCGTGGCTACTATGGAATTCACAAACGCAGTCCAGCACTTGGTCCGTATGCACGAACCGCTGGCCCCATACACTTGGCTGCAAATCGGCGGCGTGGCCCGCTTCTTTGCCGAACCCAACTCGTTGGACGAGCTTGGCCAACTGATTGCCGACGCCAACCGCCTGTCGTTACCCATCCGCTTACTGGGTGGTGGCTCCAATGTGCTGGTCCGCGAATCGGGCTTCGATGGTCTCGTACTTCGGTTGGCGACGGCTCAATTGTCGACCATCGAAGTATCTGGGGACCGCATCGTGGCTCGCGGCGGTGCCAAACTGAACCATGTAGTTTCTCTAGCTGCTGGAGCAGGCTTGAGTGGCCTCGAACATTTAGCTGGCATTCCTGGTACCATCGGCGGTGCAGTGGTTTCCAATGCTGGCGTCACCAACGATGACATTGGTAGCCACGTAACTCGGGTGACGATCTTCGATCGCGACGGCAATCTGATTCTCAAAGATCGCGGAGCGCTCCAGTTCGGATTTCGCCGCAGCAATCTCCAAGACGCGGTGATCGCGGAAGTTGAGTTGACGCTTGAAAGCATGGACCCTGCCGAGTTGACACGGCGAATGCAAGCTAATTGGATCGTAAAGGGCACACAGCAGCCGCCCGCCGGTACGCGATCGATCCAAGCTTTCATCGAGCCCGATGGTATCAGCCTAGCGGAAGTCCTCGAAGTGGCTGGTATGCGCGGCCTAGCCGATGGCGAAGTTTCGATGTGTGCCCATCAACCGGGCTTTCTCACCGTGGCTGGAACTGCCACCAGCGAACAGGTGCTAGCATTGATCGAGCGAGTGGTGCGGGCTGTCGAGATTCGCTCGGGAGTCCAGTTGCAGTCTCAGCTTAAAATCTGGTAGTAACCAGACGCGATAAAACCGAAAAAGACCTGACGCGATATTGGCAGTTATGGACAACGCCGCTAAACCAGATCTCCGCAGCCGGATGGCTGGCATCCTTCAGCATGTGCCCGGCAGTGCGCTGCTTTTCGCGGGACTGTTGCTTGCGCTGCTAGGCTATTTCGGCTGGTACTATTACGGAGCCGATCATCTCGACCATGCCCTGTATTCGCTCAAATACGAAAAGCTATCGGTAACGCCTCAGCCGGCCTGGATCAAGACGAACGTCGCTGAAGACGTCTTTCATAATGGGAGATTGGATCGTATCTCGCTGCTGGAGTCGCGCGCAAACGCAGCCATTGCCCAAGCCTTCGAAACGCATAGTTGGGTCAAGTCGACCACGCGAGTTTCAAAGGCAGTTGGTGGAAAAGTCATGGTGGACGTTGTCTACCGCAAGCCAGCGGCCATGGTCTACACCGAGTATCTCGACCGTGAAAAGGATCCTCCCAGGCTAGTCAAAGGATTTTATGCCATCGATGAAGACGCGACAGTTCTGCCGACCCCTGATTTCAGCGGCGAAGATACATGGAATTACTTTATGATTCACGCCGACGATGCTCGGCTAGCAGGTGCTATTGGCATGCCATTTGGCGACGCGCGCGTCGTGGAAGCCCTGCGTTTGGCGATCTATCTGCAAAAGTATCGCGAGCCCCACCAGTTGCAGGAAATTTGGGTCCAGCACGACGGATTTGCCAGTGGCCCCAGCCCCTGGAAGCTTTGCGTGACAACCAAAGACCGTTCCACCGAAATTGTCTGGGGACACGCACCCCAATCTGAAGGGCGGGGCGAGCCACCGGCCGAAGAAAAATTAAACCGCATGTTGGCTTGGCTCAAGCAGCCTCCCGCCGCCACCAGCTCGGAACCTCGTAGCCTCGATTTACGGTCAGTGAATTCGGCAGTCCCCGTTTCTTCGACGCGCCAGCACTAGTGCTTTTTTCAACTTCAGTGAGTCGACGGCGCTAATGCCGAAACTCCTAACTTCTGTGCCTATTTCTATTCTTCGTCACTTTTATTATTCGTCGTCGGCACGACTGGCGGTATTGGGATTCCAATCGGTGTCCCGCTCGAAAAACATCAGGTGCTGCCAAGGTAATCCATCGAACTGTTTTGCTAGCTTGAAACCGTTGGCGCGATACTCTTTCATGATTTGACGTTTGCTCATTTTGTGCAACGGCTTGATCGGCACATTGCGATCTTCCTCGCGGTATTCGAGTAGTGCCAGCCGCCCAGTCGGGGAGAGACATTTACGCAGTTCGGCCAACATTTGCTCGGGATGCGAAAATTCGTGGTACACATCGACCAGCAGTACCAGATCGACGACTCCCGCGGGAAGTTTGGGATTTACGATCGTGCCCAAAACGGGTTCCACATTGGGAACGCCCAATGCATCGCAGCGCAGCTCCAGTAGATGTAGCATCTCTTGTTGAATATCGACGGCCAGCACTTTGCCCGCAGGGGCTACGCGGGGAGCCATGAGCAAAGTGTAAAATCCGTTGCCGCATCCCAAATCGCAAACGACCATGCCCGGTTTGAGTTCCAATTGCTCCAGGACGGCACTTGGGCGTTCCTCCTCCTCCCGGTTATCGCGGATCAGCCACGGCGCGCCATGAAAGCTCATCGTCTGCGCGATCGTGCGCCCCATGTATTTGGCGCGGGCCGGAGGGATCGGTGGATCGGTGAGAATCTCCTGAGCTGTCGCCAGCAGTGTCAATCCCTGCAGCGTCGATCCCTGGAGAGCAACCATGACGATCAACAGCCAACGTAGTTTGGGATTCATCAGATATTGCCGCTCCAATTTGGGTTTCGTTGAAAAACGCTGCTCCCGGTGCTACGGCAGTCGCCCGCTAGCTATGGGCTTGACGCACGAGCTCGTGAAAGGCCGTGCTCAATTGCTTAGTTATTGCTCCGACGGTTCCAGCTCCGATCGGTCGCGCATCGACTTTGATGACTGGGATGACTTCCGCTGCGCTTCCCGTCAAAAAACACTCATCGGCGATGTAGACGTCATGCCGAGTCATGCATTTTTCATGGACGATGATGCCCAGTTGCTTTGCAAGCTCTATAACAGCATTGCGTGTAATCCCTTCGAGAATGCCGGCGTCGATGGGCGGCGTATGGAGCTCGCCGCGGTGTACGATAAAAATGTTATCGCCTGTACATTCCGCGACTTCGCCGACATGGTTGAGCATGAGGGCTTCCATGCAGCCCGCCCGCTTGCCTTCCAGCTTAGCGAGCACGTTGTTCAAGTAGTTGAGAGATTTGATGCGCGGGTTGAGTGCCGCTGGGTGATTGCGAATCGTGGACGCCGTCACGATTTCCATACCGTTGGCATACATCTCTTTAGGATAGAGCTCGATATGATCGGCGATAATGATTACTTGTGGATCGGACGTCTTCCCCGGATCGATCCCCAAAGAACCTGCGCCGCGGGTGACGACCAAGCGTATGTAGGCGTCGCTCAATTTGTTGTGCGCGAGAGTCTGGTTTACAGCTTCGGCCAGAGCCTGGTTCGACATGGGAATGGTCAGCATGATGGCTTGCGCGGATTCATACAAGCGCGCAAGATGCTCGTGCAAACGGAAGACATGGCCAGAATAGGCCCGCATGCCTTCGAAAACTCCATCGCCGTAGAGCAAGCCATGATCATAGACGCTGATTTTCGCATCTTGCTTGGCATAGAATTTTCCGCTGATGTAAATCTCGACCGACGACATATGCAATTTGGCTCCGGTTCAGTAATTCTGCGAGCAAGTTTTGCTAAAAAAGATCGTATCTGTAAGTTTATTCCAGTGGTAGCTCGTTGGCGAGATGGCAGGATGGTAGCCCTTCATCCAGCCCTAGTATGTCCGCTTTGGGGCTTGTCCACGACGGACACCGCTTTGGGTCCTAAGCTGGGCGCGGAGCTCACCACGACGGTTGCTATCCCGCCGCCCGCGGTGCGGGCGGCGGGATAGCAACCTAGGCTGCGCGTCCGCGGGGCCCTAGGACTCCAAAGCGGGGACAAGCCCCGGAGCGGCTGCTGTCGGTTACACTGGCTCTGCCTATCGGAAATCCCCCGTGGCCGCCTGAGGTTCAGGACAGATCAGAATTTGCGCTTTTCCCGCGCTGGCGCAAGAAACGTGTCCGTCGGAAGTCAATGTAGTAGGGTGGGTCGAGCGTGCCGATAGGCCACGATGACCCAACATTTTTGTGTGGTTGCAGTATCGGTGGGTCTTCATCGCTATCGCGATTGGACCCACCCTATAAAAAATCTACTACAAAAAATCTACAAGAAACCACAACCGTGTACGGCTACCTTGATCGGGCGTGTTGTGATTGTCGCTTCCCATTGACCAAGCGTCTGACGACAAGCCGGAGGTGACCGTTTGCTGTAACGCTTACGCCGGCGGCGAACGGTCAAAGGATTGAAGCAACACGCCTGCCTGCCTTGACTCTACCAGGGCGCACGGACAGGATAGACACCAAACTGATTCGTATGGCTCGGCCAACGCGGCGTACCGTAGAAGGCACCGCCAGCGGATGGAACCGCCGCCGCCCCGTACTGATGATAAATCGGGGTCATGGTATTCTGCGAAACGCCCCACGAGTAATTCTGTTGCATGATGCCTGTGGGTGGAACTACCAAAGCGGTCGGCTGACCATATTGGGTGTAATAATATTGACCGTGCCAAGGTTGGCCAGCAGCAGCTTCTTGCGCCCAAACATCGCCCTTGGTTGCCATGCTGTGTCCCAAAATTCGGGAGAAAGAGCGTTGAGCATAAGCTGTTGATTGGATACTAGCGCATACAAACAGCGCCGCGAGCAGAATTAGACTTTTCATCGTTTGGGATCCCTTTTCAATGGAGCGGTCTGCACCCTGTCCGCGCAGTTTGCTTGCGAGGTGCAATCTAAGGCCTTGGCAATGAGAACTTGTTGCCCAACGCACTGTGCATCATGCCACCCAGCGATGGGCTGTAGTGAACTTTGGTGCTGTTGAGTCCGCGACCACCGTCATAATAGCTGTGGTAGCGGCGCGTGTGGGTGTACATCATCTCGTGCGGATACAGCGGCTGGTACGTGTAATAAGTATGCCCAACCCACTCTGGCACGGGCACCGGAGCAACATACATTTGAGCGGTCGCTTGATTGGCGTAGCCCTGGGTGTATTGGTTGGCAAATAACTGGGGCGCATTGGCATAGTCTTGGGCGCTGGCAGAGCAGGTCCATCCGAGAACTGCAACAGCGACTAGACCGAGAAAGCTGATGTGAGACTTCATACTTGGTTCCTTCCGTGGGAGAACAACATATGGGTCGTCATCGGTCAGCAGAACCATCGGTTGTGACTCTATCTTCCCAGGCTGTAGTTAGCCCACCCAATCGTAAAACTCGTGCTCTATAATTCGCCACTGAGTTGTGTCCATTGGGTCGCAATATTCGAAATACATTGTCTAAACGCTCTGTCTTGTCAGCCTTTGCGGGACCCACTAATCGGAAAAAGCTATCTCCGCTATGATAGTCGTCTTGGTCGTTTTTTGGAGCCTGCACGTCGATTCTGTAACGATTCAGTGTCGAGCTCAGGCAGCGCTGGTCGAGACAGAGAGTCTGCTGCGCTGTGCGGCTTTCATTCATCAAGGAGGAATTCACTAACATGCCGAAGCGCGCTGAATCGAGGGGAAAGCCGAGCAAAGTTGGCTCGGGTCGCGGCAGGGGACCTGCAGCAACTGCCGATTTGTTCGCCAATTCGGAATTGCAGCAAATTTCGCCAGTTTCGCTGCGCGAAGCCGCCCAAGACCGCTACCTAAACTATTCGCTTTCCGTCATTACCAGCCGAGCCCTACCGGACGTTCGCGACGGACTAAAGCCCGTTCAGCGCCGAATCCTGTTCGCCATGAACCAGCTTGGTATTACGGCCGACGCCAAGCCGCGGAAGTGCATGTTCGTGTGCGGTAATGTCACCGGCAATTACCATCCACACGGCGACATCTCCGTCTACGATGCGTTGGTCCGCATGGCTCAGCCCTGGGCCATGCGCGAGCCGCTGATCGATGGGATTGGCAACTTTGGGTCCATCGATGGCGACAATCCGGCCGCGCCGCGTTACACCGAATGCCGGATGACTGGCGTCGCATCCGAACTGCTCCGCGACCTGGGCAGCCAGATTGTGCCGCACAAAGCCAACTATGACAACACGCGGCAGGAACCCGTCGTGCTGCCCAGCCGCATCCCCAATGTGCTCGTCAATGGTTCGACCGGAATCGCTGTTGGCATGGCCACCAACATTCCGCCGCATAACCTAGGCGAAGTGTGCCGCGCGCTACTGAAGCTGCTTAACGATCCCGAAATCAAAGACTATCAGCTTGTCGCCAACGATGCAGTCCAGGGGCCGGACTTTCCGACCGGTGGCCACATCATCAATACCAAAGAAGAGCTGCGGGAAATCTATCGCACGGGTCAAGGCGCCATCAAGTTGCGTGGCACGACCACGACTGTCCCCGATGCCCGCGGTGGCAAGACGATGCAGATTACTTCCATCCCTTACACGGTGAATAAAGCCGTGTTGGTGGAGCGCATCGCTGAAATTGTGATGAGTAGCAAAATGCCGCTCATCGAGGACGTTCGCGATTTGTCGACTGAAGATATTCGCATCGACATGCCGCTGCGTAAAGACGCAGACGAGTCCAAAGTGTTGG
The DNA here is from genome assembly GCA_041741955.1 of Pirellulaceae bacterium. GTDB lineage: Bacteria > Planctomycetota > Planctomycetia > Pirellulales > Pirellulaceae > Aureliella. The sequence continues at coordinate 4,172 of JBGSJL010000220.1, read as the reverse complement.
CTTATTTGTTTAAAAACACGCCGCTGCAAACGAACTTCAATGTCAATATGACCTGCCTGGTTCCAACCGAAAATCCAGAGGTGGGACGGCCGGAACGATTGGGATTGAAGGAAGTCCTCTGGCACTTCCTCCACTTCAGGCTCGATGTCGTCACAGCCCGACTCGAACATGAGCTGGCCGTGCTGCTGCGGCGGATGCACATCTTAGAAGGCTTTGTGCTAATCTTCGATGCACTGGATGAGATTATCAAAATCATTCGCGCTTCGGAGGGTAAGTCCGACGCGGCTGAAAAGATCATGAAGCGTTTTCCAGCCGCAAAAGGCGGATTGGATGCAGAGCAGACCGATGCCATCTTAGAGTTGAAGCTCTATCGATTGGCTAAGCTCGAAATCAACTTGATCCAGGACGAGCTTCGGGAGAAGCAAAAACGGGCTCGGCAGATCGAGAAACTGCTGAAAGAAGGCACCGATGACACGATCAACTCGGGACGCTGGATCATCGTGCGCGAGGAGATCGAAGCCCTCATTGCCACCTACAGCAAATCCAAAGCCGGCGGGCGGCGTTCAGAAATTGTGCCTGTCGGCGAGGAGCCAGAGTACTCCGCCGACGACTTCATCGTCGCCGAGGATTGCAACGTCTTGGTGTCAGCCGATGGCTGGGTAAAAAGGCAGCGACAGATCGCTGACCCGAGCAAGAGCCGCATGCGCGAAGGCGACAGCGTACTGGCCTGTGTCGCCGGTTCGACGCGCACGTCGATCGCCCTATTCTCTTCCTTTGGCGTGTGCTATACGGCGCGGATGGTCGACATTCCGGCCTCTACCGGTTATGGCGAACCCGTACAGAAGCTCTTCAAAATGAAAGACGGCGAGCGCATCGTGTCGGCAATTTCGCTCGACCCACGCACCCTGGGCAACATCTCCGAAGACCCCAAGCGTCCAGACTACTGCCCTGAAAGCCATGGTTTTGCCGCGACTACAAACGGCTTCGCGCTGCGCTTTGGCCTGGACCAATTCGTAGAACCCTCGACCCGTAGCGGTCGGCGGTTTGCGCGGGTCGCCCCAGGTGCCGAAGTTGTGGCGGTGGTCGTCGTAACGGGTGCAGAGACCATCTTAGCCATCTCCGCCGATTGCCGCGCGATGGTCTGTCCGGCCGTAGAGGTCAACTACCTTTCCGGAGCGGGCAAGGGAGTTACGCTCATCAAGCTAGCCAAGACAGATCGGCTGTTGGGCTTCAAAGCGTCATCGGGCGATCGCGACCTGCTGGTCGTGGAGACCAATCGCGGCGCCAAGAAAACAATTTCGACCGTCAAGTACCGTGTGACCTCGCGCGGCGGACGTGGGATCGAAATTCAAAAGAACGGTAAGATCAAGTCGATTGTTTCGTTGCCGCCCGGCGCGCCAGAACCGCTCGACGAAGAGTAGACGAAGAGTAGTTTGTGGCTCGCAAAAAGATCAGTTCAGGGTGTCAACAATCGCTGGCGAAGCAGATTGAAAAAGGATTGAAATGGCTACAGCGTCCAATTCCTATAGTGCTGAAGATATCGTCGCCCTAGAAGGGCTCGAACCGGTGCGCAAGCGACCAGGCATGTACATCGGTGGCGTCGGCTCTTCGGGCCTGCATCACTTGGTATGGGAAATCATCGACAATTCGGTCGACGAGGCGATGAATGGCTACGCCACCGAGATCGTGGTGACCCTGCACAAAGAGGGGCGGACTGTCACTGTCGCCGACAATGGCCGCGGCATCCCCGTCGATACCCATGCCAAAACCAAAAAGAGCGCCTTGGAAATGGTACTGACCATTCTTCACGCGGGCGGAAAATTTGAAGGAAAAAACTACAAGACGTCTGGAGGACTGCACGGCGTCGGCGCATCCGCCGTCAACGCGCTCTCCAAGCACTTAATTGCCGTGGTCAAGCGCGATGGCTGCCAGTTCAAGATGGAGTTCTCGCAGGGTAAGCCCATCACCAAGCTACAAAAAGCCAAGGGCACGTTTCGCGGCACAGGAACGACGATCACTTTCACTCCCGACCCAACCATTTTTCCAAAGACCGATTTTAATCCAGATACCATCCGCCAACGCTTAGAGGTTACCAGCTTCCTGCACCGGGGTGTGAAGGTCATTTTCCAGGATGAAACCACGGGCAAAAAGGATACCTACTTCCATGAAAATGGAATCGTAGACTACTTAGGACAAGTCATCCAAGAGCGGGCGGCGCGAGCAATTCAAGAGGCTCCATTTACTGTTTACAAGGATGGTGACGAACGAGTTGAGATCGCCTTGAAGTGGACCGAATCGACCGACGAACACGTGCGCTCGTATGTCAATGGCATTCCCACGCCCAGCGGCGGCACGCACGAAAACGGTTTTCGCGCAGGGATGAGCAAGGCACTGCGTAACTACTTCGAAACTCACAACCTTATCCCACGCGGAATTAAGATCTCCCACGAAGACATTCGCGAAGGTGTCGTAGCGATTGTTTCTGTGTTTGTGGGCGATCCACAGTTCCAAGGGCAAACCAAAGATCGATTGAATAACACCGAACTGCAAGCCGTCGTGGACGGTATTATTCGCTCGGCCCTCGAACAGTGGTTGAACAATAATCGAAGTGTGGCAGAGTCGGTCGTGGCTCGCATCATTCTGTCCGCTCGCGCTCGAGCCGCCTCGCGGGCTGCCTCGGATTCTATCTCGCGAAAGACCAGCACATCGCGCGGCAGTATGTTGCCAGGCAAACTCAGCGACTGCATCTCGGCAGGCCGGGGCAATTCGGAGCTGTTTATTGTCGAAGGCGATTCGGCCGGTGGCACTGCCAAGCAAGGCCGCGATCGAAATCACCAAGCTATCCTGCCGTTGCGCGGCAAAGTGCTAAACACCGAGAGTGCCACGCTGAAGAAAGTACTTGAAAACAAAGAACTGCAAGACATGGTAACTGCGCTGGGCTGCGGAATTGGCAAAGATATGGATGTCACCCGCGTGCGCTACGATCGCATTATTTTGCTGGCAGACGCCGACTCCGATGGGCACCACATCACGACCCTGCTGTTAACCTTCTTTTATCGCCACATGCCCGCCCTGATTGCCGATGGACGAGTTTATATTGCCGTTCCGCCGCTGTATCGAATCGATATCGGCAAGGAAACTTATTGGGCCGCCGATGCCGTCCACCGCGACCAAATTCTGGCCAATGCCGACAAGCGTTCCAAACCCGAGATCATGCGTTTCAAAGGTCTCGGTGAAATGATGGCCAAGGACCTATGGGATACCACGCTCAACCCTGCCACGCGTAAACTGCTGCGCGTCGAAATCGATGACCAATTGGAGACCGATCGGGTTATGGCCGATTTGATGGGCCGCGATGCGTCCTCCCGCTTTCGCTTTATCATGGAACGAGCTGAGGACGCACAGGAAATTGATATTTGATGCGTACTATTCGAGTACCCATTGTGGCACGTTGGTCCCCAACGTGAAGTCACTCTGGCACGTTGTGCCACATGCGCATTCTCAGTAAAGACCACTGAGCAAAAACTCTGCAATTTTTGCTTCCTTTTCCCTCGGTACTGTTCCTTCAGAAATACGGGGGAGAAGGGTTGGGGATGAGGGGGCGTCTAGTGGTTAGTCAAGCGGAAGAGTCTAAAATCTCTTCCTTCGACTGAATTTCGTGGGGGCCTGCCCCCAAACCCCCGGGATTTTTTAGGCATGGCGCCGGTAAATCAATGTTTGATTTCCTACAGGCGCAGCGTTACTATAAACAGTGCTAAGTGAAACGTAGCAAAGCTCTACGGGGACGCAACTTTGTCAGGGATAACTTAGTCGCCGGTGAGTCAATGACCCACCGAGCACGTAGTGCCCGTGGCCAGGCTGGCAACAGCTTGGCCACGTGCCTTTCTATTCTCTGGATCCCACATCTGGCCATTGCGTACCATGTCGTGAAGCCAGGGACACTGGCGATGATTTGCACACTGGGGTTGTCTTTTGAGAGCTCTTCAATGTACTTCTTCAGCATTGCATCGAGCGATTTAAGCTGCTTTTTTGGCATTTTTATGCTCTCATCGATAAACTCACCGCTCGCCTTATCGCGACACAAGATCTTTCGATTCTCCTCCTGGTTAATCATGGTTATGACCTGCACTCGTCGGCGAGAGATCGCTCGAAATTGCTTTTCTCGCTCAGTT
>JBGSJL010000219.1:0-14856 GCA_041741955.1 Pirellulaceae bacterium | reverse complement strand
GGTCCGTGCGTTTTGCAAAGCCAACGGTATTGTCTATCAGGGATTCTCGCTGTTGACCGCCAATCGCGGCGTGTTGGCCAGCCAGCAGCTCGCGACTCTCGCGCAGCGGCACGACTGCTCACCAGCACAGCTCATTTTCCGATTTGCAATCGATGTCGGGATGATCCCTCTGACTGGTACGACGGACGCACAGCATATGCAGTCGGACCTAGAGGTATTCAGCATTCAATTGCAGCCGGAAGAAATTGAGTCTATCGAGTGTATTGCGGGGTAGCTCAAACGCCACCTTTGTCCTTATTTCCAGTTGGCTCGTCATCCGCGCAGTAGTCGATGGGAAATCAGCCTGGTGCGATCGAGGTAACTACCGTTGAGCGAAATCCACCTTTTTCCTGCATCGACACCAGTGAATTGGCCAGGTGCGGCGAGCTTAGCTGAATATTCGCGTGGCAATCGCACGAACATATTGCGCGCAGCTGTTAACTAACAGGTCATGTTTTTCGTCGCACGAAAAATGCGAGCTTTAGTTAACAGATTGCATTAACTAGAACTCTTGGGCATCGGATAAAATTAGGTTGCTTCTTGGCTCACTTGGGATACCGAGCAAGAGCCCTGCAACCTGTAAGTCAATCTGTAGCTTGATTCAAACAGATAGCTCTGTGAAATGGCAAGATTTGCCGCATGCGTTTAGCGATATTCGTAATTCACTCGTTCATCCTGACGCCAAGAATCGAAATGTTTACTCTCAGACTTATCTTGATGCTTGGAAAGCTGGTCTATGGATGGTCGAAGTGGCAATCCTAAGGATTTGCGGATACCGCGACACTTACAGCAATCGTCTTACAACTCGCTACGTAGGGACAGTGGAATCAGTACCATGAACGCAAACAACCCAATAAGGGCACCACGACTTTAATAAAAGGACTGCGGCCACCAAGCTACGTAATCGGTCGCTTAACTTGGACAGAACGAAAGGCGATGAGAAAAGGCATTCGAATTCCCAAAAGTCTGAAGAACAAACCAGACACGCTTGCTATGCATTTGCAGCAGCCAGATGTGGACGCCGTCAGCCGGGTGTTTTTGAGACGGCGGAATCGCGTATATCGTTTGGCTTGGTGGCCCTCCCAGGGGGATATCGGGCTTTGCGATTGATCCCCTCGTAAATTTCTAGATACACGTTTACTCCAACTATGAATCAATCCCAGCCCAACAATCCGCTGCACGGTGTCACGCTGAAAGCGATGCTCGAGTACTTGGTCGCCGAGTACGGGTGGGAGCGACTGGTGGAACGGATCAACATTCACTGCTTCAACTACGAGCCGAGCATCAACAGCAGCTTGAAGCTTCTTCGCAAGACGGAGTGGGCGAGAACCAAAGTCGAGCGGCTACCGAGGTGAAACGGGCGAGAGGCAGTATCTTACTCTTTAACGGTTCAAGCGATTGCGGGTTTCTCCTTTGGTCGCCCTAACACGAATTTACAGGTTGCTAAGCGGGATCGGGGATGATCTTCCCCGTTCGGTCATCAACACGTTGCAGACGCGTGACCTCGGCTGTGGCGCCATCGCCCGAATTCAGGGAGACCAACCAGTAGGGATCTTCAGGCACGTTGGCGGCGACCATTGCCCGGAGAATCTCCAGATCATGAACGCGGTTCTCGCTATACAGCTTCGCGTAGAACTCTTTCTCGCGGCGAATGCGTTCTTCGTCGAAGAACACCGCCGAACACTTCGTGCCGGGTGCAACGTTGCCGAAGTGTTCGATGACAGTCATGATCGCCGCTTTTTGGTCCATCTCTCGTTTCTTCAACGCTCGCTCCTAACCGCTGGCTCGTTGCAGAACTCGTTTCAAGCTGAGACAATGGGACCAATCGATCATGAATCGACAGCCACTTCAACGAGCCAGCCGGCAAGTTCGTTCGGCGCAGATGCTTGCACTCTTTTGTATGAAAATAGAACCGATGCGAATTGTTTCTCTCTTGCCCAGCGCGACCGAAATCATCTGCTCGCTGGGGCTACGTGAGAACCTAGTCGGGGTCACACACGAATGTGATTTTCCACTTGGAGTGGAATCGCTGCCGAAAGTCACTCAAACGTTGATCCCGCACGATGCGACCAGTGCGGAAATCGACTCGTTGGTGAGGGAACGACTGAAGACGGAAAAGGCGTTGTATTCGCTCGACATAGAAACGTTGCAGCAGCTCCAGCCGGAGCTGATCGTGACACAGGCGTTGTGCGACGTTTGCGCGGTGGCTGAGCGTGAGGTGAGCGAGGCGGCCTGTTCGTTGCCGGGATCACCACGCGTGATCAATCTGGAACCGAATTGTTTGGAAGAAGTGTTCGATTGCATCCGAGCCGTCGGACTGGCGGTCGGCATCGAAGATCGGGCGACCGAGGTGGTTGCCGGGTTGAAGGCTCGCGTTCGTGCGGTGATCGAGCGTAGCAAATCGCTTTTGCACCGACCTTCGATGATGTTGCTCGAATGGATCGACCCACCGTTCAGTGCCGGGCATTGGAGCCCCGAGTTGGTCGCGATGGCGGGCGGACGTGAGGTCATCGGTGTCGGCGGCCAGCGATCGACGACGGTGGCGTGGGACCAAATCGTCCAAGCCGATCCGGAAATTCTTGTCATTGCCTGTTGTGGGTTCACGATCGAGCGAACACGGCAGGACTTGCCGATCTTGAAATCCTAACCGGGTTGGTCATCACTCGCCTGCGTGCGAAATGATCAGGTTCACATCGTCGATGGTTCGGCGTTCTTCAGCCGCCCCGGTCCGCGGTTGGTCGACAGCCTTGAGATTTTGAGTGATCTGATCGGTCGTTATCAACCAGCCGCTAGCTAACATGACCAAACCTGATTTGCCCACGATGGCCATCCTGATCACCGCGGCCAGCTTTGCTGGGTTTGCGGTTTGGTTGGGTTTGAATCCGGGGGTGTTAACCACTGTCAAGACTGATGCATTTGGCAGTATTCACACCTCGCGCCTGCTCGGGACATAACAATTGCTCGAGGATCATCAGCCACGTACGATCCACTTTACGGTTTGCGACCCAGAAGATGCAGTGCCTCTGCGCGAACCAAAGAGAGCTGCTCGCTCAGTTCAGCCAATGCCGCCAAGTCTGCCCGCTCTTGTTCGGTCAGATGGCCCTCGTTGTTCCGATCCATCAGTTGCTGAAGATGACGATCCGCCTGTTCTGGAAGTCGCAGCATGGCGACGTGCTCCACCCACTTTAGTGGCGCGTCGATTGTTACATCCATAGGCTTTCTCGATCTCTACGACAGACTGGCATCTCTAAGGCAGAAACGCATTTACCTGGATTTTAGAGGGATTTGGCCAAACTGGGTAGCTCGATTGCCCTGCGATTTTCCGGCATACGAGGTTTTCATAACGCACATTTTGCACAGGAATATCCTGCGTGGTGTAGTGCGTTCGCGGCTAGTATCGGAGACTCCTGTTGGTCTATTTTTACCAACAGCGGATGCCCGCGATCGGTCGAGTTTGTTAACTATGGTAGGAAAGATTTCGCAGCGGCAACGCATCGGGCTGCCAGTTAACAGCTTGTGATCGCTTTAGCCCTCCGAAATGCCCTGCTAATGCAGACTGATATTGGAGCTGCCGCTCGATTTCAATTGCAGGTCGAAGGCTTTTTCTGCGGCGCTGTCGGACAACTGAGGACGACCAAAACTTCGAAACAGAGTGCTGCGCCATTACACCGAAGGATTTCGGGCAGTGCAAATAGGCTTCAAAAAGCAGCGAAAACATTGGGGAAATCGGTGTTTTCGTCGGGCTGTTAACTAGATTGTCAAATCTGATGCAGGCAAAATTTGAGCCTTTCCAAACAGTACCGAAACTGGACTGTTTCAGTTAACGCAGAATGCCGAGGTCTCTACTTCGGCTTTTTTGCTTTAAATCCCGCGTTTTTGCGGGTTTCTTGTTAACCGCCGACTTAGGCCGTGCGTCTTATCCTGCCAGGTCAGAGTAACGAAAAGGTCGTTTCCTGACCGCCATCCCTGCCAAGACACCGAAAACTCTCGAACTCTCTCGGTTAACAGCGACAGGCTAGTTAACGGAAAGCGGTGATCGGAGAGCTCGTCTGGCGATTGCTGTCAGAGAGTTCGAGACCGTTTATGTAGCCGGTATGTAGCAGATAGGTTGTTGCCGATCCAACTTGCTTCGGCTTCAAACCGACGCATCGAACTGAAATAGCAAACTCGCCTCAACCCTTTCGAGCGCTGCTCATGACACGCCCACCTTACCCACTAAACTGCGACCATACGACCGCTCAAAGCAACCGACTGACTTGTTGTCAATGTGATAGCGCCGCTGCGTCGGTCTCCCTCACCGCCTGTAACTAGGCCCTAGCATTCGCCGCCGAAGTCTGTCCAACTTCAGCATCGAAGGCAACTCGCGAATTTGCATTAGGCAGCTCTACCTCCGCGCCGTAACGTACCTTGAAATTTCTTTGTTATCCTAGCAAAAGCTCGTTGGGGCTGTCGGGAGACGTGACCGAAGTGGCATACAACACAGTATTCTAATTGCGTTAGAGACGGAGTGGACTCCCCATTGAGGCATATACAACTAATGAACCCCATTCTGCGAAGGTTCGATGCCTCAATTGGAGTTCCGTTACCCGTAAAACGATTCGTTGCGTTGTGACCTCGAACCAATTACCAGCCGCGGAGACGTTTATTCGTAAGGTAGATTGCATCAAGCGCCAGCAAGTCGATCGATTCTTCTAATTCGATAGCTAGAGGATCATGTTTCTTTGGCGAAGCGAATAAATAGGACAGATCTGTTGGCAAGGAAACTTGGCGGCCAGGTGCCTCGCCTTCGCCCAGGGGTTTTGAATTCAAAAAGTTAATGATGAGCAAGACGTCGAGCGGCGATGCCACTTCGTCGCCGTTCGTATCCAAAAAGCCCGTATCGAGTGGTCGGCTACTGGGAAGTGGTCCCGATCCAAAGGTATTCAGGTAATTGATCACCAGCAGCACATCGATGGGTGAGATCAATTGATCATTGTTGACATCCAGCGGTCGCGCGACGTTGTGCCAGGGGGCATTGCTAAGGATGACCTCGATGACATCGGAGAATTCGGAGGTTCCGATGGGATCAAGCGGCGTCGCGGGATCGTTGTCCGTGTCCAGCAGCCAGGTGGCAGTTGTGGTGATGAACTGGCCAGCGGGGACCACGATGGGCGAAGTAAAGGTGAACAAGGCGTCGCCCTGTGCATTCGTAGTGACATTCATGAAGCCCAAGAACCGTTCGCCAGCGCGGAAGCTGGGGCCGATCGTATTGGAGTAAAACTCGATGCGAAAATTGCTGTTGATGTGACTATTGAGCGTACCTGTGATGACCGTCGTGGCGGCGGTTCCCGTGGCGGCGGTTGGTAACGGAAAATTTTGAACGTTGTCCGAGTCAGGATCAATCTGGGAAGTTGCGAGGTTGTCACCGTCGTTGAGCGTGACGCCTGAATTACCAAGATCGATTCCGAGAAGCACTTCGCCCGCGGCGGATTGCTGCAAAGATGAAGTCAGCCCCGCGGAAAGCGCAAGTACTCCTTCCCCTCTTACAAACCTGTTGTCGTTGATCGCGTTGGCAATGTCGCTCAGGTTCCGAGTCTTCAGTACATTGATACAAAACCTGTAATTGTTGGCAGCATTATAGATCTTGCTGTTGCCGCCGTAATCGGAGAAGAAGCTGGTGTACCCCCCGAAAGAATGGTAGTTGGGTTGGAGCTCTCTTAGCTTATCGCGGAGTTTCACGCACTCCTTAACCGTTGGTACGGCGTCGTCCGGTACAAAGAGTGGGGGTCCATCTGGAACCGAAAAACCTGGGTCCACAACAAGGACGTTTGTTGCGCCTGGAGTGAACCCTCCGACCACGTTGGTTGAGGAATTGGCCGCAAGGATACTATCGCGAAGGTTCGCGAGGGTTGCGGTAGCTCCCCGTGAAGTGCCGAATAAGTTGCCCTGGATGTGGTGACTCCCACCTGACTTCAGGACGATGCCATAGCCTTCATTAGCCGATATGAGATTTCGCGTTTGAGGCACCAAGCCGCCAACTAGTACGCCAACAGCATTATCCAAGAATACTCCGTCTTCTTTGTTTCCAAGGGCCAGAGTGCCAGACAAGTCCGTACCGACGTAATTTCCGACCAAGAAGGAACCGTCGGATTGAACCGAGATGCCATATTGTGCGAAACGATTGAGGACCAATCCTGCGACCATGGCTGGCGCGCCGGCGAATGCGAGGCCGTTGCCGGAGACGCTTGAACCGTCGATTTCGATTCTGAGGATTGAATTCAGACCTAGAGGAGCGGCCTGGGTGTTAGGCGTACTGCCAGGCTGCGTGTAGCCGTTGAGAATTGCGACATCCGTAGTGGTTGGAAGAGTGTGACTCGGGTGGATGGAGAACCAACTATGCGGCCAATCGGGATCGATATCGGCTATAGTGGTGTCATCCGGTGCATTCGTTACTGTCGTATTCCCGAGTGTCACCTCTCCTGGTATGTCATCGTCTTTGTAATACACATGCCGTGGATCGTTTGCCGGAATGGCAAAGTCGATCGTCTGCGCTCCAGCCGTGACATTCGCACAAATGATTGCTTCGCGGAGGGTGCCGAGCGCGGTATCGCCAGTGTTGGTGACTGTGAAATTGCAGCCTCCGAGCGGCTCGACCGGCGAGAATTCGGACGTATTGTTTCGCTGTCCGCTGCCGTCGTCGGTAATGTCGGTCGCCGTGGCGGTGACGAAGGGCTGGCCAGGCGGCAGCGCGGGCAGGTCGAGGTTGAAATTGAACACGCCGTCCACGCCGGTCGTCACGTCGACCGCGCCGATGAACGTTTTGCCTTCACCGAATTCGCCCTGGCGGATGATACTTAGGAAGTCGAATGTGTCCTCGTCGCGCTCGGGATTGGCATAGAACTCCAGGCGGAAATTGGAGCTGGGGGTGCTGCTCAGCGTGCCGTGAATCCGCGTGCCCGGACTGAGGTCCGTGACCGACGTGATTACCGGAAAGTTTTGCAGCAGGTTCGGCCCCAGATCCTGGTCGGGTAGAGTCGAGGAGCTGGGCACATCGTTGGGAGTCACGCCATCGCTGCCCAGATCGATCCCCGGTCCGAAATTTGCGAAGATCACGTTTCGGCTGATCGCGTTTCCATTGCCAACTGCGGGAGTCTGGCCGCCGTAAATCCGCACGCCAGCCCCATAGCCCAGTCCACCGCCCTTCGAAGGCGCGAAGCCGTTGAAGGCGATTCGATTCTCAACGATCTGTGTATTCGTGCCATTGATATCGACGAATACTCCCATGGCGCGATTGCCAACATTCAGCGTCCCCGATGGATCCGTGCCGATCAAGTTATTCTGAATCGTGCCGCCTGTCGCGGTTACGCCGATGTGATTCCCCGAAATTAGGTTCGCCGCCGCGGAAGTTGGTCCACCGATCGTGGAACCTTCGGCAGTTGACACGCCACTGTCGCTGTTGCCCAGAGCCTTCGTCCCGGTGCGATCGGTGCCAATCAGATTGCCATGCACGCTGGCCGTATTCCTGCCGATGGTCACTCCGTTCAGATTGGCCGAGATCAAGTTGCGCGCCCCCGCAGTTAGTCCTCCCACCTTCGTATCAAACGTCGAAAGTTGAGTCACGACCCCGTTGCTCTCAGTGCCGGCAAAGGCAAGCGTGCCCGACACATCTGGACCTACAAAATTGCCTTCCACACGCACGCCGGTCGCATTGACGAGCGAAATTTTTGGCCCTGCCACGCGGTTGATGACCAGGCCGCGGATGGTGCTGGCCGCAGCGCCCTGCGCGAATCGAAAGATCCCCGGTGCGAACCCCGGCAGCGCGCCTGAGTTTTGGCCGCTGACTTCGATGCGCAAGACAGTGTTGAGACCCTGCGGAGCGGTATTGGTATTCGCGCTGGCGCCGGCCTGCGTATAGCCGTCGATCAAAACGGGCTCCCCGATATGCGGCAGAGCCGCAGTAGGGCGAATGGAGAACCAAGCATGCGGCCAATCGGGATCGACGGCGGTTGTGCCCGTCGTCGGCAGGCCGGCATCATCAATGGCGGTCGTCGCGGCGACTTTGGCCAGCGTCACTTGCCCCGCCACGCCGTCGTCCTGATAGTAAAAATGTCCGGCGTCGGTGGCGACCATGGCGAATTCAATCCGGTCAAAGCCGGCATGAGCATTGGCCGCCGTGATCGCCGCGCGGAGGCTACCCGGGCCGCTGTCGTTCGTCGTTGTCACGGTATAGACCGTCGGCGGCAAAAACGGAGGTGAGAACTCGGACGTGTTGTTGAGCGGCCCGGACCCGCGGTCGGTAATGTCGGTGGCCGTTGATGTCACCAGCGGCTGACCGGCGGGCAGCGCGGGTAGAGTGGCGGTAAATGTCACCGCGACGTCGCTGATGCCGTTGACAATGATGGACCCTAAGAACGTTTGTCCTTCGCCAAAACCACTGGTGTCGGCCGCGGCATTGGCGAAAAAGTCGATGCGATGTTTCGTCGCGCCATTGGGACCCAACAGCGCGCCGCGAACTGTCGTGCCGCCCGCCGTGGCGATAACTTCCGTGAGGATCGGAAAATCCTGGCGGTTGTTGAGACCCGGACCGAATCGGGCGTCTTGCGGATAGTCTGCCCCGTCATCTCCCAGGTCGATCCCCAGGCCGACGTTGGAATAAATGGAGTTGGCCTGAAACTGGTTGCCGACTGCTTGTCCCGCGAACTGCCCGGTAATTGCAATTCCATCCCTGCCATTGAAAGCGATCGTATTGCCGCCGGGGCTGCCGCCGATCATGTTGCCCGATGAATTGGCTACGAACACACCGTAGAAACCATTTCCCAAGCTGGCGCCATCAGCGTTGGTGCCAATCCAATTCCCCTGCGCGACGGTGTTCTGCACGCCGTTAGCAAAAATGACGATCCCGCTCTGGCCGTTGCCGGAAATCACGTTGCCCGCGCCGGCGACCGTGCCGCCAAGCGCGTTGTTAACGCCGCCAAAGACAGACACTCCCTCGCGCAGGTTGGCCAGCGCTGCCTGGCCCGCTGCATTGACGCCAATGAAATTGCTCTGGATTGTATTGAAAGAGGCATTTTCGATGTGTACGCCAGATTGTGTATTTCCGGATATGACGTTCCGCGCCCCGACTGTAGTGCCGCCAATGGTATTGCTTGACGTGAGCAAATAAATTCCATGTCGGGCGTTGGGAACGGCCGCCGTGCCGCTGACATTGGTCCCAATGAAGTTGCCTTGCACCCAGTTGCCGGTGGCTGCTTCACCAAAAGTGACGACGCCGTCCTCCCGGTTTCCGGAGAGTACATTGCCGTCCCCGCTGTCCGTGCCGCCAATGATATTGCCCGGTGCGCCGATAATTGCCACGGCGGAGTTATTTGCTACCGCCGACGTGCCGGCAGAATTCGTGCCTATCAAATTGCCTCGAACGACATTGCCCGTCGAGGCTGTGCCTTCGAAAAAGACGCCAGCACCAGTCGTGTTTCCCGAGAGGAGATTGCGTTCCTGAGGTGTGGGGCCGCCCACATAATTGCTCGGGCCAAGAATTCGGATGCCGGTTCCGTTCGCGCTTGCAACTGTGCCAAGCGGATTGGTGCCAATGAAGTTGCCGGCTAGCATATTACCGCTTGATTCAACGCGGATGCCATCGCCGCTGAATCGATTAATCACCAAGCCACGGACGGTGCTGCCGTTGGAGCCCGCGCCCAGAAGCAAACCATGCACGCCGCCTCCCGCGCTATTGCCCGCTAGTTCGATGCCGAAGATAGTGTTCAATCCCTTGTCCACGGAATTGGTATTTGCGCTGGCTGAAGGTTGGCTGTAGCCGTCGATGAATACTGCATCGACGATGATGGGCAAGGCCGAACTTGGGCTGATCGTCCGCACTCCCGTGCCGGCAATGTTAAACTCGATCGTGTCCAATACGGCAACAGATGAATTAGAATCGATAATTGCCTGTCGCAAACTCCCCGGCCCGGAATCGCTTGTACTACTAACCAACAGTGTGGCTAGCAGATGCCGCATTTCCAAGACTTCGAACGAAAGACGCCGTTTACCTGGCAGCAATTTCGCTCGGTTGCCCCATCTCGAATTTCGATTGAAACGCGGTTTTGTTTGCATGAAGTGCTCCCTGGTTTCATCTCGTTTAGATTTCACGGGGGACGTCGACAGGTCTTGGTCGCTACGTCGCTCGGCAACAAAACAGAAAGAAAAAACAAACGTTCTGGTAGCTATTGCAAAGGATCATCATATGTCGCAGTTCAAACATTGTCTAACTTTTTTAATTTTTGAAACGGCGCGCGATCGACTGGCGACTAATCGCGGTTGGTGCAAGCTAATGCGACTGCCCTCCAAATTTTTTGAACGCCTCCTCTCAGATTCACTTGTCCGACAAGATTAATGCTGCTTGGTCCGCCATAAGGTTGTTTAACAGTTGATGCCAGGTCAGCTTTTCGCCATCGAAATGCAGCTTGACTCGGTCTTTGTGGAGATGATGCCTGCGAAGCGTTCGACGAAGCGCTTCTGGACGTTCTGGCAGAAGCGGATACCGGTGATCCGACGAAGGATGAGTTCTTTTCATCCCAAGAATAGATGGAGCGATAAGTAGAGAACGGTCGTCTCAAAGCCTTCCAGGCTATTCCCCAACCACCGTGACGGGAGCGATCTTTTCCAGGTCCGCTTTGAGTTTCCGGGCTGGGCCGACAATAACAATCGTCAGCTGCTCGGGAGTGACATGTTTTTGGGCTACTTTGATACACATCTCCGCAGTGGTGCTGGAAACAGCCGACAGCAACTGTTGCGGGTGATCGTCGGGCAATCCAAGTACACGTAGCGACCAGAGTTCATTGGCGACTTGCTGCGATGTTTCGCGAGTTGAAGGGTACGAGCCCAAGAAATACGAAATTGTGTTTTCAAGTTCCTGCTCATTCGGCGACTCGCTCTGCAGTCGCCCGATCTCATCGACGATTGTTTCCAAAGTTTCGGTGGTTGACGCTGTCTTGCTGAATGTGCTGATCACAAACTCGCCAGCTTCCCTCTTGGCCGAGAAGCCACCGCGAGCTCCGTACGTCAACCCTTTTTTCACACGAATTGTCTCATTCAGACGGGAGCTAAAAGCACCGCCGAAGTAGCCGTTCACTACGCGGCTAGTAAAGTAATCGGAATTTGCACGCGTGAGCGACCGATGGCCCACTCGGATCTCGCTCTGCACATTATTGTTGTCCACCAAATAAATATGCGTCGTTGCTGGCTCGGGCAATTCCGGCAAATCAACAGTGGGTCGCTCTTCAGTGGTCTGCCATTCGATGAAATATTTCTTCGCCAAACTACCTGCTTCAGCCATGTCGATGTCGCCGGCAAAAATCAGTGTACACATATCTGGACGCGCAAACTTATTCCACCATGCACGGACATCATCAAGCTCTAGAACTTTCAAGTCGGCAACGGTACCCATCGTCGTTCGAGCGTAGGGATGGTCGCCGTACAAACGGCGGCGCAGTTCGCGATCCGCAATTTCAGCCGGCGTTTCTTCGGAAATGGCCAGTCCAGTGCTCACCTGCTTCTTCAGCTTGGTGAACTCCTCTTCCGGCATGATGTTCTTCAACACCACTTCACTCAGCAAGCGCACGCCCCGATTGATCTGTTCCGGCAATGCACCCACCGAAATTACCGATGAATCCATATCGGCACTTCCCGACAAATCTATTGCGTAGGTTTCTAGCTCAGTCGCAAGCTCCTTTTCGGTCATCGTCTGCGTACCCTTGGTCAACATGGACAATGCCATCGCGGCGCTCCCCGGCCTTTCCTCAGTCCATGCACCTGCCTCCATGCCTAGTTGGACGGAGATATAGGGGACTTCGCGATTCTCGACGACGATGATCTTCAGACCATTGTCGAGCGTAAGTTCTTCGCAGGCTTTGTCAAATTCGAACTTGAGCGGGCCAGCTAGTGGGGATTCGGTGAGCCGATCGGCGGGCCGTTGGACACCGGGTCTGCCTGGCGGGGGTGGATTGACTTCAGGCTCGCCAGTGATGGGCGCGTCTTCCTTGTCCCCTTTCAGACCTAGCATGTTGCCGAGCGTTCCCAGCAAGTTACTCTTGACTTTGCCGGTGATCGCGTGATCTGCATTCAAGTACGTTTGGGCAACGCGTTGGATGTCGGCAGGCGTTACGCTGCGGATCCGCTCCAAGCGCGTATTGACTCGCGCGACATCACCCTCCAAGACAGCTGCCTGGCCAAGCGCGGCCGCTTTGCTGTCGACCGTCAAGCTTTCCGTGACCAGCGACTTCAGTTTCTGGTTGCGTGCCTTCTCCAACTCAGCCTCGCTTACCGGTTCGGACTGCATCCGCACGATCTCTTCCTTCATAGCGGTCAAAACTTTATCGGCGTTTCCACTCAGCGGTGACAGAACCGCTGCCGCAGCAACAATACCATCTTGCTCAAGGCTAATTCCAGCCGCCAACGCGATCATTGCGGACTGGTCTTCTGCCACAACGCGGCGGTAAATACGACTGCTTTCTCCGCCATCCGGACCGCCACCTAGGATGGTCGTCATCAAGTCGATCGCCACAACATCGGGGTGATTCATGGGAACACCTCGAAAAATCAATGCAGCCAATGGTGCTGGCGCGTTTTGCTCGGTGACGTCAACATCCTTCTTGTCAAACGGCTTCATCTTCGGGGCAGTGACGCGAGGCGGATCCGCTTGACGCGGTATCCAGTCAAAGTTGCGTCGCGCAAGCTGTTCGACTTCGGCATGTGTGACCGCACCAACGACGACTAGCGTGGCGTTGTTCGGCACGTAATACTTCGACCAAAATGCACGCAGTTCGGGAACGCTGGCGGACCGCAAATGAGGAATAGAACCGATCGGCGACCAGCGGTACGGGTGATTGGAAAACAATTCCGGCAACGCCTGCTCGAGCAATTTCCCATAGGGCTGGTTAAGCCCCATCCGGCGTTCTTCTTCAACGACTTTGCGTTCCGTATCAAAGGCAGACTGATCGACTTTCAGCATCGACATCCGCTCAGCCTCCAACCACAGTGCCAAGTTCAATTGATTAGCGGGCAGAGTCTGCGTGTATACCGTCTGATCGAAGGTCGTATACGCGTTGCACGTTCCGCCCGTCTGGCGAATCAAATCAAAATGATCGGTGCTGCCCAGTTTGTCAGTCCCTCGAAACATCATGTGTTCAAACATGTGCGCAAAGCCTTGACGCTCGGGGTCCTCATCCTTGGAGCCCACGTGGTACCACAAGTTGACCGCGACGATCGGACACGAGAAATCCTCCGACGAAATAATTCGCATGCCATTGTCGAGAACTACTTCGCGGTACACGAACTTGTCCGCATCCTTTCCGTCCGTTTGGGCAAATGTGCAACGGCCCCAGAAAAGACTCACCAAGCACACAGAGAATGCAAGAATCGAGCGCATTTGAAGTGCTCCACACAACTAAGAAACTGGCAAAGTTCACTGCAATCGACAGTGTTGCGATATTCGCTCGACAAATAACCATTCAATTGCCAGGCTTGAGTCGATCGAGATATCTTAACCGAAAATGGGCCGCTGATAGGAAATTTGGTTTCCGGCAGTCTACCCCGCGAGCACCACTCTTTCAAGGGGTTGCGAGTGTGCGAAGGCGACCGTGGCCGCCTTCACACACTCGCAACCCGGCGGTTTTTGGAGATGGTGACTGGACCAAAAAGTTTCGCGGCACACCTGTCGTCGAGCCGCCACCTGCTTCCCTGGACGCAACTGCGTGCGGACAGGCCGATCACGTCGCCTAGACATCTGTTCGACCGCGTCGGGTGAGTGTGGAAAACCTGTCGGTCCACACCGCTGGAGGGATAACCCAAATCAAAACTAGACCAGTACCCACGATCGAAAAAGAGCGAGAGTCCGTAGAAAGCTCACTTGGACGACGGTCCGCGATACCTCGCAGCGAGTAGTTGAGCAAGGCATGGCGGCTGGCGACCGGCTGCTTTCGTGACCCAGGACGAACCGTCATTTCGCCTAGTCTTTCGATGCACATGACACGCCCTCGAATGGCACGTAGTTCTACGTAAGTCGTTAACCTGAATTGATATAGGGAAAAAAGGCCTCACATGCCTAAATGGAGTTATCACACACCCATTCCGGGCACGGAGGCCTCAAGATGTCATTTTCTAACTATGGACGACTTCGCCCGCAAGTACGATTTCTACAGCGACTATTATTGCAGGACGGCAAACTGCCATTCACGGATGTGCTGTCGGAGCGAACGGTAGAGCAAGCATTGAAAGCATTGAAAGCATTGAACTTTGCCTGGCTCGACCGAGTTTATTCACCGCTTGTTACGCTGTGGGTATTCCTCGGGCAAGCATTGAGCCAGGATCATTCCTGTCGTGCATCTGTTGCTCGTTTGATTGCCCATCGCGTCTGCCAAGGACTCAGTCCCTGCTCAGCAGAAACAGGCGCTTAACGAAGTCGATTGCAACTGTAGCCGATGATCATGCTGAGCCCACAGCGGCAGGCGATCAAGTTGGTCCACCGACCGAGCTGCCCGGGCAGGTTCTCGAAGTCGCCGTTGCGATCAGCCCTGATGGTCAATGGATTTTCACCGCAACAATGGGCTGGGTGCGACGTGATCCGCTGGGTCTGAAGGATTTGCATCTTCTTCAGTGATTCTCACATCGACCGCAGCCAAGTATCTGCGAATTCGCTGGGCGTTCTCCCAGTCTTCAATAAACTTCATGAGTTCAGCGCGGCGAGCATTCTCATTTTCGACTTCTTGCTTTTGCACAGACCGACGCTCAGCGGCTTTCTTTTCTTGTCGTTTTTCGCATTCCTTGTCGAGACGACTCTGCTTAATT
>JBGSJL010000218.1:0-38177 GCA_041741955.1 Pirellulaceae bacterium | reverse complement strand
CGCGTCGAGTATCTGCACCACCCCAAGTGTTTGGAAGCGCACCGCGCTGTCCATTGGGAAGGTAGTCGGGTAGGGCCAGCCCCCAACCGCTGTGACTGTAACCCACCACGCCACCTTGCTCTTTACCCCACTTCAGAATTGGCAGGGTCCAAGTGGGCCACTGTTCGATGGACTGGGTTCCAGGGTAGTCATCTTCGGTCAGATTCAGCAAGCACAAATGCCCGGCGTGCGCCGATGGAAAACCGCTGACTTCGACGTCGTAGCGCATCAAATTCCCAGGCTGCGAAAGCTCGGAAACCTTACCGTCAAAATATTGCTTCTGAGCGTACCAGCAGGGTCCCCAACTGAGGACACACCCTACATTGAGATCCTCGCCGATCAAGTGTCGCACCATGTCCTCGGGGGTTACGCCCTCCGTGGGATTTTCGTAGTGCGCGCACCCTGCTGCATGCACATGATGGTCGCCGGAGAACCAGCCGTGTTGGGCCATATGGATCCACCGCTTCAATGAAATGTTCAGCGGTTTTGGTTCGTCCCCTGCGCGCACGCTAAGCTCGATGGGAACTTCGACATATTCTGGGCCTCGATAAGCCACGATGTGGTAGTCCCCGGGTGCTAGGCCAATACTCTCACCATCGTGGCGATAGATTTGTTCATGGAAAAAAAAGTCGGGTGCCAATCGCCGTGAAGGATTCGGATACACGCGACCCAGCTTATCCCTGATGAGTAGACTGCAAGTTGTAGGCTGGCCGTTTTCATCGTGGATGGCCAGTGGTATGTCGACCGAGGGTCGACAATCGAACAGGATCGGTAGGTCGCTGCGAAAGCCCAAGTCCTGTGTGCCCTGTCCAACGTGCATCGACAACGTGGCTTCGCGAGGCCCAGCGTCCCGGCTGTAGAGTTGCACAATGCAGTATTCGACGGTCAGACCAGAGAGCGTTTTGGCAAGCGGTTGCGATGTGAGCATAGAAATATCTAGCCAGCGTCGCGCCGCATCGGCGGGTGTGATATCGAGTTTGGGGTTGGGAGAAGAGCTGCTGCGGCGGACCATGGGTTCCGCTTGCAGGCTTGTGCAAACCAGCGGAGCGGTAACACCGGCTTCGTTGTGGACCTTGACTAGAAAGTTGGTCCAACCGCGTTGGTCGAGAACTTTGGCGGCCGGTCCGTTAGCGACTTTGACGCGGCTCTCGGGATTGATGTTCACCACCGCCAAGCAATGTTTGTCCAGAGTCTTTTGGATTTCCCGCACAACCAAGGCATCTTCGGTACTGGCCAGCAAGACAGACAACTGATCCAAATCATCCGGTGGTAGCGGACTACCGGCCAGGTGCAGAGCTTCGACGACACGTTGCGTGGCGGCTTCGAAGGGTTGCCGCTGGACGCCAGTCACGGGCGGCATTTCCTGCCCGCAGAGATCAGGCGTTGATGACTGTGCAAAAAGTCCGAGCCATAGCGACCACACAACGAGCCTGCTCGATTTGTTCATCAGGTTTTTCCTTTGAGTTTGAGTCCACATCGAACTAAACCTTTTCGAGTTTGGTGACTCGGCCCGTGCCGACCCATTCGGCGACAAAGATGCTACCATCGGCGGCGAAGCAGGCGTCGTGAGGATGCACGAACTTACCATCGGTCCAGAGGTTAGGAGTGACGCGAATCTTCTTCTCTTTGTCAGCACTCAAACGCTCGACGTCTGCTCCCAATTGGGCCACGACCTGATTGGATTTATCGAGAATCGAGACTCGGGCAACCAGCTCGGGGACCAGCATCAGGTCGCCTTGGATGTCGATATTGGCGGGCAGGCCGAAGCCGGCAATGGTATCGATGTACTGGCCATCCAGCTCGAAGCGCTGCAGCGCGTTGTGAGCTCGGTCGGTGACGACGACCATGGGTTTTTCCGCCCGCGAGTCAATCCACAATCCGTGTGGCGTATTAAATGTTCCGTTGCCTTCGCCGGGGCCGCCAAAACAATTCAACCATCTTCCGTTGGCGTCATAGCGGTGGATAAAAAAGCTGCCGTAGCCGTCCGCCAGGAGGAATCCACCGTCGGGCAGAAACGCGAAGTTGGTAGGCATGAAACGATCGCGCCCCCACACCTTTTGGGGTTGGTCCGCTTCGCCCGCAGCATACTTTTGACTGTCCATCGGCGCGTGATGTTGCCACACGATCTCACCGGTCAAATTCATTTTGGCAAAACATTTGACTTGCTGATAGGCCGCCACATATAAGAATTCTTGGCCGTTCTCTTCGCGTACCTCGATGCCGTGTCCGCCGCCTTGGTATTGCTCTCCAAAAGCGCGCATGAATTTGCCTTGACGATCAAAGACAAAAATCGAAGGATGATCTTTGAGTTCCTCCTTGCCCTCGTGGATAACATACAAGTTCCCAGCTTTGTCGACAGCCACGTTGTGCGTCGTTTGCCATGAGTACTTTTCGGGTAATTCGGGCCAGTGATGTTTGACCCGAAATTGATGCGCCCCAGAGCCGACGATGATTTCAGCGTTTGTCTTGCTGGCGGTGGCAATGCGAGGTGCGGCCAATTGTCCGGCAACCGCCGCGGAGGTGAGCAAGAAAGAGCGCCGGGCGACTTGTGCTTTTTTGCGTTTCATTGATATTGATCCGTGAGAGTGAATCGGGAATAGATGTCCGTCGCTGAGTCAGCTTTCGGGGTGTTCAGGACTTCCGCAAGTATACCAGTTGGCGGGCGCTGAAGGTTGTCACCAAGGTCCGCTGCCGCCTACCGCGAAAATCAAGCCAGTATGAAAGCACTCGTAAAAAGTAAAGCCGAACCTGGGTTGTGGTTGGAAGATATTCCAGAGCCCCGGCTGGGTATTAACGATGTGATGATCCGCGTAGATCGGACCGGTATTTGTGGTACCGATTTGCACATCTACAAATGGGATAGCTGGGCACAGAAAACCATTCCAGTGCCGATGGCTGTAGGACACGAATTTGTCGGCGAGGTCGTCGAAGTGGGTTCGAACGTGGCCGACTTTCATCCTGGCGAACTTGTTAGCGGCGAGGGGCACGTGGTCTGTGGTCGTTGCCGCAACTGTTTGGCGGGCCGACGCCATCTGTGCGCCCAAACCGAAGGTATCGGCGTTAATCGCCCCGGCGCTTTTGCAGAGCTGATTGCACTACCGATGACTAACGTGTGGCATCACCACCACGATGTCGATCGCGATGTGGCGTCGATATTCGATCCCTTTGGCAACGCGGTTCACACGGCCCTTTCTTTCCCGATTCTGGGCGAAGACGTGTTGATTACCGGTGCAGGGCCCATCGGCTGTATGGCGGCTGCGATTGCTCAGCACGCCGGTGCTCGATTCGTGGTTGTGACCGACGTGAACCCATGGCGGCTTGAGCTCGCCCAACGCATGGGAGCCACGCGCACTGTCAACGTGCTTGAGGAAAATCTGTCCAGCGTACAACGCGAACTGGGAATGACCGAAGGCTTTGACGTGGGCTTAGAAATGTCCGGTAATCCGGATGCGTTTCGAAGCATGCTCGACAATATGGCGCATGGTGGCAAGATCGCGATGCTGGGCATTCCCACCGAGCAGATCGCCATCGATTGGAACAAGGTCGTTTTCAATATGTTGACGATCAAGGGAATCTACGGTCGTGAAATGTATGAAACGTGGTACAAGATGACTGTCATGCTCCAAGGTGGTTTGGATATTGCGCCCGTCATTACGCACCGCTACCACTTTACCGATTTTCAACAAGCCTTTACCGATATGGCGACTGGATTGACTGGCAAGTCCATCTTGTATTGGCAGGGTCCTCCTAAGCTCAACACGTTGCAATGAGGATCAAACGGAGAATAAGTGGGATAGGCTTCCAGCCTGTCATGCGGTAACCGACAGGCTGGAAGCCTATCCCACGCTCAGAATCAGACAGTAATTTTCCGCACGATCCTAAGTAGCGGCCCAAACGGAGTGTGCCTGCTACGCTAACTATAGAAAGTCGATACTAGTTTATGTTGGGCATCTACCAAGAGCATTTGCAACAGCAACTGGCGGATATCGAGTCCGCTGGCTTGACCAAGCGCGAGCGAATCATCGTTTCGCCGCAGGATGCGCATATCGAAGTCCAGAATGGTCAGCGCGTGCTAAATATGTGCGCGAATAATTACTTGGGCTTGGCAGAACATCCCGAAGTTCGCGAGGCCGCTAGTGCGGCGCTAAAGCGGTGGGGCTACGGATTAGCCAGCGTCCGTTTTATCTGCGGTACCCAGCAGTTGCATCGCGATCTGGAGCAGGCGCTCAGTCGGTTCCTAAACACCGCCGACACAATCCTCTACTCATCGTGCTTTGATGCCAACGGTGGACTATTTGAGACGCTGTTATCCGCCGAGGATGCCATTATCTCGGACGAATTGAACCACGCCAGTATCATCGACGGCGTGCGCTTGTGCAAAGCCAAACGCTTTCGCTACAAGAACAACGATATGTCCGACCTCGAGGCCAAGTTGCGAGAGTCTGCGGACTGTCGCTTCCGGATGATCGCCACCGACGGCGTTTTTTCCATGGATGGCATCATTGCAGACTTGCCCAACATCTGCGAATTGGCCGATAAGTACCAAGCCCTACTTATGGTCGACGACTCACATGCCGTAGGATTCATGGGCCAACGTGGTCGCGGTACCCATGAACACCATGATGTGTTGGACCGGATCGATATTTTGACCGGCACGTTGGGCAAAGCGCTTGGCGGTGCGAGCGGCGGCTACACGTCGGCACATCAGGAGATTGTCGATCTATTGCGGCAGCGCTCGCGACCCTACTTGTTTTCTAATTCTTTAGCTCCGCCAATCGCCGCTGCGACGCTTAAGACACTGGAGATGTTGGAGTCGTCCACGGAACTACGCGACAAGCTGGCGTGTAATACCAAGCTGTTCCGGCGCGAGATTGAAAAACTAGGCTTGAGCATTTTGCCAGGCGAACATCCCATCGTGCCGGTCATGCTGGGCGATGCCCGGCTGGCCAATCAGTTTGCCGAGCGGCTGTTAGCGCTCGGTGTATATGCCGTCGGTTTTTCGTATCCGGTGGTGCCGCAGGGCATGGCCCGCATTCGCACGCAGATTTCTGCCGCCCACTCGACCGAGGATCTACTCTTTGCCGTCGAGTGTTTTCGGCAAGTGAAACAGGAATTGTCGATCTAAAATCGTGGACCTCACAAACATGGAACCCGCGGCTCACTCAGTGGAACGCCGCTTCCATCCGAGGCCTGACGGCCTCAACAGGGGTTCTGTCGGCCTCCGGCAGGGGTTCTGTCGGCCTCCGGCAGGGGACGCTGAAGGATAGTAATGTAAGGCAGGTGCACCCTAAAAATTGGAATGCTAGCAAATCCCTTTTCTAGATTTTTCACTGATTCTTCAAAAATGTTGAACTATATTCAAAGCTGAGGACAGTTTATGTTACTCAGCTGGGACAGGTTTCCATGCATCTGCGGAGACAGCGCTCTGACGCGGCGAACGTGCATCGCTGGTCGTTGGAGTCGCCCTTGATTTAGTATCGCATTAGTAGGAGTTGGCAATGTCGGGCCATCGATACGGTGTTGGTGATAAAGTGGTCTACACTCGCGATAAGTACACGTCTCGGCCTGGCCCACGAGCGAAGAATTTGTCCCCCGCCCGCAACGGCGAGTCGTATCAGTATCAAGTCGAAAAGTATTGGCGCGTGACTGAGGTTCACTCCAACAACACCGTCGTCCTATGCACGCGTCGCGGAAAAACACACGTCACAACTTTTGACGACCCGCGACTGCGGCCAGCGACATGGATGGAGCGTTTATGGAAATCCGCTCTATTTCCCGCGCTACCGAGTAGCTCCACTGCGCATGCGCTGCCAGAGTAAATAACCGCCGTACTACAGCTTGCCCGCTTTGGCCAGATCGTGGAAAAAGTGCGGCACGCTATCTTGATTCTCCAGCAGCCAATCAATCGTTGGCTCGTCGCACATGGCCTTAGCAATCGCTTTGGTGGTCGCCGCGCGGTTGGTGGCAAAGAGCACTTCGGGATCGTACTGGGCATCGACGATCGATGGATCGAGCCAGACCGAACAGATGATACCAAGCTCGTTGGCTAAAGATTTCGGGATGTGACCGGCGCGCACGGCATCGAGAACGCCGTGGGCGATCGCGGCTTGCACCGTGCCCATCAAGATGTTCGTGTACTTCTCATGATTGACTGTCACCTTGCTCACCATCACCGTGACAGGTCGGACTTGGACGTCGCAATTCAAAATCGCAAACACTTTGGAATGCCCCTTGACCTGGTTGCCGATCATGTGTGCGATGGAATATCCGACGGGACCATTCAAGCGACCGATCACAACTTCGGGTTCCGCAGCCGACCAGGGTGCCTCAGCTTCGACGAGCGCTTCGCCGGATTTCAACACGATTGAATCGAGTAATTTCTGGTCCGCTTTCGATAGGCCACTAGTTGTCTTTTTCTTGGGCTCGTTGGATTTGGTAGATTTACCCTTCGTGTCCAGATCGGCAGCAGACGCCTTGCCGGTTTTCTTCGTTGTATTTTTCTTTGCCAAGATTTTCTCGCAGTAAGAACGATGACGAAAGTAGGTGTTGAGTTGTCCTTAGCATCGCGTGAAGAGCAAGTGACGAATTTGATGACGTGGGATAGGCTTCCAGCCTGTCATTGCACGCTTAACAGGCTGGAAGCCTATCCCACGTATCGTTCACGCGATGCTTAGGTACGCTGGCCATTGTAATCGTCTGTTAGCCAAGCTAAAGGGTTGGCCTGGAGCAGTTGTGTTCTAGAATGCAAAGAAAGTTCGAGCGACTCCGCCAACCACCTATCCGCGTCGCGCAGGGTAGAGGCCGAGCCGACAAAATGCTGGCCCGAAGCGTCGACTGCCGCCCTGTCCAAGCCGATATTAACTTCGCGCTTTCCTAGCATGTAAGTTCCGGGCCCGAGTCCGGCCGCGCTGATGGCGTCAGAAACTACCGCGATTCGATCCAGCGGCAACCACTGCAGCAAGTTTCGAAATAGCAGCTCCGGAACATGAAACCCGTCCGCGATAAGCGAATATCGTAGGCGATCGGAGCGACTCAGAGCACGGTAGATGATATTGTCATGACGATCCATGTGCTTGGGGCAACCATTGCCCAAATGCGTGAACAGCGACAGACCCGCCTCGAGGGTGCAGTCCAGCTCGGGCAGACTGGCATTGGTGTGCCCGGCGGCAACACAGATGCCTCGTTCGCAACACATTTGGGTCATCAGGCCGTGTGGGTCGACCTCCGGTGCCAATGTCACCAGTCGTACCAATCCTTGACCGGTGTCGAGCAAGCGGGCGAGTATGGCTAAGTCCTGCCGCCGAGCATGTTGGGGCGGATGAGCTCCGATGTAGCCCGGCTCCGCAGATATAAAAGGGCCTTCCAAATGCAGTCCGGGAAAAATATCAGCCACCTCGCTGTCGCGGTGGATGAGCTGCTGTAAATTGGAAATGCATTGGCACATGTCGTTGATGGACGCCGTGATCACCGTCGGCAGCGCCTTGGACACACCATCAGCACGCATCGCCAGGGCAGCAATTTTGAGCCTGTCGCGCGAGCTCGCAGGATCGTTGAAATCCGTGCCCACATAGCCGTTCACTTGAAGGTCTACATAACCCGCAACCGGCTCGAACTGGTTCGGTTGCATGGACATGGCTAGATCGATCGATCAAGTCGCTGGCTGCTGGCCAAGGTGCCATCGGACAACAGGCTGCTGCTCGCTGCATCGAGAATCAGTGTTGCACGGGCGTGACGACGCAGTGCGGACGCGGGAACACTAGGCGAAATGTCATCTTCAAGCGTAGCTCGCACCGCTGCGGCTTTGCGACGATCGGGTACTGCGCAGAATATCGTGTCGGCCTTCAAAATCTGTTGAATCGACATGCTGATAGCCTGCTGGGGTACGTGGTCAAGCGAATCGAACCAACCCTCGCCGACCTGCTGTCTACGACAATCTTCATCAAGCTGTACTATCAAATAGGGCTCGGTGGTCGCAAAATCCGCCGGCGGATCGTTGAATGCCAAATGACCATTCTCGCCGATCCCGCAGAGCAACAAGTCGATTTTTTGGCTTCCAATCGCTCTGCTGGCTTGTTCTCTTAATGTCTGGGCTGGCACTGTCCCGTCCAAATAACAAAACGACTTGAGCGGCACACGCTCGACAAACCGCGAACTGAGGTATCCACAAAACGAAGCGGAGTGGGAGCGGTCCAGTCCGATATACTCGTCCAAATGGAAGCCGTTAATGCGCCCCCAGTCGATTCCCGACTGTTGTACTAGATTTTCTAGAACCTCAAATTGGCTCGAGCCTGTAGCGACCACTAGATTGCACGTGTCGTGCTGCGACAGGCAATGCCGGAGCACTTCAGCGGCACTCTCGGCCACGAATTTTCCCATTTCGACTCGATCCTGTGCAATCACGACTTTCACAAAAATACCCCATGTGGTAAACTAAATACAGCCATAATGGTTACTTATTTACCTTGCTTACGCAGCGGGCTGGGACCAAGCAGGCCTTCAGCGGCAAATTTTGAGTCAAAAGTTTGGCTTGTGCGACCAGGCAACCTGAAACTTATCGACACTAAACGTGTCCCTCTAGTCAGGACTAATGTGCTTGGCTGGGCTTTATTGCATTGGCCGACGCAGTCCAGTTTTGCAGCCAATTTGAATAGTGAATGTTTTGACGACCCCATTGTGTCGACTTCTGGGTATTTGTGAACCTCAGGTACTAGCATCAGAAACCGCACGTTTTGTCCTGGCGTGAAACTCAGGCGCTAACGATGGGCCTCGCCCCACGCTGGGAGCCCCCCGCCGCTAGTGCCTGAGGTTCACCAGGAAGCAGGAACGCGCGGAACTATCAATTGCTAGCCTTCAAGCGAGAAAAAACGCCACTAAACCATTGACACAGGCGTTCGAATTGCCCATAATCGCCACCGTTCGAGATTTAAAACATTTGTACTGAACAGCAGCTTCACATTTTGAGGATCGTTTCTGTCGCCGAGTTTTGATGCTCGGTTCTCATCTGCGCAGAGCGTTTTTGATGGAGGATTCTATGGCTTCTGGTACCTATTTCTTTCGATCATGCCCAACCTGCGGCCGGCACTTGAACATCCGAGTCGAGCTGTTGGGGCGCGAGGTTGAGTGTGGACAATGTCGGGCTACTTTCACGGCTTGCGAGGAAGCAGAAGTTGCGCAGGACGAACAGCGCATCGAGCAGATTTTGGCGCGGGCCCAGCGGTATATCGATTCCGTCCAGTCATTCAATGCGGCTGGCGCTGAATCGCCCTAGATCCTGCCAGAAAAGCGGATATGTTTTCGCAGTGCAAGCCGGATTTTTGATTGCAATGCCTGCCGCTTTAAGACCTACCAGAGCCATGCTCATGGCCATGCGGTGATCATCGTAGGTTTCGATTTCGGCTGGGCTGATCCTGGCTGGCGGAAAAATCTTCAGCCCGTCATGGAACTCTTCGACGACCGCACCGACCCGCCTCAATTCGCGAGCTAGGTCGGAAATGCGATCCGTCTCTTTGACACGGTTGTGCGCTACGCCGCGTACCGTCGTAGGGCCCTCAGCGAAAAGTGCAACTGCAGCCAGCGTTTGTACCGTATCGCTGATATGGCTCATATCCACTTCGACTCCGCGCAGCTTTTCTCCCGCAGTCACTTCAATGAAATTTTCATGGTAGTGGACGATGCAGCCCATACGCTCGAGCACCTCGCAGAATCGCACGTCGCCCTGCAAGCTCGTTTGGCTCAGTCCATTCACGCGCGCAGTACCTCCGGTGATGGCCGCAGCGCCCCAGAAATAGCTGGCCGCCGACGCATCGGGTTCGATCACGTATTCGGTGCCACGATACTTGTGGTTCGACGAGATTAACAGTTCAGCAGAGGTAGAACCTTCAACCTCCGCTCCAAACGCGCGCATGACGGCGGACGTCATCGTCACATAGGGCACAGAAACCAGTTCGCCTTCGACTTCCAGTATGACCGATTGATGGGCTATGGGAGCTGCCATCATGAGCCCCGATAGGTATTGGCTGGAGATGTTACCAGCCACCACGGCCCTTCCGCCTTGCATTCCATCGGACTCGATCGACACCGGCGGGCAATCCGTATGGTGAGTGTTGAGACTACGCACTTTGCAACCAAGCTGCTGAAGCGCTCGCAGCAAATCAGCAATAGGTCGCTCACGCATCCGCGGCACACCATCTAAGTTGAAATTTCCACCGCAGGCAGCCAAGGCGGCGGTTAGAAAGCGAATGGTCGTGCCGCTGTTGCCGACGAATAGATCTGCGCGGCGGTTTGGTAGGTTGCCCGCACAACCACGAATCAATAGTTCGCAGGCGGCCTGATCCTGTTGCACGAGCACGCCCAGTTGTTGCCAAGCCGCTATCATCACTTCCGTATCCTCGCTATCGAGCACACCGGACAGCCGACTTGTGCCTTTTGCCAGGGCTGCGCATACGATCGCGCGGTTCGTAATGCTCTTGCTACCCGGCGGTGTAATCGCCGCCGAAACGGGCGCGCACGGATGGATGTGGATCGTACTTTTCAACTCAGACACCCTTCGGATACGCTAGGCTGCTAAGGAGTGTTAATTCCCGTCTCAAGAAATCGAGTCCCGATTTGGCGATTCGTGGACCAAGCACATCGGGGTGGCCACCCATCCAGCGCCGCTGGATCTTTACGCCATCCCGGGTTGCAACCGCAAAAATGAACTCGCACGCAGCGTCGGCCAATTCCATTTGTCGCCGAGTTGGGTAGATGCCAATCGCAAGGCCAATATCGGCTCCGGCTCGCTGGCGGACGCTAGCTGCCAATCCTTTCCAAACGTGCTCTTCCTCGCTCGAGTCGATATTCAACCATTGCTGGGCCAGCGCTAGCGTTGGAAAGCAGAGACCACCCAGGTAACGCGGCGAATCCCCACAATTTTCCAACGCCTTCGGGGCTGTTTCGTAGGCAGCTCGTAGCAGCCAGTCATTGACCCAACTGGAGCCGCCAACTTCAACACTGGCCGCCGAGAGTCCTTGGCTGGTCAGCAATCGCATCACTGCGTGCTCCAGTTCGTCTTCGTTTTCACCAAACACCAGATCGCCCAGCGCTGCATGGATCTCCTGGCAGGTCGGAGCGATCAATGCCTGAAAATCTTCGTCTGTGCGAGCCCGCACGGCGATCCGCAACGTGATCGTTGCCCGACTGACGGTGATGCCCACCAGCGGTTGACGGTCTCGCGCAATAAGATTGGGAAGTTTGGATTCTACGTCGCTTTCGCCGATACCAAATAACTTGATCGAGTGATGCCGTAGCCCACCCAATTGCCCTTCTAGCGTTTCTTCCAGGCGTGGTACTACCGTTTCGTGCCACATCTGTTTCATTTCAGCCGGCACGCCTGGCAACGCGAAGATGCGGCTGGGATGCTTGCGTGTTTCAACCGTCAGTTCAATTCCAGGCGCGGTACCATGAGGATTGGGGATCACACGGCTGCCACTTGGAAACGTAGCCTGGATGCGATTACTCTCGGGCATCTCGCGCCCGCGTCGCGAAAACATAGCTTGAATCGTTGCCAACGAATCTTGATCTAGTTCCAACTTCAAACCGAAGGCGGCGGCGATGGCTTGGCGAGTCAAATCGTCCTGAGTAGGTCCCAGTCCGCCCGTACAGATCACAACCTGAGCCCGAAGTATGATCCGACGAAAGGTCTCGATATTGAGTTCTAGATTGTCAGCAACCGTGGTATGACGGATTGTCTGGATACCCAATTCATTGAGTTGCTGACTGAGCCACTGCGTATTCGTATCCAGACGTTGCCCACTGGTGAGTTCGTCGCCGATCGAGATTATTTCTGCGAGCATTACTTTGGGTTTAGCCATTCCGACTTGAATTCTGCCGACGGTTCCTGGCGAGTCATTTTGAGTGCCGTGCGTTGATTGGAGTGACGCACGGCAATTGTATTGATCTGACCCTCGGTCGTTTCAAAGAGCACGGTGTTGGAGAGCGTCCAGCCTGTGTCGGTTGTTGCGTTGTCCGTTGGCACATCTCGATTGGCGGGTAATTCGAGCTCAAAGTAGAGCATCAGCCAAGTCCCCTTGAGTTGCAGTCCTAAGAAATGTGCCTGGGACCGCGTGTGGCCACTGGGCCTGTTTTCGGCAGGCTGAGTCTTGGCGTCGGGCTGGCCAGCCAGAAAAAAGTGGCGGTCCAAGTATGTGGTGATCAGCTCGTCCAACGAGCCTTTGTCGATATTGATTCTCTTGCCCGCAAGTTGGCTCAGCGCACTTTCAAAGTCAGCCGCTTGCAGCTTCAAGCTAACCTGAATGCGGTTGGTTTTGGCATCCCATTCCATTTCAGCCGTGCTGATGTGAAACGGATGGGCCGCCGCAGACTCTGCAAAGATGGCCAAACTGCCGAGTATCAAGGTCTGAGCGAGCCCGTACGGGCAAGAAAACGGGTTTACCTTTGTTGACATACCAAATCTCTAGGTGAGCTCCGCGCGGCTCAGGCCGGAGTGGCCATTCCGATGCGCGTTGATCTCTGCTCGATTATACCACAGGTACAAAATCCTTTGTTTCAAAGGCGGATGGGACGAGTCCAACAGACCCAGCGCCTCAGGAGTGTGGAACAAAGCCGACTCTGGCGAACGCTCGATTAAGTCCACCAGTTCGCCAAGGCGCCGCTCAGTAAATCGAAGCTCGCTCGGATCGTCCAGTAGCTTCTCCCAGTCCAAACGCGGGACGGATTGTAGGGCCTGTAACAGGCGAGTCTGTGTTTCGAACTCCTCGTTCATCGCGGAATCGACGTCGCTCTGCCACATGAACCGTAAGAAGCCACTCAGCGAAGGGCCCTGGGCAGCCCGCAGCTTAAGCTGCTTGTCGACAGCCAGCCTGAGTTCGTCGAGCGCGACATGGCCGTAGGGGATCGCCGCCGCTATCGACTCGACAATGACTTGAGCATTCAGGTTGCCCTTATGAACCGACAGGGCGGCCTGCTGCTGTACGGCAGTCAGCACTTCAGCTTCAGCACCCAGCTTCATCAGTCCGGCCACAGAGACTTCGACACTGTGAACGCGCGCACCCAAATCATCGCACAGATACTCGATGGTCCAGGCCAGCCCAGCCCGAGGAATCGACGCGATTTTTAGTAGGGCGGCAGTGCATCCCAACAGCACAAACATACTGATGAGGCTGCCGAAGCCAAACTGTTGCACAACCAGGATCCCAATCAGCGCTCCGAGCGTCAACGTCACCCACAAAAAACGATCGGCCAGTAAATAGTATCGATAGAAGTGTCCAAGTTCGTGCCCCATGACATCCTGAACTTCTTGCGCAGTAAATTTATGCAGTGCTTGGCGGTGGAGATATATCCCGTTTAGTGAACTCGATAGGAATCCCAGACCGACATGCAAGGCACCCGCATTGGAAAACTTGTCGGCTACCACATAGACTGGGATGTGCCGCTGCGGGAGATCGAGTCGAGCGAGCGTATCTTGGAAGAGCGAGCGGAGAAGATGCTTATCGAAGCTGCCGAAACGCGTTTGCTCTTTCAAGTCCGCAAGCTCCTTTTTATTCTGCATCACATACCGCAGCACCGACAGCAGGTAGGGGCCTACGATGGCTGCAATGGCCACCGATGTGATCAAAGGCTCGTGCAGGACGCGCGCCCAGTCGATGGCCAGTGCCACTACGATGATCGCCGCACCTTGAATGAATAAAAGCACCACGCCCCAGCGATTGGCAGCGGCCATACTTGCCAATAATTCATTCCGCCTGGGAACGTCGAGACTCTGGCTGCGGTCGGTAATTACAAAACGAATAGGCGTAGCAGAGTCTTTGACCGACATATCAAAACGATGCACCTAAGATACGCATCAGCCACGACTCGATTGGCTTACCTCGCGTCTGATAAAAGAGTTTGCCTGGGCCCGTGAAGCGGTTGACCAAACCCTCGCCGGAAAAGATTGCATCCTTGACACTCTCCGTGGCCTTTACCAATTGATATTCCACCGTATCGGAGAAAGCCACCACAAAACGATTATCCACGAAGAACTGTTCGTCGGCCTGCAATTCACGCTCGACAATGGCCCCATAGGTTTGACAGAAGACAGTCCCTTCACCAGCAGCATGCAGCAGGAAAAAACCTGTCTTAGCCATAAAACCCTTCACGCCACCGTACTTAATCTTCAGGTCGCATAGCCCGACGTTGGAAAGGTAAGAACCGCGCGTTATGAAATAACCACCGGCCTGGGCAAGTGGAATTGTGAGGATGTCCCCATAGGAATCCGGAGCCAACGTCAGCGTTTGGCCATCGCGTTTAGCTCGAAACTCCGCCGTGAAAAAATTCTCACCACCAAGCATGCTTTTGACGCCACCCAAAAACCCCGAAGTCGACTTGGATCCACCGCGACCGGCTGCGGCCCGCAACTGAATCCCAGCCGACATCGCTAGC
This sequence comes from Pirellulaceae bacterium, assembly GCA_041741955.1. Classification (GTDB taxonomy): domain Bacteria; phylum Planctomycetota; class Planctomycetia; order Pirellulales; family Pirellulaceae; genus Aureliella. Next base: position 23,720 of record JBGSJL010000218.1, on the reverse strand, counting down.
ATGCTACTAGGCTGCGCGATGACCGTCTCGGCTTCATTCAGACTGATTTCGAGGACAGAAAAAACGGGGCTGTGCTTGACGACAAATTCCATTGTATCTTTCAGCTAGGCGAACTAGTCCTCGACGCCCGGTGCAATTCGCTGCTTGAGAATATAGCCACCAAAAGCGATAATCGCGAGAATACCCAGAAAGATGAATAGCGCTACCATACGCGACACGCCGAGCAAATCCTGGATGCCGGTGATACAAATGTCATAGATAACGATGCGGATAAACCAGCTAATGATCGAACCCAAGCCGCTGCGGGCAACGATCAGCATTCCGTAACGCATATGTATCACCTTCGTAAAGCTAAATAACAATTTTTGAGCCAGCCGCCCTTTAAACCTGTATTGCTAACGGATTTGTCAGGACATGTCAACCAAATTGGCATATCTGCCGCAGTGCATCGGAAAGCATCTGGCTAAGGCCACAACGACTGGAGATGCATTCCCAAGCGTCTCAGTTTGGGCAAAAGCAGCGCATCAATCTGCTGCCGATCTGCATCCGAAAGCAGCCACTGGGTCCGTCCAACCACTACGACTATGCCCGCCAAAACAAGCGCTGCGGCCACGGGACCAGCCGCGATGGACAGCGGGGCCAAGCACAGCGCGAGTGTCCCATTATCCAGTTTACAGCCGCTGCGCGACATCTGCCACAAAAGCAGCAGCAGCGTAAAAAGATTGGCGCTCGAAGTGGCTACTACTGCTCCGAACAATCCCATCTGGGGAATGAGCAGCCAGTTCAAGCCGAAATTAGCTGCGAGTCCAACGATCAAGAGTGCCGCCAGACGCTTGCCTCGCTCAATGCACAACAAATAGGACTGAGCGACGATGAACAGGCTGGCCCAGGTCGCTTGGAGCAGCGAAATTGGCAAAATTTCTTCAGCGGGTTGGTATCGCCCACCAAATCCGTAATGGAACAGTAGGGGGGATACACACATGGCAGCCGTGGACAGCGCCATAAATCCAATGGCCAAGCATTGCAGGACCTGTCGCATTCGAGCTGCTATCCTGTCGCCTCGGCCAGCTTCCCAGTCGGCGCTGAGGAAGGGGACGAGGATACCACCCAGCATGATTGCCACGCTCGTTAATAGATTCGGCAGGATGCGTCCACAATGATATTGCCCCACTAGAGCTTGCCCAATCTGTTCGCCGCCCTCCACTAAATGCAGCAGCATATAACGATCGCTGACCTCAAATAGATTGCTCAGCAGATTCATGACCCACAGGGCGACGGCATAGGGAAGTATGCGGGACCACAGCGTCCCAGCGGCATTGCTCGATACGCCAGGAGCTAGACGGAATTCGCAGCGATAGTCGCTCAGAAGGATGACGAGCCCCGGAACCAAACCCAGCAAACAGGCGATTGTGAAACTAGGTAACAGCATGGTCCAGCTTGGTTTCACACTGAGAATCGACAAGCCGACAATCGCAAACACAAAGCTCTGCACAAACTGCATCAGCGAAACGGCACGAACTTCGCGCAGGGCACCGACCAGTTCGTTGACGAAGCTAAATGCCGCCGCGCTGATGAGCGTGATTACGCACCATGCGATCAAACTTGGGGGACTCGACCGCCGGAACAGGAACCAACTGAATTGCTCGGGGTTGAGCAGGATAAGCGTACACACTAGAGCTAAACCGCTGAGGCTAACCCACAGTACGCTCCGGAAATAATGACCCAGCTGTTCGCGAATGCGAAAGTATTCGACAAAACGCCCGAAACTACCTGGTAACCCCAGTACGGCGATTGGCACGCCGATCACAAAAAAACTGTTGAGCAGTGCCCATTGCCCGAGTTCCACGTCGCTGAGGAAGTGGCAAAAGCCGAGGCCGCGCAATAGTCCTGCAACTCGCTGCACGATATTGAGCAGCAGCATCACCAAGACGCCCGTCGCAAAGGAATCGCCCGTTGACCGTGGCGCACCCGTCGAACGTTGGGCAGACGTCGGATGTTGGGGATTGGTGGGTGCGGCGGCAGTCGCAGACATAGGGGTTGTAACGGTTGTGAGTACGCTGATGATGAGCCTCGAACGGCGCGCGGAACTTCTCCACCGCACAATCGTGTGCTCTGAAGCTTAGCTCACAGATAGGCGGTACATTCCTGGAGGTCCCGCGAGATCTGCAGGCGAAGGGCATCGAGCGATTCAAATTTGCGGACGTCGCGAACCTTCTTCTTCAGAGTTACCCGCATGTTTCGCCCATAAAGCTCTGGCCCAGAGTAATCGATCAAATGCACTTCGACTTTACTGCGACTCTCGCCAAAGGTTGGATTGGGGCCGATATTGATGGCCGCCAACCAAGATACAGGCTGATCTAAGTCATCGGTCGTTGGCCCAGTCACGACCGCTTGGCCGGCATAGACTCCGTGCCCAGGTAACAAAGACTCTATCTGAGCTAAGTTGGCGGTAGGAAATCCCAGTTCGCGTCCACGTCGCGCTCCCTGAACGACCAAGCCACAAAAACGATAGGGTTGGGTCAGCATGGAATTGGCGGCAGCGAGCTCACCAGCGATCAGCAATTCGCGTATCCGAGTGCTGGAAATAAGACCCCGCTGATCTTGGCTTGCCTGAGCGATCGTGAAATCGACTTTCGCTGAATTGCATAGCTTCTTCAATCGGTCAACGTCGCCGCTGCGGTCGCGACCGAAGCGAAAATTTGGACCTTCGACCATCGCTTTAGCACGCATCCTGCCGACAATACACTCTTGAAAAAAGGTTTCGGCTGAGAGCGACAGCAAGCGTTGATCTGTAGGATAAGCAACCAGCGCGTCGACGCCCAAGTCGAACAGCAGTTCCGCCCGATGAGCGATGGTCGTCAACGGAGCGCTGAGCGGACGATCTGGAAAAAGCAATGCCGCAGGCGGTGGATCAAACGTCAGCACGATCGCCGGTCCAGCATGTTTTCTCGCGGCCGCGACCAACTGATCAACTAGCCCCGCGTGGCCTAGGTGAACGCCATCAAAGTTCCCTACCGACACGGCTCCGCCCTGGAGGTGGGTCGGAAAGTTATCGAGGCTCGTCAGCAGGTGTGACATCGAGACTGAAACGCATTTTGCGAAAAAACATTTAGGAAAGTTTGGCTCAACTGTCGTCGAAATCCGCTTCGGCTGCAAGGGTACAGCCCCAGCGTAACCGGTCGCCAGACGTCAGTCCCCAAGAACCTTCGTGGCTGGAGTCGCCAGACTTCAGTCTTCAAGAACCGAAGTCTGGCGACTCTGGCTAAGGCAAGCTCCGGCACCTGGCGTCTGAGGCACATTTATGTCTGCCGCTGGTCGCTAAGCGATCGAAATGCTCTGGGCAAAAAGTCAATTAGCTCTGTCGGTAACACAACGTGGCTCTGAAGTTCCCGTTCGGCAATTTGACCTGCCAAACCGTGCGCGTGAACAGCCAAATGAGCCGCATCGCGAGGCTTCAAGCCCTGGCAAATGAGCGCCGTAATCAGGCCAGTCAGCACATCGCCACTGCCGCCGGTTGCCATTGCAGGCGTTCCCGTCGTATTCCACACCACACTTTCTCCATCGGTGATCAAAGTGCGATGGCCCTTGAGCACGACAACCATTTGATGATTGCGAGCGAACTCCACGGCTGCCAAGCTCTGCGCCGTACGGTCGGTAGCAGGCACACCCGACAACCGCGCCCACTCGCCAGGGTGCGGCGTAATCACGAGCGGCATGGCGAGATGTCGCATCCATTCTTTGACGTCAGATAGACAATTTAGCCCATCCGCGTCGATCACCATCGGCACCGTGATTCGCCTAAGCAATCGGCTGACGAATATCTGGAGTTCGCGAGATTGCCCAAGCCCAGGTCCTAAAGCAACGCAAGTCGCCTTGGCAAGGCACGGTGCCAGCGCATCGATGGCGGCGGCACCGAGCCGCCCCGCCGAGTCGGCCGGCAACGGGATGGTCATGGCACAAGGTGAAAAGGCCGCTACGGTTTCTAGGCAGCAATCGGGTATTGCCAAGCGAACCAACCCCGCCCCGCCACGCAGGGCCGACATACCTGCCATGGCAATCGCTCCCGCCAATCCACGGCTGCCACCGACCAACAGCGCATTGCCGTAATCGCCCTTGTGCGAATCGGCTGGCCGGCTGCCTAATTGGGGCAGTGGAGGGCAGGGATATGAAAAATTTGGCGGATGCGAGATGTTGGCAAAGCTTTCGAAAATTAGCCGAGGATTTCGCGTTTGCGGTCAATATAATCCCAAACCACGCAGCGATCCAAATCTTTGCCGGAAGTAAAAAACACGCGGCCACGAGTTTTCTCAGCTAGGCGATAGGCGAAACGAATATCCTCCTCGGACTGAGACCAGCTTGGCACCAAAAACATGTTGATGACAATGCCGTCGCGCTGGCACATCGCTCCCTCGCGCATCGTCGCCTGTTCCGTTTTTGCGTCTGGCGGATAAAGCATGTAGAGCAACGAATCTTCGAAGTGCGCTGTCGGCAGTCCATCCGTGATCAAAATAATCTGTTTGTTGGGAGTGTCGGTCGTGGCCAGATTTTGCCGCGCCAAACGCAGCGCATGCTGGATATTGGTGAAGTGCGGGTGAATCTGTTGCTCGCTAATGTCGTCGCGACTCATGTCGGCTCGCAGCCGCACCCAGGGGTCATGAATGGTTACGGGCTTGGGCATCAGTTCGACAATTTCGCCAGCCGTCCGGAGTTTAGCGAAAGTGTACATTTCGATGAATCGGAGAAAATCGCCAGGATATTCGCTCGAAATAAGTCCCTGAAGCGCCAAAGCCATACGTTTGACGTTGATGTATTGCCCGTCGTAGCGCATCGAGCCGCTCATGTCCATGATGACGACGGTGCCGCATTTGGGAGAGTTACGCGTGCGATGCACTTCGATGTCCGCCGACTTGATCCGCACGGGGTCTGCCGATGGATCTCGCAGTAGTGCATTGATCACGGTCTGCGTCGTATCCATGTTTGCGAGGCTGTCGCCGAATTCGTAGGACTTGGTTTGCGGCAGTTCTACGCTGCCTTCGCCAATAATTCGTCCGGTGTGACGCCCGCTGCGACCGGGCTGCAAGCTAGAAAAAATGCGATCGAGCAATTTGCCTTGGAACAACTTGTATGCCTGCGGCGTAAGCCTGAAGCCGCCCGTCTTCTGGTCGCGATCCAGGCCCTGACGCTCGGCCTGCTCGCGCACGAGATTCTCGATCTGCCGCTTCATTTCTTCCAGGTCGGACATATCCTCGGACGAAGCAAATTGACCGAGCTTGTCCATGTCGATGACGCCGATCTGTGCCGTCTTGGCAGCTTCATCGAGCTGCTTGAGCAGTTCATCAATTGTCTCTAGCTCTTCTTTGATGGCCAGCGCCTGTTCGATTGACAACCCTTCGTGGCCGATGAACTCGTACTTGGTCGCCAATTCGTCGATTAAATATTTGTCGCCGAGACTCTCAATGACTTGCACCAGTTGCCCAGAGAATTTGTCGGTATCGTCGCCTACTTGGTAGTAGATCCGCTCGAGCAAATAGATCTGTTGATCATCGATGGCTTTTTTGTAGATACCACGCAGTGATTTGGGTGGATCGCCGCGTCGAGCTGCTTTGTCGTAGGCCTTGTCTGCCTTTTTCTGTACCGTATGGGTCTCATACTTTTCCAAAATCTTGCGTTTTCGCTCTTCAAGCAAGGCTTTTAAGAAATCGATACTGGGCCCCAGACCAGCAATTTGACTCGGATCGAGCTCGACAGCACGTGCGAGTTCTTCCTCGGTCAACTCGCGGTACTGACCGTACATTAGCGCATGTTCAAATGCCGGAGAGACGAGATCCGGAGGCGGCTGCGTTGGGCTCGGAAAGCGACCAGGGTCGTACCTTTGATACGTGTGGACGATCCCACCTAGCTCGGATTTTCGCGACATGTGTTACAACTCAATTCGTAGGAGCGCAGGTGGGCGATACGAGGAAGGATCTGCGAGTTACAGTTCGTAATGCACTTTGCCGAACTTCTGAGCCCGACTGATTTGGTCCTGAGAGTACAGGCCAGCCAAAACGAATTCGACACACGACGCACGGACCGCTTCGTTCTCGCTCGCGTTGACTTCGAAGGCTTTGTCCCAGGCCGGCGGCACCACCTGCAGGCGTTCGGCATAAGCCTTACTAGGCAGCATATCGCCGACTTCGATGCGCACACCTTTTTTAAATATTTCCGCAATGGCGCCCAATCCAAACTCTTCCACATACTGTTCAAAGACGGTTTTGATGGCTCCGGCAATCAAGGCGTCCAGGACCTGTTTCTCCGACATTTGATGGCTGCCCATCAAGTCCAGCTCGAGCTTACCCAAAGACGAGGAATAGAGATGGCCCAGGTCGCTAATTCGAGGCACGGCTGGCGATTCGCCCAACACAATGGATCGCTGTCGAGCGCTGGCTACCATGGCTCGGAAGTTGGACAAGCTGAATCGCGCTGAGACGCCCGATGCCTGATCTACGTACTTGCTTTTGCGAGCTTGCAGCGTAATTTCCTCGATGATCTCCGACATGAAATAGGGAACTTGCACGGGATGGTCTCCGTCCAAGTCGATTTTGGCTTCCTGCTGCAAGATCTCGATACCCAGCGAGCGCTCGCGTGGATAATGCGTTTGAATGATCGACCCGATGCGGTCTTTCAGCTGCGGGATGACTTTGCCGCTGCGATTGTAGGTGCTCGGATTCGCTGAGAACAAAATGAAAATGTCCAGATCGAAGCGAATGGGGTAACCTCGAATTTGAACGTCGCGTTCCTCCAGGATGTTGAACAGACCGACTTGGACCAGTTCGTCCAACTCGGGTAATTCGTTCATCGCGAAAATCCCGCGATGCATGCGTGGAATTAATCCGAAATGCAACGCCTCCTCGGTGCTCATGCTCACGCCACCGGTCAACTTAGAAGGGTCGATTTCGCCGATAATATCCGCGAATTTTGTGCCAGGACTCAAGCGTTCTGCATAGCGCTCTTGCCGCGGCCACCAGGCGATGGGAACCTCTTCCTCGGCGTGCTCGGCAATAAAACGCTTGCCAGCGCTGGTGATCGGCGCGTAGGGATCTTCATGGATCGGAATGCCTGGAACGTCGAGGTAAGGGATCTCTGCATCTAGAAAAGATACCAGAGCACGCATCAGCCGGCTCTTAGCTTGTCCCTTCTCGCCAAGAAACAACATGTCGTGACCTGCCAGCAGGGCGATGTTGATTTCGGGAATCACCGTATCCTCGTAACCTACAATGCCAGGATAGAGGGTCTCATCGGCGGCTAACATACGTGTGAAATTTGCCAGCAGCTCCTGCTTGACAGTCTTCGATTGCCAACCGCTTTCGCGCAGTTGGGAAAGTGTGGTCGGACGAGTCGAAGAAATTGTTGCGGTCATAGTCTCAGAACTTGTGATGGGTAAACGAGTAAGCCTCGCCCATTATACCCGTTCGACTAGCCAAACAAAGCAAGACGATTCGCCGCGATGTCTAGGCTTAGTCTCTGTTGACTTAGCCACCGAGCGAGAGAACGGCCGCAGTGGTAGCCAGAGTGAGAATGACTAGGACAACGCTCAAGCAGATCCTGCCCAGACGCAGTCGCGGGCGTTTGCCGCGCAGTGTCATTTCGTGGGTCGCCACTACTTCGGCCGCTACCAACGGCTTGGCTGGCTCCACGACGTCCGCTGGAAAATCCACCAGAGGTCTCCGAGAACCTTTTTGAATATCAAAATCTAGGTCACTTACGATGGACAGTTGGATGCGCTCACGCGGCTTGGAGCGTTTTCGTGGATCCAGCAGGCGATAAGTACTCGATACCACATCGGATAGCAATCGATCGGTTTCCTCTGCGTCCTCCCAGGCAGCTCGCTGAATGCGGGCTGCCGTATGGGACGCCGCGTCGCGAATAACATCCACTCGCGACTCGCTGACGCCTAATCCCAACAGCGCAAAGTCATAACCGAGCGACGTGATCGCTTGGTACTTTTTGCGGTAATTCAGGGGCTTTACGGTGCTGTTCAACATTTTGCTCAAAAAAATCTCTTGTGAATCCTACTAATACACTCTAACCCGAATGCAAGTCCCAAGTTTCTCGCTGCGAGAACAGGAACGTACTACCAATTCGGCAGGATAGACACCAATATCGGGCGCGGGAAGACAAAATGTGAAGTTCTCGCCAAGAGGCGTGCGTGTGGACAATGCGAGCTTTCTTGCTTTGGACCGATTGCATACCCCCCGCAATTGGCTAAGGGGTAACCATCCGCCGCTCCCAAAAACGTGCCTTGCGAAAAATATTTCCTGAAAGATAGACACGTTAGCGAACGTCCAGGTTCCCGAGTTTCTGAGATACATGCCTATCCTCCCAAGACAGCCGTTGCGATGTTGCCAAAAACCAATATCGTGGTGCTCCTCTATCAAGCAACTTGCCTCAGACGGATGCCGCTTTGGCCCACTGGATCGACCCGTCTCACCTGGCCATCTGGCTTTCAGCGATTCGGCCACGTGAGGCGTGTTGTCGCGGTGCAGCCTCTTGGGACGCCAAAGCATTTTAGCGGGAGGCAAGGCGCCGCCAAGCAAAGAAATATCAACTCATGAAAACGTCGATCGTTTTGACACTGGCCATCGTAGTGTTTGCCAGCTCATTTGCCACGTCGCAAGATTCCGCCAAGCAGACATCACAATTGCTCTCCGTCAAGCAGGGCCGACATTGCGTGACGCCTCAGTCCGCAGCGGAGATGCAACAGTTGTTTCGCTTCACCGGCGTTGCCCTGCCGCTTGTAAGTGCGCATCGAGGCGGTCCCAAAGTGGGTCTACCTGAAAACTGCATTGCAACCTTTGAAGATACACTTGCACATACATTTTCCATGCTGGAAATTGATCCGCGGTTGACAAAGGATGGCGAGTTGGTGGTTCTGCACGATCCGTCGCTGGAACGCACCACCAATGGGATGGGCTTGGTAGCCGACACGACGTGGAGCGAGCTACAAAAATTATATCTTCGGGATACGCAAGGCAACGTCACGGATTTTCGTATTCCTAAACTGGACGAAGTCTTTCAGTGGGCCCGCGGAAAAACGATCCTTGTTTTGGACCAAAAGGACGTGCCACTCGACACGCGAATCAAAAAAATCGAGCAGCATCGCGCCGAGAGCTATGCCATGCTGATCGTAGCCAACGTCAAAGACGCGCAAATCGTAAATCAAAGAAATCCTGACATTATGATGGAAGTGTTTATCGACACACCCGACAAATATGACTTGTTTGAACAAGCCCGCATCCCATGGAGCAACTTGATCGCGTTCGTGGGTCACAAGCCCCCAGAAAACAAAGCCCTGCTGGAAAGGCTGCACGCCAAGGGTGTGATGTGTATGGCAGGCACGTCGAGAAATCTTGATCGCGAATTCACTGAGACTTCGGCCCAGGTCACTACGCAGATCGAGCCACAGTACCGACAGTTGCTTGACTTCGGAGTGGACATTATCGAAACCGATATCCCGCGCGAAGTCGGTAGACTGCTGTACGGCAAACCGAAATAGCCATTGGTACAGCTTGGTTAGCGCTGCCTAATGCAATTGGATCGGCCCAGTTCCCACAGCGACGGCATTGGCTCCGAGCAAATACTGGCTCGGCAAATCGGTAGGCTGGCAGTTTTGACTTAGCGCGAGCTCTCCGCTAAACGACAGTCTAACGGGGACAGACGAGCCAGCAGCCGGATTGAGTCGCACGACTACAAAGCACGCTTGATCCAGCCCGACACCTTCATACCGCAACACGGCTAGGTTCAAGTCCGCTACCCATTGCGTATGCAAGCGATCTACCAACAGCCGCCCCTGTGCTTTCCATTGCTTACGCAGGCGAATCAGTGACTTGTACCAGTCGAGCGTATCCCCATTTCCGGAAGGGGTCGGTCCGATATTTGATGAAGAAAACGCGGCGTCGGAAAGCGGTGAAGCACCCTCGGACCAATCGTGTTGTGGGTACTCGGCGCGCCGTCCGATTTCGGTGGCCCTGCGCATGTCTGCGTCTGAATAATCCACGAAGAAAAAAAATGGATTTTCGCTTGCGAACTCTTCGCCCATAAATATCATCGGAATGGCTGGGTAGAGCAGTAGTAGCGCGGCTGCAGCTCGGTGGGCGTCATGCGACGTAAGCTGGTGCAGGCGCTGGCCCAGCGGATGGTTACCGATAAAGTCGTGATTCTGGATTGAAAAAACAAGACTCTCAAGTTCGGTGCGGTGTGGCTGGCTTTCCAGTGGGATACGTTGGCGGACTGTCGTCAGGCTACCTTCGAATACATAGCCACGCTCGAGCGTCGTGCCCAGATCATCACGATCGTAAGTGCGCTGCGACATGCGCTCGCTGGGGCGCAGGATTGCAAACACAGAATGCAAAAAGTCATCGCACCACTGAGCGTCGTAACCCATTCCAGCGGAATTCCGAGCTGCCAACATCTGTCGATCGTAGACATTGGACTCGGCGATCATATGCAACGTGCGGCCGCTATGCGGGCGCAATGCGTCCACGGCATCGGCCAGCTCGCCGGCGATGTGCGTCGGACTCTGGTCGGCCATACAGTGGATGGCATCCACACGCAGCCCATCCAAATGGAACTCGTCGATCCAGTAGGCGACATTCGATGTGAAGAAGTCTCTGACGTGCTGAGCATCGAGGCCATCAAAGTTGGGCGCATCGCCCCAAGCTGTTTTGTGTTTTTGGGAAACGTAGGGACCGAACTGACCCAAGTAATTTCCCTCGGGACCGAAATGGTTGTAGACGACATCCAAAATCACAGCCAAGTCGCGTTGATGGGCTGAATCCACGAAGCGTCGGAAATCATCGGGCCGGCCGAAGGTATGTCGTGGCGAAAAGAAATCAACGCCGTCATAACCCCAATTCCACCGACCCGCCGATTCAGCCAACGGCATCAACTCGATCGCGGTCACACCCAGCTCGGTCAACTCATCCAGCCGCTCGATTGCAGCATCGTAGGTACCTTCACTCGTAAATGCACCCAAGTGCAGTTCGTAGATAATCAGGTCGCGCTTCTCGATTCCGCGCCAGTCGGCGTCCTGCCACGTGTATGCGTGTGGATCGATCACTTCGGACCAACCATGCACGCCCATTGGCTGAAAGCGACTTAGCGGATCGGGGCGTCGTGCGCCATCGGCAAATGCAAAACGATAAAGAGTACCCGCTCCAGCAGTCGCGACTCTACATTCAAAGAAGCCTTTTTCGTCGCGCAGCATGGGCCACTGCTCAATGGCAGCGGTCGTCTTAATTTCTAATGCCAAAGTTTGACAAGCGGGTGCCCAGACCCGAAATCTGCAGCCGCTACCGGTTGCGTTAATTCCGCGTGAGCTCCGCGTTAGGCTTTCATCGCTTAGCACTTGCGCACTGAGGCTATTGTAGATTTCAAACTGTGGAGTCAACAAGATTCTTTCGGCGTCCATTTTGACGTCAATCATTTGGGTACGTGTTTCGAACCCGATCGCAGGTGTCTCAGAAGTCAACGAGTTTCTTGGCGGGAAATGCGGCTCGCAAAGCGTTCAGCACGACTCGGAGTAGTCTGTGCTCATAGCCGGTTTAGAGTGCTACTTTTTGCCAATAAACCTGAAGTCGATCGCCTCGCCCGCGAACATCTTCGAGCATCACTTCGATACTCGGCTCGATCTGCTGGACCGTCTTCTTGCCCGCGTTGCTAAAGGTCACGGGGCGATCGAAATCAACCATGTCTGGCGTCAACCAGACCGTGGCCGCATGGTTGGGCGAAGGCATCTTGGTGATGATGACGCCATTGGCAGCGCGGTCCAGCAATTTGGCCTCGAACATGCCATAGCTCTTGGGGTCAAACTGAAATGGATTGCCCGCCAGATTGGGTAGGATCGAAGGGGCTTCGAGCCAATAGAAAAATCGATCGCCGGGGCGCATCGTCCGCATCGAAATAGTTTGTGGATTGCGAACCCGTCGATGGCTGCTCAATTCCATCCACTGCATGATGCGCGGTAACTCCGAAGCAAAACGCACTCGCCCCTCGCCGATATATTCGACCGTCATGCAATCAAATACGGAGTCCACCAGCAGACGTGTGGCGGCCGCACCCAGCAGGGACTTTGTGCGCGTACCATCGGAGTCCCCATAAACGATATACGTTCCCAGCGGTACCTCATCGGGCCGACGACGTTCGGTGCTGAGGTTGTCGCTGTAGTTCATGATGTATTTGTCGGCACCGGGCGAAATCATGATCGCGCCAGCCCACAAGTCTGGATGGGAGACGGCTAAATCCCAGGCCGCCGTGGCGCCGTCAAAGTGGCCCGATACGAATACGCGGTCGGTATCGATCGAGAACTTGCGAAACGCATCTCGCAAACAGGTCAAGATTCGCGAATGTTCGCCTTCGGTGTATTCGTATTCAGTCTGCGAATTGGTCATCCAGTCGGGCGAGACCACGATATATCCGTAGCGCGTTGCCTGCCCGAATCGAAACTGTTCGGACCCCAGCTCGACGTTCATACCGCACCACCAATTGATTTCCAATTCCGGTCCGTCGCCGCGGCCCGGTAGAGCCAACACGCACGGGTACTTGCGATTCGGATCGTACTCGGGAGGCAATTGCACCACATACCGTTGGCGATTGGTATCAGAGTATGACGTTTCTACGCGCAGCAATCCTGCCGGGTCTTCCGGGTTGTGCGGCGGAGCAGGTAGCGGCGGCTGCATCGTCGCCAGCAGCTTAATGAGCAGTTGCGGCTGGGCACCTTCCTGGCTCTTCAATTCTTCCAGGATGGCTTGCCGCTCGGCTTGCGTGGGAACGGTTAAGTAGCGTTTGACCAACTCGCGAACCTGCAGGAGCGATTTTGCGACCGCGAAGTTGTCGATGCCTGCACCGCTGCCGAGTATCCAGCCACCCAGCGCATAGGCAACCAAGTTTTCGCTCGGAATGGATTCGTCGCGACGCAAGCGTTGGAAATCATCCAGCCGCACGACGGAATCCAAACCGATCTCATCAAAGATTTCTTGAACAATCGGCGAGACTACTTGCTGGTCGGGCTCGGGTAATTTGCCGACTAGGGCCTTGAGCGACTGCACAATATCGGTGACCAGAAGAACCTGCTGCTGCATCGACTTGATCTCAGCGTCGAGTTTGAGTTGGTTTTCTCCGGACATGGTATTGAGAGGAAATTGACCGAGAAAAGTCTTGGCAAGTTGATGTTGTCCGGCGGCCCGCCGAAGCTTGATTTCCTCGAATTTTTGATTAGCCAGTTGCTGATCTAATTGCGTCAGGATAGCGACGCGATCGCCCAGTTCGGCTGGGAATTTTTCGAGCGCCTGGGACATGATCTCGCGGGCCTCGACAAAGCGTTCGGCTTGCATGTAGAAGCTGACGATACGCAGCCATTCGATCGATTTGTCAAGGTCGACCGCTTGGAGTAATACGGCACGCAATTGGTCGGGCGGTATCGAGGTGGTAGCGATGCGTTGATCCCAAACAAATTCCTCAGTGCCCGTTCTGAGCACTTCTACTTTGGCATAATCGGGAGTTAACAGTGTGATGCCTTGAAGTACGTCGACTCGGCCCCGTGTGGTCGCAAAGGAATAAGTTCTGCGCCCATATTTGCTGAAGGGCGTAACCTGGATCACTCCTAAAATGGAGGGCGAGCCACCCGCCTTGGCAGCTTCCGCCGCCGATGGAAGTTCGATTTGTTCGACGGCGGCACCCGTGGAAGCTCGATTGGCGATGATATTGCGAATCGACGCGTTGACGTAAGTCTTTCGAAGCCCATCATTCAGGCTAAGAATGGACTTGGTTCCAGTCGGTCCGGCGCGTTCGTTGGAATTGGTGCTAATCGTGTCCGTTAGCGCTGTTAAGCCGGGCCCGAGTATCATTCCATTGCGAAGTTCGACGATCTCCGGCTGCGCGAAGAGCGGTGCAGCCATCAGCCCAGCAAACAAGCTCAACAGCGCAAAAAGGATCCGATGAAGAGGACTTCTGCTACCCAGGCAATGATTTCGACGGATAGTGATTCTATGCATCGAGAGTTAACGACCACTGAAGAATTTCCGCAATGTTTCCGAAGCGGCATCCTTGGAGTTGCCTGACAGGGGGCCCTTGGGCACCGGAGGCAGCTTGCCCGGTTTACCCTTGGTCTTGTTGTGGTCGGTCTTGGTCTCTTCCTCCGCCTTGACCTCCATCAAAGTGGAATCCGGAGATGCCTCCTGATTCACATTCATTTGGAACTGGCGAGTATCCTGTCCGCTGGGCGCCCGCTCAAACTGATCGGCCTCCTCCAGCCAACTGCTGACGTCTACCTCTTCCATGCGACTGTCATCGGCGGCAGTTTGCGCTGTGCGCGCAGCCGCTTCCTTGACGCTCTTTACTTCCGGCTTCTTAAGGTTGGATACGCCCGCTTCGATGACCGCAATAAACTCGAGCTTACCCACTCGAATGTGGTCGCCGTTTTTCAGGACTTTAGCTTTAGCAGGATCAAGCTTGTGATCATTGACATAAGTTCCATTGCGGCTCTTCAGGTCCACCAGCAGAATGTGACCATCCTTGCGCACAAATGCACAGTGCCGCCGGCTGATCGACTCGCTCTTGGGCCGGATGTGACACTCATCGCTACGACCGATGAGAAACTTGTCTCGATTGATGGAAATTAGCTTTCCCTCGTTACCACCCGTTACGACCTTAAGCTGCATCTGCATGGATCACCCTCTATGGTTGCGAACTAAGAGCCATCATAGGCTCAGAGCTACTAACTTTATACTCTGGATCGAAAAGATTTGCCAAGTTGAGGCGTTCGGGCGAGCGCGAAACATTCACAGAGCACTCCCAATATTATCGCCCGCCGAGAATGTCTAGGGCAAGGTCTAATTGCCGATTCTTTCCCCTAAAGGGTGCTTTACGTCGGTTAACTCCTCGAATAGTAGTTTATGGGGGGTGGATTGACTGTTCTGAACAAAGCCTGCTTGACGAATCTGCACGATCGATGACTGCACGTATTCGGACTCAGTGGGACCCAAATCGCCTCAAAGTCATAACCGCCGCGTCCAGGTGTCCAATCCAAACTTTGTTTCCCTCGGCCAACTCCATCTCCAGGGCATTTGTGTCAACGATTCAGCCCGAATCATGTTACAACCTGTGGCCACGGAAATAGTTTCGCACAGCATGTTGAAAAAACTTTCAAGCGGTCTCACGTTGCTTCCAAAGACCACTTCTGCTGCGGTTTGGACCGAAGATGCGAATTCAATGTGTGCTTGCTGATCCGAGAAATCAATTCCGTCACCTAGATCGAGCAGGCCCTGCAAACTCGGAGCATAAGGGCTGGTCGCCAACAGCAAACTCCCGTGTTGAAGCACCGCCCCAAAGATCCGACGCTGGGCACTTCCCAGCACTTTGCTGCTACCTAAAACTATATCGCCACAGCTACGCCGCTGGAAACACAAAAAACGCTGCTGGCCGGGTTCATCCGCAAACGCTGGCAAGCCGCATTCTTCGCTCCAGAGGCGCGCGGTCGAGCGATGGCGGGCCAGCCACTCCACCACCGCCGCGTGTACGCAATTGTACAGAATCTGTGAAGCACCAACTGCGGCAGCGGATGAATTTTTAGCGTTTCCATGGCCATCGCAAATTTTCAGTGTGTCGGGAATGGCGACGCAATAAGTCCAGTCAAAGTGGTGCACGATCGCACCACCACCCGTGGCTCGCCGCACGGCTGCGATGTCCGAACTGGCCGCGTGGGCTTGTCGCTGAGCGTAAGGCTGAAAGTAGCCCAGTGAAATAGTCGGCTCGGACCAGCGATAGACGCGGAGCAGCGGACAGCCCAAGCTGGCAGCGGTTTCCAACATGGCTTGGTCCAATGCCATGTTTTCCACACCGCTTCGCGGAATATCGTTTACTGCATAACCCTGCATTGCGCTACTTCGGAATTTGTCGAACTACGAATCTGCGCACTGTTTCTGGTAAGCGGTGCGGTCCAGTAAATGATCGAGTTTCGCATCCGCGGCCAACTTGACTTTCATGATCCAACCGTTGCCAAAAGGATCTTCGCCAAGCTTCTCCAATTGATCCACCAGTTCGCTGTGCACGGCGGTGACTTCGCCGGTCACTGGCGAGTAAAGCGGACTGACCGCCTTCACCGATTCGACTTCGCCAAACTCTTCGCCCGCCGCAACTTTAGCACCGACCTTGGGTAAAGCCATGTAGACCAAATCGGTGAGCTGCTCCAAGGCAAAGTCGGTAATGCCAACCACTGCGATCTTCTCGCCACCCTCATCGGTCAAGCCTACCCATTCGTGCGACGGGTTGTATTTCAAGTCTTCAGGATTCATGAACTTCGATTTCCTAAAACGTGTAGATTTCGTTTCAAAGTGGCAGGCACTTTCTGTGTGCCGTCGGCCTACTTTTCTCTTTGATAAAACGGCAAGCTGACAATCTCGGCTGCGGCCTGCGAGCCGCGGATATCAACGTCGACGTGTGTGCCTGGCACAGCCAGCTCCGAAGCAATATAGCCCATGGCAATGGGACATTGTAAGGTCGGCGAAAACGTGCCACTGGTTACCGAGCCGACAACTCGCTGATCGCTGTCAACCAGGTCAGCGCCTTCGCGCGCCACTCGCCTGCCCGATACCTTGAGGCCAATGCGGGTGTGTGGGCTGGGTTCGTTCTTAAGTCTCGACAGCGCGTCGGAGCCTAGGAAACTTCGCTCGCCCAGCGAAACGGCAAATCCCAGTCCGGCTGTAAACGGCTGGATCGCTTCGCTCAGTTCGTGTCCATACAGCGGCATGCCAGCTTCTAGTCTCAGCGTATCGCGTGCGCCGAGGCCGACGGGTTCAATGCCATGTTCTCGACCCGCCAACATCAAATTTTCCCATACTCGCGGAGCGTCCTCGGCGCGAACGATCAGCTCAAAACCGTCCTCGCCCGTGTAGCCCGTGCGACTGACGATACACGGCTTGCTCATTTGATCGGTGACCAGTCCGCGATAGTATTTCAATCCGCTGATGTGAGGCGACTTGAATAGGCGGGTCGTGATCTCAATCGAACGAGGGCCTTGTATGGATATCATGGCGGTGGATTCGGTCACGTCGCTGAAAGCCACGTCGGGGAAATCGCTTAGATGAGGCTGGATCCACTTCAGTAGTTTCTGGCGGTTGCCCGCGTTCACGACCAGCAAGAAATACTGTCGACTGCTGGGAGTCTCGAGGTTCGATACGAGCACATCGTCGAGAATGCCGCCATCTTCGTTGCACATCAACGAGTAGCGGATCATGCCTGGCCGCATGTCGGTGACTCGGCGGGTAAGTAAATGATCGAGCAGCAAGTGGGCTCTGGGGCCTTCAAAACGCCAGCGCCCCATGTGCGAGATATCGAACAGACCCGCCGCCGTTCGCGTGGCCGAGTGCTCGGCGACAATCGACGTGTACTGGATTGGCATCTGGAAACCAGCGAAGGCGGCCATCCGCCCGCCATGATTGGCGTGCCATTGGGACAACGGCGTACTGGACAATTCAGGTGCAGGTTCGGTGCTGGAGTCGGACATTCTCGACCAATACATGGACTCGGGTGACTGGCATGGACGCGTGACTGCTCAGTATAGCCAAGTGTCTACTCGCGTGAAATCGCCCAGGGCGGCAGGCTAGAATGCCAATCGAACGACATCACTCCATATTTTGATGATCCGCCAGATGGTCGTGCGCTCGCTCCGTTACAATGCTTCGGACTCGCTACAACATTTACGATTCCTTTTTACCTGCCCTTAAAATATGCCGACCGAAATTTTCTGTCCCCACTGTCAGCAGTCGTTTGAAGTTAACGAATTGCAGTCTACGCAGCAGGTAAATTGTCCAACTTGCCAGCGACTCCTGCCAACGGCCTCGCTGCCGCCGGTCGTACAAGCTGTAAATCCCTATGCAGAAGCTCAGCAAGCGGTGCAGGCCAGGGCTTCCGTTTTCACGCCGTCGGCAAGTAGTCCTTCGTACGATCCAGCGCTGCGGATGTTACTGCCTATCGATCGTTCGCTGTGGGCGATCGCGGCCGGCTACTTCGGCCTGTTCTCCGTGCTGTGCTTTCCCGCCCCGATCTCCATCATCTTGGGAGTGGTCGCCTTGCGCGACATTAAGAAGAGCAATGGTCAAAAACACGGTGCTGGGCGGGCTTGGTTCGGAATTGTCATGGGTTGCCTTTTTTCGATTTTGCCATTGGTCTTTTGGCTCTTGATTGCTATCGAGCAAGGGATGCGATAGGACTTTCGAATTAGGGATTGAACATGCAATTAACGCTGATCGACTGGGGCATTATTGTTGTCTACTTCGCGCTGATCGCGGCAGTGGGCTGCCTGTGTATGGGCCGAGCCGGGCGGAGCCTCGAAGAGTTTTTTGTGTCGGGTCGTTCGCTGCCGTGGTGGATCTCAGGCACGTCGATGATCGCAACGTCGTTTGCGGCAGATACGCCGCTGGCCGTGGTCAGCCTGACGGCCAAAAATGGCTTGGCAGGCAATTGGTTTTGGTGGGCCTTTGCACTGGGCGGTATGTTTACCGTTTTTGTATTTGCAAAGTTATGGCGACGCTCGGAGGTCATCACCGATGTGGAGCTGATCTCGATTCGCTACAGCGGCAAGCCGGCTCGGGGACTGCGCTATCTGCGAGCCCTCTACGTGGCCCTGATCGTCAATCCGATCATCGTCGGCTGGGTCGTAGGTGCCATGCTCACTGTGCTCGACCAAACGGTTCTGGCGACCTCCGAGGGTGTGGCCAATCAATCGGCCAGCCAGGCATGGTGGATCGTTGCGGCCATGCTCCTTTTCGTCGGACTCTACAGCACGCTTTCAGGAATGTGGGGAGTCGCACTGACGGACTTGGTTCAGTTCTGCATTGCGATGTCAGGATGCATTTGGTTGGCTGTGGTGGCGGTCGATCATGTGGGTGGTCCCGCCCAGTTGCAACAGAAAGTTATCGAAAACTTTGGCGCTAGCGGCGAGCAGGCTTTTGCATTCCTGCCGGATTTCACAGGCGACAATGCGTGGATGCCATTGCATATTTTCCTAATCATGTTGGGCATCCAGTGGTGGGCAACTTGGTATCCCGGCGCAGAGCCTGGCGGAGGCGGCTACGTCGTCCAGCGAATGGCTTCGTCCAAGAATGAACGCCATGCCGTGCTGGCCACACTCTGGTATCAAATCGGACATTATTGCATTCGCCCTTGGCCCTGGTTAATGGTCGCCTTTGCCGCTCTGGCCATGTATCCGGAGCTGCGGAGTTTGCCCGACCCGGGCGTTGGCTTTCCAATGGTCATGCGCGATCTCTGTCCTCCCGGCCTTCGCGGTTTGATGTTGGTCGCGTTTTTTGCAGCTTTCATGTCAACGATCAGCACGCAAATGAATTGGGGTGCTTCGTATTTAGTTCGCGACTTTATCCAGCCCCTGATCGCGCCCCAAGCCGACGAGCGCCAACTGACGCGTTACTCGCGGATCGTATCCGTGTTGGTGCTGGTCGTGGGTTCGGGCGTCGCGTGGCTGATGAAGCAACGCGGCATGTCCGTCGATGACGCTTGGAAGATGCTCGCCGCGCTGGGTGCTGGCAGCGGTGCGGTGTACATGTTGCGATGGTTCTGGTGGCGCATCAATGCCTCGAGTGAGATCGTCGCTATGTTCGCTTCACTCGCCTACTATCTGTTCTTTACGAGCAGTTGGTTCAGTCATCAATTCATCGGTCAGGATAAATGGATTACAACTAGCCTGCGAGACGAAGAGATCATGACGATTGTGGCCCTCTGCACCATGGTCACGTGGTTGGTCGCTACCTTGGTGACTCGACCCGAGCGACATGAGACGCTCGTGGCTTTCTATCGTAAGATTCACCCCAGTCGAATGGGCTGGCGCCCGATTGCCCAGTTGGCCCCAGACGTGGTGCCCGACAGCGATTTGGGTTTGCGAGTCTTTGGAGCATTTTTGGCTTCTGGAATTGTCTACTCGACGCTTCCAGGCATAGGCTATTTAATCTTCGGCAAAACCTTAGCTGCCATCGTCTGTTTTTTCATCGCCGGCCTCTGCGCGGTCGGCGTTTCATCGGTCATTGGACGCATGTTTCCTTGGGTTGCACCTGTTCAAAGCCCTAACTTGACTGATGCAAATGATTGACGAAAGGCAGAATGCGGCGTAGAGACTACGCACACCAGCACTCAGGAATTCTTGCTCCCTTCTCCACCGGTACTCTGGGGGAGAAGGGCGTTGGATGAGGGGCCTGGTCTTGCGAAAATATTGAATAGAGCACGATTCGCACGACCTCACAGATGCGAAGGGAGCGAGGGTTTGGGCTCGGCTTATCCGCGTACGTCGAACCGAACTCAACGATCATTGCCGTGCTGAATTCCGATTCTATCGTAGGCCGAACCATCTGGCCCCACGTCGCCTCTAGATAAGCTGCGACCCCAGACTTTCGTTTCACTCTTGGAAACTCAATCAGACATTTGATCGGCATCGGGTTAGATCCTGTTCTTTGACAAGAAGATGGGAATACATGATGAGCATCGAAATATATTGCTGTCCTTAAACTTCTTGTCCAAAAAGGCGGCCTCCCAGGATAACGGGCTGAAGTGGCATTCCTCGGAGGCCTCGCCGCTTGGCAGGAAGTACACGCCAACCGAATAATTCAAAATGTCAGTGATCGTGATCGCCATGCGGTTTTTCTTTGAAGTCGCCCGCATAGGGCGTCCCCTCGATGACGCCGGCAATCGTCCCGGCATACTCTTGGACCACGCCTAACTTCTCGTGCTTGCCGACGAAGCGTGATGACTTTCCGGCTGGGTGGCTGTCCTGGGCGAACTGCCTTGAGCGTGACCTGCATGACGCGGTCGTAAATGCGTAAGTCAATCTCTGTCGCGTCGATCGGCGTTGTCGATGATCTCGTCCGCGTCAAAGAATGCTTCCTATGTTTCGACTTCTGGCATTCCACTTTCTCGACCTCGCATGAATGACCTCAACTTTCTCTAAGTGCATTGACGATCGGCACGGTCGCTGCCTGGATGGCTGGGGCTAAACCAGCAGCAACGCCAACGATTAATGAAACGATTGCTCCCGTGATCGCTAGTCCGAATGAGGGACGAAAAGCGATCGTTGCACCTTCTGCGCCGATCGCGAATCCGCCGAGGCCCAGAGCGGCGAGTGCTATTCCCGTTCCGGTAATGCCGCCGACGAGACACAGGATTGTGCTTTCAGCCAGAACCAATCGTAGCGCTCGCATCGGACGGACGCCGATCGTTTGTAGTACCGCGTACTCTTTGATTCGATCTTGAACACTCATCACCGTGGTCGTAGCGACGAGCGATAACACTAATCCGACGCACGCGTAGCCGAGCCAGTGGGCAAAGCCGATCAAGTCGACCAAATCGGAAAGCGTGCTTGCTTGGAACGCACCCTTACGCCGCGTCTTGGTGGCGACTGAACCGGCTCGCAACTTGGCATCGATCTGCATGGCCACGCGATCAGCGTCGGCGTCGTCGGTCAGAAAGACTTCGTGCTGTGTGACCAGTCCCGCTGCATCGAGTCCACGAGTGTATTGCAGGAAAGCGAGACTTGTATAAATCAAGTTTTCCTCGGATGGCACGTTCGATTCGAAGATGCCCGCGACCCTTACCGAAATGTCACCGATGGAGAATTGGTCGCCCGCCTTGAGTCCGCGGCGCTGAGCGACATTTCGACCAACGATTGCGGCGTCACGTTGCGAGGTGAACTGCTGCCAATTGCCGCTCGTCAATTTGATTGGCCGCGACTTTTGAATCTGTTCGGGATCGGCGCCGTTGAACACGACGATATCGAGGCTCGCTCGGCAATTGTTTGTCCAGACCTGAATCGGCATCACATCGCGGACGCCGGGGAGTTCTTTGATCTTCTGCGAATAGTCTGCGGGCAATCGGCTCGTCGTCGGGCAGAATCGATTCTCTTGGAACACGATCAAGCTGCGATCGGCGTCTGAACCAGTGGTCAGTCGATGCAAGCCTTCCTGCACTGAACCGACGAAGCAGAACACGAACATTGCCACCGCTGCGCCGGTGACGGTCAGTAAAGTCCGCGTGCGGTGTCGCCAGATTGTTTTGAGAACGTAGCGGGTCATTTTTAGTGAGGAGTGAGGAGAAGGGAGTGAGGAAGACTAAAGCACCCATTTTTCGGGGTGAGTGATCATGGCTATGATCATGCGCAGCACTTCTTCGTAGCGCTCGTTCAAAGCTGTTCCAGTTTCGTTAGTCAAGTACTCGTGGTGTAGCGCAAAGTCGATCCACGTCTGTGTTTCTGCCGCTTCCGCTTCGGCAATGTTCAAGGTGCTGAGGAAATGCTTTTCGTATCGTCGTTTTCGCCACGCTTCCGTAAGATTGGCGGATACGCTTCGCGAAGAACGACGGACTTGATCCGTTAAAGAAAACATCTCTTCGCGCGGAAACGATCTCGAGGCCTGAAAAACTTCTCCGGCAGCAGAGAATGACTTCTGATAAACCAACAAATCGCGATGGCTCTTAATGACACTCAATGTAATGACTCCTCAAAAAACACCATTCCACAGAATCTCCTCACTCCTCACTCCTCACTCCTCACTCCTCACGCCTCACTCCTCACTTGACCTTTACTACTCACTCCAGAAACTTTCCGCGATCAAGCGTCAGCATTCTGGATGCGATACTTGCCACATCTCTGTCGTGCGTAACCATCAACATGGTGATGTCGAGTTCCTTGTTCAGACGCTGAAGTAGCACTTGGACCTGTTCGCTGGTCTCAGCGTCCAGGCTTCCAGTGGGTTCGTCGGCGACGACGACTTTGGGGTGCGAGACGATGGCGCGAGCGATGCCGACGCGCTGCTCCTGACCGCCAGATAGTTGTCGTGGATAGTGATCTGCCCGATCGCTTAACCCGACTGCTTCCAAAGCCAGTTCAACTCGCTGACGGCGTTGCGACGCTGACAGTTTCAAAAGCAACGTCGGTAGTTCGACGTTTTCATACGCGGTCAATACTGAAATCAAATTATGAGTTTGGAAGATGTAGCCGAGGTTCGCCGCTCGCCAATCGGCCAGCTTGCTACGCGACAGACTCGTCACTTCAGTTCCATCGACCACAATCGTTCCCGAGTCCGCTCGATCGATGCCGCTGACGAGATTGAGCAGCGTGCTCTTTCCAGTTCCGCTCGGACCCATCAGTGAAACGAATTCGCCGGATTCGATATCAAGATCGATGTTGTCCAATGGTGTGATGGTCTCATCGCCCTTACGAAAACTTTTTGAGACGCCGCGCAGTTCAACCAAGGCCATTTGTTTCCTTTGGAAAAATACAGTGAGGAGTGAGGAGACGGGAGAGAATTGCTTTGCGTCTATTTGTCTCTTCACTCCTCACTCTTCACTCTTCACTCTTCAAAAACCTATCGTTTGATCGTCGCCAGTAACTTTCACAGGGCCACCTTGCTTCAGTCCTTCGGAACCGCTGGCAATGAGTTTGTCGGTCACATTTAGCCCTGCCTTGATTTCCACAAGCCCGCCAGTGATTGGGCTTCCCACCTCAACCGATCGCTGTTGTGCCAATTCGTCTGCGTCGACGATCCAAACGAATGCCCCAGAGTCACCCGAAACAACAAACTGACTCGGCACAAACATGCGCTCTGATTCGGTCATCTTATTATCCAACTGCTCCACTACCGGAGCCAAAAAGGTTGCCGTGACCAGCATCTCGGGACTGACGTTTGGCG
>JBGSJL010000217.1:0-23063 GCA_041741955.1 Pirellulaceae bacterium | reverse complement strand
CCCAATTCAATGTCGTTGAAATTGAAGTCAGCAAAGTTCCATTGCAGTGCTGTTCCAATGCTCCCCAACATCGCTCGACTGCATTGTACTTGCTCTTGTCGCTGCGGTTCGATTCTTGGGCGTCCACGATTCTCCGGTGTGTTGCCAATGGGTTCTCCAGCTTCCAACTCTTGCAGACCGCGAGCCACGGCACGACGATTAAAACCCAGAATCGATTCCGTCTGACGTGGGCTGGCATGAAAATATTCGATGGCCACTTTAGCCAGAAACAATCGCCGCTTGAAACCCGTCAACAGAAAGGCCGCTTTACGAATGACCGCTCGCGCCTCGGACGACAATTTGGATACCATCAAGCCCAATCCATCGGACCCAAAACCAACTAATGTAGTACCCACTGTCATTTTATTTCCAAGAGAGCAGACCGACCCGCCCAGTGCTTGCCCCGGTGCGTGTTTTTTAACTTGTGGGTTCGATGGTACGTTTATTTTGTCCCGCTGAGTAAGAGTGCCGTCCTGCCGACTTGTGACATGAACTCTGGAATTCTTGCCCCCTTCTCACGCAGTACTATGGGGAAGAAAGGCTGGATATAACGGCAATTTAATTAAGAAATGAACACATGACTGCCGCGAATTATCTTAGATACGGGAATTTTAATCGCCATTAATGTGGAATTTGCGAAATTTTATAAACAATTGTTAATAAAACATTGCTGGGCTGTTAACTTTCCGATATCATCCTGAAGCCGGGTAGCCAATCACGTTTGTTTGAGCTCTGGACTGCCTGCTTTCTCTTTTCCATCTTTTCGGGAGGTTAGTCAGCTATGAAAAAAGCTATGAGAAACATGAAGTCGTGGAGTCCGCGTCGAGCCTTTACGCTCGTGGAATTGTTGGTCGTGATCGCGATCATTGGAATTCTGGTTGGTCTGCTACTGCCAGCCGTACAAGCCGCTCGCGAAGCAGCGCGGCGAATGCAATGCACCAATAACCTAAAGCAACTGGCGCTGGCGTGTTTGAATTACGAAAGTTCCAATCGCAGATTCCCACCCGCGTTTACGCCGGCCATTGCTCCCTATTCGTCGAACGGTGTCAATAACAACCAGGAGTCTTGGGGCTGGAACGCCCTGTTGCTGCCGTATATCGAACAAGGCAACATGCATGCCAAGCTGGGTATCAATCAATATTCACTGCGGGCAACAATTGCAAACTTAAATCCGACCATTCTCAACACCGATGCGCGGGTGATTCTGGAGACCCCGATCGGATCGTTTCAGTGCCCGAGCGACAACGGAGAAAACCAGATCCATCGACAACGGCACTGGGGCGGTGGTTCTGGGAATGCGATCGCTGGCTGGGGAAATTGGCGACCTGCTCGGTCCAACTATGTAGCCAACCGAGGTTGCCGCGATCAACCACAACGCGTTCAAGATACGCATGGCATGTTTATGGAAAATAACGCCATGAAAATCGCCGACGTGACCGACGGTACCAGCAACACCTTTCAAATCGGTGAGCGCGATACCCAGTACGGGCGTGGAGCGACTTGGATTGGTACACGCAATCCACGTGGCGCACTGGCCCGAGGCATCTACTACGTCACCGCTAATATTCGTCCACCACTCAACTCTCAGAATCCTCCTTTTCCTTGGAACAGTTCGGCCAACCGCGCTGTTCAAGCTGGTTTTTCGAGCTTGCACACGGGTGGAGCCAACTTCTCGTATGTCGATGGCTCGGTGCATTTCATTTCTCAGACCATCGAGTGGCGTCGCGACGTGATTGGCAATTGCCGCGTCTACGACACGGCGCCTTGCGAGGCGGTATACGGCGTCTACCAGAGATTGGGACGCCGCAACGACGGTTTCGTGTTCGCTACACCTGAATAGCGGAGTCGATCTGGGATGGAGTACACTGGAGGGACGTGCGCCATTGCACGTTTCCTCCCTTATCAAAACCTGAAATCATGCGGCTACAGCCAGAGCTTTCGGAGTCGACTCCGGCACAGCGGAAACGTCGGCTCTACGCGATCTTCAGCACGCGTGGTTCTCTGCGAAATCGTTCTCTACTAGTTTATTTTCTCGTGCATGGCTTACTGCTGGGATGTTACCGCGATTCGCGGCGGCGAGAACCGGTTGCAACCGTAGCGAAAGTCGCTACCAACGCGTCGCCAACGGCGGGTTACATCGCGGATGCCCTGTGCGAGCGGTGTCATGCAGATCTTTATGCTTCCTATCAAGACGTGGGCATGGCGCAGTCGTTTTATCTGCCAGATACCAGCAACTTGATCGAGAATTTTGATGACAGTCACTATTGGCATCCGCCTTCCAATCAACACTTTGAGATGGCAGTTCGCGATGGCAACATTTTTCAAACGCGATATCAATTGGATGCCCAAGGCCAGCGAATTAACGAACTCGAAGTGCGTGTGGATGCCATCATTGGGTCGGGCAAGCATGTGCGCTGCTATGTCTACCGCACACAGGCCGGAGAGATGTATCAAATGCCGTTAGCTTGGTACTCGCAAGAAAAAAAGTGGCGTATGAATCCGGGCTTTGACAACGCCCAACACGCTGGCTTTCAGCGAAAGATCACGCGCGAATGCATGTTTTGCCACAATGCGTTTCCAAGCAGCCAGCCAGGCACCGATGCGTATTGGCAACCGCATTTGTTTCCAGAACAGTTGCCGCATGGTATCGGTTGTCAGCGCTGCCACGGCCCGGGCGAGCAGCATGTGCGGCTGGCAGAGTCGGAAGCGGCCAGTAAAGATGCGATTCTGGCGGCGGTAGTTAACCCCAGCAAGCTCGATGCATTGCGCCGCGACGATGTCTGCAATCAATGCCACCTGCAGCCGTCAAGTCAAATCCTCAGCCAGCAGGTGCAGATTGGTCGAGGCGAATACTCGTTCCGTCCCGGAGAATCGCTTCGGGAATTCCGTGCAATGTTGGATGCCCAGCTACCCACTGGCCAGACCGCGACGGCACTGGGCGAGCGTTTCGAGATCAATCACCACCCGTATCGACTGCGCCAAAGCCGCTGTTTTACTCAAAGCGACCCGGGCGAGCTGAGTTGTACGAGTTGCCATGACCCACACCGGATCATGCCTCCAACGGAGCGAGTTGCGCATTACCAGTCGGTATGCCTGAGTTGCCATACCCTGCCCCAATGTACAACCGCAGAGGCTCAATGGACTGCGACTGAAAGTCAGCGAGCGGACAACGCGAGCGAAGCCAGCGTCGCGCTGCCCGCCGGACCAGCGGTCGACTGCGCAGGCTGCCACATGCCGCAGCGCCGTTCGCAAGATGTCGTTCACGGAATTATGACCGATCATAAAATTGTTGCCCAACCCGAGCCCGCCCAGCAGCGCGTGGCGGCGATCAACGAACTGCCTGCCGTGCGCGACGAACTTAAATCCTTCCCATATTTTGCTGATCAACCGGCCACGGCATCGATGGAGCTGTGCCAAGCCATCGCCGACAGCCAAACCGGAAGCGAGCCAGCCCTAAATAAGTTGATGGACTTGGTCCGCGTCACGCGCACTACAGACGTCCAGCCCCTAGCTGAACTATCTCGAGTGCTGCGAGACCGCGGGGCAGTCGAGCAGGAGTTGGATGTGCTTCTAAAGCTAGTTCAGAACCATCCGAACAATGTTCAAGCTCACTTGGAAATGGGTATGGCTCTGGCCGCTATCGAACAGCACGAGCAGGCGTTGGTCTACTACCAGCGTGCGCTGAGCATCGGTCCTGCGCTTCCGGAGACGCATCTGGGGATTGGTGTTTCGATGTTGCATCGCCAGGATGTCCAGCAGGCAATCCAGCATTTCCGCGAAGCGGTTCGCTTGCGTCCGCTGTATCCCGAAGCTTTGTTGAACCTCGGGATCGCGTTGCACTCGCTGCGTCAGTGGAGCGAAGCACGTCAAGTGTTGCAAAAGGCTTTAGCAGCAGATCCTACGTTTGTAGAAGCCGAGCCCTATTTGAATTCGATACCGCTACCTAAATGACTCGGTGTAGCTCACTTTTCTCGTTTGAAATGTTCCCTTTTAGCTTTAGGAATTCCTCATGCTCACTCTAATGTCACGCCTCGGTAAATCGTTTGGTTGGATGGTTCTAATGGTCTTGGTCACCGGTTGTGGAAGTTCCGACCTGGGGTCCGTCAGTGGGAAAATCCACTTGGATGGCGAACCCTTGGCCAACGCGGTGGTTACTTTTTATCCCGAAAACGCAGACGTGACTGCAGGCAAGGGCGCGGCTTCTTTTGGACGTACCGACGAATCCGGCTACTACGAGCTCCACTACAACCGCGACGCCAAGGGCGCGGAAATCGGCGCTCATAAAGTGGCGATCACCACATTGCAGGAATCGTCCGGAGGCGACTACGGGGCAGGTGTCAAAGAGTTGGTGCCCACCAAGTACAATTCGAACACAGAGCTAACGGCTCAGGTGACCAGCGGCAGCAACCGCATCGATTTTCTAGACTTGGACTCCAAAGGCCGCATCGAGCAAGGCCGCGGCTATTGATCGCACCGTGTTGCACGCGGACTGAGGATAATTTGCTAGTTCACAGGCCGTACAAATCGGCGGCTGTGGGTTCTTGGATTTGATCGATCAACTCGTATCGCAAAGACTCGGGCAGAAGCGGTCGGAAGCGTGCCATGGCGTCGCGCGGTGAGAACGTCCGCAGCAGGATTTTGAGTTCCGCCACCATCGAGCGAACTAGCTCCTGATCGGTATCTTTCGCATTTTCAAAAAGCTGACGAATGCGATCGTGCAAGTAGCTGCTCTGGCTGCCGTCATAGACGATCAATATCTCGCGTCCAGAGTGGATCTCGTTTCGGCCGCGACGCGAGTACTCCAGCAAATGACGCTCGATGGCGGCTTGCCACTGTTTCTGAATTTCAGCAATATCACTTTCGCAAACATCGGCACCCTGAGCAGTCAGCGACGACCGAATTTCTTGTTCAGTGATTCCACCGTGAGCGATACGACTATCCATCTGAGCCGCATGGGCCACTTCAAAGAAGCTGGTGATTTCAGATTTCGATACGGGGTGGACGTGGTGGGTGTCGACGAGTTCTTTGGCCTGCAACCACATGCGGCTGAGCAGCTCAAAGTCCTGGCTCAGTTGGCCGTGCAAGTAGGCTCCCACGGCTGCTGGCGGCAGTGGAATCGGAGCGCCGGGCGGGTTGCTCACACCGCCGCGGACAGCATCGCCCAAATCAAAACAGAACTCGACGTAGGGTTCCGTACCATCGGCTTGATAACGCGTGGCCGCCACTAGGTATTGATCCTGGCTCAGATAGACACGCAAGAATTCGCTCTCCATTTCGGGTATGTAAAAATCACCCGCTTTATCAAAACTGTGTGCGAGCAACCACCGCTCGATCCGATCGGCCAGCGACCGGTCCCGCCAAGACACTGTTTCAATCGGGCGCAAATGAATCCGCATCGGAGGAATTCCGCTTGGATTAGAGAGTTCTGCCCGCGAATTCTGACTGCGTACAGCGTGCGACTGAGCGAGCATCGACTGCATTTCTTCGACGGTTTGCCGCAGCTTGATAGTTAGACGCCGCGAAAGTAAAAAGTAGGCTGTTAACATCGCGACAACCGCCAGCACGATCAGTCCTCCAATCGTAGCCAGTATTGCGATTAAGATATCGAGCACAGAGTTTCCTTCCGTCGGTTTTGGGTTATCGTGTGCTTAACAAACTTGGATGAGCGATATGCAGTGTAAATATAGCGTAGCATTTTGGCTGGTGCTGTTGAACTGTGGCGGACTGGTTCCTGTCGCAGCGCAATCGCGTCCAGGGCAGGAAGATTCGCAAACCGCCGTGGCAAACCTGGATTTTCAAGGCAGCCGCGCCGCGCCCGCCAAAGACACGCTGGTTCAACACACTCCCGAAGAGGACACGCCCGACAAGGACTATGCGGCCGAGCTACGTCGTTTTGCACCGCTTTCACCCGAGCAGGCTCTACGCAGTTTTGATGTGGCGAGCGGTTTTCATTTGGAACTTGTCGCCAGCGAACCTCTCGTATTCGATCCCATCGCCTTTGCTTTCGATGCGAGGCATCGCTTATTCGTGGTGGAGATGTGCGATTACAGCGAACAAGAAACCGAGCATCTAGGGCGCATCGCACTGTTGGAAGACACCGACGCCGACGGAAAAATGGACCGACGGTCGACCTTTGTGGATGGATTATCCTGGCCAACGGCTATCTGGCCGTGGAAGGATGGTGTGCTGGTCGCAGCGGCGCCAACCATTACTTGGTTTCGAGATACGGATGACGACGGTCGCAGCGACGTCTCAGAGGTTTGGTTCGACGGTTTCTCACGCAGTAATGTCCAGGGCTTGGTCAATAGTCTGTGCTGGGGTGTCGATGGCTACCTGCACGGCGCGACCAGTAGCAGCGGCGGTGAAATCGAGCAGTCTGAGATACCTGCCAGCGAGCCGGTAGCCCTAGGGCGTCGGGATTTTATTGTCGATCCACTCAAGCGGACGTTAAGAACTTGTGCGGGGGGTGGTCAACACGGACTCAGCTTCAATCGCTGGGGGGATAAGTTTGTAACGAGCAACAGCGACCATTTGCAACAGATCATCGATTTGGAATGGTGGCTCGATGGGCACTCCACTCGGGTACCACTGCCCGCCACGCGTCGAAGTATTGCCGTCGATGGACCCCAAGCGGAAGTGTTTCGCGCGAGTCCAGTCGAGCCGTGGCGGATTGTGCGCACGCGACTGCGATTAAGCGGAGTTGCCCCTGGCCTCGTGGAAGGCGGTGGACGCGCCGCGGGCTACTTCACCGGTGCCACGGGCACATGCATCATGGACAGCCAAGCGGGCTATAGCGATTTCGGAGGCGTAGCTGCTGGCTCAGATACAGCCATCGTATGCGACGTGGGCAGCAATCTTGTACACCGCAAGCGTCTAAGCGATCAAGGGTTATTTTGGACTGCGGACCGCATCGATCCGCAGTCAGAACTTGTTCGTTCGTGCGACACTTGGTTCCGCCCCGTTCAACTGGGCCATGCACCCGACGGTTCGTTGATCATCGCAGACATGTATCGCGAAGTCATCGAACATCCCAAAAGCTTACCGCCGATGATCAAAAAACACTTGGACCTAACCAGCGGTCGCGACCGAGGTCGCATCTGGAAATTGGTCCGCGACGGAAATTCGCAGGTAGCTACGGCTCAGCCGGCAACTCTTACTTCGAGCCAATTGGTCGCGAATCTGTCGCATCGGATCGCTTGGCAGAGACGTATGGCAAGTCAGCTACTGATCGAGCGGCAGGCCTTCGACATAGGTCGTGAGCTGCTGGCTGCGGCCATCGGTTCTGGTCTGCCGGAGGGACAGATACTCGCGATGCATGTCGCCCATCGGCTGGGCATGTTTTCTTCAGAGCTGGCAGAGCAACTCGTGCAAACACAACATGAGCGCGTGTTGCAACACGCGCTGAGGCTGTCGAATTTGAATAGCTTGAAATCAACGACTCTCCAATTATCCATAGGCGCTCGGGCCCGAGTTCAACTCGAACAGGCGCTAGTCGATTACCCTAGCGGTGAGCAACGCAGCGGGCGCTTGGCCAAGCTGTTTAGCACAGTTCACGATCCGATGGTCCGTTCCATTGTGGCTTCTGAAGCGGGTCCAGAAAGTTGGAAATGGCTTGCTAGACCCTCCAGTGACATGTCGCCGGAGTCGCGCACAGGGTGGATTGAACTGCTAGTGCCCCAGTGGATCGCGCAGCTTCAAAGCGAACCAGAACTCCAGCAATGGTTGATCGAACAATTGACGACTCAGGGAGGTGGCCTGCCTAGCGATTTGCGCAAGGCGCTATGCCAAGTTGGCTCAGTAGGCGAGTTGGCTAAACTGCGGTCTATATTGACCGATAAACAACGAAACCTAGTTGACGATATCGTCCAACTGCAACTGGAAACGGCCTTGATGGATCCATCCGCGCAGGCCACTGACTATGGCGTGCTGAGGTTTGCCAGCCCAGAGTCACAGCGAGTGTTCACAGATCTATTATTGGCAGCCAACCGCACCGAAGCGGCCCAGTTGGCCGCCATCGATATGCTTGTCTGGCGATACGACGCGCATTTGGCCACCATGATTCTGTCGAGACTCTCGGAGATGACTCCCCGCTTAAAAGCCGCCGCATTACGTGGGCTCGTCGCTCGCACAGAATCCCAGAATCTGCTGGCGTATGCTTTAGAGCAGCGAAGTCTGCCTGCGGCGCAGGTGCCGATGGAAATTCGCCACAGACTGACTCAGGGCACCGACAGCGCTCTTGCGAATCGTTTCCAAAAGTCCTTGGGTGAGGTCTCGTCCGATCGACAGGCCATTGTCGACGAATATTCGCGAATACTCAGCGTAGCATCTGCAAGCGAAGCGACGACCGTCGGCCGCGAAGTGTTTGGCCGCGTATGTGCGCAGTGTCATCGTTTGGAAGGTCTGGGCAATGATGTTGGTCCACCTCTAAAACAGCTTGGCGACAAGACGCCTCAACAACTGCTCGAAGCGATCCTCGATCCCAATCGCGAAATCGATCCCAAATACTCGAGCTATACCATCCTGTTGGCGGAGGGTCGCATCTTGACCGGTATCATCGACGAAGAATCGACCGGCCAAATCGCAGTCAAGGAAGCGGGCGGTCAGCGGACTACGGTCCAGCGAACCGCTATCGACCAGATCAAGAACAGTGGACAGTCGTTGATGCCCGTCGGGCTGGAGCAGTCGGTGTCAGCCGAACAAATGGTTCACTTGATCGGCTTCTTGAAATCACCGACGCCACTTGAGCCAGCACTTCGCGATTAAGACCCATTATGCCTGCTACGGTATGGCGGTGTTGGGCAGCGTGGGCATCGCCCCGCAGTATGTCGGCACGCACCAACTCGGTGATCAATCGGAAGCGTTGACCAGTGGCGAAGCGGCGAAAGGTCTATTCGCGGGTAAGTGCTTCATCGAGATTCAGGATGGCTAGGCAGACTACCGTCAACGCGGCCTGCTGTGACACATCGCCAGTTCCCTCGGTCGCAGAAGCACCTACCGCCAGCAGCTTCCTGGCTGCATCCATATCGGTGCGAAACAACACGAGCTGTTTCTCGTAGGCAGCTCGCAAAAGCGATAAGTCTTGTGGGCTGGGCGGGCGGCAGACAACGTGGCGGAAAGCGCTCGCCAACTGTGTATCCAACGGTGTACTTGTCTGAAACGAGCGGTCTGCGAGCGACCGCGCGGCTTCGACCCACGTGGGGTCATTGAGCGTAGTCAGGGCATGCAGTGGCGTACTGGTCGTTGCCAAGCGGACTCGGCAAGCCTGACGATTGGAGGCGTCGAACATGTTGGCGGGGCTGACTGTGCGACGCCAAAACGTATAAAGACTACGGCGATAGAGATCCGCACCGCTAGAATTGGGATAGGTAAAATCGCGTTCCTTAGTGATCGCGAGCGCTTCCCAAACCTGATCGGGCTGATAGGGATAGACGGGCGCTCCGCCCACACGCGGATCCAGTGAGCCGGAGCTGGCCAGCGCCCAGTCTCGCAGCAGCATGGCGGGCATACGAAAACGACTGGCTCTCGCCAGCCAGCGATTCTCCAGATCTGTTTCTCGAGCTTGGGGGCTCAGTCGACTGGACTGCCGATACGTGGCACTAGTTGCGATTAGGCGGTTGAGGCGTTTCATACTCCAGCCATCCTCGCGGAATTCGACTGCCAACCAATCGAGCAGCTCGCGATGCAGCGGGTACTCGCTCTGGACTCCGAAGTCTTCGGCGGATTTTACTAAGCCATTGCCAAAGAAATGCTGCCATGCCTGATTTACTTGCACGCGAGCTGTCAGCGGATGTTCTGCGGTGAATAGCCACTGTGCGAGTCCGAGTCGATTCTGCGGGGCACCCGCCGGCAATGGCGGCAGGAATTCCGGAGTTGCGAACGACACTTTTTCGAGTGGCTGAAGGTACTCGCCGCGACTGAGGACATGCGTGTCGCGTGGCTTGTCATCGCGCATGACCATCACACGTGGGACTTGATCTCCGTCGTAGTCCTCGTACTTCCGCTTGGCCGAGTTGTACTTGACGACCTGTGGTAAATCGCCGACGACCGAAGCCATGACTTTATCATCGAAAAACTTTCGCAACTGACTTTCGATCGACTTGTGCTCGGCCTCCGTTCGCTCCGACTCAGCCTTACGCAACAAAGGTGTTAAGCTGCGCGGAAGATCGATGCCATCGGCGGGCTCGCCATCGGCCTGCAGCCCAGCCTTCCAGGATTTGTAAACCACATCGAGCAATGGCTTCGCATCGTCTTGTAGAGCTTGCACCCGGCTTTGGAGCTCTGCCAGCCGCAGCGTGTTTTCTGCGGTGGGCAGTTCGATAAAGGGAGCTGCCACGCGCATGCGCGACGACTGGCGACCCGGCGTACCCGTTTCGGAAACACGATTAAAAGCATCCATCAGGCCGTAGTAGTCGCGCTGGGTCAGCGGGTCGTATTTGTGATCGTGACATTGGGCACAGGCCATTGTCAGACCCAGCCAAGTCGTGCAAGTCGTATCGATGCGATCGAACAGAATTACAAAACGCTGCTCTTCGGCAATCGCGCCTCCTTCGCCATTGAGCAGATGATTGCGATTAAATGCACTGGCAATCAATTGTTCCTGGCTTGGATCGGGCAGCAAATCTCCGGCGAGCTGCCATGTGGTGAATTGATCAAATGGCAAGTCTCGGTTGAATGCGTCCACAACCCAATCACGCCAGATCCATTGCCAAGTATCTCCGTCCTGTTGAAAGCCATTGCTGTCCGCGTAACGGGCCACGTCGAGCCAGCGGAGCGCCATCCGTTCGCCGTAGTGCTGGCTATCGAGCAATTGATCGACCAACCGCTCATAGGCGTCCTCGCGCTCGTCGGCAATGAAAGCATCGACTTCATCGGGCGTGGGTGGCAAGCCGGTAAAATCGATCGACAAGCGTTTGATCAACGTCGCTCGATCCGCTTCGGGCGCAGGGTCGATGTTGGCCGCCTCTAGTTTGGACAACACAAAATGGTCGATGGGGTTACGAGTCCAAGCTGCATTCTTGACCGCAGGCAGGTGCGGTCTCTGCGGTGCCACGAATGCCCAGTGGGGCTCGTATTGAGCACCTTCGGCGATCCAGCGATGTAATAGTTCCCTCTGTTCAGCGGTGAGCAGGCGGTTGGAACTCGGCGGAGGCATCACCTCGTCGGGATCACTCGCAAGGATGCGCTGGATCAAAGAGCTCGAATCGGGTTCGTGCGGAAGTATGGCACCCAAGTCGATGGCCGCCTCGCGGACATCAAGCCGCAAGTCGGCTTGACGCTTGTTCGCGTCCTGCCCGTGGCAATAGAAGCATTTATCTGAGAGTATCGGACGGATATCGCGCTCAAAGCTCACCGGTTCGGTAGCCTGACCGGTAGTTAGCAAGGCGATCGACACGACCATTGACATGCCGATGCTGAGCCTGCTTGCCAAGCCGCAAGCAGGCCTCTCGATCGTCAGATTCTCCAACGGCTTGCCTTCAGTCTCCCTGGCTTGCGTAGTGGATTGGTAGGGCAACATACGATTTCCAAAGAGGGCAACGTAAATTTCAAGTGCGACCTTTTGCAGCAAAACCTGCGCTCGATTAAGTCCAAAACCGTTCAGTATTTCATGGAACCAGCAATTCGATCGCATTCTTGATTATCGTTGCCGATTGCCATAATCACAAGTGTGAATACTAAGCCATCGCGCACGAACGGCTCAAGCAAGAAATTTGATGGTTCGTAAGCACTTTCGATCGCTGGGCTGGTATTCTTGTGGACAGCGCGATCGCTCGCGCTTTCAACCGCCAGCCTACCAGGTTATCGCCCTTGCCTGGCCCTCTCCAACTCAATCGGATTCCCAATGCAACTCTCACGAGCTAGTCGCCCGCGTCTTACTCAATTTCGTGGCTCGATCTGCGAAGTCCTCGCTAGAAGTCTGGTACTCGTGGCGGCAAGCTGTTGTTCGCTCGGGCTAGATACGGTGCGTGGACAGTCTCCGAGCGCGCAGCCGAATATGGTCGTGTTCTTAGTCGATGACATGGGCATGATGGATACATCGCTGCCATTCCTTACCGACGTATCCGGCCAACCGCAGCGCTTCCCGTTGAACGATTACTACCGCACGCCGAGCATGGAAAAATTGGCGAAGGGAGGCATTCGCTTCAACCAGTTTTACGCCATGAGCGTTTGTTCGCCGACGCGAATCTCAATTATGACTGGGCATAACGCGGCCAGGCATCACACCACCAACTGGATCGCACCGGACAAGAACAATCGTGGGCCCCATGGTCCCCAAGCTTGGAACTGGGAGGGGCTCCAACGAACTGACTTGACTTTGCCCAGGCAGTTGAAAGTGGCAGGCTATCGCACGATCCACGTTGGCAAAGGCCACTTTGGACCGCGGGCATTCGAAGGTGGCGAGCCACTCAACTTGGGCTTCGATATAAACATTGCTGGCGCGTCTTTTGGCGCGCCAGGCAGCTACTATGCGGAAAAAAATTACGGTGAAGCGACTAATCATGCTGTACCTCACTTAGATAAATATCATGGTACAGACACGTTTCTAAGCGAGGCGCTGACGATTGAAGCAAAGGCTGCTGTCACCGCCACTGCACAAAGCGGGCAGCCGTTCTATCTTTACTTTGCACATTATGCAGTCCACGCGCCGTTTGACTCCGACCCGCGCTTTGCAGCCCATTACGCAAATTCTGAAAAAGACGCTCGGGCCCAGGCGTTTGCGACGCTGATTGAAGGCATGGACAAATCGTTGGGCGATATGCTTGCACATTTTGACAAACTTGGGATCGCCGAAGATACGTTGATATTTTTCTTAGGTGACAACGGTTCGGACGCTCCTCTAGGGCATGAGCACGCGGTGGCATGCGCAGCACCGCTGCGCGGCAAAAAGGGCTCGCATTACGAAGGCGGTATGCGGGTTCCCTTTATCGCCGCCTGGGCCAAGCCGAATCCGGAAAATCGGTTCCAGAAGCGTTTGACCATACCCGCTGGCGCGATTCAACCTCAGGTCGCCTCCGTGGTTGATTTATTTCCAACAGTGCTGAGCGTCGCTGGAGCGATGCCGCCGCAGTCACACCAGCTCGATGGGTCCAAGCTGGACGTTTTGCTTTCCGGAAAATCCGATCCAAGCCGCGACGAGATTTTCTTAATGCACTACCCGCATTCGCCGCATCGCAGCGATTACTTCACGGTTTATCGCCATGGCGACTGGAAAGTCATTTATCACTTCTACCCTTCCAGTGCCTCAGAGGGTTCTCACTACCAATTGTATAATTTGGCTGAAGATCCCTTTGAGTCGACCAACCTCGCCACGCAGGATCCGCAGCGGCTGCGGGTGATGGTTGAGGAGCTGAGCGCGGCCCTCAAAGCAAACGATGCCCAGCTCCCTCAAAGCCTAGACGGGAAAAGCGAACTGGAAGTCGAAATCCCGTAACTCACTCGTAGCCGTGCCACATCCAGACGAGCGTATCGGCTAGGGACTGTTCGAAGACTTGCTTGTCGCAGTGCTTGGTCGCTTGGCTGAACACGTAGCGGTAGTCGTAGCCTTTGGCCTTGAGTGCGGCTGCCGTGCGCTGGTTGGCCATGACCCAGTTGTGATATGTTTCCTCTGGGTCGTTGGCTCGGTTATCATTTTCCGAAACATGCGTAAAGATTCGCAATGGTTTCTTCTCGCTGTTTTCGATGAGCTTCATGCTCGAATGGTATTCCCAAGCCCCCAGCGGATAGGCGGACTCTTCGGGCGCGTCGTCGTCCTGCTGATCGACGAAAGTACCAGAGTAGGTAATCAAGCGGCGAAACAAGTCGGGCCGAAACCAGCCCATGGTGAGTGCGGCGGCTCCGCCGGAACTGCAACCCATGACCGCCTTTCCCCATGGGTTCTTGGTGAAGGCTAGTTTGGGGTAAGCCGCTTTGATGTCCGCGTTGTTCAGCACGGCGACTAAGACTTCGTCGTTGATGAAGCGAGCAAAGCGGTCGGACATCGTGTCGTATTCCAACCCGCGCTGGCTGCCTTTGCTGTCGTCTCCACCGTTCTCTACGGCAATGACGATAAACGCCGGCAGTCTTCGCATCGGGTCTGTGGAGATCGTCAAATTATCCAGAGCATGTCGTACCAGCTCCAATCGGCTCGGCCCGTCGAGGGTTATCAAAATAGGAGCGGCAGTGCCGTCCTGATAGGCCGCCGGGACATACACAAAAATCTTACGCTCGTTGCGAACCTTTTTTTTGGTATCGAGAGTTGCGTCGTCGCCACGGAAGATCTGGCTAGCGGCCAGAGGCATTGCGAACTCGAAGTACTTGCCCTTGGGATGGCCTAGGTCTGTCAGTTCTTTCGCGATGGAATAGTTGGGACCAATCACAAAGTCGCCGTTTCCCAGCGGGCTGGGAGTTTCGGCAACCGCAGCAGGCGAAAAACTATCCTGTGACAAAGCCAGCGGAGCTCCAAGCGTGGCCAACACGCCGATGGCTAGGCTGGCGAGTCGTAGAAATAAAGGGTGCCGCGAGTGCATAGAAGTATTCCTGTGTGTGAGAGGGCTGGGGAGCAATGAACCAGCGGCCAGTTTAAACCAAACGATAACGGTGCGGGGATGTTTTTGATTGGCCTAATCGCCTATTTGGAGGCAATGGAGTAAGATTGTGGTTGAAGTCTCCTGCCGAAAATCGCTTCGATTCGTCCCACTCTCGCTGTGCCATCCTGGAAGCCGCCCATGCGTTGGAATTCTTGCCTTTGTAATTGGTTGATATCTCACTCCGTTCGGTGGTTGGTGATTATTTTCGTTGGCTGGAGTTTTGTCGGGTCGTGTGCGACTGTTGTCGTTTGCGGGCAGGAGGAAAGTTATCCGATTCCGACCGAAGCACAGAAGCAAGAGGGCGTTCCCGAAGGCAAGGTCGAGGGTCCCTTTAGTCTGGAAAGCAAAATTTATGCCGGTACTCAGAGGGAGTATTGGGTCTATGTCCCAGCCCAATACGACGCACAAAAACCGGCGTGTACGTTGATCGTCCAGGACGGACTGAATCGAGCTCAGGGCTGGAACCTGCCGCAGATTTGTGACAACTTGATCCATTCCAAAGAGATGCCTGTCACGATCGGAATTTTTGTTTCTCCGGGTGTCGTGCCTGCCAGCAAAGGAAATTCGCAGCCGCGATTCAATCGAAGTTTCGAATACGACTCGCTCGGAGATCGCTACGCCCGGTTTCTACTCGAAGAGCTCTTGCCAGAAGTCAGTAAGAAGTATGCGCTCAGCAGCGACCCCAACGACCGCGCGATCGCCGGTTCAAGCTCCGGTGGAATCTGCGCTTTCAATGCCGCCTGGGAAAGACCCGATGCGTTTCGCCGAGTTATTAGTACGGTAGGGACGTTCGTGGGCCTGCGTGGTGGCGATGCTTTCCCGGTTTTGATTCGCAAGATGGAGCCGAAGCCGATTCGGGTATTTCTTCAGGACGGCAGCAACGACCTGAATATCTACGCAGGCGATTGGTGGCAGGCTAATCAAACTCTGCTCAGCGCACTCACTTGGGCTGGCTACGATGTCAACCATATTTGGGGACAGGGCGGTCATAATGCCAAGCATAGTACCGCAATCATGCCCGAGGCATTGCGCTGGCTATGGCGCGGATACCCAGAACCCATCAAGGCGGCTCCAAACGCCACGATCGAGCGCCGGATAGAAGTACTGCTGCCTGAGGCGAATTGGAAGGAAGTCAGCTCGGGACACGAACTGGCCGAAGCCCCCGCCTGCAATGCTGCTGGCGAGTTGTTCTTCTGCGACTCAAAAGTAGGTCGCATTTATCGCGTCGGCGATGATGGTAAGACGCGGATTTTTGCCGATCAAACTGGACGCATTACTAGTCTGGCGTTTGGACCCTCCGGAAACCTTTTTGGTTGCAAAGATGGCAAGCAGATCGTGCGCTTCGATACCGACGGTAAAGAGCACGTGCTGCTGACAGATACGCGCTGCCAGTCGATTGTAACCTTGCCGACGGGATTCTATTTCACCGACTCCGCTGCGCCGGCTGTGTGGTGGAGCACCTACGAGGGCAGCGTATCTAAGGCACTGCAGTTGACAGAAGCAATTACCGGCCTTGCCCCCTCAGCGGATCAGGCCTTCATGCACTTGATCGCAGGCACACAGTACACGTCGCACGCCCGCATTGCCCCAGACAGCACTCTCGAATATCGTCAGCGGTACGGGTACCTGCACTTGCCATATTTGGAAGCCAGCAGCGGAGCGAGCGGGGTTGTGGTCGACACCGAAGGACGAGCCTACGTGGCATCGGCGGTTGGCATCCAGGTCATGGACCAGCTCGGACGCGTTCACTTTATTTTGAGCAAACTTCCGTCGGGTACTGGCAACGGCCTAGCCTTCGGAGGGTTGCGTCGCGATACGCTCTACGTGACGGCTGGAAACACCGTCTATCGCCGCACTTTAAAGGCCAAGGGCTTGGCGACTTTCGAAGCCGCCGTCCAACCCCCCAAGCCAGGCTTGTAAGTCTTCCTCTCGTATGAACACTAATTTATCTCGACGTCGTTGGGGTCAATCTGCGATCGCGGCGGGAATCGTCAGTGCGATCGCGACGCGGCCGGCTCGAGCCGCCGCACCTATGCTGTGTAAAATCCATCCAGCACCATCCCACGCGCTAACGCCCCACTTGTACATGCAGTTCATGGAACCATTGGGAACTAACGATAGCAGCGTAGAGGCGGCGTGGGATCATCTGCACGACTGCTGGCAGCCCGAATTGATCGATGCAACCCGCTCGCTTGCTCCGGGGATGATGCGGTGGGGCGGCCTGCTCTCGGCTTACTACAAATGGCGCGAAGGTGTCGGACCGAGACCCTCACGAACTCCAATGCAAAACCTCGTTTGG
The DNA here is from genome assembly GCA_041741955.1 of Pirellulaceae bacterium. Classification (GTDB taxonomy): domain Bacteria; phylum Planctomycetota; class Planctomycetia; order Pirellulales; family Pirellulaceae; genus Aureliella. The sequence continues at coordinate 6,161 of JBGSJL010000217.1, read as the reverse complement.
GGCGGCATCGAATCCAATCAAATCGGTACGGCAGAGTTTGTCGACTTTTGCCGGCAGGTCGGCAGTGAAGCGTTGATGTGCGTGAACTTTGAATCCGAAGGCCGACCCAATTTCCGTGTTGCCAAAGGCAGCGACCGAGTGGGGACTGCCGCGGAGGCAGCCGAGTGGGTCGACTATTGCAACTCGCCCAGCCATGCGGTACGCACCGAACATGGATTCAAAAATCCTCTGGCGATCCGACACTGGCAAATTGGCAACGAAACGTCCTACTCCAACAAGGGCTTTGACGTTGAAACGGCTGCGATCAAGACGAAGCTGTTCGCCACAGCGATGTTAGCGGTCGATCCGACGTTGAAGCTGATCGGCTGGGGCGATGATGGTTGGTGCCCGCGGATGGCAGAAGTTGCCGGCGAACACCTGGACTATCTGGCTTTTCACCATATGTTTGATCCCGATGACCGTCGCGATCCAGTGCTGCATGGCGAACGCTACCGCCACGATCCGCTCGCGACATGGCAAGTTCTGATGGATGCATGGAAGCACAACGATCGAAAAATTCGCGAGGTGCGAGAATCCGCTAATCCGACAAACTTGCCCTTGGCAATGACGGAATGCCATTTCTCTATTCCCGGAAATAACCGCAACGATGTGCTGCGGACCTGGGCAGCAGGCGTTTCCTATGCGCGAATCCTTAACAACCATCAGCGTCACGGCGATGTGCTAAAGATCGCGACTGCAGCCGACTTTTGCGGGACGCGCTGGAATGTGAACGCGATCTTTCTGGGGACGCATCCTAAGCGTGTATTCTTGATGCCCGTCGCGCGGATCATGAAGCAATACAGACAGTACCTAGGAGAACGAGCGCTAGCGGTTTCCGATGCGCCCGGCGGACTCGATGTCGTTGCAAGTCGCACCGCAGACAGCATCTTTCTGAATCTAGTCAATACAAGTTCCGATCAACCACTCGACTTTGAATTGGTAGTCCCAGGGTATCAAGTGATATCCGGCCACGGTTCGTCCATTGAAGAATCTCCAACGACCGAAATATCTTCGCTCAACTGCCTCGAAGTCATGCAAACCAAAGAGTTAATTTGGCCGGCAGACGGTCAGCTTAAGCTGCCGCCAGCTTCGGTGACTTCTTGGAAATTGCTGGTCGTGCAAGAGCCCGCCTGAAGGTAGCCAGCCCGCGATGGGATGCAAACTGTGTAAGCGTCCGAGTTAGGCAGTCTTGACGGGTCGGTTAGTTTTATGAGTTGATGCCGATCGACGCTGCGGAAGGAACGAGAATCGCTTCAAGACCGCTGGTTGCCGCAAAGCCACCAATCGCCTGAGTTATCGGCGTCTTGAGGGCGTCAGCCATCACCAACAAAAGTCGGATAACGAGTATGGATTTGTCATCGCGGAGTAAGGGACGAGCGTAGCCAATGCTCAAGTCCTTTGTTCAAGAGCCCCCGAGCGTCATCAAGCTCAGGTGCGGCACATTGTAACTTATTTCCTCTTTTCGGCTCAGTGCTTGTTTGATCGCAGCGGAGTTGCGTAGAGCTGTCCAGTGGTTGAATGTGCTGGCGACTGCGTGCGGCCTGGACGGTTCTTCGCCGTTGAGCTTCGGATGATGTAGCGATTGAGACGATCTTGGTACTGCAATTTCATCACGTGCGCTGACCGATGCCGGGACAACCAAAGACACGTTTCTAAAGTTCTAGGCGTAGTGATGATGTCGTCGATGAATGGGAATTGCATCGTTGAGCCCACACTGGCGTTTGTCAGTGAACCTAATACGGAAATCTGATCGATGTAATGTCGGGCAACTCGACCGCTGATAGACAAACTGACCGACGCAGATGAACAGGGAAAGATGATCCTCGGTCCACTGCGCGTCGGTCGCATGCTCGAAGGCGGGCCGATGGTCGAGATGAGTTTTTCGTACAACGCGACATCAAAAGAGCCTCGCAGCCACTTTCAATACGGACTGATTGGCACCGAAGGAGTGATTCGATACAACCGCGAAGAACACTCGATGGCGTTACTCCTTCAATTCCTCTACTCAGGATCAAATAGGGTTTTCTTCTGGAAAAAGTTCTGTTCTGGCAGAATTACAGATAGCCACGACGGCGGGATGTTTTAAGCGGCGTTCGACCGATATGGCATAGTAGCGCTCGGTTACTTCGGGAATTCTGCCGATCAATTGCAGCGAATAGTGTACGGCCACATCGCTTTCGGTAGCGCTGGGGGCAACGATCAATCCTTCACCAGCTTGCCCGAATACCTTGAGCACAGCGCTATCCTCAAACTCATGTCTGACATCTGGGTGGATGTTTTGTTTGTCAAACCACTGCTCTAAGGCGCGGCGCAGTGGGGTGTTTTGAGTGGGAAGCAACATCGGTGCGCCTTCCAAAGATGCTGGAAAGTCCTTCTTGAAACGCTTGGCCAAAGCGCTCGTCCCCAACACGGAAACGCCACACTCGCCCAGCAAGTGGTTGAAGGCGCGAACATTTAAATTCGGGGTACTGGGGGAGTCAGCCAACACGATATCGAGTCGATGGAGCGCCAAGTCGGAGAGCAGCTCATGCAGCTTGCCTTCGTAGCACACGATATGCACTTTGTCTTCTAGCGCCAGGGCGGGCTTCAACAAGTGATAGACGATCAACTTGGGAACGATATCGGGAACTCCCACGATGAGCTTGATCTCGTCGCGAGTCGGTCTCCCTTGAAGGGTCTCAGTCAACTCGCGACCCAAGCTGAAAATTTCGTCTGCGTAACGAAATACAACTTGCCCAGTCTCGCTCAGCACCAGTCCCCGACCGACTCGATCAAACAGCTTCACTCCCATTGACTTCTCTAATTTTTGGATCTGAGAACTCAACGTCGGCTGGGCCAAATGCAATTTCTCAGCCGCGACGGTAATGCCTCCTTCCTTGGCTACGACCCAGAAATAGTGCAAATGGTGATAATTTAACCAGTCAAGCATGCCTAGACGAACTCGCTTTCTATAAAAGGTAGACGCAAGGCTTTTGAAACCGAGCTGTATTTGAACGCGAACCCTAGTGGACGAGGTTACAGTCCCTCGCGCGTCGGATTGCCGTATACTGCGGGGACTTGTAACCTCGTCCAATACCAAATGCAAGGGACTCGTAACCTCGTCCAATACGAAATGCTCAAGTCGCCTGGGCTTGCACGGAGCTAGCAAATAGATTCGCGAAATTATGCGATAATTGACGTTGCATAAAAAGTCCCAGTGCGGCTATCTTCATGGCCCTTGGCACGTGGTATGGAAGGGACTCTCCATTATTTCCACCTTGCTCGACAGGATGTCTGGCATTTGCCAGGCTTGTAATTGCCTGGAGCGACGCAGAGGTGCGTCGCATTTCGGAAAGGAAACCCACTATGCTAGTCCTCTCTCGTAAACAAAACGAAACCATCGTTTTCCCCAACCTCGGCATCTCTGTCGAGATTCTGCGCGTGGCTGGCCGATCCGTAAGTGTCGGCGTGCGCGCTCCAGAAAAGTTTCAAATCCTGCGCGGCGAATTGGCCAAGAACGGCAGCCGAACAGGCTCGGGTTTTCCCGTGTTAGCCGACTCTCGTGGCAATCATGATCTGAGAAACCGACTCAACAAAGCCAGCTTGGCATTGCATTTAGCACAAAAACAAATTCAGGCTGGAAAAATGGAGGACGCCGAGCAAGCCCTCTCGCAGGCGCTCGACTTCTTTGCAGAGCTCGATCGCATGTCGGCTGGGGGCTTGCCCAGATCGCTAGGCAAGACGCCCATTCAAAGTGCTGCTGTAGAGTCAAAACCGCTCGCCTTGCTGGTGGAAGACGACGACAACGAACGAGAACTTTTGGCTGGCTACCTGCGTTTGTGCGGTTACGAAGTCGAAACCGCCTGCAATGGCCTGCTGGCCGTTGAATATCTGCAGAGCCAAAGTGAAAAACCTCAAGTAGTGGTCATGGATATGCAAATGCCACAATTGGACGGCGGGCAAACCGTGCAAGCCATCCGTAACAATCCACTCTGGGACGATATTCAGCTAATCGTCGTCAGCGGTACTAAGCAGGCAGACATGCACGTGCCCAGCGGCGACCGCGGCGTGAGCCGTTGGTTCGAAAAGCCGTTGCGTCCCGACGAATTGTTGAGTCATCTCGCTTCGTTGAACTAAGCACCAGCCATCCCAATCCTGCTCCGCAGTTTGGCCATGATCTCTTGATACAGCGATGCGACACGCTGTTTGCTTAGGCCGAGCTGCTGGGCAATCGCTTGAAACGAAACAGGCTGCGAGTCGGCATCAAACCCGAATCGCAACATCAAGATCTCGCGTTCGCGCGGCTCGAGCGCTTGAAGCAAGCGTTGCACTTCAAGCCGCGCCTCGGCCACCTCAAGGCACTGACGGTCGGCACTGGAGGCGTCCCTAATGGCACTAGCGGTTAGCTCGTGACCGTCCGCTACCAAACCCCGTTGTTGGCGATGCTCGCGACGCAGAGCACCAAACATCGAACGCTGGATGGCTGCGTAGGCATAGGTGCTAAAACGAAAACCACGGCGATAGTCGAACTTCTCTACGGCGCTGAGCAGCGCTTCGCCCCCCACGCTCAAAAGATCGTCCCGTTTAGTCGCCGAGCCCCCTGAGTATTTGTTGGCCAACGAAATCACCAACCGCATGTTGGCTTCTACCAAGAGATTGCGGATGCGCACAGAACAATACAGAAGTGCTTCCAGATCGGCCAACATGGCTACACAGCCAAGGCAGCTTAGCACTTCTTCTTGCAAGGCGGCGGCGCGATACTTCAAATAATTGTATTGACGAAAATAGTGCAACTCCTCTGTAGTATTCAGCAGCGGCCGGCTCGCTCCCAACTCTCGGTGCCCCAGGGCAACTGTCAATTCCCCGCTCGTCGCACGCTCGCCAAACTCACTACTTGCCGCGATGGGTGCCGCCAATAAGCGATCCGCCTGTTCAGGATTCTGAAAGCTCTCGTCCGCAAAATAAACGATCGCGAGATTTCGCACGGAGGTAATCTTGGCAAACGAGCGCACTCGCTCGCCAGTAGGCACGAGAGGTTTGCAAGCTTCATTTCTCAACATGGTTGGCATCATCCGATCGACCTTTGCAACAGGAGACAAATACGACGGGAGTGGAGCGGTGAACTGGGCAATCACCCCCGCTGTCTCCATGATAGGCGCGGCCAACAGTTTCAACAAATAGAAACTTTTCGCGCAAACCATAGATTTACTCGATATGGCAAATTGGTTTAGCTGGAGCCAGTCGCCAACGATTTCCTTGCTCAATCAACCAAGTGGCCTTCCGTTTGGCGCATCGCGAAGCGATCTTTTCTGGGCGATGCGGTTGCAGTGAATGGTGGTCGCCAAATCGATAGAGAAAAGCTATCTGTAAAACGGGTTGGACGAATTGGTCACCAGACGCTTGACGGCGTAGAGTTCTGTTAGAGCCATTCATTGGAGTGGATCAAACACATGGACAATCGACCAGAAACAGGAGTCGAAATGAATCTCACACTGCATTTCAACACACCACAAGCCACCCCGACGCTCAAGTCGGAAGCGGTGGAGGTGCTCACCTCCGGCCTGGAGCGTTTTGCTTCCCATATTCGCTACGTGATGGTCAGTGTCCAAGACGTCAATGGACCGCGCGGTGGGGTCGACAAGCAATGTCGCTGCGTGCTGCACCTCAAGCGACGACCGCCCTTTGTCATTCAAGACGCCGACGAAAGCATCCTCAACATGCTGCTGCGCGTAGCCCATCGCGGCGCCTACACCCTCAGTCAGGAGATCGAACGCAAGCAGACCAGCTATCGCTCGCGGCGACGGCGCGAGCGAAAGTCAGACGATAAGGACGCTTCGCAGCCAATGGACGGTATTGTCCGAGAACCAAACCTCGGCTGAGTACGCGGTTATGAGCTTTGCTGGTATTGTAAAACAATAGCATGCCATCGGCTGATCGATATGCTCTGATTTTTTCAAACTCAGCTTTATATAATAGACGAGGTTACGAGTCCCCAGACGATTCCTGCTATCCGAAGGGGACTCGTGACTACAGTCGGCGCGAGGGACTCATGACCTCGACCACTACGGCCCCTTACTGTTAACAGTGACAAAGCACTACGCCAGAGAGACCTGTAGAAATGCCCAATGAAACAGGAAGTTTAG
>JBGSJL010000216.1:0-37058 GCA_041741955.1 Pirellulaceae bacterium | reverse complement strand
AAGTGCCGATCGGACCGAGCAGCACAATTTGGCGGCGACTGAGAGTCGGCGCGCCCAGGAGCTGAAAACCAAGTGGTTGGCGTGGGCCCAGCGCTGCAATGTCGCGACAGACGGTGTACCCAAGCGTTAGCCTGCGCGGCGACGGTCTTCGTGACTCTTGCTACCCGAAGTCGGCAACGGGATAATGTTGGGCTCGATCATTACCTGCGGCCCGATGCGCCAAGGTCGGCTTTGAGCGCCGTCCCAAGCGTGCGAATGTAGGGCGCTAACGATGCGCGTGGCCACTTCGACAGCTCGCGCGCCATCTTCGCCAGTGACCGACGGCGCGCAACCCGTCTGAATGCTTAACGCAAAATCGTGATGTTCGTCGAGGATCGCGTTTCTGGCTGGAGCGGCTAATTTTTCCCGATGCAAAAAGGTTTCGTAGATCGAGTCCTTGACTTGCATGCGCTGGAGCATCGGCAGATCATCTAGGGCAACGGACCGAGAAAAAACATCTGCACTCGGGCGGATAATCTCCACTTCGGAAGCCGCAAAATTGAGGTCGGCGTAGCCTTCGGTTGTGTACAGTTGCATACGCCGCGTGGCCTGGCTGGCCAAACGCGAGGCTCTCAATGTGGCCACACAGCCGCTGGCGAACTGCAGGCGTGCTTCTGCCATGTCCTCGTGGGTCCCGAGCAAGGCAATTCCACTGGCTTGAATTTGCTCGACTGGGCTGCGATCGAGCGAGAGAATCAGGTCGAGATCGTGGATCATTAGATCCATTACGACTCCGATATCGGTGCTGCGACCGCTGTAGGCTCCGGCTCGCACGGCTTCGATGAACTTGGGCCGTCCCAAATGCGGTTCGGCCACGGTCCAGGTAGGATTGAATCGCTCGACGTGTCCCGTCTGAAGAACGCGAGAATGGCTGCGTGCGATTTGCACGAGTCGATGTGCTTGGTCGGCTGTACTGGCCAGAGGCTTTTCTACCAGTGTGTGGACGCCGGCTCGTAGTAGTGTGCTGGTCACTTCGTAGTGGGCGATCGTAGGCGGAGCGACGATGGCGGCGTCGATCTGACCGATCAGTTCATGGTAATCGGCGAAGGTCGCGACCCCCAATTGGCTTTCGACCAGCTGCCGCGACTGCGGGCTGGGGTCGGCCACACCGACCAGGGTGAATTGTTCGTGAGCCGCTGCCAACTTAGCGTGGATTCTACCCAGGTGCCCACCTCCGATGACTGCCAAACGCAGTGGATTCATGCTGCTGCTTTCCTTCGATCGCGGCCACGTCCGTGTCGGCCGCTTTGCGAGTCTTCGATAAAATCAAACAGTACTTGTAACTCGGGCGTCAAGGGCTTGCCGCCAGCCAAAATTTCGCGCGCATGCTCCATGCCGACGCGCGAACGATACAGCAGGCGATAGGCTTCCATTAAAGCTTTGATCGCATCGCTGGTGAAGTTTTTGCGTTTGAGCGCGACGACATTGACCGTCCGCGGACGGGCGGGAAAACCCTCCACCAACATGAATGGAGGGACGTCGTGCAGCACGCGGCTCAGTCCACTAACAAAGCTGTACGCACCAATCGATGCAAAGTGATGTACTGCACATCCGCCAGAGAGAGTCGCATCCGAAGCGACATGCACGTGCCCGCCGAGCATGACGTTGTTGGCCATGATGACCCGATCGCCAACTTTGCAGTCGTGCGCCACGTGGCTGCAGGTCATCAGGTAACAATTGCTACCCACAGAGGTAGTGCCATCCTCTTTCTCGGTGGCGCGATTGACCGTCACCGACTCGCGGAACACGTTTCCGTCTCCGATGATGACTTGGGTCGGCGATCCCTGATAGCTAAGGTCTTGGGGTTCAGCACCGATGACTACGCCAGGGAACAAGTGGTTGTTCCTGCCGATCGTGGTGTGTCCGGTGAGTGTGACTGAGTTTTCAAGTCGAGTCCCGCGGCCAACTTTGACGTTTGCACCAATGACACAATGGTGACCGATGCGAACTTCTTCGTCGAGTTCCGCTCGCGGATCAACGACGGCGGTATGGGCGATGATTGTGGCCATACAAACCAGCTTTCAGGAGTTGACTATTGGAAAAAAAGTTTGTGGTTACTAATTTGTGGTTACTAAGCGGCACGGTGCAAGTCCGCCGAGCGCGCGGGCTGAATCGCTAAATTGCGGAGGGCCTCTGCCATTTGTCCATTCAGCAGATGACCACTGCGATGCGCAACAATGCGTCCTACCAAATCCACGCCGCTCAACGCTAGATCACCTACCAAATCGAGCAGCTTGTGTCGGGCGCATTCGTCGGGATAGCGCAGGCGATTATTCACCGGACCGTGCTCATCGAATACCAGTAAATCTTGTTCGGTAACGTGGGTGGCCATGCCCTTGGACTGCAACATCCGCGCCGTGGCGACATCGATGAACGTGCGGGCCGCTGCCAGGGTGTCCACAAAGCTGCACGGCGACAGGTCAATCCGGCAATGGGACTGATGAATCGGAGAATCCGGACCGAAATTCAGATGGTACTCAAGCTGGCACGTTTGCGCGCGAGTACCGCTGGGGTCCGTATGCGGCTGGGCGATAATCCACTGCTGGTCGTCTCCGACGCGCAGTGAGCGATCGATCCACAGCGTTGTTCGCGGCGAGGTCAACGTAATGTTTCCTACCGATTGCAGCGCCAGCGCGAACGCTAAACTGCTGCCGTCCATGGCAGGCATTTCGGCGGCAGTGCAATGAATTCGGCAGTTATCTATTTGCAGGCCGCTGAGCGCGGCCATGACATGTTCGACCATATCCACTTCGGCTCGACCCTGGACCAAGCGCGTCCGAAGTTGCATACCACATCGTTTTTCAGCGACGGCAGGGACACTCGGATGACCCTCCAGATCGGTTCTTAGAAAGTTAATGCCGCTGTCGGCGGGAGCCGGTAAGAACGTCAGTGTGTTGGCCTGACCGGTCCAGTACCCACGTCCAGTCACGGAACATGGAGCAGCTATAGTTGTTTGTAGTCGTTCCGCTGGCATGACTTCCCTGTCACGTACGCGAGCCGAAAAAGGCTCGCGAGAAACTACCCTGCTGGAGGCTGGTAGCCTACCACATCGCAAAATTCAAGTAGCAGCGTCTCTGCGAGACGCTGACTGCGGCGAGTCATCGAAGGACTCGCTCAACCGGAAGCATTACCCAAGCCTTGGTAAGCGTGGTTATCGCTGCACTGCGTTACCGCTGCACTGCGTTATCGCTGCACTGCGTTATCGCTGCACTGCGTTATCGCTGCACTGCGTTATCGCTGCACTGGGGCACCGGGTGCCTTAGCTGCCTGCGTGGTCTGACCCTGCAAGCCCTTCAGTACCCAATCGGTGAGATCGACGCGCGAACTGTAGTGGAGAACGTCCTGGCTCATGACCATCTGAACGGTCTCTGGCTTGGTAGGATCCATCTTCTCGCGCGTGACGCGCATGACAACTTGGATGCCCATGTTGTCGCTGGCGTACTTCACTAGACTTGTGATGTCGGAGTAGACTTTGACGAGCACGTTGGCACGCGACGAGTCGAACTCTTTACGCATCTTGACCAGTTCCAATCGGAATTCCGTATCCTGGGCAGCGATGGCTTTTTCTTCGCGCTCGTAGTCTGCGGTGCCTTCGGTATACTTTTCGCGAAGTTGTTCCATCTGCTTAAGGATAGAATCTCGCTTGGCGGACATCGTATCGTCAGCCGCTTTCATGCGGGTCTCGATCGATTCGATTTCGGTCTTCATCGTGGGGTGGTTCTTGAGCACATAGCCGACGTCGACGACAGCGATGTACGTGGGGGCTGCGGCCTGGGCGGCTTGAGCCTCCTGGGCACGTGCGCGACCGGTGAAACACCCTACAGTAACAGCAGCAATTAAGATCCAAACACGCACGTTCAGCACTCCTTGCAAATGTGGTTTGAGTGCGGGGATTTCCCCGCTGCAAGCAACCCAATTCCTTTGAGCCGCAAGTTGGCACTCCGCGCCAACAGTTGGGAGGTATTGTGCAAGGATTGCCGACTCAGGTAAATAGCGAAAAGCCTTGGTTTTCTGCAGAACCAAACATTTTCGCGGGCTGTTAATTTGATGTGCGATGGCCTTCCGAGGCCGTCATCAACGCGATTCGACGGCCTCGGAAGGCCATCGTACAGCCGCTATTTCGCCGAACTCGATTAATTCAACAGGCCGCTAGCCAAGGTTCCTACGCCATCAACCGAGGCTATCACCTAAACGGCTCAGACTGTTACCTGCGTTTAGTACTTTGACAAAGCACCAGCACGTGGGCGCTGAACGCAGAAAATCTACAATTCGCCTTATGGGGCTGAAAACCACGATGAATTACGTTAAACTGTGACGTCCCGCCGTACCGTTCTATCGTTAACCTCAGCAAGATATTGATCATGAGAAAAATTCTATTTGCATTGGCCTGCGTGCTGGGTGTGTTGCCAACTATTTCCCAGCTCGTGGCGGCAGATCGACTCGTCTTCGAAGCCAAAGGAAATGACAATCCGAAACACATCGTGCTGATCTCCGGCGACGAGGAATATCGAACGGAAGAGTCGATGCCGATGCTGGGTAAGATCCTCAGCCAAAAACATGGCTTCAAGTGTACGGTGCTTTTTGCGCTCGGACCCGACGGTGCGGAATACATCGATTCGAACAACTCGCAAGGCCTGCGCGGACTTGACGCCCTGACCACTGCTGACTTGGTCATTATTGGAACACGGTTTCGCGATCCCGATGCAGCGGGTGCCAAATACATGACCGACTACTTGAACGCCGGTAAGCCGCTGATAGGCATTCGAACTTCCACGCACGCTTTTAAAGGCAAAGGATCGTTTGGTGGTTTGCCGTACGATGATTTCGGGTTAAAGGTCTTTGGTGAAACTTGGGTCAACCACCACGGAAAGCACAAAGTGCAGGGTGCGCGCAGCGTGGCCGTGCAGGGTAAAACTTCGCATCCCATTCTGACCGGAGTGGGCGATATTTTTTGTCCCTCGGACGTGTATGGTGTCATCCATCTAACCGACCAAGACGAAATACTGTTACGCGGTGCAGTCACCGAGTCGCTTGATCCAAGTTCGCCGCTTGTCAAAGGCGATTTAAACAGTCCGACTCAGCCGTTTGCTTGGGTTCATAAGTACCAGAAACCCGGCGGAAGCGGACAAGGCACTTCGTTTTGCACCACGGGCGGTGCTTCAGTCGACTTCGTCGATGCCAATCTGCGACGGATGATTATCAACGCGGCCTACTTTCTCACTGGCCGCAGCGTTCCTAAGTCGGCGGACGTCGATTTCGTCGATCCATTCTATCCCAGTTTTTACGGGTTTATTCGCGAACCGGACTACTGGAAGAAGCTGAATATGAAGCCCGCAGATTACGGATTGGGCCAGGCGCCGTACGTCGCAGACAGTGCGGGCTCGCCCGTGTGGAATTTCCGGCCTGTACCCAACGCCGATGCCCAGCAAACTTTAGATAAGGGCGCCGACGCGCGCCCAGCGGCAGCGGGCTCGACCGTTGCGTCCAAGGGCAAGTTCGACTTTCGCGACCATGAACGTATCGCGCTAATGGGTGGCTCGCTGGCCGAACGCATGAATTTATTCGGATATTTTGAATCGCTTTTGCATACGCGGTTTCCAGAAAAAAATCTGGTATTTCGCAATTTTGGCTGGCCAGCCGATGAAGTGGGTAACCAACAGCGTCCCGACAATTACACAACGATCGACAACCCTTTGGAAGTCTTCAGCCCCGAACTGTTTGTGTGCTTTTTCGGCTTCAACGAACACTTTGCGGGAAGTTCGCCTAAGGAAATAACCAAGTTCACAGACCAGTACCGTACCTGGATTGAAGACCACAAAAAGAAATTTAGCAAGGAGGGCCGCGAAGCCCGCTTTATTCTTGTGAGCCCGATTGCTTTCGAAGCGTCCGAAAGCGAGCTGCTACCCGATGGAACAAAAAACAATGAGACACTCGAGCTCTATTCTGAAGCCGTGCTAGCGCTGGCGGTTGAGCTGAATGTTCCGTTTGTCGATTTATTCACCACCTCCCAGAAAGCGTTCTTGGCCGAGGCGGGTACGCAGTACACGATCAACGGCATCCATTGCAACGAGCAGGGCGATCGACTGGTGGCGGGCGAACTCGATAAGCAGTTGTTCCCAACACCGCACCCGACGGGCATGGACGTGTCCACGTTCCACGACGTGCGCGCGGCGGTGAACGACAAGTCTTGGTTCCACATCCAGGACTACCGCATGCTCAACGGCTGGTATGTGTACGGTAAACGAAACACTTGGGATACGGAAACGTTTCCGGGCGAGTACAAGAAGATACGTAAGATGGTCGACGTTCGCGATCAATATGTGTGGGATCTGGCGGCTGGCAAGCCCGTGCCGTCTCAACCCGACGACTCGGGCACTGGCGAGGTATTCATCCCCGAAACGATGTTCGGTACACGCGACGATGCCTTTCGCGCAGGACGCGAACCGACAACGTTGGTCTATCCAACACCGGAAGAGTCGCTGGCTCAAATGCACGTGCCCGAAGGCTTCGAAGTGCAATTATTCGCCTCTGAGCGCGAGTTCCCTGAGTTTGCCAACCCAACACAGATGACCTTCGACAAAAAAGGCCGCTTGTGGGTCTCGTGCATGATCAACTATCCGCAGTGGTTGCCCGGTGCGGCTAAGCCCGGTGACAAACTTCTGATCTTCGAAGACACCGACGGCGACGGAAAAGCCGATAAGTGTATTCCCTTCTATGACAAATTGATTTGCCCAACCGGCTTCGAATTCCACGAAGATGGCGTGTTGGTCGTCGACGAGCCTCGCATTATTTTCCTCCGGGATACCGACGGCGACGATCGAGCCGACGAGGTGACACAAGTGATCGACGGGATTGCCACGGACGATACGCACCACGCCATGGGTGCTTGGGAATGGTCGCACGGTGGCCTGCTGTATATGCTCGAAGGCGTTTCGATGTCGACAACGCTGGAATCTCCCTGGGGACCGTTTCGCAATAAGGGTCCATCGGGCGCATATGTACTCGACCCTCAATCCTGGAAATTCCGTCACTTCCGCACGCCAGGCTATGGCAATCCATGGTGTATGGTGTTCGATCGCTGGGGACAGGGCGTTATCGGCGACGGTACCAATTCGCAACAGCACTGGACCAGCCCACTTTCAGGCTTCGCAGTGGACACGCGGCGCACCCTGCGACCGAACTTCGACAACGAAAACATGCGTCCCTCGATCGGCAACGATTTCCTTTACAGCCGACACTTTCCTGACGAAGTTCAGGGCCAATTTATCTACGCCTGTGTGATCAACATGCACGGCCTGCCACGCTTCGCCGTCGGCGATGAAGAGGGTACCGCTGGTTTTGCAGGCAAACGCATCGAAGATTTATTGGACTCCACCGACAAGTTCTTTCGGCCCGTCGATCCGCAAATTGGTCCCGATGGAGCCCTATGGTTTGGCGATTGGTGCAACGCGCTGATCGGACACATGCAATATTCGCAGCGAGATCCAAATCGCGATCATGAACACGGTCGACTGTATCGCTTGGTCAACAAGAACAAGCCGCTGCTGACTCCGGAGCTACAGGACGGCAAGTCGGTCGTCGAGTTGCTCGAGCAACTCAAGACCTACGAAACTCGGACACGCTATCGGGCTCGCCGCGAGTTGCGTTCGCGCGACCCAGTGGAAGTTCTGACTGCCGTCGACAAGTGGATCGCTGCCAGCGACACCACCGCCAATCAACTGTGCGAGGCTCTTTGGCTGCAGGAGAGCTTTCGCAAGGTCGATCCTGCGCTGGTCCAACGCATCATGGAAGACAAAGATTTTCACGCTCGAGCCGCTGCCGTACACACGGTCACCAATGAAATCGTTCGTTATAGCGGCGCTATGAAGTTATTTGAGGCAGCTATCCGAGACGAACATCCTCGCGTGCGTTTGGAGGCACTTCGCGGGCTGAGTTATGTCCAATCGGTCGAAGCGCTCGAGGTGGCTCTTCAAGTCATCGCCATGCCGCTAGACTACTGGATCGAATACACGCTCGAACATACCCTGCACGCGCTCAAACCGCAGGCAGACGCGGCCGAAAAGCAGGGCAGCCTGCTGGCCGGTGCGAGCGATCAAGCCAAGGAGTACTTCGCGACCTTCAAACTTTCCAACGGCCCTGGCGGCAAGGCCGTCAAACCTCTCAAAGATGCGGAGGATCCCACTCTTTCCGATTGGAGGCGCGAGGAAGCGATCCGTACCCTGGCCGGTATTCGCGGTGGTAAGGCAGACAACGGTGCACTGGTGTTCAGTCGAGTCTGTTCGGCTTGCCATATGATCGGTCCGCAGGGGAAAGATTTCGGACCCAAGCTCGACGACATTGGTACTCGATATCCAACACCGGACATTATCCGCCACATCCTGTGGCCGAATTCTACGATCGCCAAGGGATATGAGACCGTGCAGGTCTTGACCACAGAGGGAGCCATTCTGACTGGCTTTATCATGAAAGAAACCGATTCGGCTCTGACACTCGGCGTGGCCAGCCAGGACGGCAAGGGTCGCGAGGAAGTCATCGCCAAAGCGGACATCGATATTCGCAAGGAAATGAAGGCCAGCTCGATGCCCGAAGGACTGGTCAAAACAATTGCACCTAGCGAATTTTTAGACTTGATCGAATACCTGGGCCAGCAAAATAAGTTCATCGTCCGCGAGGATGGCTGGATTGAAACCGGTCTGGCCGATGTTGGCGAACTCCGCAAACACGGCGAGTTAACGGAAATATCGCGGGACGCTCAACTGCAACTCGGCGGCAGTTTCCCAGAAGAGTACTCCAAGTTTGCGAACTTATTGCTGAGTGCTGCGGACCCGTCCAACCGAGAATTTGCGTTTCACTCACCCAACGCCGACTCTCCATACCCCGCCATTGCGATTCGATTGGCAAAGTCTGCAGAAATTGGACATATCGACATCCAAAATCGACGCAGCAAAGAGTTCTATAAGCGAGCTAAAGACTTGGCCGTCTGGATTTCCGAAGATGGCCAAGAGTGGCAGCAAGTTTGGAAGGCGAAAAAACCTGCGGAAACCTACTCGATCGATCTACCCGCCGGTTCGCGCGGACGGTTTATCAAAGTCGGTTTGGACGGCAGTGGCATTTTGCACCTGAACCAAGTCGTCGTTTATGGTACGCCGTAAAGTGTTACGATTTGGATCGTGCTCTTGAATTCTTGCTCCCTTTTCCCAAGGTACTTCGGGGGAGAAGGGCTGGGGTTGAGGGGGCAGCGCCGCACAAGTGTTGTTGGTTTAATCGCGTAGGCTGCGCCCAGTGATTCTGATATACAACCACGCTGCGCTTGGGCACGCCGTCAAACGAATTGGAAAATGCGAGCGGCTTCCAGGTCTGAAAGCCAAAACTTCAGGGAAAGCACTACTTTCGGGGGCTGCGTAACTTTTCTGTTTTCGGCTTCATGCCACGGGCTAGATCGGCTATGACTGCTGGGAGTCGGTCTACTTTCTTAACGCTCACACCACGGCTGGCCGGATGCCTCGCTCACTTTTGCAATTTACCTCACGCACACTAAACGCCGTGTGGTTGGGGCTGTTTCTGCTTGCAGCCGTGTTGCAGGCGGTCGAGCCACGCCAGTGGCCTATCGAGCTGAAGGTAGGTCGCTTCGAAATCCACGCCGACTTCGACGTCTCACAAAACTCGACTTTGTCTCCCGAGCTGTCGGCTTTGGCGGAAGACATCGGTACCGTGCTTCGAATTGAGTCAAGCGACCAGCCGGTACACATCGTCTTGTTTGAGTCTGGAAGCGAGTATCAGCGCTACATGCAAGCCTATTTTCCTGCGCTGCCGCGGCGCAGAGCCCTGTACATTCAAGATCGCGGACCGGGCATGCTGTTCGCACACTGCCATCCCGATATGGCTACTGACCTGCGTCATGAAATTACGCATGCGCTATTGAACGACGGTCAAAGGCCATTGCCGCTGTGGCTCGATGAAGGGCTAGCAGAATATTTCGAATTGCCAAAGCAGCGGCGATTCGAAGGCAGCAGCTACTTGAGCCAAGTTGTGCAGCGAGCGCAAGCCGGCTTGGTACCCTCGCTGAAGAAATTGGAAGAGTCCGACGAGCTGAGTGGTTTTGCAGACGTCCAATATCGCGATAGTTGGTCTTGGGTGCATTTTTTCATACATCGCAACTCGGCAACTCGGCAGTTGCTGGTCCGCTACCTCAGCGATCATCGTGGCGGTGTCGATCAATTATCGCTCTCGCGGCAGTTGCAGCAAATTACCCAGGATGCTAGCGGCGAATATCAGTCCCATTTTCAATCGATGGTCGCTGCCAAATCGATTGTTGCGAATGAGTAGTGCCGAAGGCTAGCGACTGGGTTTCACGACGTAAGGTTCAACTAGCCCCAATATCTGACGCCCGTCGACGCGACCAAGCTCACTGCGACTGTCGATGGAGACGGGTAAATTGTCGCCCAACAAATAAAAGCCCGCACTGGTTTCCTGCACAGAGCTTTCCTGTCCTACATCTGCGGATTCAGTCGAAACACTTGGCAGGTACAGGTCGCGATACACCTGTAGGCGACGGAAGCCCGTTTGGGCGTGAAAATCCAAGCGCATCCACTCGAATGCATCCAATTGCGAGCTTGCGTGACTATCGAGCTCAGAATATTCATAGACCAGTTCCTCAGTATCGCTGGCGAGCAACAAGCGGTCGTCGCAGAGGGCTACCTCGATGCGCTGCCTTACGCGGATTGTCGCCGCCGCGAGGTTTTCGATGCGACCTGTGTCGACCGGCGTAAAGGCGATGGTGATTTCTTGATCCCGATATCGGAACAGGCCGGTCATAGGTGCGGTCAATACATCGGACAGTTCCAGGGTTACGCTATAGTCCTCGACCGGATGTAAGAGACAGCGCACGCCCTGATTGGACCGATAGTCATCAACAATCGGACTCGGCTGGAGCCAATCCGATGGCGGCGAATCGGTGGGATGCACGCGCGCTGGGCGAACACTCCGCCAGCTTAGACGTTGTCCCAGGGGGGTATTTCCGGCGGTATCGGAATTCTCGATCCGCGCCCAGTCGCTCTTGCTTGCCGGCGTGCCATTCAGCTCACCTGACGAGACCCAAAAGTGGCTGAGTCGGTCTTCTGGATAGGCCGCTACTGGGATTCGCACGCGATGGAATTGCTCGAGTGACTTCTGGAAAAGCTGGCCGTCGATCCATAGCTCTCCGCTCCGCAACTGGACATGTTCACCTGGCAAGCCCCAAATGCGTTTGACTTGTGGTAAGTCAGCCCCCGAGCCAGCTAGGCCGACGATGTCTAGCCGTCCGAGTTCCTCGCGGGGACCAGGGCTGCGCAGACTGACGCGATCTCCGTGCAGCGGCTCTCCGTGCAGTTCGCACAGCCCTCCGCAACTGGGACATCGGGTCGATAGGGCAGGGTTGAACGTCTCCCATGCCACCCGAATCGCTTGATCGCAGTGCGTGCAAACCGCTAAATGGCTGGGACCAAATAGAGTGGGTGTCATGGAGGATGAACCGATTTCATAGACAGTTTGTGGGCTTGAAGGTCTGCAGCCTGAGATCCAACATCCGCAAAAACTCCACCACACGCAGACGGACGATTTCCTCCCCGCCCGAAGTATTCGATAGAACAGTCTAGAGAGCTTGTGAGCAACCGACAAAATCGACAACTCCTGGCTAAACGGAAACGAGCTTAGGTGTCAATCGTCGC
The DNA here is from genome assembly GCA_041741955.1 of Pirellulaceae bacterium. Classification (GTDB taxonomy): domain Bacteria; phylum Planctomycetota; class Planctomycetia; order Pirellulales; family Pirellulaceae; genus Aureliella. The sequence continues at coordinate 25,314 of JBGSJL010000216.1, read as the reverse complement.
TTGACAGTTTACGGCTTTCCAACCATCTTTGAGCGTCGACGATAGAAACCGGAAGGGCGAAACCGGAAGGTGAATTGTCCCAGAGACAATATTAGTTTCTCAGGTTGCGCGCCCCAGAACCTTAGCCTGACTGGCAAAAAGATTAAAAAGATGATTAATCATAGTGGTTCTCCTCGAACCATGTTCCAAAAAATATGGGACGAGCACCTTGTTGCGGCGGAACCTGGCAAGCAGGCCATCTTGTACATCGACCTCCACTTAGTTCACGAAGTGACCAGCGCTCAGGCATTCGAAGGTCTTCGGCTGGCCAACCGCCCGGTGCGACGTCCTGGTTTGACCATCGCTACACCCGACCATAATGTTCCGACATCCAATCGCAGCCTGCCGATCGCCGATCCGATTGCCAAGCAGCAGGTGGACACGCTTCGCAACAATTGCCAACAGTTTGGCGTCAAACTTTACGACCTGAACGATGTGAATCAAGGCATCGTACACATCATTGGCCCCGAGCTTGGCTACACGCAGCCGGGCATGACGATCGTGTGCGGTGACAGCCACACGGCCACGCATGGTGCTTTTGGTGCCTTGGCTTTCGGTATTGGCACCAGCGAAGTTGAACACGTGCTGGCCACGCAAACGCTGCTGCAGTACACCCCCAAGACGTACGAGCTGCGAGTCGGCGGCGAGCTCAGCGAAGGTGTCACAGCCAAAGATCTGATTTTGTATTTGATCGGTCAGCTCAGCACCGATGGGGGCACCGGCTACGTGCTCGAATATACGGGCCCGGTCATTCGTGGCCTGTCGATGGAAGAGCGGATGACAGTCTGCAATATGTCGATCGAAGCTGGCGCGCGGGCAGGCATGATCGCGCCCGATGAGACCACCTTCGAGTATTTGAAGGGGCGTCCCTTCGCGCCCAAGGATTTGGAAAAGGCTGTCCAAAAATGGAAACTTCTGCCTAGCGACTCGGGTGCGCACTACGACAAAGTCAGCAAATTCGACGGGGCCGATATCCAGCCGCAGGTTACGTGGGGAACCAACCCCGGACAGGTAAGCTCCGTGTCTGCCTGCGTTCCCGATCCAGCGGACTGCGGCGACGAAACCGAACAGAAATCCACCGCCGCTTCGCTCGAATACATGGGACTCAAAGCTGGCACGCCGATCGAGCAAATCGATATCAATCGAGTTTTTATTGGTTCCTGCACCAACGCGCGGATCGAGGATTTGCGGGCCGCCGCCAAGGTCGTCAAGGGCTACCGTGTCAGTTCGCAAGTCAGCGCGATGGTCGTGCCCGGCAGTGGACAAGTCAAGAGACAGGCCGAAGCGGAGGGACTCGATAAGATCTTCGTCGAAGCCGGCTTTGATTGGCGTGAAGCGGGCTGCAGCATGTGCTTGGCGATGAATCCAGATCGGCTGGAACCCGGCGAGCGCTGCGCCTCGACCAGCAACCGTAATTTCGAAGGTCGGCAGGGTAAAGGTGGCCGCACCCACCTGGTCTCGCCCGCGATGGCTGCAGCCGCTGCCATTCAAGGACACTTTAACGATATCCGCCATTGGAACTACAAGGGCTAGAGCACATGCAAGCATTTACGAAAATCACCGGCCGTGTCGCCGCCATGGATCGAGCGAACGTCGATACCGATCAGATCATCCCCAAGCAATTCCTAAAGCGCATCGAGCGGACTGGGTTTGGCCAGTATCTATTCTTCGATTGGCGATTCAATGACGATGGGTCGGATAATCCTGAATTCGAGCTGAATCAACCGGCGACTGCAGGTGCCAGCATCCTGCTCGCGCGCCGCAACTTTGGCTCCGGTTCCAGCCGCGAACATGCGGTCTGGGCGCTTGAGGATTATGGCTTTCGAGTCGTCTTGGCACCGTCGTTTGCAGACATTTTTTTCAATAACTGTTTCAAGAACGGCGTACTGCCCATCAAACTGCCCGAGTCGGTTATTGAGGATCTTTTCTCACGTGCCAGACAGAATGCGCCTTACCAGATGACCGTCGATTTAGAAACGTGTACCGTGCAGGACGACGATGGTCTGTCTTTAACGTTTGAAGTGCAATCCTTTCGACGACATTGCCTACTCAATGGCCTCGATGATATCGCCCTCACGCTTGAGCAGGAAGAAAAAATCACCCACTACGAAATCGCGCACGGCTTAACTTCGTCCCGATAAATCTAATATTCGTAGCCGGAGTCGCCAGACTTCATTTCTCGACGAACCGAAGTCCGGCGACTCCAGCTTCAGAGAATTCACTATCCTGCCGCTCACCTTACATTCCCGTCGGTAATTCTGGGCTGGCAGGCATCTGCTGTTGGACAAAGTCGGCGACAGCTACGAGCTGGCTATCTCCAAAATACTTGGCGGTTAGCTTGATCGTACTTGGCGCCGTGGCGGCAGCGAGTTCACTGGAGGCTGCCTCGGAATTGCGATTTGAGTTCTGCATTTTTTCGGTGCCGGTGCGAACGACCATGCTGGGATGGCCGGTCAAATTGGTTCGAGTCAAATCATCGCCGCCGAGCATGACATCGACATTTCGCAGAACTCGCTCCGTTTCTTGGATCAGCAAAGTTCGCGCGCGCATGCTCTGCACGTAGTGAATACCGCGAGCAAACTGCGACTCGCGGAACGAAGGCCCCCACCGGCCCAATTCGCTATCGGACTGTACCTCGCGAAACAGGGGATCGTGCATGGCAGCGGATTCGACATCCAAGCCGACCATCAGCGGCTGTAGTGGAATCGATTGCGGGAAAACCAGCGGAATCATTTTCGCGCCCTGGGCTTCCAGCATCTCGAAAACGAGCTTTTCGGCGGGGGACAACTCGGATTCGACGTATCCGACTCGCAGTTTGGTAACCTCGAAATCAGCGGGCCATTCTAATGGACGATCGACGACGGTCGGGTCTCGCGCGTCGCTACCTTGAATCGCGGCCAGGATGATGCCGCAATCGATGGCATGTCTGGCGATGGGACCTATCTTGTCCATGCTCCAGGCCAACGTCATGCAGCCGTAGCGGCTGACGCGACCAAAGGAGGGCCGCAGGCCCATAACTCGGCAGCGGCGAGCCGGTGAGACGATGCTCCCAAGCGTTTCAGTTCCGATGGCAAACGTGCATAGCCCGGCGGCCACCGCGGAACAGCTACCCGCCGAAGAACCCGAGCTCCCTTGCTGCAGATTCCAAGGATTCTTGGTAGTTGCGTCGTACCATTGATCACCCATCGCCAACGTACCCACCGATAGCTTAGCCAGCATAACCGCGCCCGCCTCATTCAGGCGTCGAACGACCGTGGCTAGGTTGGGGCGGACGGTGTCGCGATAGGCACCGACTCCCCAAGTGGTTGGATAGGGCGGGACCGCCAGAATGTCCTTAGCACCCCAAGGTATGCCATGCAGGAACCCTCGATCTTTGCCGTCGCTGAGTTCTTGGTCGGCTTGTGCGGCCTGCTCAAGGGCTAACTCTTCGGTCAGCGTCACCACGCAGCGTAGTTCGGGGTCGAATCGCTTCAATCGTTCTAGATACAATTCTGTCAAGCGCCGACTGGTAATCTGGCCCGAACGCAAAGCACGGGCTTGTTGTACGATGCCCGAAGCTGCCATAGTTCGCTCGTCTTGCCAATCCACCGCCTGAGCACCTGCTGCCAGTCGGTGCTCTGCCTCTTGGCGGGTGAACCAAGACGCATTACGCGTGGCGGCAGGTCCAGCGGCGCTCTGAGTGGCGTGTTCCTCGATCTGCTCGGGCAGGTTTTCAGCGAAGAAGTAGGGCACAAATGCTAACGCTGGGCCAACATCGACATTGATATTCAGCGCTCGCAATTTTCGCTCGTTTTCCAGCTGCGATTGAATTTGCTTGGCCAGTAAAGTTTGCTCGGCTTCGGTCAATTCGATGTCGGCAATCCACTGTGCATCGCGAATCATTTCGCTTGAAACTGCATTGGCCAAGCTCACTTGGTGCGCCAGGGCCCGCTGGAAAGCGAGCGAACCAATGCCCATCGAGCTCAATTGGGCTATCCAAACTCGGCGGCTGGAAGAACGATGCATGGAAAACCTATCCCGAAAAAACGCGAATTACTTCTTGCGCACGTATTCGATCTCCATCGATTTCAGTTCTTTGCCATCCTTGATTTCGTACATGGACAACAATCGATGGTCTGCGTCTTTGTAGACCATCAGCGACTTGCCTTTCGTCGCTTCACCGTCCATGCCCACACCGGTTGTCGTGCTGGTCAGTGTTTGGGTCTTTGGGTCGTAGGTGCCCTGCATATGCATTGGTGCTGGCGTCATGGAATCTGTCCAGTTCCCCACAAATTTTTTGGTCTTGGAGTCATAGCCACTGACCGAATGTCCTTCAAAAGCCATACCACCAAATTCGCCGGTGAAGTTACTGATGACCCAGAATTCGCCCAACATGCGATTAACTTCTTCGCCCTTGGAGACCGATGGCTCGACGGACGGATCTGTCTTTCCATCCGCACCCATCCACATCTTGACGGTGGCTGCCCAAGTGCCCAAGTCCTTTTTTAGCAATTCGTGCTCGGGACTGGGGGTCGGCAATTGTGCGAGTGTCAGGCTCGAACAGCACAAGCTAATTAGTAGACCGAAGCTGAAAATTGCAAGTCGCATGATGGTTCACACATTAAATGAGGAGACTTCTCTCGCCGCTTCGACATCGAAGCAAGCCATCGTGAATCACCTCAGTCTAACGGTTGCGGATGACCGCTGGCAACCCGCTAGTGCTTAGAATGCTTGACTTAACAGCGTTGGCTGGGGGGGGGCCAAATCGCGCGCAAGTCCGCGCATTTGCCAGACCAACCCGCAGATTCCCTCGCCCGTCTGGCTCGGTGCACTAGGTCATAAGCCCGCCAGAATGCCAAGGTTCTGGCGTGCGTATCAAAACCACCCCATCTGTGCCACTTCAGTCGACGGGAGGAGCGGGGCGATGCCCATGCGGTTAAACTGAAAACGCCTCGTTTCCTCGTGAATCATTCTGGCGGACGTTTGGGGTGACACAGCTTTCAATTCGGAATTGATATAAGATGCCAAGCAACTACCTGGGCGGAAATTTAGGCCTCCTTCTTTTCTGTCGGTTGTTATTAACGGACCTGGCAGCCAGCGAGCCCATCTGCATTTTTCCTGGAACACACTGGGAAACTCGCGACGCGGAAACGCTGGTGTCGCGTCGCGAAGACTTAGATCGATATGCAACCCACGTTGGCGGAGATGGTTGTGTGATCCGCAACGGTTTCCTGGTTTATCAATGGGGCGAGATGACTCGTCACAAGGATTGGGCCTCTGCAGCCAAACCGGTACTCAGCACTTTGCTGATGATGGCGGTTCAGGAGGGCAAGCTGAAAAGTGTCGATGCACGTGTTGCACCGCTCGGCTGGGAGCTCTCGGAAAAGGATGCCTCGATGACATTTAGGCACTTGGCCAATATGGTCAGCGGCTACGCGCTCGAAGAAGTTCCAGGAGCCGCATGGGGATATAACGACTTTGCGATTCAATTGTATGTTAGGTCGCTGGAGAGAGTTTACGGGCAGCCGCTCGACGCTGTGATCCGGCAACGATTGAGCATGCTACAGTTCGAGGATGGCGAGTTTTTCGGATCGCGGTCTGGGGGTGGTGTCACGGCATCTTCGCGAGACTTTGCGCGCGTGGGCTGGCTGTGGCTCAACCAAGGTGAATGGAATGGCCAGACGGTTATCGACCCAGAAATCTTCGCAGACTGCGTGCGAGTTGGAGTACCTAAGGAACTACCGCAGGCAGTCCACCAATCCAACGACTATTTGTCGATTGGATCGTATGGGGGTGGTACGACCCAAACGCCTCTAGGGCCCGGCTGCTATGGCTTCAATTTCTGGTTCAACGAATTGCTGTCATCCCGACAGCGAGTCTGGCCCGCGCTGCCTGCCGATACTTATCAAGCCAACGGATTGTGGAACCGCGATACAATAACGGTCATCCCTAGCCTAAACATCGTGATAGCAGCGCGGGGCTCCAAGCCCGGCAAATTCCAGCCCGGTGCAATAGAAGGTGAATACAATCAAAACTTAAGCCTGCTAATGAAAGGAATTATGGGTGCGCCGCTGGCGAGGTCTAGCTCTAAACAATAATTCAGAAGACGATACTCAAATACTGAATTAGCCCATCAAGGAGGCTCAGGACATAGTGTTGACGGAAGGCCTAGGTTGCGGCTATCCTGTGGGGCTCGCTGGGCCATTGTCGGCCCAAGCGGAAGTTTGTTCTTACCCCCCGTCTGCTGAGGCTGAAGGTTCGATTTTCGAGCCTGTGTGGTCGCTAGGGCCTTTTCTGAAGGCTTTTCCACATTGCGTGCAGGCACGAAAGGCATGAATCTATGAGTGGTCTTGAAGGCGAATTCGTCAAGAAACTGATCGAAGCTGGCGTGCATTTTGGTCACCGTGTCAGTCGGTGGAATCCCAAAATGGCACCGTATATTTACGGTCGCAAGAATTCAATCCACATTCTCGACATCCGCGAAACGCTGCGTGGACTGTTGCGAGCCAAAAAATATCTGAATCAAGTCGCGGCCGGCGGTAGCTTGATATTGTTCGTGGGAACCAAGCGTCAAGCCTCCGAGACGGTACAGCAGGAAGCCGAACGCTGTGGCATGCCGTTTGTTTCGGAGCGTTGGCTCGGTGGAGCACTAACCAACTTTCGAACCATTCGCAGCCGGCTCGGGCGGCTGGAAGAACTCGAACGCATTATGCATTCCGACGAACTCAACACGTTCTCGAAGAAGATGCAGTCGGCGTTGACACGCGAATATCGCAAAATCTACCGCAACTTGAACGGTCTGCGCAGCATGAATCGCTTGCCGGAGTGCTTGGTGTTGGTTGATCCCACCAAGGAACGCAATGCCGTCAAAGAAGCTCGGCGACTGGGTATTACGACACTCGCACTGATCGACACCGATTCGGATCCGTCGCTGGTTGATTTGCCGATTCCTGGTAACGATGACGGCATTCGTTCGATCGAGTTGCTGCTGGGCCAGTTGGCCGACGCGGTGCTGGAGGGCAAGGCAGAGAATCCGGAGTTGCAGAAGCAAGCCGCAGCAGCGGAAGCTAAGGCGGCTCCGCTTATGAAAGCGCCAGCCGTCGAACCGGAAAGTGTCGAAGCGGCATCCTAAACCTCTGTCCGATGTTCGCAGCGTGAGTTTTATTCGCTGCGTCCCTTAAGATTCTTCAAACCTACAATTAGTCTTCTTCAGACGGGCTATTAGGAGTAGCAGATGGCTGAGATAACAGCAGCAAAAGTAAAAGCATTTCGCGAGCGAACCGGCCTGCCATTGATGGAGTGTAAGTCCGCCCTGTCAGAAGCGGGCGGAGATGAAGACAAAGCAGTGGCAATTCTTCGCGAGCGCGGTGAAAAGTTAGACGAAAAACGGTCGACGCGTGAGACTGCTTTCGGTCGATTCGGTTTGTACTGCGGTATGAACAAGAAGAATGGAGCCATCGTCGAGCTAAAATGCGAAAGCGCACCGGTCACTCAGAACGAAGAGTTCGTTCGCTTGTGCAACGATTTAGCGGAGGGTTTGGCGCTAGCGTCGGGGCCGATCGATTCCTCGGACGCACTGTTAGCTCTGCCTTCACCGTCCAAGAGCGGTTTGACTTTGGGCGACCAGAAAGCGGAGCTGTTCAACCGCATCCGAGAGAAGTTCGAAGTGGGTCGGATGGCAAAGATGGAAGGTACCTGCGGCGGGTACAGCCACAACTTGGGCACAGTTGCTGGCGTCTTGGTGCAAGTAGATGGCGGCAGCGATGAAGCGGCCAAAGACGTTTCGATGCATGTGGCGGCGATGCGACCCGCTGCGTTGAGCAAAGATGATTTGGACAAAGCGGTCGTCGACCAAGAGCGTGAGTTCCTTCGCTCAGCGGCTCTCAAGGAAGGCAAGCCCGAGAACATTGTTGATAAAATGGTCGAAGGCCGATTGCAACAGTTCATTGCGGAAAAGGCACTGTTGGCACAGCCGTTTGTCAAAGATGATAAACAGACTGTAGGTGATTTTGCCAAGAGCAAAGGCATGGTTATCAAGAAGTTTGTCCTGTTCATTTTGGGACAGGAGTGAGCACATCCGCCTGAAGTACCCCGTCCCGACGTAATTGGGGTGTAGGCTTCAGACACTCGGCGAAAGCTTGTAACATTATGGGGCCCGAAACGCGGGATACGTGTTTCGGGCTCTTGTATTACACGTCCACGCAAACCTAGCGGGGCGTCCGGTTGATTTCCCATTCTCTACAGAACACCTCTATGTCCGCTTCAGATGCCACCGACGTTAAACGCCCCCATTTCCGCCGCATCATACTCAAGCTGTCCGGCGAGAGTTTGTCCCGAGCGGGTGAACGCGGCATCAATATGGAAGAGGTTTTCGCTATTGCCGGACAGATTAAACAGGCACTGGAGCTGGGGTGCCAAATCGGATTGGTGGTGGGTGGCGGTAACATTCTTCGCGGTGCGCAGTTCACCACGGCGGCCGGCTCGAAAATCGAAGAGGCCACAGCGCATTACATGGGCATGTTGGCGACTGTCATCAACGCGCTCGCCCTTCAGGAAGGGCTCGAAGGCATTGGCTGTAGTACCCGCGTGATGTCAGCAATTCGCATGGATGGTGTGTGCGAACCGTTTATTCGCCGTCGTGCGATTCGTCACATGGAGAAGGGACGCATCGTCGTCTTAGCCGCTGGCACAGGTAGCCCCTTTGTGACTACCGATACCGCCGCCACGCAGCGCGCATTGGAACTGGGCGCAGATATCGTACTCAAAGCCACCAAAGTAGATGGCGTTTACAGCGACGATCCCGAAAAGAATCCACATGCCGTACTGTATCGAGAACTGGACTATGACACGGTTATCAGTCAGAATCTGCGCGTGATGGACGGCACGGCAATTTCGCAATGCCGCGAACACAACATGCCGGTGCTCGTTTTTAACTTCAAAAAGAATGGTAACATTGTAAAGGCCGTTTCGGGGGGGCGTGTTGGCACGCGTATTGGACCCACGCTCGCGGTCGTCAGTGTATAAACTGCATTGCAAACTGCGCAGCAACGGTCGCTCGACGCGGTTTAGATTTCCAAGTTTTCTTGCTTATGACAGGATGGTGAGCCATGAGTGTCGACAATGTGATGACAGATGCGGAAGAGCGGATGGATAAGGCGATTGGCGTCTTGAAGCACGCTCTGGGTGGAATCCGAACCGGTCGAGCCAATCCGGGCTTGGTTGATACGGTACGCGTCGAAGCTTATGGCTCGCTGAGTCCGCTAAAACAACTGGCTTCAGTGACCGCGCCCGAATCGACTCAATTAGTGATTCGCCCGTACGATGTGGGCACAATCAAGGATATTGAAAAGGCGATTGTGGCTAGCGATTTGGGGTTCAATCCTCAGAATGACGGCAAGATGATTCGCATCAACATTCCCCCACTTAGCACCGAGGTTCGCAAGAAAATGGTCGCCCGTATCAAGGAGCTCTCCGAAGAGGCCAAGATCGCGGTGCGCAGCATTCGTCGCGATGCCAACAAGGTGATCGACACGGCTGAAAAGGATAAGGAGATTGGCGAGGACGATCGCGATCGACTCAAGGAAGAAGTTCAGGAATTGACCAAGAAGTATGAAGCGGAAGCTAGCGACGCCTCTAAGGCCCGCGAGACCGACGTGATGGACGCATAATTGGCTTGAAATTTGCTCGTACGGACAAAAGCGTCTAGGCTAAAGGCTTAGGCGCATTTCAGTCGCCCACTGTCAGCGATGACCAGCCCATACAGTATCGAGCTTCGCCTGTGCCCGATGATTCAGCTAAGAACCAGTCGAATCTTGAATTCCAATGCCCCAAGTGCGGCAAGCGTCTAAAAGCGGGAGCGGCGTTTGCTGGCCGCCGCGTGAAGTGCCCCAGTTGTCAGCAGGCAGTTACGGTTCCCGGCATTCCTAGCGACCGCCAGAGCCCACCGGCTCGGGCTGCGTCCGGTATGCCAGGTACAGCTCCCGCGCCGCGATCACCCGTTGCGGCTGGACCAACGGCCAGCCCAATCCAAGACGATGACTGGCTCAATTTGGGAACGCCTGCGATCGCGGATGCGGCTGCGCGTCAGGAAGTATTCGAGGAGCGCAAGAAGGAAAAGGAACGCGAGCGGATTGCCAAACAGGTCAAGCAGCGCAATCGCGATGCGTCGATGCCCGCCGCTCAAGTGCGTGCCAGGCCAACCCAGCGACCGACTGCTCCTGCCGATCCCCGCGTGATGAATGAAGCAGTTCGTGACAGTGCAGTTCCAGAAGATGATTTTGCGCTCGCACCGCTAACTTCGACTTCGCGGTCCAAAGCCACGAATCCTGGGCCGGCGACCGGCAAGCCCACGCCGCCTGAGCCGAAACGTTCGGTTTTCGACGAAGACCTGCCCGAGTTATCAGAGCTGCAATGGAGCACGGCAAAACCCAACTCGGCGGCTGACAAACTGCTGGCGCGGCATGCAGGCGTCGATCTGACAGAGCTCGACCAGCTCGTCCCCGCTGCTGGTGTTGCCCCCTCTGCTGGTGTTGTCCCGCCTACTAAGGCCACCAAGTCTCCTAGGGCCACTCAGCCGCCTGAGGATACGGACCCCGAGTATCGTGTCTCGTGCACGGCCTGTGGTACTGCCCAGTATGTGAGACTCTCGAATCAGGGTGTGAAGATCAAATGCCCCGACTGTTTCTTGGTTTTCAAGGTCCCACCCCCGCCGCCCAATTGGTCTCCGAAGAAGCAACCGAAGCTGGAGCTCACCCATGAGGACATGCCTCTGGCAGCGGGCGAAGAGTTACAGCAGTTGCAGATCGCCGAATCGCAACGCTCGCGCGCCTCCCAAATTATGGAGAAGGCACAATTACAGGTTACCGACGAAGACATTGATAATTTGTACAGCGGCGACTTTGATACGGCGGGTTTCCTGCAACGAACATTTGGGTTCCTCAAGGACCCCGTCGCTATTGCTCACATTTTTGGCTACGCAATCATTTTCGGTGGCATTTTCGCGGCTGGGCAATTTGCAGCCAACATGCGCGATACGCAGTACGGGCCAGGTCTAATACTATTGATTGCAATTAGTACTCCAGCAATTGGGCTGGTATTCGCCATGCCGCTGCTCAGTAGTGGTATCGCACTTTTAGAGTCGGTCGCCAACCGGCAGTCGCGTGTTTCCGAATGGCCCGGATTCAACATCTTTGAGAATGCGGGAGACGTAGCGGCTGTCACCATCGCCCTGTTGGCAGCCATGACGCCCGGTTTCGTGCTGGGGCTGTGGCTCGGCGGCGAGGCGGAGGGAGCTGGTCGTATGCAAATCGCGGGCATGATGCTAACCAGTTTCGTACTCTTCCCAGTCTTCATGCTATCGATGCTGGACACCGGCAGTGTGTTCGCTCCGCTGTCGAGTGCTGTGTTTCGCTCCTTTGCCGAGGCTGCTGAATCTTGGGCCGGCTACTATTTAAAGACATTCTTTGCGTTCTCGACCACGATGCTGCTGTGGTTTTTGCTACTGGGTAAAAATGAAATATTGGCAGGACTTGCCGGCTCTCTTTTCCCAGTGCTGGTCTTCTTTACCTGCCAGCAGATGGGCGCTCTCGCCGACGGTATCAGCGAACATCTAAGCATCGAATTTGTGCCGCCAGTCAAGGACGAAAGCGGCGAGGCCGAAGGTGACTCGCGTGCGGCCAACGGCAAAAAGTAGGCCGCAAGGCCGCTCCATTCGCTACCTACAGTGCCCTCTGAAGTGCCAACTTTCTAATGAGCAGCGGCTGGGTATTTGCAGTTTGGTGATAGGCTGATCAAAATAGCGGGATTGTCCTGCGGCTGCCTCATGCCTCTCACCTACAAGTACACTATCCATGAAACGCGTTTTCTCCATTTTGCTCGTCGGCTTTCTGCTACTCCAACAGCCTGTCATGTCACAGGACAAATCGGATTCCGAAGCAGCGGCCACGGAAAATGCCGCTGCGTCTGCAACGGCTGTTACAGCCGAAGCGGGGCAGGTGCCGGCAGCCGAGTCATCAAAGGCCAGTGATTTGCCGGCAGTCCCCGCAGTCATTGTGGCTACGGAACCCCCTCAGAATGATGCTAATTTCGAGCTGCTGGGCGAGTTTGTTGGCGAAATCCAAACCGAGGAACACGGGAACACGGCCTTCGGTCTTCAGGTCCGGCCGATAGGCAACGACAAATTCGAAGCTCGCCAATACACGGGCGGCCTGCCAGGCCAGGAGAAATTCACGGCTGAGTCCCATGAGTTGATCGGTCATCGGTCGGGTGATTTCCTCATTTTATCAGGCGGCCCCTGGGCTATCTTTGTTGAGAAGGAGCATTGCCTGATTGTGAGCCGCGAAGGCAAGCCGCTTGGGAAATTAAAGCGCATCAAACGCTCTAGCCCTAGCATGGGTGCCAAGCCACCCGAAGGGGCGCTTGTGTTGTTCGATGGAACTAGCGTCGACCAATTTGTTAACGGAGAAATTTCGGAAGGTGGACTTCTAAAACCGGGCGCAGACCTGAAGCCAATGTTTCAGGACTTCAACTTGCATGTCGAATTCCGTTTGCCCTATATGCCCTCCGCAACGGGGCAGGAGCGGGGAAACAGTGGCTGCTACCTACAAAGTCGCTATGAGATTCAAGTACTCGACTCGTTTTCCGAAGCGCCGACTTTCAATGGCTGTAGCAGCCTATATCGACAAAAGGCACCCGACCTGAACATGTGTTTGCCGCCGTTGGAATGGCAAACCTATGACATCGTTTTCACCGCACCGCGCTGGGGCTCCGATGGTAGCAAGCTTCGCAACGCGCGGATCACGGTTTGGCACAACGGCGTGAAGACTCACAACGATGCAGAAGTGCTAGCCAAGACCGGTGCCGGTAAAGCCGAGGAGCCAACTCTCCTGCCGATCAAATTCCAGAACCACAAGGATCCCGTTCGCTTCCGCAACATTTGGATCATGGATCGCGGCTTGATCTCAACGGGTGAATTTCCTGTCTTGACCGATAGCGCTAGCGAAAGCCAAGCGCAGCCAGCTAACTCCTAATCCACAGGGTCCTAATCATCATCGTCAGCCAAATTGCGGTTGGTGAACTTCTCTGCGTCATCGCGTCGGTCGAGTCCGGCGCGATCGAGTAGACCCGTGCGCAGCACTTCTTCGATATGGTCATCGTCGGGTGGAGGCGGGCCGAAAGCTCCCAGCATTTCGGGGCTGTAGTCCACCGTAAACATATGCTTCGCAAATGAGATTTTAGCACCCGGGTCGAGCCGTTTCCGACTAATACGAAAGCCGTTGACCTTCGTGCCATTGCGGCTGCCCAAATCCTTCAGAAACCAATAGCCCTGTTCAAGTGTCAGCCGCGCATGCTGACCCGAGACGTTGCTGAAGCGTAGGACGATGTCGCAGTTCTCGCGGCGGCCAATGATCAGCTTGTCTTTTCGCAGGTAGATGACGTCGCCACCACCGGTGGGAACCAGTTGACCATAGTCGGCCATCGGCATTCTCCCGAAATCTCAAAAAGCGTAGCGAATTACAGTTAGGAAGGTCGGCTGGCACGTCGGCTGGGACTGCCCAGTCGTGGACCCAGTCGATACAATCATCACGAAGGGCCAAAGCAGAACGCACATCTCTAATCTAAGCTCCCGCAGCGAATCCGTCAATTTTAATGCACCACAAACCACACCTTCAGCCCGAGCTATGGCAGGAATTAGGACACCGCTATTACCCGCTCAACGTCTACCTGAAACAGAAATTCGGCTGCCGGGTTCAAAAAATCAGCTTAGATGGTGGATTTACCTGCCCCAATGTCGATGGAACCGTAGCCAAGGGCGGTTGTACGTTTTGTGACAATCGCGCGTTCAGTCCGAGTCGTAGGGTCCGGCGCGACGCAATTACTGCCCAGATTCAGCGAGGGATCGACGGTCTTCGCCGTCGCTACAATACCGAGAAATTCTTGGCGTATTTTCAACCCGCCACTAACACCTACGGACCACTCGACAAACTGCGACAGTTGTGGGAGACGGCTTTAGAAGACCCGCGCATTGTCGGATTGGTCATCGGCACGCGGCCCGACTGCATTGGTCATGACGTACTCGACCTGTTAGATGAATTCGCGGAGCGCTCGTACGTCTCGCTGGAACTCGGCGTTCAAACGATTCATGACAGTAGCCTCCAATGGATGAATCGCGGCCATGATCATGCATGCTCGGTGGATGCCATGCAACGCGTTGCGGGCCGCAAGTTCGAGACGTCGCTGCACATTATGCTTGGATTGCCGGGTGAGACGCAGGAAATGATGATGCAAACGGCCGAACAAGTTGCCCGCTGGGCCCCGTCCGGAGTTAAGATCCACAACTTATATGCCGTCCATCGCACACCGCTCGCAGAGCAAGTCGCCAGCGGCCAAGTCCGTATGCTGGAGCTGGACGAGTATGTAGAAGTGCTGGCAGATTTTATCGAGAGGCTTCCTCCCCAAATGGTCATCGAACGTATCTCAGGCGACGCACCACCCAAGGATCTCATCGCACCCGTTTGGTGTTTGAAAAAAGGATCGATCAAGGAGGGCTTGCTGCAAACCCTGGCCGCCCGCGGCACCCAACAGGGCTCGTGCTACTTGGGCAATCGCACCAAGTGAACCGCGCGGACATCCATCAGCGCATTCTTCTTTATTTCTGTCGGTGCGATCTTGAGTGGAAACACCCCGCTGCGGGTCAAATCGACTTGACCGATCGTTCGCCACTGGAAATTCTGAAAGTGCCCCGTTTCCAGTACCTCGAAGGCAACCGACTGTATGTCGTTACCTTCGCCGACGGTTAGCGTGGCGGTGCTGCCACCTTGACCCGTTCCGCAGCCTTGCAAAATGCAGACGTTGTACGAACCAGGTTCATCAACACTGAACTCCCATCTGGCAAAATCCTGCTTGCCCACCCAATAACCGACCGTATTTTTAAATGTTTGTGGTTCGTACCGAATCTTTTCACCGACCGTTGTTGCCAAGCAGGCGGGCAGATAGATCGAACCATCTCCGGCGGCTACTGTCGCCCGTACTTCGCTGAGTAGTTTCGGTTGGCTATCGAATGTCAATTCAATTACCTGTGCCGCTTTGGGTCGGTCCTTCCAGTTGACGATCCAGTGATCTTGCTCGACCTTCAAACTAAAACTTTCGCTGGGTTTTTGGCCCAGCCATTGGACTCCAACGAGGCTAGCAGCGATACGAGGAATCGTCACGGCCCCCTGCTGCTCACCCACGTCTGCTTGGCTGTCTTTGCCGCTGAGCGAGTTGGGAGAGAGGTACAAGTTGTTGCCCTGCCTGGCCATTTGTGCGTCTTTCAGCAATGCATCCGTCACGCTAATTGCATTTCCAGGTACCGTTTGCGACCGCGCGGTACTCGGCAGTAAGCACGGTGCAAACAGGATTGCCGAACAAACGATCCTGCTGATTTTGCCGCAGATTTTTTTAGAAAAAGCAAACACAATTCGCCCTTTTGTTTATAGCTTGCGAGCCGATTCGGTAGACTGATTCCACGTGGGATAGGCTTCTAGCCTGTCGATTCCGCCATGACAGGCTGGAAGCCTATCCTTTATAATTAGTGCCGGTTTCTCAACGTGGGATTGGCTTCTAGCCTGTCGATTCCGCCATGACAGGCTGGAAGCCTATCCCACTCATAACTAGTGTCGGTTTCTCAACGTGGTATGGGCTTCTAGCCTGGCGATTCCGCCATGACAGGCTGGAAGCCTATCCCACTTATTTTCCGCTCGATCGTTAGGAAACACGCTTATTAGTTTGAGGCACTCGAGGTATGGCCCTGCTAGCTCACTATAATACCAGATCTTGATTCGAGAAATCAATTTGCGTTTTCGGGTGTGGCCCGAGATCGCAATTCGATCTTCGCCAATCGTGCCATCGTCCGTTTTGCTGCAGGGCCATCGAAAATGACTAGCGTGTTTCACCGACTTCCGAATGTACTTCTAATAGCAGTCGCTTCCGTCGTCTCGGTGGCTTGTTTTGCTTCTAGAGTCAGGGCCAGCGAGCAACCCAATATCGTATTTGCGTTCGCGGACGATTGGGGACGTTATGCCAGCGCGTACGCTAGCCCAGAGCGACCTTCGGCTTGCGATGTGGTGGAGACACCGAATTTCGATCGAGTTGCTGCAGAAGGAGCACTTTTCCTGAATGCATTTGTCAGCGCACCGTCCTGCACGCCCTCGCGGGCTGCGATCGTCTCGGGTCGTCATTTCTTTCGCAACGGAAGTCACTCACAATTGCATCATCCATGGGTCAAAGGTGTGCCCGATCCCTGGGACGCCGTGCAGGGGTTTCCGCTAATGCTGCAAGCCTCGAGCTACCATATCGGCTGGACCTACAAAATGCATATCAGCGAAGATCGCATGGGGGGCAGCGATCACAATTACAAATCCTCCGGACAAAGGTTCAACAACTTTTCACAGGTCGTATCAGCCGCTGAAGACAAGTTGGCAGCCAAAGCGAGATTGCTAGATGAAGTGCGTGGCAACTTCAACTCCTTTTTGGCCGATCGAACGGATAATCAACCGTTTTACTATTGGTTCAACCCCACCAACACGCACCGCCCCTGGACGGGAGGGTCCGGCAAAGCTATCTGGGGCATCGAACCCAGTGACTTGAAAGGCAAACTTCCGGCCTTTCTCCCCGACAATGAAATCGTGCGCGAAGATTTTGCCGATTATCTCGGCGAAGCCATGGCGTTCGACGCAGCCCTTGGCGTGCTAATCGAAGAATTGACACGCATGGGTGAGCTGGAAAACACGCTGCTGGTCGTCAGCGGCGACCACGGTGCGCCTGGCTTTCCGCGCGGCAAGTGCAATTTGTACGATTTCGGTACCCAAGTCTCATTGGCCGTGCGCTGGCCTGGAAAAGTGAGTGCCGGCACCAGGATTAAAACACCGGTGAGCCTCATTGATCTGGCGCCGACATTCCTGGAAGTTGCTGGCCTTCCGAAAGCCGCAGATATGGATGGAGACAGTCTACTGGCCGCTATGGGAAAAGAGCAGGAGCAGACAGCCCTACGCGGGTTTGCGATCGTCGGTCGAGAGAATCATGTTAATGAATCACGACCGGGTGGACTGCCCTATCCGATGCGCGGCATTCGAACCGCCGACTATTTGTATATCATCAATTTTGCACCCGATCGCTGGCCTGTGGCTCAGCCGCCGCTGGCAGCTAGGCTGGTGCAAGATAAGAATGCCAAGTCGGCAGATACTGCGCGGCGCATGGACATCGACTTTGGTCCTACGCGAGATTTCTTCGTAGAATTCGAAACCAGCGAATCCATGGCCGAGTATTGGCAGCTTGGTTTTGGTAAGCGCCCCGCCGAGGAGCTTTATCGCCTGGCCGATGACCCAGACCAAACTCATAACCTGGCCAACGATCCGACTTTTACGACACAGCGACAGAGCTTGCGCAAACAATTGCTGGATGTACTCGAGCAAGGCCAGGATCCACGCGTGCTCGGCGACGGAAGCGCCTTCGATAAACCACCCTACGCACTGGACCAACCCCTGCGCGGCACGATCGAAGAAATCGAAGTGCCCTGAAACGAGGCTAAAGGCGACTCGTATCCCGGTGGTCCGCTGCGAGACCACCGGCTAAATGGCTGTCATCCCCTCGGGATGGGTGCGCGTGTTTAGTGCGTCGGAGTCCGAATCGCCATCGATATTTACCCCGAAGGGGTTCAAGCCATTAGCCGGTGGTAAGCGCAGCGCCACCACCGGATAACCGTCGCCCGCAATGCGTTCATCCCGGAGGGATGACAGCGCGTCCGTCCGCCTGCGATCCCTCCGGGATCGAATCGTGGGTGTCGCCGTGTTCTGGTGGTGCGCTGCGCGACCACCGGCTAATGGCTGTCATCACTTCGGGATGTATAGAAATGGCGTACGCATCTTGATCGAGGGGGGGGCTTTGAGTTCGAATCCGTTTAGCTCAGAACACGCCGACCTTGAGTCTGGCGGCTAATCTAAGACCGGCGCATCGCGGTATTGAGAGTGACATGCTTGGCAGCTCGACTCTACCAGCTCAAGCTGTTTAGTTATTTGGCGGCGGTCGAGTGGTTGGTTGCCTAGCAGCTGCTCGAGCTCTAGAGCCGCAGTCTGGCTGGTGCGCAAAATTTTCGAGAACTCCGAGTCATACTTTTGGGTGTCCGGTGTCCGCAGCAACTCTGTAAAATGTTCGCGAAGCAAGAGCGATTCGTGCGCGATGTCAGTGATAGGATGCTGCGAAGTGTCGCTGGACGAGTCGAGCTGCCAACCGGCGTCCGACGCGCGCTTAAGTTTCGCAAAGGTATCTTCTAAACTGACCATAGCCTCCGCCATCGGGGGCACGGCCGCCCGCTCAACAAAATCGACTTGGAGTGCATCGAGCGTTTTGGGAGCGATGGGACGAGCCGCAAGCGCGGAGGCGAACAAGCCACGATAATTGGCATTGGTGCCAGCCATTTTCAGGATGTCAGCCACTACACCGGCTGGGATCATGCCCGCCGAAACGCAGGCCGCTGCCGAGGCCGCTGGGCTGCGATGCTTTCCGTGATGGCAATGAATGTAAACCTGTCCATCGAGTTCGCGTACGGCCTTGGCCAGTTCTGCCACTCGTGTTTCGGGAATCCCCGAGTAGCCGTGCGGCAGATGCACGTAGCGCAAGCCAAACCGCCGAGCCATCTCCACGTCCGGAACTGCTCCGTCGACGCTGATCACGGTCCTGATTCCCATATGCTTCAGTTCAGCAAAGGCAGCTTCGTCAGCGGGCAGTCCACCGCTGATAATTCGCGGATGGATCCGAATAGCGTTGGGCAAGTGGTCGCAAGCCAGTTTTTGCGGACCAGCCGAAAGGCTATGGTCGATCGACGGGCCATCCTGCGCTTGGGCACTCAGGGCGCAGCACCAGCCGACCACCCATGCCAGTCGCCTGTTAAAAATGCCCGTGTAAAATTTGAGTTCGGTCATCACGCCAACTCCTCTCGCTCTTTGGCGGAATGAGATACTACCGAATGCAGGAAAACTATTTAAGCTATATCCTTGAAACACATCGCTAGCCGCTAGCGGGTGGACAGGAATACTTCGATTGCCGAGTTTATGCAATTAGACCCAAATTCGCCAGCTTTTGATGTTAAAAAGCTGACCATTATCAATTTTCCGCACCCTGCGCTGCGGTATATCGCCAAGCCCATTCGCCGCGTCGATCAGCGACTGAAGCAGATCGCCCAGCGGATGCTGGAACTGATGTACGAGTATCGAGGCGTTGGCTTGGCTGCTACTCAGGTCGCATTGCCGATCCGGATGTTCGTTATGAATACGACCGGCGACAAAGAAGAGGGCATCGAGCAGGTTGTAATCAATCCGGTTATCTCGCGTCCTCAAGGCAGCGAAGAGGCCGAAGAGGGCTGTTTGAGTTTGCCAAATGTCAACGGTAATGTTGTGCGTGCGAAGAAAATCCATCTAAACGGCTTCACATTGTCCGGCGAAGAAATCAACGCTGATTTGACTGGTTTTACCGCCCGCGTTGTGCAGCATGAAACCGACCACCTGGACGGCAGACTATTCATCGACAGGTTTAAAGAAGGCGCGATTGTCGAAGAAGGCGTGGAAATTCAGACGCTCTACTATGATTTTCAGTCTCGGCAGCGGACCGCAGAGATTTCTTCCGATGAAGTGCTGATCGCCCAATTGAGTCTTTGGGAAGATTTGTATTGCTAGGTCTCGACATGTTTGAAAAATCGCCACTTGGGGCTATGTGTTTGCTCGTTTTTCTGACCCTGGCCTGCGTGTCGGCGAGTGCTCAGCCGCTTGGGGCCCAACAGCCATCGCCAAGGACGACGCCAGCCGCGCCGTCGAATCAACCGCGTGCGGAAAGGTCCAAGCAGTGGGCAAGCGCGGCAGAAGCGATGAAACGTGCCTCGACGTTCTTTACGCAGGAAGTGGCGGCCCACGGAGGTTTTGTCTATCACTACTCCAGCGACCTCCAGCGACGCTGGGGCGAGGGCGAGGCCACACAGGATCAAATCTGGGTGCAGCCGCCCGGCACACCCACTGTCGGCCTAGCGTTCCTTGCCGCCTACGATGCCACCGGTGATGTGTTTTACTTGGATGCCGCCAGAGAGGCTGCCGAGGCACTTTGTTATGGGCAACTAAAGTCCGGTGGCTGGACGAACTGCGTCGATTTCGATCCACAGGGCAATCGCACCGCCCAGTATCGAAATGGCAAATCGAAGGGCAAAAATAACTCGTCGCTCGATGACGGGCAAACTCAGTCGGCGTTGCGTTTCTTGTTGCGAGTCGATCAAGCGTTGAATTTCCAACACGCGCAGATACACGAAGCCACGCAACTTGGGCTCGATAGCCTGCTGGCAGCGCAGTTTTCCTGCGGCGCTTTTCCGCAAGTTTGGGTGGGACCGGTCGGTAGACACGCTGCAAAACCGGCGAGCTTTCCGGACTACGATTGGCGGACCGAGGGCAAAATCAAAGACTACTGGACTCTATACACACTCAACGATGACTTGGCCGTGTATGTGGCTGAAACACTGCGCGAGGCAATGGCGGTGACTCAGGATAAGAAATACATGGACGCGCTGAGAAACCTAGGGGATTTCCTAGTATTGGCGCAGTTGCCCGAACCGCAACCGGCGTGGGCGCAGCAATACAATTTTGAAATGCAGCCGGTCTGGGCTAGGCGCTTCGAGCCGCCGGCCGTTAGCGGACATGAGTCGCAGGGAGTTATTGGTTTGTTGATGGATATCTATCAACAAACCGGCGACAGGAAGTACTTGCAGCCCATCCCAGCCGCACTGGATTACCTGCGTCACAGTCAATTGGCTGATGGGCAGTTAGCTCGGTACTACGAGCTGCGAACAAACCGCCCGCTGTTCATGCAGCGAAGCCGTGGCGACGAGTATGAGTTGACGTATGACGATTCCAATCTGCCCGATCATTATGGCTGGATGTTCGCGTCGCGGGTCGCGGAGCTGCGCGAGCGCTACGAAGCGCTAGTCTCCGTGCCCCACCAGCCAATGGCCCAATCCAGCAGCAGCTCTGCCGAGGACTTCACAGCGACGTCCTCAGTTGTCGCAAATATTATTGATTCGCTCGACCCACGCGGTGCTTGGCTCAGTCGCTCCGACGGTTCGCGGCTGGTTGGCCAATTGCGATTGCCGATCGGAGAACCGTTTATTTCGAGTGAACAGTTCAGCCAGAATCTAACGCAGCTTGCCGAATTCATCGCGACCACGAAACCGTAGTTCTTTAGAGCCGACGGCGCTAGCCACGGGTTCCGTGTGTGAGCCGACGGCGCTAGCCGCGGGATTCTCACGCATTGTCCATTATCCCGATCGGGATAAAACCTGTGCAAGCCATTACTCTTCACAGCCCCAAACTTTGTGCGGCCCACGGCTAGAGCATGAGGTCCAGTAAGAAACAAGTACCGACGGAACCTTGGGTTGCCTGCCTTATCGGTAAAATCTGAGCAATGGGTAGTTGATAATGCCTGGGAAGAGTTTTTGCAGCAGATCGACTCTTCGGACTGGAGTCGTTGAGGCGATACCTGATCCTATCGCCAGCGAAAACTAGGATGACTGCTCACTCTTCGGCTGGTATTTTCAGAGTGAGGTCGGTCGGCGGCCACGGATGGGGTTCAGATTCTACAAAGTGTGAACCAAACTCGAACAACGGACCAATACAACCTTTGGTCCTCGGGAGTAGCATCATGGTCACCCAACCCCACTTCCTACTGTTCTGCGACACGCACCTTGCAGAGAGTCATCACAGCGATTCCATGCAACGCACCTATTCAAGTGTGTGTAGCGGGCGCTGGCATTTCGTGCTCGAACAAATCGATGGTTCCGAGCGATTGGAAGCGGCTGACAACGAATCCGCCGTGAATCGCGAACGATTGTCTTTGCTGTCCGTCGTGCGGGGCTTGGAAGCGCTTCAGCAGCCTAGTCAAGTTACTCTAGTGACCACCAGTCGCTATGTATCGCGCGGGCTGCGTTATGGACTGAACAGTTGGCGGGAGGCTGGCTACCAATGGGAACGCTTTGGCGAGCAACGGCCAATCCGCAATTCTGATTTGTGGCGCCGCGTCGATACCGCCCTGCAGTTCCACGGCGTTCAATGTCGATTGATTCAGGCCGGTCAGGCCAACGATTCCATGACGCCCTCAGCCGACGCCCGCATTGAGCCAACTATCCAGGCGGCACCGGTCCTAGCCGGAAATTTCCTTGAGCCGCATGCGCGTGTCGCGCAAACAATGGGCGCGGGAGCTGGTAGCGGTACGATTGTCGAACGATTGGAAATCTCGCAGCTCGATTTGCAGAATGTGGTCCATGAGGGCTTTGCCCATCCATTTGCTACTCCACCCAATGCTATTCCACCGGGCCGCAAGCTGGTCTTGACACTTCGCTGGCCTAGACTGCTGGACGGGCAATTTCTGCGTGATTGGTGGGATTTGGCGGCGTCGTGGCTGCGCTGGAAACGCGGTCGCTGGCAGACTCGACCCGCATTTTAGGGAACATAATCCGTTGTTGGGCTGCGCGGGAGGGCAGGCTTGAGCTGCCAACACAGCTAGCCCAACCTAACACGCAGAGTCGATCAAGGTTATAACATTTACTAGACGGAGACAGATGTGCGGACACAGCTATCGTTGCAAGGCATAAGCCGATTGGTGGAGGGTACGCTCGAGAATCCAGCTCAGTTGCTTGGTTCGCACCGGATCGCTGATGGATCGCGAAAAGCGATTTCGGTTCGAGCCTACTTGCCGGACAGCGAACAGGTATGGCTGGTTGACCGCGAACACAATGAGGTGCGTCCGATGCGACGCATTCATCCCTCGGGCTTTTACGAAGCCATACGCCCCACGAACTCCAGTACTGCCAACTATCGATTACGAGTTGCAACTAAGAACGGCGAAGTAACTGAAATGCACGATCCCTACGCAGTTGAACCACTTCTGACCGAATTCGACTTGTTCCTGTTCGGTGAAGGTCGCAATTGGAAGATCTACGACAAACTGGGCGCCCATCTCCGCACGATCGACGATGCGACGGGCGTCAACTTCGCCGTCTGGGCACCCAACGCCGAGAGCGTGCAGGTCGTCGGGGATTTTAACGGCTGGAATGGTTCGCAGCATGTGATGCGCAAACATATCCCAGCGGGCGTTTGGGAGTTGTTCGTCCCAAACATCACCGCCGGCGAGAAATACAAGTACAAGATCAAGGCCAAAGGCGGCAACTCGATCGAAAAGTCTGATCCCTATGGATTCTATGCGGAGCTGCCTCCGCGAACTGCCAGCGTCGTGACTCAGCTCGATCAGTTTGCGTGGCAAGATCAGGATTGGCTCGATCGCAGGGCCAGCAAGGATCCGCTCAAAGAAGCATGCAACATCTATGAATTGCACTTGGGTAGCTGGCGACGCGATCCCAATGGTCATCACGGCTGGATGAACTATCGCGAGATCGCCCATCAATTGGTGCAGTACTGTGCCGAGATGGGCTTCACGCACATTGAACTGATGCCAATCACCGAACACCCGTTCACCGGTTCATGGGGCTATCAGACAGTTGGCTACTTCGGCGTAACCAGCCGCTATGGCAATTGCGAAGACTTCATGTACTTTGTCAATCATTGCCATCAGCACGGGATTGGCGTGATCTTGGACTGGGTGCCTGCGCACTATCCCAAGGACAGCCACGGATTGCGTCACTTCGATGGCTCGGCGCTCTTCGAACATGCGGACCCACGGCAGGGCGAGCATCCGGATTGGGGCACCATGATCTTCAATTATGGACGCAACGAAGTCCGCAACTTCCTGGTCGCCAACGCCCTATTCTGGCTGGACAAATATCACATCGATGGGCTCCGCGTCGACGCCGTAGCCAGCATGTTGTACTTGGATTACAGCCGCAACGCAGGCGATTGGATACCCAACGCCTACGGAGGCCGCGAGAACCTCGACGCGATCCACATGCTCCGCGAATTCAATGACCAAGCGCATGGGCAGTTCCCAGGCGTTATTACGATGGCCGAAGAGTCAACGGCTTGGCCCGGCGTTAGCCGTCCAACGAGCTCGGGGGGCCTGGGCTTTTCGATCAAGTGGAACATGGGCTGGATGAACGATACGCTGCGCTACATGCGTCACGATGCGATTCACCGCCAATACCATCAGGACGAATTGACGTTCAGCTTGATCTATGCGTTCACCGAGAATTTTGCGCTGCCGCTATCGCACGACGAAGTCGTTCACGGCAAAGGTGCGTTGATCAGCCAAATGTCCGGCGATCTGTGGCAGAAGTTCGCGAACCTAAGACTGCTTTACTCGTACATGTGGACACACCCAGGCAAAAAACTGTTGTTCATGGGCAGCGAATTTGCGCAGTGGCACGAATGGGACTATGATTCAGAAATCCAGTGGGATCTGCTGTCCTGGGATACGCACAAGGGCATCAAAACGCTACTGGCCGATCTGAATAAACTCGTGATCAACGAGCCCTCGCTGCACCAAATGGACTTTGATGGCAACGGCTTCGAGTGGATCGACTGCATGAATCGCCAGGACAGCATGATCAGCTTTATTCGCAAAGCTGAGGATCCGGATGACTTCGTGATTGTTATCTGCAACTTCACGCCGGTCGTGCGCGAAGGCTATTTGTTGGGCGCCCCTAAAGTAGGCTTTTACAAAGAGATTTTTAATAGCGATTCGTCCTACTACGCGGGTAGCAATGTTGGAAATTTCCCAGGTTGCCAAGCCCAGGCAATACCGCACCATGGCCGGCCTGCTTCGCTGCGAATTAACTTGCCGCCCCTGGCTACCGTCGTGCTCAAACTGGCTTGATTCGAAGGAGATGCGACATCCATGGCCGCTTCGCTTGTACCACCCAACTGGCAGCTCCCCGATGTTTTCCGTAAGCGTTTGGGGAGCGCCGTCGGACGCCAGCGACTCATGCACCATGACGGACAATTGTTGATCGTCGCCCACTTGGTGCCCGCTGCCGACGAGCCCACGCGGCGGGGAGTTTTGTATTGGTTGGACCACCAGCGGCAGTGGCATGCGAGCAGTGGCGATCCCGGCAAAGTCGCCATCCAAATGCTGATCGATGGATATGCAAAGAAAATCGAGGAGTTCGACCATCTCGAAAATAGCGCACAGCATTCCGCCGACTATTTGCCGATCTTGGATGGATTGTCGCCGCTAGTTCGCGCGGTGCGAAACCTTCAGGATGTGCTGCAAGATGCACGCACGAATTCTCCTGAATTGCTTGAGTTGATCGACTGGCGGGACAGAGCTTACGAAGCAACG
>JBGSJL010000215.1:0-42202 GCA_041741955.1 Pirellulaceae bacterium | reverse complement strand
ATTGCCGAAGATTCTCGACTGCAGCCATCCGTAGATGTCTGGGCAGTGTCTCAGTCCCAGTGAGCCGGGCCATGCTCTCACACCCGGTAACCATCGCAGCCTTGGTGGGCCATTACCCCGCCAACAAGCTAATAGTACGCGGTCCGATCTCAGGGCGGAATCACACCATTTGATCCAAAGATGTTATCGGGTATTACTGGCAGTTTCCCGCCGCTATCCCCGTCCCGAGGGCAGATTTCTACTTATTCCTCTCCCTTCCGCCGCTGTCCGTCTCCCGAAGGAAACTTCTCGCGCGACTTGCATGCCTAATCCACGCCGCCAACGTTCATTCTGAGCCAGGATCAAACCCTTCAATTGTTTATGCTTACCATGGATTCAGACGAATCAAAACCCACAGTTAGTTAATCAACCTAAAGGCCTTTTAAAGGCTCTTCATATTTTTCGCCAACTACCCGAAGGCAATCAGCAGGCTCCATGGTCAAAGGAGCCAATTTCTCAAGCTATGATGCTTCCACTTTACAGGATCGCGACACGTCGCTATCCTGGTCCGCAAAAGACTTTCACAGCCCTGCAAGCTGAACTTGCTTTAAAGTCAAAAACTTTCGTTCTTGACGGAGAGCTTATCTACCAAATTGTCAAAGATCAGTTTGTAACCCACATTGTTGTGTGGCTCACATTGCTGTGTACCTCACATTGTTGCGGGTCGAGTACTTTATCGATCGAATCGCAGGTCGTCAAGTGGTAATTTTAACTTCTTTGGTCGCATGTTGCGACCAGAAAAAGCACTTTACGACCACTCGCTTTCCTTTGCCACCGAAGGACAAGAATGTATCGGCACCTCCTCCGACCGGCAAGACGTCCAATCGGAAATTTGTGAAGTTATTGCGAATTGGCAGCTCGTCGGCCGCACTATTCATGCTCGGGCAATGAAAAGCAGCCGCAGGCCTACAGCGATAATCCTCTAAATTCACGGCCTTTTTGGCCAAGTTCTTTTGCAGCCCCGCAATGCGTGACCTACGGTACTGCATGTCGGCAAAGGTTTTCATTTCCTCCAATTGCAATGTGGTGCTATGCCAGAAAACGCCCAAACACTGGATATGCCAGCCAAAACTCAAGATGATCTGGAAATCATTCTCCAGCGTCTCAACGGTCTGGCTAAAGATCTGCCTACACCTGCAATGCCCTCGCAATCGATGCAATCCGAAACACCTGGCCCTACGAGTAAATCCGATACCTTGACGCTCGCGGGCGCCGCTACGGTACCGTCCTGCCAAAGCGGTCGACTCACCGGAAATCGCGACGAACCGTTTTTGCCACTGGTCCCCAAAAGCCTCGAAGCCGCTGGGCTCAGCGAATCGATGGTCGAAGCGTTGATCATGCGTTTCCTGCTGCAGCGCGGCGAAGCGGCCGGTCGCGCAATCGCAGATCAAATCAAACTCCCCTTCCTGCTTGTCGAGCCCACCCTAAACCGCTTGAAACAGGAGCAAATGACAGCCTACCGCGGTTCCAATAGTGTCAACGACTACACGCATACGTTGACCGACCAAGGGCGAGATCGCGGTCGACAATACCAGAATCAAACAACCTATTTCGGCGCCGCACCGGTCCAACTGGACCACTATCGCGAAGCGGTCAAGCACCAAAGTGTCGAAGGCCAGCGTCCGCGACGCGAAGAGTTGCTAAAAGCCTTTCGCGATTTGCTCGTCGATCGCAAAATGCTCAGCAAAATCGGTCCCGCGATCAACAGCGGTCGCGGCATGTTCCTTTACGGTTACCCAGGCAACGGTAAGACCAGTATCGCCGAACGCATCACCATGGCGTTTGGAAAGTACATTTGGATCCCCCGCTCGATTCAAGTCGACGGGGATATTCTCAGGCTCTACGATCCGCTAATGCACGAAGAGCACGTTCAGGAAGAGACCACCGGCTATCTCAAGGATAACGCCATCGATCAACGCTGGGTGCGCATTAAGCGGCCCACCATTATTGCAGGCGGCGAACTGACCATGGACATGCTCGAAGTCCAGCAAAACAAAGATTCGGGCATCAGCGAAGCCCCGCTGCAAATGAAAAGCAACTGTGGCGTGCTAGTCATCGACGACTTTGGACGCCAGCGCATGCGCGTTGATGAACTGCTGAACCGCTGGATCGTACCGCTGGAAAAACGCTTTGACTATCTGAACATGTGCAGCGGTAAAAAGACCCAAGTGCCATTTGACCAGCTCGTTATTTTTTCTACCAATCTGCAACCCAAAGATTTGGTGGATGACGCTTTTCTACGCCGTATTCCCTACAAGATCGAAGTCGAAAACCCCAGCGAAACTGCGTTCCGCAAGCTGTTCGAGATCATGTGTCCGCGCACGGGTTTGCCCTATAAAGCCGACGTAATCGACTACCTAATCAATACGCATTACAAGCCCACCAATCGCCCGTTCCGCAATTGCCATCACCGCGACTTGCTGCTGCAAGTCAGAAATTACTGCTTGTACCACGACGAGCCTATGGATCTGCGCAACGATTATGTCGACTTCGCCTGCGAGAACTACTTTTCGATCATGTAAGGGACTCCCCTGCCATCCCTCGAGCCACCCTGGTCGATGGCGTGCCCGCAGTGTCCTAAAACCCAAACCCACCCCAAAACTTAAACTTAAATTTAAACTTAAACTCGTGTTTTACGTTCAAGTTCAGGTTCAGGTTTAAGTTTTTTAGCGAAGTAGGCGCACACAGTAGGCCGGCTATGTTATCGACTGTCTGAAGGCTGGCTGGTATACTATAGTTGCTGGGCTCAGCGCAATCGCTAGGCGCTTTCTGCATCTCTGTCTTCCGCCTTGGGACGGATTAAATCCATACTAATCCGAGGCAACCTGCTGGAGGAACTTGCGGCGTATGACGCGCATTACGTTAAGAACCCTCGGATCTTTAGCGGCGTTGGGCTTGATCGCTGTCGTCGGTCTGTGGTGGTTTTGGCCGCCCAGCAAGCAATCACTCGGCGGCAATCGCTCCGAGCTCTACCGCCTCGGCATCGCAGCCATGGTCGCATCGGAGGAAGCCAACTACTCCGCCGCCACCGAGCTGTGGGAGCAACTCGCAGCATCGCCAGAAACACCCGTTGAGGCAATCCAGCTCAACCAAGCCGTCACGCTGATCAAATGGGTCGAGCAGATTGAGGAGGCGCTCGCTAGCGGCGGCGGAACTGCCGCCGAGCTGGCGGCCAAGCGGGAGCAATTGCAGCTCGTACAGTCGAAGGTGGATCGAGTACTGGACGCGCTGGCCACACTTCCGCAGCAATCCGACAAGACGGCGTACCTTGCAGCCTGCTTGATATTGAAACAGGCCAAAGTTGACGCTGCCGCAGCGGATCTGATGCGCCGCAAACTGGCGATCGAGCGGCTCCAAAACGGGCTCAAAGCAAACCCTGGCAGCGCTCTGCTAGCTTGCAAATTTGATGAACTCAGCAACGAGCTCCCTGGTGTGGACGGTGAAGAATTACGCGCCGCCAATGCCCAGTACCTGTGGGAGTCCTACCAACGCAGCCCGCGCAATTTATTCTTGCTCAAACGAACGGCCGAAGTCCTGCTGTCCATGCAAGACCCTCGGTTGTCCGAATTGTTGCAGCCCAGTCTCCAAATCACCGCCTCCATGGTCGACTCCCCGAACGTGGCTAGGATTGTCAAACAAGTCGATCCGCCCAAGCTGATCGAAACCGTGGCGCAGGCAATTGCAAATGGCGACTGGGGCCAAGCCAGGCAACTACAGCGTTGGTTAAATACGATGGTCGGCATGCCCGCCTTCAGTTCCGATAGCCGCATCGTCAAACCCGATGTGCTGGCTCTGCTGGACATTGCGTTCGTGCAAGAAACGGCAACTCTCGATGCAACGGACGTCGCCCCGAGTCTCGCTTCGATTCCACGCATGACCGTTACCGAACTGCCGCGGGCCGCCCAAGCGATCGGTTGGTACGACTTTGATTTCGATCTGGATTTTGATGTACTGCTTCTGGCCGGAACGGCACTCGAATTCTATGAACTGACCGATTCGAGCATTGCCATCGAGCCCAAGTTCATCGTCGAACTTGGTGCCGCCATGACGCACTTCGTCCCTGTGGACCTGTTCGAGGTCGATCTGCCAGAGCGTCCGCAATGGCCTGCCAGCGTGGCCGATCTTATGTCGGCGACTCCGACCCAGCCGAATCAGGGTGACGCAAGCGTACTGGCCGCGGCACCCCAAGCCGCTCCTGCCAAGCGACACGATACGGTGCAGGAACTGTTGCTGTGGGGGCCGAGTGGTATCCAAATTGTGACCTTCAACGCAGCCGCCAACGCTTATCGCCTGATTGCACAGCCACCTGGATTAGAAATGTTTCGAGATGTCGTGCAAGTCTTACCAGTCGACTTTGAGTCCGACGGCGATCTCGATCTGGCCATCAGTACGCAGTCGGGTTTTCATCTGCTGCAAAACAATGGGAATCGCACTTTCGCGGACATCAGTCGCTTTAGTCAATTGCCAACAGCCTGCGCGCACATGGTCTCGGGCGATTTTGACTTTGATACCGATCAGGACATTTTGATCGTCGATCCAGCGCAGGAGCAGTCGCAGATTATTGAAAATTTGAGACACAGTGAATTCAGCATCCGCGCAATGTCCGGCCCAGAGTGGCAGGTAGGCAATTCGGCTCAGGCAGCCGCTGTGGGCGACATCGACAGCAATGGTAGTTGGGATTTTGCGACGGTTTTAAGCGACAAAGTTCATGTGACGCGCACGCGGCTGCTGGACGACGGCACGCTTTCGCCGCTGGTTTTTCAGACTCTGCCGACTGGTGGATCAGCCTTAGCAATCGAAGACTTCAACAATGACGGAGCCCTCGATGTGTTAGTCGGAACGCCCTCGGGCGTCGTTTGCCATTTAGGCCATCCGTCAGGCAACTTGTCTGCCGCGAGCGCAGAAGTTGCCTTGCGTGGCCTGGCGATTGCGAACTTCTCGATGCTCGATGCCAACGGCGACGGCACTTTGGACTTTGTGGCTGTGAGTCAAGACAAACTGGGCGATGGCACGCTGGGCGATCGTAAGTCGTTTGTAAGCATCGCCGACCCGCCGGTCCAAGCAAACTACTTGCTGGCACGCGTACGCGGCATCAACGACGTCAATGGCGGCGGTCGCGTCAATCACTATTGCGTAGGCAGTACACTGCAGGTTTGGGCAGGCCAGCAGCTCCAGTCGCGGATCGTCCGTCAACCCGTTACGCATTTTGGATTGGGCGATGCCACCGTCGAAAACATTCGCATTATTTTCAACAATGGCTTGACGCAAAATGTCGAGGACTTAGCGACCAATGCGCTAATCGAAGAGAAGCAAACGCTGCGCGGTTCTTGCCCATTCATCTACGGCTGGAATGGTGAGCGATTCGAACTGATAACGGACCTACTATGGAATGCGCCGCTCGGATTGCAGATAGCCAAGGGAGTCGTGTTGCCCGATCGCCGTTGGGAAAACTTGATACTGCCCGGCAGCAAGGTTCGATCTCGCGATGGCCAAGTCGAATTGCGGCTCACCGAGGAGCTTTGGGAAGTGGCTTATTTCGATCAAGTTAGACTGGCAGCCGTGGATCATCCGCCGGATGTGCGCATCTTCAGCAATGAAAAAGTTGGACCACCCGATATGGCGCAGCACCAGTTGTTCGCAGTGCGCGAGCGGGTCGAACTACGAACTGCGGTCGACGGACGCGGACGCGACATCAGCACACGCTTGCGAGAGCTAGATCAAGTCTACGTGCAGGCCTTTGATCGCCAGGTTTGCCAGGGCCTGGCCGAGCCGCATTTCATTGAACTAGATTTTGGAAAGCTGCCACTGCATCGCGATTGTCGGCTGTTTCTAACCGGTTGGATGTTCCCTACGGATACCTCGCTGAATATCGGTATCGACCAAAATAGTCAGCTTGCTCCGCCGGAAGCCCCGTCGCTGTGGGTTCGAGGAAACACTGGGCAGTGGGTGTGTCGGCAGCCGTTTATGGGTTTTCCGGGTGGCAAACCCAAATCCATGGTCGTAGATCTCAAAGACGTATTTGTTAGCGATGACCATCGTTTACGCATCGGGTCGAGCCAGCAGATCTACTGGGACGAGGCGTTTGTCGGGTGGCACGCAGGCGATGACGCATTTCGCCAGCAAGACATGTCGATGCATTCCGCAGAGCTCCGGTATAGGGGCTTTAGTCAGCAACTTCCGCGCGAAGCCGACCAGCCGCATTGGTACGATTACCAAACAGTTACTACTTCGGCAAGTTGGCCGCCACTAGCCGGTCCGTTCACGCGCTACGGAAATGTACTTCAAGAGCTTCAGTCCAATGACGATCGGATGGTTATACTAACAGCAGGCGATGAGATTAGTTTTTCATTTTCAGACCCGTCACAAGGTGTTCCGCCCAATTGGCAGCGGGATTACGTATTGCATAACGAGGGCTGGGACAAAGACGCGGATCTCAATACGCTGATGGGTACCAGTTCGTTGCCGCTGCCCTTCGCTGCGCAACACGCTTATCCGCCCGGCGAAGAGCAGCGGGCCGAGGCGCTAGATACGTGGAACAAGAATGCAGACAGCCTAACGCGAACTCCTCGCGATGCTCCGGCTAGTTGGGCCCGTGGCGGAATGCCGAAAACTGCCAGGCCCGCACGGTAGCCCTCGTGAACCAGCTCGAGACCACTTAAAATTGCCTTCTTCAATCGCTTCGCAATCGTAACATCAACTCATCCCGAACTTGCCCGTCTCTTCTCGAATCCATCATGGCAAACATTGAAACTCAAGGCCCAGCGGCGGTAACTCGGCCGGCCCCTAAGCGCGTTGTTAGCAAGCAACTCCGCTACGTATTGATTGCCATTCTGGCATTGTTCGCACTGCTGATGGCAAATGGAATCTACCTGCTGGTCATTACTTGGCTCCAATATTTCGGTGGGCAGATCTACGAGAATTTATTTTATCAGTTCATGTTTCTTGCACACTTAGTGCTCGGCTTCCTACTGGTAACGCCAGTTATTGTTTTTGGAGTGGGGCATTACCTGGCGGCCCGTCATCGTCGCAACCGCCGAGCGGTCAATATTGGGTACGCGCTCTTGGGCATCGCCATCGTGGTGTTGATTTCTGGCATATTACTAACACGACAAATCGGCTTTGACCTCAAGAATCCTAGTGCGCGAATGATCGTCTACTGGGCGCACGTAGTCACTCCCTTTGTCGCCATTTGGCTCTACTGGTTACACCGGCTGGTAGGTCCGCGTATCAAGTGGCAAGTGGGCGTGCGAATTGGTTTAGCGACAATGGCGCTGGTGGCGGTGATGGTTGTCTTGCAAACCCAAGATCCCCGTCAATGGAATCAAGCCGGTCCGGTATCTGGCGACGTTTATTTCGAACCCTCTTTGGCTCGAACCGCTTCGGGCAACTTTATCCCTGCGCGGGCTTTGCAAAACGATGAGTATTGCCTGCGCTGCCATAAAGATGTCTACGATAGTTGGTTCCACAGCGCGCACCACTTCAGTTCCTTCAACAATCCCGCCTATCTGTACTCGGTAAGGCAAACCCGCAAAAAAATGATGGAGCGGGATGAGACGATCCAGGCTTCGCGTTGGTGCGCGGGTTGCCATGATCCCGTGCCCTTCTTCTCAGGCGCATTCGACCAGACGGACTATGACGATGTACACGATCCCACCAGCCAAGCCGGTATTACGTGTACGGTTTGCCATGCCATCACTCACGTGGGCAACATCAGTGAGTCGCTGGTGCGGACGACCCGCGGCAATGCCGATTACGTAATTGAAGAGCCGATTCAGTACCCCTTCACGTTCAGCGAAAATGGGTTGCTAAAAAGCGTCAATGAACTGCTGGTCAAGGCCAAGCCGAATATGCACAAGCAGACGTTTCTAAAACCGTTGCACAAAACGCCCGAGTTCTGCGGTACCTGCCACAAGGTGCATTTGCCTAAAGAGTTGACCGCGTACAAAGATTTTTTGCGCGGCCAAAACCACTACGATTCGTTTTTGTTGAGCGGTGTCTCCGGGCATGGAGCGTCCAGTTTCTACTACCCGCCTGCGGCCCAAGAAAACTGCAATGAGTGTCATATGCCGCCGCAAGCCTCCAACGATTTTGGCGCTCGACCTTCCGCCAAGCTCGGGAAAATGGCAGTCCATGATCACTTTTTTCCTGGCGCCAATACCGCGCTTCCCTGGTGGCGCAACGACGAGGCTACCGTCGAACGAGCGCGGCAGTTGCTCAAAGGGGTCACGCGAGTTGACCTATTTGGCATCCGCCAGTCTGGGACTTTGGATGGCCAGCTGTCTGCGCCCCTGGGACCTGAATATCCAGTCTTGGAAGCGGGCAGGGAGTACTTGCTAGAGGCTGTCATTCGCACGCTCAAGCTGGGACACCACTTGACGCAAGGTACTGTGGATTCCAACGAGTTGTGGCTGGAGATCAAAGTGACCAGCGGCGATCGCATCCTGGGGATGTCCGGCGGGATATCGGAAGATGGGTCGGTTGACGCTTGGTCGCACTTTGTGAATGTATTCATGCTCGATCGCAACGGTGATCGCGTGGCAGAACGCAATGCACAAGATATTTTCGTCCCGCTCTACAATCATCAGATTCCACCCGGTGCGGGACAGACGGTCCACTATGGCTTACGCATACCGGAGGATGTCGACCAGCCGATTGAAATTAGTGCCAAGCTGCAGTACCGCAAGTTCGATAGGGGCTATATCGATTTCATGAATCGCGAGCGTCGTCCAGGCGACCATCCATTTCGCGAGCCCAGCTCAGATTCGGGTCTGGTCAATGCTCTGCCGATTACCACCATGGCCGAAGATCGTATTGTCCTAGACGTCAAAACGGCGCAGGGAGACATCGTATCCGCGCAGCGTTCGGAGCGCACCACGCCCGATGCATGGGAACGCTGGAACGACTACGGGATCGGAATGCTGCTGGCAGGCAAATCGCAACTGCGGCAAGCCGCCGATGCGTTCCGAGAAGTGGAACGCGCTGGGAAAGCCACCGGACCGCTAAACTTGGCTCGAGCTCAATTTTCAGAAGGCGATTTGGATGGCGCCACCGAATCGCTGCGACGCGCGGCGGGTATGGAGCCACCGCCACCGCCTTGGACCATGGCGTGGCTGAGCGGTGAAGTCAGTCGGCAACAGGGGCACCTGGAAGAGGCCGCCGCAAGTTTCAGAAGCGTCATCGAAGACGATACCCAGGAGCGTCGCGATCGCAACTTCGACTTTTCAATCGACTATCGCATTCGCAGCGCCTTGGGATTGACGCTCATCGACTTAGCCGACGTGGCCCAGTCGCGACAGCAGCCCGAACGGAGCCGAGCTCTGCTAGCCGAAGCGGAACAGCAGTTCCGGAAATCGCTCGAAGTCGACCAGGAAGATGTTACGACCCACGCTAGTTTGGCGACGATTTATCGACGCCTGGGTCAAGACCAACAAGCCGACTTTCACAGCCAGCAGCAGGTTCGGTACAAAATGGACGATAACGCCGCCGACGTGGCTCGTCCCAAAGCGCGTCGCCAGTATCCGGCGGCCAACCATGCTGCCGAACCGATGGTGATTTATTGGCTACACCGCAACGACGCGCCCGGACTGCCCTCTGCAGCAGAATGAACAAGATGGTCCGCTCGGAGCTTGCGTACCGTTACTTCCATTAGAGATTATTGAAAGCCCTGCAAAGTATGCGTACTGACGAAGTCGAACCCGAGGATGAAATCCAAGACGACGCGGTGATCGGTCGTGCGCTGAAGGGCTCGCTGGCAATACTGCTGTGCGTAAGCGCGGTGGTTGGGGCGAGCTTGGCTGTGTACTTCTTGCTAAAGGACAAGCCGACGGTCGAGCGGGCTAGCGAGCTTTCGCTGCCGACGAAGCGTGCGTTTGATGCCAGGGCGTTGCCAAAGATTCCACTGGTCGATACGACGGAGCAGGCAGGCATCGATTGGAATCATGCCAGTGGTATGGAAGGCGAAAAACTGCTGCCAGAAACCATGGGCGGAGGCGTGGCGATTTTTGACTTTGACAACGATTCCGATCTCGACATACTGTTCGTCGGCGGTAAGAGTTGGGCCTGGTCCGTAACCCCAATTGCTCAGCCGCGATCATTGTGTCTTTACAAAAATGACGGCACGGGTCGCTTCGTCGATGCGACCATCGAGTCGGGGCTGGGGCAGACGCTGTACGCCATGAGCCCAGTGATTGGCGATTTTGACAACGATGGCTGGAGCGATCTGTTCGTAACGGCCGTCGGGCGCAATTGGTTGTTCCGCAATGAACAAGGCGTCTTTCGGGAGCTAACGCAACAGGCGGGGGTCGCGGGCGAGGAGACAGACTGGAGTACGGGTGCGACGTTTTTCGATTTTGATCGCGACGGCTGGCTGGATCTCTTCGTATGCAACTACGTGCTTTGGAATCGCGAGCTGGATCGTTCGTTGGGCTTCTCACTAACTGGAATCGGTCGCGCCTATGGGCAACCCACTTCGTTTACCGGAACCTATTGCCAATTGTACCGCAACCAAGGCAATGGTACGTTCGCAGATGTGTCCGCTGAAATGGGCGTGCAAGTCAGAAATCCAGATACCGATGTTCCTGTTGGCAAAGCCCTAGCTGTGGCAGCGGTGGATCTCAACCGCGATGGTTGGACGGATATCGTCGTCGCTAACGACACGGTGCAGAACTTTTGTTTCATCAACGAGACCGGAAAATCGCTCACTGAATCGGCCATTGCTATGGGGCTGGCTTTCGATCGCAGCGGCAATGCGACCGGTGCGATGGGAATCGATTCTGCGTATTTTCGCAACGACCCGCTGTTGGCACTTGCCATCGGAAATTTCGCCAACGAGCCCTCCTCTTTCTACGTTTCTCGATCTCCGAACGCGGCTTTTGACGACTTGGGCATGGCAACTGGGCTGGGGCCCGTCAGCCGTTTGAATCTGACTTTTGGCATGTTCTTTACGGATCTGGATCTCGATTCGCGGCAGGACATTGTATGTTCCAACGGACACTTGGAGGCTGAGATCGCCACCGTCCAAGCCACTCAGCAGTATGCTCAGCCGCCGCAGTTCTTTTGGAACGCAGGCGCGTCGAGTGAATCTGAGTTCATAGCCCTCACCGAGGCAGAGATTGGACCGGCGGCCACCCAGCGGATGGTCGGACGCGGTGCTGCCTACGGCGATTTGGACGCTGACGGAGACATCGATATCGTGCTGGTTGCCAACAGTGGTCGGCCGCGACTCTTGCGAAACGATCAAGCCTTGGGCCACCACTGGCTTCGCTTGAAACTAGTGGGTTCTGGCCGCAGCAATCTCAATGCCTACGGAGCGATCGTAAGACTTCAACTGCCAGGCAGCACTCAACAGCGCGAAGTCACTGCCACGCGAAGTTATCTCAGTCAAAGCGAATCGATTGTGACGTTTGGCTTAGGAAATGCGTCCGATATCCAAAAGCTGACGATCGTTTGGCCCGACGGCATGCAGCAGGAACTCAAGAACCTGTCGATCGACCAACTGCATGTAGTTACCCAAGGGCCATCCGCGGACTAAGTAGCTATGGTGACTTACAAGCGTCCGGCCAGCCCGCGAGCTTGGTCGCACAGTTCTTGCGCCAGCGACACGCTGGGGGCTTCCGCAATCAAGCGCACAATGGGCTCCGTGTTGCTGCCGCGAACCAATAGCCAACGGTCGGACCATTCGAGTTTCAATCCATCTTGGCGGCTAGCATGATCGGCAGGCACTTCGGTCATCAGCAGTTCAAATAGTTTTGGCAATAGCGAAGTATCCAGGTCGATTTTGTCCTTGACAATCGACAATTTTGGCAATCCGTTTACTAGCTCGGAAATGGAAGCTCCGCTGGTGGCTAACAGATTCAGAATGCGGGCCATGCCCACAAAGCTATCGCGCACATAACCGACTTGTGGATCGATGGGTCCGCCGTTGCCTTCTCCGCCGAAAATCGCATGTTGAGCAATCATCAAATCGGCAACATTGGCTTCGCCGACGGCGGATTGTAGCAATTGGCAACCGTGCTGCTTGGCAATAACTTTGGACAGGCCGCTGGTAGCACAATTGGTAACAATCGTCCCAGTTTGCCCGGGCAGCACTTGCAAGAGACACAGTGCGAGCGTCAGTTCTTCGCCAACATAATTTCCTAGTTCGTCGATGACTGCCAGCCGGTCGGCATCGGGGTCTTGGCAAAATCCCACATCGAAGTCTCCCGACCGCATGGCATCGCAGACGGTTGTTAGGTTTTCAGCGAGTGGTTCGGGGCGGTGCGAAAAATCTCCGTCGGGAGTGTCGCCCAGAATCTTAAACTCACAACCCAGTTGTTGGAGGAGTTGTCGTCCCAGGAGGCTCCCCGCACCATGGTTGCTATCCAGCAGCACTCGAAATTTTTTGGCTTGGATCGCTTGAACATCGACGGTCTTCAGTACCATATCGCCGTGGGCCGTATGCGGATCTTCCAGACGTCTCACATCGCCGATTTCGTCGACGCCGACCCAACGGCACTGCCCTTCCCGATATGCCGCTAAGACTTTTTCACCATCCATTTTGGGAAGCACGCGACCTTCATGGTTGAAAAGTTTCAGGCCGTTGTACTCTTTGGGGTTATGGCTGGCTGAGATCTGTATGCCTGCCACGGCGTGCTGCACGCGAACTTGGACGCCCACGGTGGGAGTTGCCGCCACGTCCAGGTCAATGGCTTCCATGCCATGTGCCGCCAGAGTCGCCGATACCACTTGAGCCAACATTGGCCCGCTGCTCCTCCCATCGCGGCCGACAACCACTTTTCCACGCGGCAGCGTGCTAGCCATCGCGGCAATGTATCGCGCAGCCACCAGCGGGGTCAATTGATCGCCGAGCGTTCCCCGCAGACCACTGACGCTGATAATCGGTTCACTCATCGATGTAGAGTCCTGAAGAGTTGATTTCCTGAAGAGCACAAAAAGTTTGGGGTTAAACCGGCTGTGCGCGCGGCACTTAATTACGCGTCCGCAGCGACTGGAATAGCCGCACCAACTTGCTTACAATCTCTGCGAGCTCTGATTCTTGCATTTTTTAAGATGGGTGTCGATTGACGATGAGTATTGACCAAGCGATTTCTGCGGCTAAACAGGCGGTCGTCGATGGGCAGCTAACCGCAGCCGCGCTAGAAAACCTCCAGTGCTGGTTGACAGAGGATCGCTATGCGGCTTACCAAGACTCTATCGTGGCCCATATTGCGGCTGGCAAGTGGCAGAAGCTCGATGACGTGTTTTGGACGATCATTCCGTTTGGGACAGGAGGCCGCCGCGGCCGCATGTACGAATT
This sequence comes from Pirellulaceae bacterium, assembly GCA_041741955.1. Taxonomy (GTDB): domain Bacteria; phylum Planctomycetota; class Planctomycetia; order Pirellulales; family Pirellulaceae; genus Aureliella. The sequence continues at coordinate 28,869 of JBGSJL010000215.1, read as the reverse complement.
TGGCTCCAACGCCATCAACGAACGAACCATCGGCGAAAGTGCACAGGGTCTAGCTTCTTATGTCGTCGAGCAACGGGCGCTGGCGGGCCAGGCTGCTGGTGCCCAGCCACCGCGGTGCGCGATCGCTTACGACACGCGACATCGATCGCGGGAATTTGCCGAGCTGTGTGCTTCGATCATGGTGGCCAATGGCTTCGAAGTGTATTTTCTGGATGACTATCGGGCCACGCCACAGTTATCTTTCGCCGTCCGCGAAAAGAAATGCGATTGTGGCATCATGGTGACTGCCAGCCACAATCCGCCCAGCGACAATGCCGTGAAGGTCTACTGGTCCACCGGCGGTCAAGTTCTGCCGCCGCACGACAAAGCCATCATCGACCGCGTCATGAACGTGGGGACGATTCAGAAAGTCGACTTCCAGCAGGCTTTGTCGCAAGGCCACGTGAAAATCTGCACGGCAGAAATCGATCAAGCCTTCGTCGAGGCACTGCAAGAGTTCGCTTGGCCAGGCCCGCGCGATGCCAAAATTATTTATTCGCCGCTACATGGAGTTGGCGCGTTTGCAGTAATGCCCGTGCTCGAGCGAGCTGGATTCACCGATTGTCACGTCTTCGGCCCCCATGCCGAGCCAAGTGGTGATTTTCCGAACGTGCCCGGACATGTCAGCAATCCCGAAAATGCGATCGTCTTTGAAAAAATCATCGTCGATGCCAAAAAGATGGACGCGGATGTTATCCTAGCGACAGATCCCGATTGCGATCGCCTCGGCGTGGCTGCCCCGCTCAGTACCTCGCCTGGCTCCGCCTGGGCCACGCTCAATGGCAATCAAATTGGCGTTCTCCTGACAGACTTTGTCTGCCTGCGTATGCAGCAACTCGGCAAGTTGAACAGCAGGTCATATATCATCAAGACCTTGGTGACGTCTGAGTTGATACGCTTGGTGGCCGAGTCGTATGGAGTTCGCTGCGAAGGCAATCTGCACGTCGGATTCAAGTGGATTGGCGGCGTGATGGACGCCGTAGGGCCCGATGATTTCGTGTTTGGAACGGAAGAATCGCACGGCTATCTCATTGGACATTACGCACGGGACAAAGACGGTGCAGTGGCCTGCCTGATGATGGCATTGTTGGTGGCTCAGCTCAAGAGGGAGAACAAAACGTTGCACCAACGTTTGGCCGAGTTGCAGCAGCAACACGGTTTTCATTGCGAGACGCTGGTCAATGTGCAAATGGAGGGCAGCGAAGGCATGGCTCAAATGCGCAAGTTGATGGCGGCATTTCGCTCCGCGCCACCCACCGAATTAGGCGGAATCGCTGTGGCCGCCGTGCGAGACTACAAATCACTGACGATTCGGACCGCCGCTGGCAAAACGCAACCCCTGAATTCCGCTTCTGCCGACATGGTTATCTTGGACTTGATCAAAAAGGGGAACTACTTTGCCGTCCGCCCCTCGGGCACCGAGCCCAAGGTGAAGTTTTATATGTTCACCAGCCTCGCGCCCGATGAGAGTCACGATAAGGTGGCTGCCAAAAAGCGATTGGATCTGCGATTGGCAGAGCTAGAGCGAGATATTCGCGCCTATGTTGCCAAAATTATTTCGTGAAGGGTTTCGCACGTTGGCTGTAGTGCAACGCCAATACTAAGTTGGATCGGCTAGCCAGCCGTTGATTTCTGCGAGCATATCGGTCGCAGACTGACGCAGCTCGGCAAAATGTTTTTGAGCGGACGAAATGTTTCCCGACCGAGCAAAGTCCTCAACTTTGCCGGCGACCGATGAGACAGCATTGGCTTCAAAAAGGGCTGCTGCACTTCGCAGCGAATGGGCCGCTCGGATCAAGAGCTTAACGTCATTTCCGTCGATCGCGCGGGTCAGCTCATCGAGTCGCTGAATCGTCTCCCGTTTGAGCGTGCTGATCAACTGGTGTTGCTGCTGGCGTGTGTAATCCAGTTTCGCCAACGGCGCTTGAAAATTGATGTGCAGCTTAGATCGATCCCGTGCTGCGCGCGTAGAGGGCTTTGCAGGACTCGATATTGTTTCGTTGGCTGGGCTGGCTACGCTCGATTTCGCTGTTGTTTTATCGATTTGCAGGCCCTCCACGACGCGCCGCAACTGCTGCAAATCGACGGGCTTGCTGAGGTAGTCGTCCATGCCGACTTCGCGGCACCGCGCTTGATCGCCCTCCATAACGGCGGCAGTAATCGCGATAATGGGTATATGAGTTCCAGTGGGTAGCTCCTCGCGTCGAATCAACTCGGTGGCTTGTAGCCCATCGAGTTTGGGCATTTGTACATCCATCAGGATGGCGTCGAATTCGAATTCTCGCCACGCTTCCACGGCGGCTTGGCCATCTTCGGCACAGACAACTTGGTGACCTTCGCGCTCGAGCAACCCACGAAAAACTGCTCGGTTCACTTCGCCATCTTCGGCCAGCAGGAACCGCAGACTCCGCTCGGGTGCTGCAGCAGCCTCTGGCAGCGCTCGAACCTCCGTTGGTCGCGTCGTCGAAAACGATTGCCGGATCGCGAAACAAATCTCAGACTGCAACGCGGGCTTCTGAAGTACGCCGACGATGTGATGTTGCTTAATGAACTCTGCCGGAATGACCGTCGCAAGCGTGCTGAGCACAATGGCTCGGGGCAGGAAATCGGGCGTGCTTTGGTGGAGTGCCTTGATGAGTTCGAGGCCCGTGCAGTCGCTTAGCGTGTGGTCGACGACCAAAGCGCAGCGATCGGGTGGAAAGGCAGAAAGTCGCGCGTATTGCGTTTGAGCCGATGCCATGTCGGAGGCAATTTTAACGCGCAGACCACGCTGCTGCAGTGAGGCGCCGAGCGTTTCGCGGCTGGTGCTATTGTCATCGACGATTAGGATGTGGAAATCTTTTAAGCTACCATTGGAAAATTCGTCGGCTTCGTCGGTAGCTGGTGTGGTGTCTAGCGCGAAAGTGGCCGTGAAATGGAAGGTTGAACCCACTCCAATTTCGCTTTCGAGCCAGATTTTTCCTTGCATCATTTCGACTAGTTGCGATGAGATCGACAATCCCAATCCGGTCCCACCGTACTGCCGCGTTGTCGACACATCGGCTTGTGAAAACGCTTCGAAGATCGCTTCTTGTTTGTGGGCAGGGATACCGATGCCCGTGTCGCGAACCGAAAAATGCAGGGTGTAATCGGATTGTGTGGGCGGCCCGTGCGCCACCGCGACGCGTATCGTGATCTCACCCTCGCGCGTGAATTTTATCGCGTTGCCAACAAGGTTTACTAGGATTTGGCGCAGGCGATCGGGGTCGCCAATCAGATGGACGGGGACGTCGGACTCCATTTTCAAAACCAGTTCGACCGACTTTTGGGCGGCTCGCATGGCTAGGCTTTTGGCAGTATGGCTAACGCAACGCTGCAAACTAAATGGCCGCGCGTCGAGATCGAGCTTGCCAGCTTCGATTTTTGAAAAGTCCAGAATATCGTTGATAATTCGCAGTAGTGATTGCGCGGACTGTTCAATCATTTCGACGAAGGATCGCTGGTCATCGCCCAGCCGCGTGTGGCTCAGCAATTCGGTCATGCCGATGATACCGTTCATAGGTGTGCGAATTTCATGGCTCATATTGGCTAGGAAGTCGCTTTTGGATTTGTTGGCCCGATCGGCCTGATCGCGAGCCTCGCGCAATTGCTGCTCGGCCAGAATGAGCTCCGTGATCTCGCGCGATATGCCGAACGTCCCCACGCACTTGCCGTCATCGTCGTAGAGCGGCAATTTAGTCGTTGAGCACCAGGTGTCGGGCCGATCCGGCCAGGTCTCACGCTCGACGCTGGCGATCAACGGTTGGCCGGTTTCCATGATCCGCAGTTCGTCTTCGCGAGCTTGACCAGCGTGTTCACCCGTAAAAATATCTGCGTCTGTTTTGCCAATGGCCACGGAGGTATCTGACAACTTGAATTTCTCGGCCATACCCCGACTAATGCGCATGAAGCGACTCTTGCGGTCCTTGAAATAGATCGAATCGGGTACGTTGTCGAGTAGCGTGTGCAGCAGGTGCCGTTCGCGCTGGAAAGCCAGCTCTGTCGCCTTGCGTTCAGTGGCATCCCAGAACAGGATCTGGACACCGGAAATATGGCCATCGGCATCGCGCAGCGGCCCCTTGATCATTTCAGACCAAGTTCGCTCGCCGTCGCGAGAAACGTTTTCTTCAAATTGATGCAGGACCTTGCCCGTCTCGATGACCTGTCGATCATCTTCTCGGAATCGGGCTGCGATGTCTGCTGGGAATAGATCCGCATCCGATTTTCCAATGATGTCTGCCAGCGTAATGCCGCGCAGATCTAGGTAGGCGCGATTGGCATAGATGCGTCGTCCATCAATTCCTTTGAGCACCAAATTGATCGACAGCCCATCAACGATAGAACGAAATCGGGCTTGCGTTTGTCGCAGGATTTCTTCGGCGCTGGCTTCGTCCAGGGGACTGCTGGCCAACAGCAACAGCGCGTCGGGTGCGGCGAAGGCCGCATGGACTAACATGGGCAGCAAAGCACCACCCAGAGTCCGCACTTCGAGTAGTAGGCTGCTGGGCTTGGCGGAGGTGGAGCCGTTGGTATCCAACGTGGCGAAAAGCGACTGGATTTTCTGGCACGAATCATCGGTGAGGATATACGACCACCACGGTTCGAATGACTGAATCTCTACGGCACTTAGCCCAATGAAGCTGGCCGCTTTGGCGTTCACAAAATGTACTTTGGCACCATCGCGTGAAAGGTGGAACGCAAAATCGTTCATGCAGCTAAGGAATGCAGTTGAAGGCAGTTTGCTTGAGTCCTCAACGTACTCGATAACCAACTGTTGCATTATCACGCCTCCCAACCTCGAGCCACCAGACGGTGATCTACCTAGTGCTGAACACAATGTTTGATTAGCGTTATTTCGTTGCCTGCGCTATTGAAGCTAACTTTGTCCATGAAGTTGCGAATCAAGACTAGACCACGTCCGCTTTCAGCGCTCATCGATTGCGGATCGTTGGCGCTCGATAGCTCGCTGACCTTGAATCCTGGGCCTTCGTCGCGGATCACGATCCGAATGAGGTCGCGCATCAGCCTCGCATCGAAATGTATCTTGCGACTGCTGTAGGGCTTGGAGTGCATCCGCTCGGCGACTATCGGGTCGTGGGCATCGTCACCATTTTCTTCTGCAGAAGTCTGTTGCCACTGCCCGCGCGTCAGTTCCAAATTGCCTCGGTAGATCGCGTTCGAAGCGGCGTGTTGAAGGGCCGTACTGACGCGATAGCGATCCACGCCACTGAGTAGCTGCATACCTGCGGCCAATTGCATAGTCAGGTCGATCGCAGTTGTCAGCAAACGCGGCCTGCTGGGCAATTCAAACACCAAGCGATTCTCGACAGTGCAATCAATCAGCTCGGCATAACTTCGATCCGTACGCATCACGCCCAGGACATCTTCGACCGTGCCCAACAACAGGTCGTCGACCAGCGATTTGGGGACATAGGCCGTTGCTCCAGCCCGCAATGCCTCGGCAGCCAGACGCTCGGAACCTTGACCGGTGACGAGCACGACGGGTATTTGCGGAAAGTCGGCTTGCATTTTCTTGATCAAATCCAAGCCGTTCATCGTGGGCAATTCGAGGTCCGTAACCACCAGCTCGTTGGTGCCGCTCTGTAGATGATCGAGGGCTTCGGTACCGTCTTCGCAACAGGTAACCGAGTGGCTGGCCGACTCAAGCAATAATTTTATTTGCATGGCCTGAGTGGGGCTATCCTCGACGAGCAGTATGCTTGACATGGGAGACCTCGTTGGTTGAGAGCCGTGGGAGCAGCAATGGAGAGAATTACTGAGTAGAAAATGCTTGAGTTACTTACGAGTTTACCACAGCGGGATTGCCAAAACACGGTGAACGCTAGCTAAGCCCACTGAATTGCTTTAAATCGACCTTTTCGGCGACGTCCAATTTCGTCAGAATCCCCGCGATTCTAACTTGGGAGAAATGGTGTGGATCGACGAGAGTGGTTGCTGACGGCGGCGGGTGGTGCGAGCGCGTGTTTTTGCATGGGTTGCAAGTCCGCGCCCATGACCGGACGCCGACAATTGATGCTCATCCCGGAGCAAAATGAAATTGCCATGGGGCAACAAGCGTTTGCCGAGTCCAGTTCAGACCAAGCCGCGCCCGCGAATTCTCACTATCACGAATTGGTCCAGCGCGTCGGGCTGCGCATCGCGGGAGTCAGCGAGCGCACCGATTACCAGTGGGAAACACGAGTCGTGGCCAGCGAAGAAAAGAATGCGTATTGTTTGCCTGGTGGTAAGATCGTCGTCTACGACGGAATTCTACCCATCTGCCAAAACGAAGCTGGACTGGCGGTCGTCATGAGCCATGAAGTTGCCCACGTACTCGCGCGGCACGGAGGTGAACGCATGAGCCAACAAACGGCGCTCAATGGCGCACAAACGGCGGTTGGCTATGTGATGCGCAACCAGGAGCAGGTCTCGCGCGATATCTTTATGAAAGCCTATGGCATGGCGACGACCTACGGAGTTGTCTTGCCCTACAGCCGCAAACACGAGACCGAAGCCGACCACATCGGATTGATGCTGATGGCTCGAGCGGGCTACGATCCGGCGGAAGCCCCAAAGTTTTGGACGCGATTTTCAGCTTCATCCAACGGTGAAAAACCCGCCGAATTTCTTTCGACGCACCCCGCCGATGCGCGACGCGCTTCGGACTTAGAGAAACTGTTGCCTGAAGCACTCACCATCTATCGAACCGCCGCTGTCCCACTGGGTACCGGCGAATTGATTGTTTAGCAATTGAGTCGGAACGATACTTGACGCAAACTAATTTTACAATTTGTCATTTAATCTGGCTCATCAGCAGAGTTACGGGGTAACGACTCGGGTCTCCAGGCCCCCTCATCCCCGACCCTTCTCCACCGGAGTACCAGTGGAGCAGGGAGCCAGTGGAGCTTATTTCGGTGTGCTTCTGCGGCACCAACGGCTGATCAGCAGCGCTGTCGCCATTAGACATATCAGCAGCGAGTGCCGCTGGAGACCGATGTCGGGTTGGGGCAATCTCGCGTTGTAGGCACCGGGCGCATCGAGCCGTTTTGTGTCGTCCAAGCTGGCGATCCATTCACGCAACATGTGACTGGCTTCTGCATCGACTACGTCGACTCCCAAGTGTGGCATCCGCCCGAGCTCAGTTAATTGCATGCGCGTCCAAATCAACGAGCGATCGGGATCGCCGGGCACTAGGATGCGCGCATCGGGCCGCCCAAATGTGCCTTGTCCTGGCAATCGATTCAAAGTGCCTGTGTCAGTGAGTGGTAGCGAGGCCTGAAGTTCAAAGTCGGCGTTGCCGCCGCCCCATTTGCGATGGCAATGCGCGCAGTTAGCGTGCAGGTAGGCGCGTGCTCGCAGGCTTAGCGGCTGACTGCTATCGCGGTAGTCTGCGAGCCGTGGCAATTGCGCGGGTGCGGAGACCAGTTTGTGTTTGAAAATCCCTAAGCGATCGAACACGGCCAGTTGGTTCTCTGTGTGGCCACCATAATCGTATTCCTTGTTCATTTGCAAGGTTGTCATACCCAGCACATACTTCGCGCCCATCGTGTGGCAACTCGCGCACTGAGCGCGGCTGGGGAAGTGCCAACGTTGCGTGCGCAGGCCACCGGGTGCTGCCGCGTCAGCGATGGTTAGTTCGCGATCGAGTCCTTCGTCACCTAGTAGCTCCGCATCGGTTTGCGCTTCATTCCAGACGTATGTGTAGCCGTTCCAAACTTGAGCCCCGTATTCGCTGTCGTCGCCTGGCATCTGGCGAAAATGCAGTATCCGCGTTTCTAACCGTGTCAGGTCGCGTGGACGGCTGGCGTCCATGGCAATCGAGAATGTTTTTACTAGGACCGTTCCGTCGGGAAATTGCCAGCCCAGGTCCGAATAGTCCGGCGGATGCGGGTAGTGGATCGCATCCACGGCAATCTGCGAATTGCCCGGCAAAGCCAGAAAGCGAGCCTTTTCGGCTCCATCGGACCACAGTGGTGAATTGACATCGTAGGGTATCAGCCCCTCGGCTGGCATGTGGTTCTGGGTAGATGCAAACAGACCCGTTTCGCTCAGCTTGTGTGGAAAAGGTTTGGTTGGCGATGGTTGAGGGATCGCCGGCACGATGCAGTGGATGCCGCCGCCCACAAAGTCGACGACGTACACCTCACCAGTGCTATCCTGCGCGAACTCGACAATCCGCAATTGCGTATCGGCCAGCTCGCTGGACACCGGCTCGGCACCGTCCTGCAAGCTCAGCGACCAGATCTTGCCCGTGTCATAGTCACCGTAGATGTACGCACCATCCAGCTCGGGTAGTCGCTGCGTGCGACTGACGTAGCCTCCCGTTACGGAGCGAAAGTGACCATGCGAATGCTTGACAACTGGAGGCAGTATTTCGCCGGGACCTTGGACTCGCTCGGGACGGAACGGCTGACCGGCTTCCAAGATGCTCCAGCCATAATTCCCACCCCGCTGCACCAAATAAACGGCCTCCCAGAGATCCTGGCCGACATCGCCGGCCCACAGCCGCTGCTGGTTGTCAAAACTGAACTTCCAAACATTCCGATGGCCGAACGACCATACCTCGCCGCGCGCATTTGGAATATCGACAAACGGGTTGTCGGTAGGAATGGAGTACGGGCGATTGGCGGCAGTGCGATCGATATCGATCCGCAGAATCGAACCACTCAGATCGCTAATATCCTGTCCGGTTAGGCGAGTGTCGGCGATGCCACTACTGTCTCCAGTGGACACATACAGGTAGCCCTCTGGTCCGAAGCGAATGCAGCCAGCGTTGTGCCCGCCAGAGGGCCAGGCGAGTATCAGCGTTTCGCTGCGAGAATGGGCCGTCGGAGTTTTGCTTCCCGTGTTGACTTCAAAGCGAGACAGATGGGCACCCGTTTCGTTGGTCGCACTGGGATTTCGAAAGCTGGTCACATAAAAATAGCCGTTCTTAGCAAAGTCGGGGTGAAAGGCAACGCCGTATACCGTTCTGTTGAGATCGATCAGCAAATCAGCTTGGCTCACTTCACGATCGATTTCGAAAGTGTAGATCTTGCCCGAGCGCGTCGCCACGCAGAAGCGATTGCTTCCCGGCACAAGGCACATCGCCAGGGGTTCCACAAACTTGATATGTGGAAACGCCAACTCGGTCCGAAACGCATCCGGTGGATTGGGGCGACCTTCTATCTGGCTGCTCGTCCAAAGCTTGCGTTCGTACGCATTGAACGCGTAGTTGGAATCTGGCCGAGATGGAGCCGCGCGCGTCGCAGTCAGTGTCTCACTGCTCCAAGAAAGATGTGCCCTCGCGCTAGCCAGTAGCAGCACGGCGAGTCGCAGCCAAAGCGTGCTGAGCAAAAATGTTCGTAGAAACTTCACCTGTCGATTGGCCCCAAGGAGTTTTTTCCTGTCGTGAACCTCAGGCGCTAGCCGTGGGCATTAACCGTGCGTCCTATCGCGAACCTCGGGCGCTAGCCGTGGGCTGTGCAGCCAATGGCAAAATGGGAATTTTTTTAGGCGAGCTTTTGGGCTGGCATTGTGTCTTTAGTCGCGGAGCGACGGCAGGTGGTAGCCTGGGACGCAAGTCCCAGGTACGAGTGTCTAACAAGTCCGACCTGGGACTCGCGTCCCAGGCTAACGCATGTCGTTGCTGCGCAACTGAGATTAGTCCCCACCTCGTACTCGTTCACAAAATGGGACAATCGAACCCGTCAACTTATGTTTTCGGAATTGCTAGCATGAAACTGGAGTCAAAATGGCCAGGAGCTGCTACATTGCCTACGTTGCAGGGAAAGTGCCCGCTACTTTAATTGGACTTGTGTACACTAGGTTTCGATGCAAACGCTCGAAAAAAGGATAGCGAACTCTCGGACATGCCTGCTACTAGCCTCTTAGTGCGATCGAGTCTTTCGACACAGTCCATTCGCTTCACGGAAGCGCGTCGCGTGGTTTTGATTTACGGGGCGCAACTGTTGTGGTACGCGGCGGCTGTGGTTCTGCTAGTCGGTTGCTCAAGCTCGGCCAGCGTTTCGCCACCAACGGTTTCGGTCTCCGAGCCAACGCAGCACTCCGAGCCCACGCAGCACTCCGGGGCAGCCAGCGTATTACCAGCTACCGATGCTCGGCCAGCGGACGAAGATGCTGTCGTCCGCGGTGGTCTTAAAGGCGATAGCACCCAGATGCCGACCGTACCGACGATCGCAACCCCATCTAAGGTAAAGCAGTTGCCACCAGCAACGGCGCTGGAATTGCGACAGGAAGCAACGCAGCTCGCGGCGGAGCTGGTCGAGCGGTATCCTAAAAAAGCCGACGCGCTGGAAATCAAAGCTCGCTTCTTAATGTTGTTCGGTGAAACGGCAGCTGCCAAGCAGTGTTGGCTACAAACAATCGAGTTCGCACCCGAATACGCTTATGCGCTGCATGGGCTGGGGAAGATTGCGATTCTGGAATCCCGTTATGAGGATGCAATCGATTTGCTAAGTCGCTCGGTGCCCAAGCAACCCGGTGTGGCCGAAGCCATTCATGACCTGTCCGATGCCTATTTGAAATTGGGCAGAGTCGACGAGTCGATTGCAGTCCTGGAAAAGTTTTCGCAGGCGAACGCCCAGTCTGCATTGACGTTCCTGCTGCTGGCACAAAGTTACCAGGCTAAGGGAGAATATGAACTGTCCGAGCAAGCCTACCGCTCTACGTTGACGCTTGCTCCGCGAACCGCCCGGGCCGAACAGGGTTTGGCTACTGTGCTGATTCGATTGGGGCAGCGCGACGAGGCCAAACAATTGTTGGCGGGTCTGAAATCAAAGGAGCCGAGCGACAACCAGAATCGCTCCGCCGAGCAGGTCTTTGCCGATGAAATGAAGGAATGCTCGACGCGTTTTGGTGCCATCGCCGACTTCTACCTCGCTCGCGACGAACTTGCACGGGCGGAGGATATATTATTGCGAGCTAGGGCACTCGATCCGCAAAATCTAGCTGCGAAGTCACAGCTAAGCAGGCTCTACCAACATCAAGGTCACACGGCTGAAGCCATCGCGCTGCTCCGGGAACTCTGCGACGACGAGCCGCATAATGCCAGTTGGCCTTTTACGCTGGGTGTCCTGCTGGCGCAAAGTGGAGAATTTGATGCTGCGGGTCAGCAATACCGGCAAGTCATGCGTATGGCTCCGGACAATCCCGTCGGCTACGAAGCGCTGGCTAGACTATGGATCCACACGGGCCAGCAACTGGAACAAGCCAAAGAGCTGGCTCAAAAGACGGTACAGCTTCGCGGCCAAGCGTCCGACCATGAACTGCTCGCGCAAGCCTATGCCGTCAACGCGAATTACCCGCTGGCAGAACAAGCCCTGCGCGAAGCGATTCGGCTGGACCCAGCCAATCCAGACTATGCAGCCGCGCTGTCCAGTTTGCAAAAAGTGCTAGGCCCACCCCATGAATAGACTGGTTTGGGTTGGACTTTACGGGCTGTTGTCATGCGGTTTGCCCGTGACCCTGCAGGCCCAGCCGGGCATCCATTTCGAGGATTTCGTGCAGTCATCGGGTATTGTTTTCGAACACTTCTCCGGTCGAAGCGGCCACAACTACATTATCGAAACAGTAACTGCCGGATTGGCGACCTTCGACTTCGATCGCGACGGCTGGATCGATGTCTACTTTCTTAATGGAGCCAACATTGGCCAGCAAACGGCCGCCGCGGCAACGACCAATCGATTGTTTCGCAACAACTTGGGAACCTTCGTGGACGTTACCGAGTCCAGTGGAGCTGGCGATACGGGTTTTGGGCTGGGGGTGGCGGCTGGTGACTTTGATAACGACGGCGATCAAGATTTGTTCGTTTCCAATTTCGGACCCAACGTGTTGCTAGTCAACAATGGCGACGGGACTTTCGAACGTCGCCAATTTCCGTGCGATGCTGATCGGCCGAAAGTCGGTGCTGGCGTGGCCCTGCTGGATGTCGAAGGCGACGGCAATCTCGATGTGTACTTTGCGAACTATGTCGACTTTAACTTTGAACAAAAAATCAGCCGTCTAATTTACGGTGTGCCTGCCGCTCCAGGTCCTAAGGACTACAACCCTGAGCCCGACACGCTGCTGCGCAACATGGGAGATGGTAGCTTTGCCGATGTGTCCGCCGCAGCGGGCATCGCCGGCGTGGCCGGAGCGGGAATGGGCGTCGTGGCATTCGACTTCGATTCCGATCGCGATACCGACATCTTTGTGTGCAATGACTCGGCGGCCAATTTCCTATTCGAAAACTTGGGTGATTTTAAGTTCGAAGAGATTGGATTGCTGGCCGGCGTCGCGTTCGATTTGACCGGAGCCCAACAGGCGTCGATGGGCGCGGATGTGGCGGACGTAGATGCCGATGGCGACTTGGACCTAGTGACCACCAACTTCATCGACGAAATTCCGACGCTCTATCGCAACTCTGGGCAGGGCTATTTTGATGACGTTGGTGCAGCGATGGGATTGGGCTCCGCCGCCCGCAGCTTGACCTGGGGCGTGGGCTTCGCCGATTTCGATCTGGATAGCTGGCCGGACATGTTTGTGGCGTCGGGCCACCTTATCGACGGTATTTCGCGAGTCCAAGACACCGAAAAATTTGCTCAACCCAACCATATCTTCCACAACATGTCAGGCACAGTTTTTCGCGACGTGCGTGACTCCGTTGGCTCGGCGGGCAATGCAACTCAGGTCAGCCGGGGCGTGGCGGTGGATGACATCGACAACGACGGCGACTGCGACGTCGTCGTGCTGAACCTGAATGATCACCCGCAACTTCTACGCAACACGACGCAGCAAAAAAACAACTTCTTGCAACTGCAACTGGTTGGTGGAAAATCCAACCGCGATGCCATTGGTGCTAAGGTAAAAATCCAGCTTGGCAACCGAACACTCCTGCAAGAGGTCATCGCCGGACGCGGCTACCAGAGTCATTTTGGGTCGCGATTGACATTTGGTGTCGGAACAGCCACACAGATCGAGTCGCTTCAGGTCCAGTGGCCCAGCGGCACTAGCCAACACTTGAACAAGATCAGGGTCAATCAAAATCTATTGATTCGCGAAGGCGACCTACGGTTGTGATTTTTTGTAGGGTGGGTCAAATGGCGATAGCGATGAAGACCCACCGATACGGCAATCATATAAAAATGGTGGGTCATCGCGGCCTATCGGCACGCTCGACCCACCCTACATCTACTACGATGAACAGCTCGATTTGAGCGGAAAAGTAACCGTGTTCGGCCAAAGGCCGTGAACGTTTACAAATTTTGTCGCTGAAAACTTGCTGAGGGTGCCTGTTTGGCACCCCATTTTCATTAGTCGTTTTATCCGATACACCAAGTGGTCAAGTTGGCAGTGAGTCGCTTCCGCGAGTCGACATCAAAGTTTCTCCAAAGCATTTTCATAGGCGAATACCGTGGCATTCCGATTTGACAAATTGACAGTTAAAGCCCAAGAGGCAATCGCCGGCGCGCAAAGTCGAGCATCGGAGCTTGGGAATCCCGATCTGGATACGCTGCACGTGCTGCAATCTCTGTTGGCGGACTCGGATGGTATCGTGGTGCCGCTGCTCAAGAAGTTGGGCGTGGTCGTTGACGCTCTGCACTCCATGACCAAACAAGAGCTGGAACGATTGCCAAAAGTTAGCGGTGGACGCAGTGAACCGCAGGCCAATTCAAGCCTGAGGAGTGCGCTCGATGCAGCCGCTCAAGCGGCTGAAACGATGAAAGACGAATACGTTAGCACCGAACATCTGCTGCTCGGCCTAGTCAAATCGGCAGGCAAGGCCAGCGACGTCTTAAAACTCAATGGCATCGATGAATCGGATGTGCTCAAAGCGCTTCAAGCCCTACGGGGCAGCGCGCGCGTGACCGACCAAAGTCCAGAAGGCAAGTTCAATGCGTTGGCCAAGTATGGCATCGACCTCATCGATTTGGCGCATCAAAACAAAATCGATCCGGTGATAGGTCGGGATGATGAAATTCGCCGCGTTATTCAAGTCCTATCGCGACGAACTAAGAACAACCCCGTATTGATTGGAGAGCCCGGCGTCGGAAAAACGGCGATCGTCGAGGGTCTGGCGCTGAGAATCGTTGAAGGCGATGTGCCTCAAAGCCTAAAAAATAAACGCGTAATAACCCTGGACCTAGGTGCTCTGCTGGCTGGCACAAAATTTCGCGGGGAATTTGAAGAGCGTTTGAAAGCTGTGCTGCGCGAGGTCAAAGATGCGGCTGGCAATGTGGTGCTGTTCATCGACGAACTGCACACTGTCATCGGTGCGGGTGCCTCCGAAGGCGGCAGCGATGCGGCCAATTTGCTCAAACCCGAACTGGCTCGTGGAAACCTGCGGTGCATCGGTGCAACGACACTCGATGAGTACCGCAAACATGTCGAAAAGGATGCGGCCCTGGAGCGACGTTTCCAGCCGGTGTTTGTGGGCGAACCCACGCTCGAAAGTACGATTTCCATTCTGCGCGGCCTGAAGTCGCGTTACGAAGCTCACCACGGCGTCAAGATTCGGGACTCGGCGCTCATCGCTGCTGCCAACTTGTCGAACCGTTATATCACAGACCGGTTTTTACCCGACAAGGCGATCGACTTGGTCGACGAGGCGGCCAGTCGTTTGGCCATGGAGCGTGAGAGTGTGCCAGGCGAAATCGATGCGGTCCAACGTCGATTACGGCAGCTTGAACTCGCGCAGCGTCAACTTACCGAAGAAGGCGACGAAACGTCCGACGCTGCGCTGGATACGATCGAGAACGAGATGAAGCAGTTGCAAAAGCAGTTGGCTAGCCTGCGTGAACAGTGGGATGCTGAAAAACTGGGACTCAGCGACGTACAATCCATTCGCCAGCAGCTCGAGCAGACTGCGCTCGAATTCCGGCAACTGGAAACCGGCATACGCGACAAACAGTCCGCGGGCAACCAAGTTCCCGAAGCCGACTACCAACGCTTGTTTGAGCTGGACAAACTGCGTCAGACGTTCGCCAAACAGATCGAGCAGGAGGAATCGCATCCCGTGTCCACGCCGTCAGAAAAACCTAAGCTACTGCGCACAGAGGTGACCGCCGACGAAATTGCCAGCGTCGTCAGCCTTTGGACGGGCATCCCAGTTACGCGCATGATGGAGACTGAGAAGGCCAAACTGTTGGTTATGGAAGATCGCTTGCATCAGCGCGTTGTCGGGCAGGACGATGCGATCGCAGCGGTCTCCAACGCGGTTCGCCGCAGCCGGAGTGGTCTGCAAGACATCCATCGCCCCATCGGTTCGTTCCTGTTCTTGGGACCAACAGGAGTTGGCAAAACGGAACTCTGCAAAGCACTGGCGGCGATTATGTTTGACGATGAACATGCTATGGTGCGTTTCGATATGAGTGAATTTATGGAGCGGCATTCCGTCAGCCGCATGATTGGCGCGCCGCCTGGCTACGTGGGCTACGAAGAGGGTGGCAAGTTGACCGAGGCGGTCCGCCGCCGCCCGTACAGTGTCATCCTGCTGGATGAAATGGAAAAAGCCCACCCCGACGTCTTCAACATCCTGCTCCAGGTGCTCGATGACGGACGGCTGACCGATGGCCAGGGCCGGACGGTCGATTTTACGAATACCGTGATCGTCATGACCAGCAACGTGGGCAGCCAAATGATTCAGAAACTTACTAGCGAAGGTGCCTCCGACGAAGAATTGCACGAGGCGATGAAAGACGCGCTACGCCTGAAATTTCTGCCAGAGTTTCTTAATCGTATCGATGATACGATCATTTTTCACCCGCTACAGCGCGCACAGATTCATCGTATCGTGGAATTGCAATTGACCAGCTTGCGGAAACAACTCGAAGGCCGCCAAATCACACTCGAAATTTCGCCTGCGGTGGTTGAATTCGTCGCGGCAGAGGGTTTTGATGCTGCGTTTGGAGCGCGACCGCTAAAGCGCGTTATTCAGCGTGAAATTCAGAACCCACTGGCCACTGAGTTGCTCAAAGGCAATATCGTCGAAGGGGGAACCGTTCGCATCGATGTCCAGGATGGAAGCCTTACTTTCGATTCAATACCGGTCGGTAAAGCTTGATGCGCGCTATTAGAACTTGTAGAGGATAAGCGCCGAGTAATTGACGTCGTTTGGCTTGCGCCCATTGGGTGTGCTATCGTATCTGTCCGTAGCTCCCAATTTGAACGAGAGATTACCTTCCTCGTCGATCAAATACTCCCAAGCCAGATCCGAAACTAAACGGAAGTTGGCGAAGTCGCCCCATTCGGGAAAATAGTCCACTTTGGTTATCAGTTTGTTTCGCTTGTTGACTTGATGTTCGTAGTCGAGCCCAAACAGGGCTTCTGGCACCCAACGATTGTCCGGTCCACCGAACTCGCGCGAGACACCCGAACCGAAACGACCGGTAAGCGTCAGCGCGTCAGTTTTGAAAAAGTTATAGCCAACACCAGAGTTGATATTATACCGCAAGTCAAACGCACGAAATTCGTCGTACTCGAGTCCGTTCTTGACGAAGACGGTCCAAGGTGAGCTTCCCAAAAACCGCTCCCAGTTGGTGTACAGCAGCGCATTGTTCTGCGTTTCGCTACCGTTCGCGTTGGTGCGATTGTAGGTGAGTCGTAAATCGAAGAGCGTAAAATCCGACTTGCGTTTCATGCGCGTGCCAGTCTGAAAACTCAGGGACTCGGCATTGCCTGCGGCGCCGTTGATGCCCAGTTCGGCGCTGTTATCCCAGCCGTCAAGTGGAATCCATGTCCAAGGGTAGTACCATGTCGACCCAGAATTCGCGGAATGGGTCAGTTCGACCTCTTCAAAAACTGTGGGTGGTAACTCAGGTTGCAGTGGCGGTGGCGGCGCAAACAGCCCTTCGCTGGGAACCGTCGGCAACGGAGGCTGCTTGGCAGTCGTACGAAATGACTGATCATTGAGCCAAGCCTGTGCCGCAGCAAATTGGCTGCTAGCGATAATGATCGCGACAGCGTAGAGGCAGTTTGTAAGCGGGCGCATCCGAGTCAACATCAACCAAGCTCCAACTAGGACAGGAGGCATGAAAGCCATGGCCTAGTGCTTTTACGACTTTGATGTAACCCAATCAAGGGGGAAACTACGCGCGGCGGCGAGCGACGCGCAGCTTTGCGCTTCGCGAACGAGGGTTCCTGGCAACTTCTGGGTCGCCAGCCTGCACTGGCCGCTTGGTCACAATCTGCAGGCGCTGGTCCTGTCGAAACGCATACTTTACGAGCCGGTCTTCGAGCGAATGGAAGCTGATGATCAATAGCAGACCGCCATCGGCCAAGCAATCCGGCAATCGCTCCAATGCTCTTTCCAGGATCGCCAGTTCGTCGTTGACCGCAATACGCAGGGCTTGGAATGTCCGTGTGGCCGGATCAATTGTCTTCTGGCGAAATTTTGGATTCGACGATTTTGGATTCGACGAGCGCGGTGCCTTTCGGGGGCGAGGCACACTGCGATAAATCAACTCGCGGAGTGCATCTGCTGTGCGAATCGGCTGGGCTTTGCGAGTTTCAACGACGCGATGGGCGATGCGGCGACTGAAACGCTCTTCGCCGTAACGGAAAATCGTATCGGCTAACGTCTTCTCGTCCACCCGGGCCAGCCACTCCCAAGCGGGTTCGCCGTGGGTCGGATCGAATCGCATGTCCAGCGCCCCATCGACTTGGAAGCTAAAGCCTCGCTCGCGATCGGCAAGCTGGTCGCTGCTGAGGCCCAGGTCGAGCAACAGTCCGTCGGCTTTGGGCCACGCCAGTTGGCTCAGTAGCTCCGGTGCGGAGTCGTAGGAAGCGTGACTGACTTGCGCGGTGTCACCAAAAAGAGTGGTCAGTCTTTCGACTGCGGCAGGGTCTCGGTCGATTGCCAGCAATCGCCCCTGTGGTCCCAAAGATTCCAAAATGAGTCGCGAGTGACCTCCGCCACCGGCAGTGCCATCGATCCATGTTTGTCCCAGCGATGGCTGGCCAAGCTCGAGTATTTCGGCTGGCAGAACCGGAATGTGGACAGTTGGATCATGCATTCAAGTTGGATCTTTGATGGCAAACCGCATAGGGCCTGGGAAACATCCGTGTTTCCGCTGGTGGCCGCACGCGGGCGCCGGAGCTAAGCTTGAAAGATAAGCTCAGACGCAACACAACCTTCCGTACGATCCCTGTCGAAAGGTAGGTGAGACCCACGGAGGATTTTAGTCCTCCGCTTGTGGCTTTTCAGCTAGTGGCCGCAAGCTGAAACAGGGTCTCACCTATTCACACTCGAATTACCGCACACGTCCGTTCGGAGCTCGCCTCCGACGGAAGCCTCTTTGGCGTACTATTATCACGCCGTTCACATCGCCGCATCGCGAAATACACATTCGGCCAATTCGTCGTAGGAAGGTTGCGTCTTTGCTAGGAATTGATCCCAGCTCGGTGCGTCCCAAAGCTCGATGCGGTCCCGTACGCCAACGACGACGACCTCATTGAGCAATCCAGACAATTTAGCTAACTCAGGGGGAATACGTAACCTGCCTTGGCTGTCGATTTCGGCAGGCTGTGCTTGAGCATAGAAAAGCCGGCTGAAGTCCCGGGTTTCTCGTGCGGCAGGGCTCAATTTACTGAGCGATTTGCCGATTTGTTCTAGCACATCTGCAGTGTAGATCACCAAGGCGCGATCCGTACCAGGGGCGATAAATAGGCTGTTTGTCTCTGGAAAACCCAGGGCATCGCGGAGTTGTTTAGGGATTGCCAGCCGCATCTTGTCGTCCAAGTTTCGGCGATAGCTTCCCGTCAGCAGTACCACGCAAGTTCACCTTTTGTGAGCAATTTGTGCTCGCTGTCCTCCCACACGCCGACCCTACAGCGACCCATTTATCACCACGCGTCCCCACTGAGCTCCAAAGATATCCATCCTTGGTTTCAAGTCAACAGCGAAGAATCACTGGAAAAAAGTCCCGCAAGCGTAGGTCGTTGTGCCACCGCGACTTGCGGTCGAAAAACTTTTTTTGCAGCGAAAAAACTCAGGAATTGGCACAGTATTTAATGGAAGAGAAGTCTCCACTAAGTGCCGCGTTGGTCATCTGGTTCCCAGGCTCTGTCTGGGAACCCATGGAATAGCAGGCTCTGCCTGCCTTGGCGTCCCGCGTCGCTAGGGAGACGCGGGAGGCAGGAAACATCAATTTAATGACTGCTGGGTTTGTCAGAATTACCAACCGATCAGACTGACCGCGCAGCGGTCGCAAATGGTAGCCAGGGTTGAGCGCCGCGACACCCCTGGAAGACTTGCCTTGACCTAGAGCGGAAGACATCTGTACTGTCCTCTAGGGACTCGATGCGGAGAGATTCCACGCATAGTGTGGGGCTGCGCTCAGATCAGAATGCCTAGCAAGGACGCGAGGATGCAAACGTCGAATCATTCATTCCGACTAAGAACGCTGGCAGGGCTCCTGATGGGGACTTTGGCACTTGCCGCAGGTTGCTTTTCACCCTGGGTTTCCAGCGACGACCCCACCGTCAAGCGAGAACAAATCAAGGATGTCCTGCAGTCCGACAAGCGGCCGCGCATCGTGGGCGACATTGCCTATGAGCGCATGATTACGCTGGCTCGCTTGGAGAATATTGCTTTAGTGACGCAGTTGCCGAGCACGGGCGGCAAGGTAAAACCTAGCCAGCCGCGTGAAAAGATGCTGGACATCATGCGTCGCTATGAAGTCAATCAGCCCAATTCGTTTCTGGATGATCCGTCAACCGCGATGGTGGTGGCCCACGTGATTGCTCCGCCAGCAGCTCGCAAAGGCGAAACGCTGGACGTGCAGGTGCAGCTTTCCGCGCATGGAGAAGCGACCAATTTGCGTCAAGGCTGGTTGATGAAAACGTCCTTGGTTGAGATGAGCAAATTGGGAGGAACAGTCCGCGAGGGTTTCGAGTTCGCTACTGGGCAAGGCCAAGTGGTCACAGCGGCTGAAATCAACGGCAGCGACAATCCGCTGGACCAAACTCGCGGGGTCGTCGTGGGAGGAGCCAAGCTCCGGCAGAGTCGCGAATTGGGAATCGGCATTGAAACTGAGTTCGCAGACGCGATCACCATGGCCGCAATTTTGCCAGCTATCAACGGACGCTTCACCTTTTTTAATGGTCGAAAGCAGGCTGGAATTGCTGTACCGATGGACGATGGGCACTTGAAACTTGAAGTCCCGCCTCGCTACTACCTCGATTCGTTTCACTTCATCAACGTGGTGCTGAAAATTGCGTTCAATGAGACCGAATCGCAGCGGCTGGAACGTGTCGAGCAGTTGCGCAAAAATTTGTTCGAGCCGACGACCGTCAAGGACGCCTGTTGGCAGCTTGAAGCGATGGGCGAATCGGGGATTCCTGCTTTAGCCGATGCACTCAATTCGCCAAGCAGCGAGATTCGTTTTTATGTAGCCCATTCTCTAGCCTACTTAAACGACAAGCGGGCTGTGGCTCCGCTGGCCGCACTGTGTCTCTCGCAGCCCGCCTTTCGCGCGATGAGCCTCAATGGCTTGGCGATTATCGAGCACTACGAAGCCGCCGATGCACTCGCAGAGTTGCTGCACGCCGCTGACCCGGAAACTCGCTATGGGGCGGTCCGAGCCCTACGCCACCGCGATGCACGCGACCCGCAAGTATCCGGGCAAGCCGTTGGAGAAACTGGAACAATACTCCAGATCGCTTCGGCAGGTCCACCGCTGATTGCAGTCAGTCTATCGCAAGTGCCCGAGATTGTCATTTTCGGAGACAACCCTCCGTTGCAGTTGCCGAGTTTCGAATACGTGACCCCAAAGATGATGATCAATACGCAGCCCGACGGAAAAGTAACGGTCAGTCACTTCGAAGCGGGCAAAGACGATCGGCAGGTTCACACCACAGCCGACTTGCGCAGCCTGCTGACGGCGATTTCGGAGGTTGGGGGCACGTATGGAAACTGGGTCAGTTTTATCCGCGAGGCGAGTCAAAAAGGTTACCTAGCGGAGCCGATTGCCCTGAATCCGATTCCCGAAGCGGGCCGGCGCTACGAGCGCGAGCAAGAGACTATGTTGGAGCCCGGCGAAAAGGCCTTTTCCGAAACGGCCGCTCCCATGCCTACCGACTCGCGGGTTTGGTACAACCCGACCACGTGGTGGAACTAACAACTCGGTGCTAATTCACGAACTGTCCTTCGCTCCTTTGCCAATCCCAGAAGCCGCATGCTAAGCGCCCTAGAACTAGCTGGATTCAAAAGCTTCGCCGACAAGACTCGCTTTAATTTTCCCGATGGGATCACGGTCATCGTGGGCCCCAACGGTTCCGGCAAATCCAATGTCGTCGATGCGATTAAGTGGGTGCTCGGTGCCCAAAGCGCTAAAGCGCTACGCGGTAAAGACATGATCGATGTCATCTTTAAGGGATCCGCAGCGACCGGTCGCAAGCCCGCCAATAGCGCCGAAGCAACCCTGGTATTCAACAACTCTCAAAAAACGCTGGCTGTCGACTCGGACGAAGTTCAGGTCACGCGCCGCGTCTACCGCAGTGGCGAGGGCGAATACCTGATCAACGGCCAAGCTTGCCGACTGCGCGATATCCGTGACTTGTTCCGTGGCACGGGTGTAGGCGTCGACGCCTATAGTCTGATCGAACAGGGCAAAGTCGATCGCATGTTGCAGGCATCGCCCAAAGACCGCCGTGTGATCTTTGAAGAGGCGGCTGGCATCAGCCGCTTCAATGCGAAAAAAACAGAAGCCATCCGACGGCTTGAACGCGTCGACCAAAATCTCTGTCGTCTCAAGGACATTGTCGACGAAGTTGCAGCTCGATTAAATACCTTGAAAAGTCAAGCGAGCAAGGCGCAGCGTTTTCGTGAAATGACCACGCGTCTGAGCGAATTACGGTTGCGACTGGGATGGACGGAGTATTCCGAATACCTTGAAAAATCTAAGTCGGCCCGCGACGCCCTGGAGCAATGGACGGCCGACCATGCACTGCAACAAATTGAATTGGATACGGCTCGACAGGAGGCTCAGAAAGCCGAGCAAGCCCTGCATGTCGTGGCCGAGCAGTGCCAAATCGTTGAAGCCGTGCTGCAAGAAATGTTGCAGCGCATCGCCGTCAGCCAAAACCAACAATCGTCACTCCGCCAGCGGATCGAAGAAAACTCGATCGAGCAGTCGCGGCAAGCTGTCCGCTTGGCCACGCTGCGGACACGCGCCGGTTCGCTGCAAGCCGAAGTGACCGCGCTGACCCTGCAGACTCAAGCCGCTGGGGCCCATTTTGATGCAGCCCAAACAGGCGCAGATACAACCAGCGCGATCGTGTTGGACCTGAGGCAAGAATGGACCGATTGCGGTAGTCAATACGACAGCCTACGCAAGCGGCATGTTGGCCTCCTGCGCGATGCGTCCGAGCGCACCGCGACGGTTGCCCAGCTCAAAAGTCAACATGCAGAGCTTCAGCACGGGCGCGTTTCCACCGAGCAGCAATTGGCTGAAAATCTGGCTGCTGAGCAGACCGCGCGCCGCACTGCCGAGCATGCGGCTGTGCGACTTAAGCAAATTCATGAGCAGCATTCATCATCCAGTGCTCAACTCGTTCAGACCCGGCAAGAGCTCGAGCATAGTCGAAGTGTATTGGCTGCCAAACAAGAAGAAGCCGCCGTGCTGCAGGGGCGGCTCGAAGGCGCTGCCGAACGCCTGCAGATCCTCGAACAATTAGAACAGCACCTGGAGGGTGTCGACGCGGGAGCGCGGCACATCCTCCAAATGGCTCGTAATCCCTCCCATCCGGCGCTCGCGACCGTACGTGGCTTGGTCGCTGAACTATTGGAAGTCGACGTCGATATGGCTCCCCTGGTCGACACGGCACTGGGGAATATGTCCAACGCGTTGGTCATCAACGACGGTCAACTGATCCAACAATTTCGGTCCAAACAGATCGACGTACCCGGCCGCTTGACACTCATTCGGCTCGACCGACTACCGACACGTCGCTTCGGTGAAAAAGTGCAACTCGATGGCGTGCGTGGCATCATCGGTCGAGCCGATCGGATGATCGATTTCGACAGCGATGTTGCGCCGCTGATGCGCTACCTACTTGGGACAACTTGGTTCGTAGACAATTTGGATATCGCGCTCGAGCTCGCTCACTTTCGCGGTGCCAGTTTGCGTTTTGTCACCACCGAGTGTCAGTTGATGGAATCCGATGGAACCCTGACCATCGGCGGCTTGCAGGCATCGTCGGGGCTGGTATCGCGGCGCAGTGAAATTCAGAACACACGCGCCGAAATCGATGATCACAAGGCTCGTTATCAACGGTGCCTGGGTGAGATCGAGCGCATGAACGGCCGCGTGGGCAAACTGCTACCGACATTGCAGGATCTTGAACATCAGGCCAAAGAGTTGGACAAGGAGTTTGCGCATCAGCAGGCTGCGGCCCAGAGCGCCGTGGGTCGGCTGGATGAAATCGAACAAAACGCAGCTCGATTCGCCGCCACGTTAGCAGCCGCACAAGCCAAGCTTAGCGAACTGGAACCCACAATCTCGGCGGCCACCGCAGCCATCGCCGAACGTCAATCAGAGATCGCACAGGTGGAAAGCGAACTGTTGGTCAGCGAAAGTACGCTGGCGCGACTTGATGCGTCGCTCGCTCAGGCGACCGAGATCCAGACGGCAGCCCGTATCGAACTGGCTCGGGCCGAACAACGCTTTGAATCGACGCAAGCCAATCTGGATCAGACGACTCGCAATCAGCGAGAACGCCTATCGGCGGTCCAGGAGTCGCGGCAGGAGCTGCAGCGACTGCGTGGTAAACAGGAACAGAGCGAACTTGAAATCCTACAGCTCACTTCGCAGCTAGCGGAAGACTATCTGCGCAGCGAAACCGAAGAGAGCCAACTGGAAGGTCTGGCCGTCGAAGCATCCACCCTGCGGAAATCGCGGTCCACCGCAGCCAAACGACTCGAAGCCGCGTCGCGCTGGATCGACAAACTGGCTGGACAGTGCCAAACGGGACGATCGGAGCTGGAGCGATACCAAGCATCCTGCCAAACGCTGCTCAAACGCTTCACCGAAGACTACGCCATCGATTACGAACAACTCTGCCAATCGTCGCTTATCGACGATGCGGAAGAACGTCGGGCGCTGGATGAAGAGGCGGCCGAATTGCGACAGGACATCGCGTCGGTTGGCGAAATCAACATGGCAGCCTTGGCGGAGTTAGACGAACTCCAGCAGCGATACGACTTCCTCAACGGCCAATACGAAGACTTGCAAGCCGCCAAGGAATCGCTGCAACGCATCATTCAAAAGATCAATGCCGACTCGCGCCGCATGTTTATGGAAACGTTAGAAATCATCCGCGAAAACTTCCAAAAACTCTATCGCAAATCATTTGGTGGTGGCAACGCGGATATCGTGCTCGAGGCGGGCGAAGATGTCTTGGAATGCGGCATTGATATCGTGGCCACTCCACCGGGCAAAACCGAGCTATCCAATTCGCTGCTCAGCGGTGGCGAAAAAGCGCTGACAGCAGTAGCCCTACTATTGGCCATTTTTCAGTATCGCCCCAGCCCGTTTTGTGTCTTGGATGAAGTTGATGCTCCGTTTGATGAAGCCAACATCGGACGCTTCGTCAACGTGCTCACCGAGTTCTTAGATTGGACCAAGTTTATCATCGTCACGCACTCCAAGAAGACAATGACCGCCGCCAACACTCTGTACGGTATCACCATGCAGGAGTCGGGGGTGAGTAAGCAAGTGGCAGTTCGCTTCGAAGACGTCGATGACAAGGGTCAGATCATCAAGTCCGAGAAATCAAAGATGACACACCGCGCCGCCTAGTTAAACGCGCTTTTGCTTGCGCTGGTCTTGGATTTGATCTAGCGTGTACAACTTGCCAACGCCTGCGCCGGGGCAGACTTGACAGGTTTGCTCCCAGTCCATTTTGGTCTTCAGGTTCGAACCCCAGAACGGCCAGGTGCGACATTGGATGGGTCGGGCTTCGTAAACCAAGCAACCACGCGACTTGGGATCCAGAAAGATACAATCGCCGTCGGGGTATTCCACCAGACTGAAGCGATTGTCGATCTTGCGGACGAACTTGCTGCGAAACGACGCTTCGTCCATCTGCATGTGTTCGGCCAGGGCCAGCACTTCTTCGCTGTTGACCCATACCGCGCCCGGCTCGCCCGAACAGCAGCCACCACACTGTGTGCACTCGAACTTCAGTCCCTCGCGATACCAGCGTTTTTTGGTACTCATTATCCAACCATTTGCTTCAGTGCGTAGAGGGTGTAATCGATTTCGGCCATAGTGGTCGACACACCAGGACTGAGTCGTAGCGTGCCGCCCTCTACGGCGGTGCCAAGCGTCGCGTGCACTAGGGCCGCACAGTGCCAGCCCGCGCGGGCCTCGATTCCGAAACTCGCATCGAGCACACTGGCCAAATCGTGCGGCTGCCAACCGGCCACGCGCAAACTGACCACGGGTATGCGCTGCTCGAAATTAAGGCCGTCGCTCCAGCCAATCAATTCAATTTCAGGTATCTCGAACAATCCTCGGACGAGTCGCTCAAAACTCGGCAACCAAGGCGACTTTGCGGCTTGCGCGACGAGACATTCTCGCGCGGCAATCGCCAGGCTGACAACACCTGGCATGTTGAGATTGCCTACTTCAACAGACGATGGCCAAGCTTGTCCGCCGGTCAGTTGCTCGCTGGCCAGTCCGGTACCGCCGAGCATGAGCGGCCGAAAATCGGTTTGTAGATCGCGAGCGACAACCAGCAGTCCAG
Organism: Pirellulaceae bacterium; assembly: GCA_041741955.1. Lineage (GTDB taxonomy): Bacteria > Planctomycetota > Planctomycetia > Pirellulales > Pirellulaceae > Aureliella. Next base: position 3,084 of record JBGSJL010000215.1, on the reverse strand, counting down.
TACCGGCTAAGGCACCGAGTCCCTTGTGTCCGGCCGCTGCCAAAAGATCGATGCCGCCTGCCGAGATATCCAGCGGCACATAACCAAGCGTCTGCGAAGCATCGACCAGAAATCGTGCACCTGCGGCCCCGGCCAATTGTCCCCAGCTACGGAGGTCTTGCACTTTGCCCGTTACGTTGGACGCATGACCGATGGCAATGAGCTTAGTTTGGTCGCACAGGTGCGGCACGGCTTGCTGAGCCTGGGCATAGCCGTCGCCGTCGCTCTCTACAACCGTTATGCGCACACCCAAGCTGGACTCGAGTTGTTTGAGCGGGCGCAATAGGCTGTTGTGTTCGATCGAGGTAGTGATCACATGGTCGCCAGGCCGCAATATGCCGTACAGGGCTGCGTTTAGAGCGTGCGTGCCACTGCTGCATATCGCCACGTCTTGGCTGCTGGCTGCATTGACAAGCTTTGCAAGCTCGACGCGAGCGTCCTGCAGCCAGCGCTGGGCCTCTTGGGCACTGCGGTAGGTGCCGCGGCCCGCCGTGGCACCACAATCGCGAATGAAGGCCTGCGCCGCTTCCACCGCTCTGGCATTTTTGGGCCAAGTTGTTGCTGCGTTGTCCAAGTACACACGCGCCATCGAACTAGTCTCCAGGCCGCTCATGCCTCAGCCGCCAATCTGATACATAGCGCGAGTGGGCGGCTGGAAGTCCGGCTGCTCGATTCCGTGCGACGCGTGTTTAGCCAAAATGCAGGCTTGCATCCGCTGTACCAGACCTGCTGCATCGACGCTGGGATCTCGGAGTAATTCGGCCACGTCCCACTCCTCGCGACCGAACAGGCAATTGCGAAGCTTGCCATCCGCAGTCAGCCGCAATCGATCGCAGCTCTGGCAAAATGGCTGTGAGACAGGATCGATGAAGCCGACTCGACCACCGGTGCTCTCAATTTCATAGTCCACCGCAGGCTGGCTGGGATCGGAATTCTGTATCGGTCGCAGCGCTCCAAAGCGGTCTTCGAGGAGCTGGCGTAGCTCGCGGCCCGCGACCATGCGGGCTTGCGTCCAGCTACGATCGCTGTCCAGTGGCATGAACTCGATAAACCGCATCTGCAAACCGCGGGAGCACGCGAACTCGACTAACCCAAACACATCGACCAAATTCACGTCGCGCAGCACGAGAGCATTGAGCTTCACGATTAGTCCCGGGAAGGGACGAGTTGAGTCGATACCGGCCAACACGCGGGACAGTCCGTCGCGCCGCGAGAGTTGTTTAAAAGTTTCAGCCGACAGCGTGTCCAAGCTGATATTGATGCGCTGCAAACCCGCCGACACCAGCGCTTCAATCTGATCGGGCAGCAACATGCCATTGGTTGTTAGAGCCAACTCGCTCAGACCTTCAATCTGCCGCAACCGCTGGACCAACTGCGACAGGTTGCTTCGCAACAATGGTTCGCCACCCGTTAACCTAACCTTGCGAATACCACATGCTACGGCGGCGCGAACCAATGTTTCGATATGCTCGAAGCTCAACAGTCGTTCGGTAGGCAGAAATTTGACAGTATCAGCCGGCATACAATATTGGCACCGGATATTGCAAGCGTCCGTCACGCTAACGCGTAACGCACGGTGCGTGCGCCCAAATCGATCGACGAGCGTGGGCGCGTGCAATGCCGGGGCAGCACTGGCTTCACTTTCCGCCGTACCGGCCTGCGGGTTGCGACTAGGAACGCACATCGAGTTTGCTTCCAGCTCGTTCATGGCTGCTGCGTTTCTTGTGCGTGGTGCTGCGAAGTCCCGTCCTGTATTGTTGGCTGAAGTGGCTGCGCAACATCGGTCGTACAATTACAGTTGCCCGCGGTGGGGTGAATCCACTGGGCAGCCGACTGGACGTAATGCTCTTGCTTCCAGATGGGAACTTCGTGCTTGAGCTGCTCGATCAACCAGCTCGCCGCCTCGAACGCTTCGCGACGATGTGGACAACTGACCGCGATTGCTACGCTGGCTTCGGTTGGGTCGACCCGTCCCAGTCGATGTACGATGGCGACTCGCTGGACGGGCCAGCGGGCGCGGGCGTGCGCGCCCAGGTCGTGCATGCGCGCCAGAGCCATCTCCGCGTAGGCTTCGTAAACCAAGTGCGACGTCTCCAGCGGGGCGGGTGCGCCTAGCGCGTCCGAAGCTTTTGAGGGCTGCTGATCGTCGTGCGGCGTCTGTGTTCCTTGATGCGTGGTCCCTTGGCGCATGGTCCATTGCCGCGTGGTTCCTACGAACAGCACTTCGGCTCCGCATTGCGGATCGGTCACGTGGGCCAGGACGCGCTGGATATCGATGGGTTCATGTGTTAGTTCGATCACTTAACCGCCGCTCACTGGAGGGATCATGGCAACTGATTGCGAATCTGTAAATCGATAGTCGTCGGCGACGAAGTCCATGCGCACGGCCCAGCGACTAGTTTGCGCCAAAGTCGCCAGGGGCGCGAACTCTGCGATGACCTGGCGTCGCAAGTCGCTTAGAGTTGCACCACTGGGCAGGACAACTTCAATTCGCCGCAGTCCGGCCATCTTATCGACGGCGGCGGCAAACAATTGGATTTCGATTCGCACCGCTTCGCTCAACTGACAACCGTCCCCTCGCTGCGCGAGGTAAACCACGCACCGAACTGAGGGATGCGTCCATAAGCATACGCGAGCACCGCGATGGGGTGAACCGTAGGCTTGGTCGTTGCCTGTTCCATTTGCAGCTTGCACGACGTGCATTCGGTAGTACCAAATTGGGCGGCGGTACTCTTCATGGTACTCACCAGTGCCCAGCCAACGCGCAGGCTGGTACGAAAATTCTTGCGTTGAAGTCCGAAAGTGCCAGCCATTCCGCTGCATCCGGCGTCGGCGGTTTGCACCTGCAGCCCGGGAATCAACCGCAGCAAATTGAGTGCAGGCTGGTTGGCATCCAGCACGCGCGAGTGGCACGGTTCGTGGTACATGACCGACATGGACACCGGCTTAAAATCCAGTTCCAACTCGTTCTGACGGTGCATACTCCACAGGTAACTACACACTTCGTGAGAGTGCGCGGCGATCAATTCGGTATCTTCATCTTGA
>JBGSJL010000214.1:0-2118 GCA_041741955.1 Pirellulaceae bacterium | reverse complement strand
CATGGCCGACGCAGCTCAAGCCGACTTGAAGGTTGTGGTAGTGGGTCGACTGTCTAGTGAAAAAGGGCAGCGAACGGCCATAGAAGCTATGGCAAAAATCCGCACCGACTTTCCACACCAGCATGTGCAAATGTTCATCGTGGGTGAGGGCCCGGACCGAGCTGCATTGGAGGTGCAAGTACAGGCATTGCAACTCGCCCACGATTCAACAGGAGGCACACAGGTGCATTTCGTGGGTCACCAAGCGAATCCATACCCGTGGATTCGTCATGCAGATTTGTTGTGCATACCCAGCCATTACGAAGGGCTGCCCAACGTGGCTCTGGAAGCTCTCTGTTTGAAAACACCGGTGCTGGCCACGAACTGCTGCGGAGCTTTGCAAGAATTGTTGGGGGCCGATACTCGCGGCGTGCTCACGCCGGTTGGCGATGTCCAGTCGATGGCAGGCAGGTTGCTGGATCGAATCGATCACGCGGACGCATGGACCCAACGAGCCGAGCTGGGGTATGATTGGGTCCGTGCCAAGCATGGCTTGGAGGCTTGGCTAAACCAGATGCAGGCGTTATTCGAAAAACAAGTTCAGAAGGCGCGCATGTAAGTGAACGATAGTTCAAGCGAAGAAATCGATTGTGCGAAATTGTCATGTAGCGAGTTAGCGGCTCGCCTACGCGCGCTCGGAGAGGATACTACCGCACGATTGTTGGGAGTCGATCGCCCAGCGAAGCGTGCGGGCTTGTGTAGCGGATTCGCCCGTCGGCAGTCGATAGAGATCGACGGTTCGGTCGGAGACTTCCTGTTCTTGTTAGGCGCGGAGGCTAATATCGCAGTGCGAGGCAATGTGGGTCGCTGCGCTGGGCACTCGATGGTCTCGGGAATGATCTCCGTGCACGGTAATGCTGGGGACTACTTAGCTGCCTACGCCAAGGAGGGTTTTGTCGCCGTGCTCGGACATGCCGGCGACCGGTGTGCGCAGAGCCTGGTTGGTGCCGATGTACTGGTCCGCAGCAAGGTTGGTGAACAAGCCGCCTACGGTATGCGCGGAGGATGTTTGGTACTGGGCAACGGTGCGGGAAAGAATTTGGGGGAAGGCATGAGTGGCGGAGTGATTTTCGTGCGCGGCGAAGTAAAGTCAGTCGCCGAGCATCTGCGCGCGATACGGCTCAAAGATGCCGATGCGATGCGGTTGAGTCTGCTACTGGTACGCGCAGGCATCAAGGCAGATGGTGCCGATTTTAAGGCGCTACGCGTCAGGGCCAGCCAAGCATGAACAGCCCACATTCGGTCCTGAGCGAATTGTGTTTCGCTACCGCCCCGCTCACAACCATCGATCCACTAGCCGCGCAGGCAACCAACCAGCGATCGGGTTTCAAACTGGGGGGGTGCAAGCTGGTCGCCGAGGGTAGCCAGCGATGTACCGAACTGAATTGGCCCTTCTTCGTGCGCGATATTGGTCCCAAGCATCTGGATAATGCCTGGGATGCGTTTTGTGATCTGTTACGACGCGATGGCCTACCGTTGTTTTGCACTGTCGAGCAACTCGATGGCGTCGCTGCGGCTGCGGTGCCACCACGTTGGAGCTGCCGGTTTATCAACGAACCCCTGGACTCGATCGAACTGCACACCTCAGACGCTTTCGAACTGAGCTGTTTCGATCGCCGCTACCAAGCCTGCGGTTGGTCCAGTGAAATCAAGCCGCAGTGCCTGCCAGACTGGATTAGAGCAGTGCGTGCGGCGGCCGGCGGCGACACGCCCATCGGCACCGGTTTACCGCTGAACTGCCATGCGGACGACGCTGCGGCCTGCATTGCAGCCGGTGTTGACTTTATCACGCTCAGTAGCCGAGCGGAACGGCTGGAGTGGATCGAGCTGCAGAGCCTAGTTGCCTGCCGCCAATTGACTCAGCAACTCGGACGACCCGAGCTGCCGATACTCGTGTCTGCTCCACTGGCAACCATCGATGAGCCTTGCAAGCTACTTGCTTTAGGGGCCTCGGCCGTTAGCTTGGACAGTTTGCTCTTACCCTGCATTCCCAAAGTTCAACCGCAGTCGCAAGCGGCTAGCACCAGCGGCGGCATGCTGCGTGGAATTGCGACCCCCGTGAGCCGCAAGCCTGTAGCT
>JBGSJL010000213.1:0-37437 GCA_041741955.1 Pirellulaceae bacterium | reverse complement strand
CCACCGCGTCCGGGGCCTTCGGCTGGCATTGCTTCTGTGTCGATGTTAACGGGCTCGCCCGCGTTGGCGCCAATCTCAGCCAGTTTCAGGCGATCGGACACCTCGTCGACTTCTGGGAATTCCATCAAGTCGAGATGCTCGCGAGGGTTCAACGCGACCACATCGCCTTCTTCCAGCCCTTCTTCAATGGTAACCATCTTGTCGTTGGTCGCGCCAATCTTGATCTCGACCGTTTCCCAGTCGGCATCTTTTTCAGACTTCTTTCGCAGGCAGAAATGGTGGCTTTTGTACTCGTAAATGCCATGCACCGGAATTTGTAAGGCATCGGGAATCTGCGACACGAAAATTCGCACTTCGGCCGTCATGCCAGTTCGAATGGTTGGAGCGGGAGATAGGATCTCGACATAGGTCGAATACTTCTTGACGGACGAGCTAAAAAAGCTTCCCGGTTCTGGATACTTGTTGACTTTCTTGATTCGAGCCAGCATGTCGCCATCGACTGCGTTGACCTTGATTTTTGCGGCCATGCCCTCGGCGATTAGCGTGATATTCTGTTCGTTGATAGAAGCCTTGACTTGCATTTTGGTGGGGTCAGGCAGCTTGATGATCACTTGGCGTTCGCGGACCATGGCACCTTCTTCGACCACAAACTCCGCGCCGCCGCCGCGGCTGCTGTACTGGTTGTTGTGTACAACAACTCCTTCGGCGGGCGATGTAATTACGCATTTGGCAATTTGATCTTCGAATTCTCGCTGCTTATCTTCCTCCTCGGCCAGCACACTGGCATCGGACTTCAGCTTGGCTTTGGCCGCTTCGATATTGCTTACGAATTGGACTTTGAACTTTTCTTTGGTCAGTCGGTCCAAAATACCTAAGCGAAGCTCGGCCGATTCGAGCACATTTTTGGCATTGGAAACAGCGAAACCCTCGGCTTGGACCTGGAGTTTATCAAACATGCCCTTGGCAGCCAGTCTTTCCGCGCTTGCCAATTGGAGCTCCGCGTTCAGCAGACCCTGTTTGGCCACGTCGATTTCACTCAAGATGGCCTTTCGCTCGGACATGAAAGTCCCTTCGAGATATTCTTGCAGGGCGATATCGGCCGTGCGCACTGCCGCTTCGGAGCTAATCACTTGGGCTTGAGCACTCGATACGGCGATGCGCTGTGTCTTGAGTTGGTTATCCAGGGCTGATGCGTCTAGCTCGACGAGTTTGTCACCTTTTTTGACGTAGGTACCCTCCTCGATGACCCACAAAATCGGTGTGCCACCGCTGCCACCACCGCCCGAGCCCTGAGACTTCACAGCGCAGGCCACGTCGATATTACTGCTGCTTTCGATTTCTCCCTGCTCCAGCACGATGTGATCAAAGGGTCCCCGCATGACGACTTGGGTGACAATCTCTTCCGTCAACTTGCCACCTCCAAAGCCACCATATTGGTAGGCAGCAAAAGCTCCGCCCGCAGTTACCAGCAGCAGCCCCAGTACGATTGGGAGCACTTTCCCGTCCCTAGTAGCCCGAAGTCGAAGTGAACTTAAACGTTCGCGACGCATTGAATGAATTTCAGGTCGAATAAACATCGGAGACTCCGAGTGCAAGGGCGGGAAATTGAGTGAAAAATTGGGGGTAGGGGAGGCGAATTAACCGTCAGCCAGCGATCCGTGATTAGTTTAGTTGGTCCATCCAGCTTCGTCTGCGCATTATTAGGCCGCAATACTGTGCCGTGCTCGGATTTCTTTGGATTCCGTCCGATCTAGTTTCCTCGTGAACCTCGGGCGCTAGCCGTGGACCTCGCCCCAGGATTGTGCCCGCGGCTAGCGTCTGGGGTTCGCAATAGGCCGGAACTTGCATGTTTGCCGCATTAACGCAAGTCGCCAACCTCGTATAAACCCTTGGAAACGTCTTTGGTTCCGACAATTTGGGTCAGAAAGTACTAGCAAACTTCGCAGGGCTGCGGAATCATGGGGCAACCGCCAGACGAGCCCTTCCCTGGAGATGAGGCTAAAGAATCAACGGTGACCCACCAAACACGTCAAAACACGTGTCGAGAGTACTGTAGTCAACCTGGGGCCACTGGCCGTTGAGAGCGTTGGTACAGGCAACAGTCTACGGGGCAGATGTCGTGGCTCGGTCCCAAATCGCCCTGCGAGGGCCTAGTCTCTGCTGCGTTGATGCGTTCTTCGAGCAGCTCGCGGACCATCCGTACAAACTGGGGATGGATACCGACGCTGGGCACGCGCACGAATCCGATGCCGAGCTTTTCACAAGTCTCCTTGGCTTCGGTATCCAGATCAAAGAGGACTTCCATGTGGTCGGAAATAAATCCGATTGGAACCACCGCAACGTCGCGAACTCCGCCAGCCGCCAACTCTTCAATGCGGTCACAAATATCGGGCTCTAGCCAAGGCTGTTGGGGTGGTCCGCTGCGACTCTGATAGACCAATTCCCAGTTTTCATGCTCGACCGCTTGGGCCACCAATCGACACGCCTCCATTAATTGGAGTACGTAACGGCTGTTATCGGACATGGATTGCGGAATGCTATGAGCCGTGAAGAGCAGTTTGGTGGACGGCCGCCGCTCTGCTGGAATACTTTGTAGCGCGCTGCCGACCAGATCGGCTTGAGCAGCAATGAACTGCGGATGGTTAAAGCCCTTGCGAACTTTCTCGACGATCGGCGCTCCCACGCCAACCTCGGCCTGCGCTTGCAGAATGTCTTCACGGTACTGCCGACAACCCGAATAACAACTGAACATGCTCGTAAAGTAGGCAATGGCTCGGAGGCGTCCGTCGTCCCGCATCTGACGCAAAGTATCGCTCAACAGCGGCCGCCAATTTCGATTGCCCCAATAGATAGGTAGCCCGATACCGGCTGCGTCAAGTTCGACGCGCAAGGCTTCGATCAATTGGCGATTCTGAGCATTGATGGGACTCACACCACCAAAGTGTCGGTAGTGCTCAGCCACTTCGAGCATGCGTGCTGGCGGCACGTTCTTGCCGCGCAGGACATTTTCAAGAAATGGGATCACATCGTCCGGTCCCTCAGGTCCGCCAAAAGAGACCAAGAGTATCGCATCGTAAGGGGGTTGATCAGAAGCCATCAGCTACCTGGAGGAAAAGTTTGTGTAACTTGTTTGTCGTAACTTGACTATAGGAACGTTTTTGTAGGAACGCTTTTCTTTCGGAACACAGCAACGATTTAATATTACGTTTTGCAAGAAAATTAGTGGGTAGTCAAACGATTCAAGATTGATAGGTTTTTGAAGGCATGGCAGGGCAGAAAGAATGGCTTTGGGAACAAATCACTTGATATTCAAAAAACTAAACCTCGGTAAAAGATACGTCCTACCGAGGCCAAGCGAGACATTCTTCTCGCCCTGACCCAGCTATCCCTTGTCACGCCAGCTCCTCAGCAGAGCTCTCAGCAGAGCTCCTCAGCAGAGCCTACCTCCGTTTCGCTGGACAAATTGACTGTAACGGATCCAACGCGAATGAGGAACCGAAACGGATACACGATATTCTTTTTGCCCTGTCATGCCTCCGAAAACCTAGTGCTCGGTGTTGTTACCCACTAATTTTTCTGAAGAACCCTTTATTATAGCGTTGAAGGCTAGCCGAACAAAATCGGCACTCGTCACCTCAGCAGTTCTTCAATGGTGCCAACGATAGGCAGGCTGGAGTCAACAAACTGACGCAGCAATGGCAAGTTGGTTTGGTAGCAGCGCTCGTCTGCTTCGAGCGAGGTCGGAAGCCGATTTAAAACAATTCCATAGACGCTCAAACCTCTCGCCTGAATGGCTGCGACGGTCAGCAACGTATGATTGACGACGCCCAGTCGATTGGCAGCGACGACGACGACCGGAAGTTGCAATTTGACGGCCAGGTCCATGACCGTCAACGACTGTGAAATGGGCGACAGGGCACCACCAGCGCTTTCGACGATTAGAAAATCGCATTGGTTCCTCCACCAGAGCCCGCCGGAATACAGTAGTACTTCGTCTACAAGTTTGCCTTCGAGCATGGCCGATACGGGTGGGGCCAGCGGAGCCGCGAAGCTCTGAGGGCACACGCGCCGGAGCGGATGCTCGGTCGCGGCAGCCGCGTGCAGTAGCTCTGCATCACTCTCACCTTCCGCAGCATGGCCACTGGCTACTGGCTTGTAGACGCCAACGCGTAGGCCCAGTGCGTGTAAATGTCTAGCCAGCCGGCAAGCATGGTAGGTCTTGCCCACCTCGGTGTCGGTACCGACAATGAGCAGGCCGAATTCGGAGCCAAACGGAATGTCAGGTGAATCCATAAGCGATGCGCTCTCGTCGTTAGTCGGCTTGTTGGACAGGGTCTGGTTGATAGCATTTACCGATCAGCGATGGGCGTTCTCGACGCGGTACAGTCAAGACTCGAATTACAATTTTGGGATAGCGTTCTCATGGTGCGAACCCGAGTAGTGAAATTGGCGTTGGTTCAAATGACCTGCAGCCATGACAAGCAAGCCAACGTCGACAAGGCCGTGCAGCGTATCGCAGAGTCGGCGGCCGCCGGTGCCAACATCGTTTGTCTACAGGAGGTTTTTAATACGCCCTACCCCTGCCAGAGCGAAGATCATCGCAATTTTGATCTGGCCGAGGAGATCCCTGGACCTACCAGCCAGCGTTTGCAAGCCGCAGCCAAGCAACATGGTGTGGTCGTAACATGTTCGATCTTCGAACGTCGTACTCACGGACTCTATCACAATACCGCTTTGACGTTTGATGTCGATGGCGAGCTAGTGGGCTTCTATCGAAAAATGCACATACCCGACGACCCGTTGTACTACGAAAAATTCTACTTTACGCCAGGCGATTTGGGTTTCACCGTCGCCAAAACCAAGTTTGCTTGTTTGGGTGTAGGCGTGTGCTGGGACCAATGGTATCCCGAGGCCGCGCGGCTGTTTGCGTTGCGTGGGGCTGAGATTCTGCTGTACCCGACGGCGATCGGTTGGATTCCTGCCGAACGCGAGGAATTCGGCACGGCCCAGCATGATGCGTGGGAAACCAGCATGAGAGCTCACGCCATTGCAAACGGTGTTTTTGTGGGAGCGCCTAACCGCGTGGGATTGGAAGATGGGCTACAATTCTGGGGAGCATCGTTTGTCGCGAGCCCCAATGGCGAGCTCATGCATCGCGCGAGCCAAGACAGTGAAGAGGTCGTCATCGTCGATTGCGACCTGTCCCAATTGGATGTGGTGCGCACACACTGGCCGTTTCTTCGAGATCGCCGCATCGATGCCTACGAAGACATTACCAAACGGTTTATTGATAGCCCTAAGTCGTAAATCGTTACAAAGCATGTAGTGACGTACGCAGATGATTTGGTAAACCTCAGGCGCTAGCCGTGGGCTTTAGGAGCCAAGTGTAGATCTTGGAGGCCCACGGCCAGCGCCTGAGGTTCACTTAGGAAGTGAACGCATGAAAAATTCGAGTCCGCACGTGTGGCCAGCCGAATGGGAAAAGCAATCCGCTACGTGGATCGCTTGGCCACACAATCTGGAAACCTGGCCAAACCGATTTGCGCGCATTCCAGATACATTCGTCGCCTTCATTGCAGCGCTCAGCCAAGTTCAAGCGGTGCATGTTTTGTCGGGGCCTCGTGGAATTGTTCCGGCTGCACGTGAGAAACTTGCCGGTCTGCCCAGCGTGTATATCCACGACGTGGTTACCAACGATTGCTGGATTCGGGACTATGGGCCAACTTTTGTGCTGCGTAAAGACGATCGTGCGCTGGTCGGATTGGACTGGAAGTTCAATGCTTGGGGTGGCAAGTACCCACCGTTCGACGATGACGCCCGAGCCGCCGAACAGATTTGCCGAACGCTGGGCAGCATGCGCAGCATGTCTGCGATGCACTGCGAGGGTGGTGCCTTGGAAACCGACGGGCAGGGAACGTTGCTCACCACCAGCAGTTGCCTCCTGAGCGCCACCCGCAATCCGGGCTGGACGCGCGAGATGGTGGAAGCAGAATTAATGCGCCAGTTGGGCGTGCAAAAAATCGTGTGGGTCGATGGCGGAGGCCTGCTGGGCGACGACACAGATGGACACATTGACCAACTCGCGAGATTTATTGCGCCAGGGGTTGTGGTGGCGGCGAGCAGCAGCGTGCGCAGCGATCCTAATTATAGCGGACTAGCAGAAAACGTACGGATCTTAAATCAGTCGCATTTGGCGAGCGGTGAAGCGTTGACTGTGCATATATTGCCGACGCCGCCACCGCGGATCGTCGATGGCCAGCGTGTACCGGAAAGTTATTGCAACTTTCTGTTTGCCAATGGAATTCTCCTACTACCAACATTTCGCAGCGAGCCGACGGATCGAGCCGCGATCGAACTGTTGACTCAGTTGCTGCCCGGACGAAAGATCGTGCCACTGGACGCCTTCGATTTGATCTGGGGTCGCGGAGCCTTTCACTGTGCCTCCCAGCAACAACCCGAGGCTGGTCCGTACTAGTCGTTGGTTTGTGTTGTACTCGAAAAGTACTTGGTCTATCACGTTCAGAAAACTTAAACTTGAACTCGAATTTAAACTTCGAGGGTTCAACTTCCTTGGCAAATTGCTGGGCCGTCAGCCCGCTGTTGCCCAAAATAATGCAACTTCAAAACTTACACTTCGGGTTGTGAAAGGAGTCCCTCGCTTACGCTTCGGGTTGTGACTGTTAACTAGTTGGCGCTGTTCAGCTAGGTTCAGGTTTCGTTTTTGAATATCAAATGATTTTTTTCCCAAAGCCATTCTTTTTGCCCTGCCATGCCTTTGAAAACCTATCCAACTTGAATCTTGAATCGTTTGACTACCCACTAATTCTTCTGAAGAGCCTTTTAAAAAGGCACGGCCTGGTGGTCTGTCTAAGCAGCGCGGGCACGCTTTCTGCGCAGCGTGCAGACCGCGAGTAGTACTGCGCCAGCCAAACACGTGCTGGGTTCCGGCACGGCGGCAACGAAAGTAATGTCATCCACGCGATAGCCATAACCCGTTGCAAATTGGTTTGCTGACAGACCAACAGTACCCAATGACGCGCCGGTGTTTTCCACCAGCCCCAAGAAAAATGCCCGTGAAGGATTCGCGGGACTGGTCGTGATTGTTGGATAGGAAAGATTTGTATTCAGCGAAGCGGTCTGGCCTCCCTGGCTGGATGTAAGCAGCAGGTCGTCGGGAAAGGCAGGCGAAGCCCCTTGATCATCTGAGACCACTACGAATAGCCCCAACGCGCTCACGGGGGAGTTAAATGTCATTGTAAAATTGTTGAAGGTCGGAGCAAGCTGAGCGCCCACGATATCGAGACCGAGGAAACGCGTTCCAGAATGCGCACTCAACGGTGGCGCACCATTGCGCGTGCCATCGGTGACCAGCAACTGGGCCGCAAAGCTGTATTGGAAATTGACTCCGCCGATGCCGGACCCACTCGGTAGCAATGTGCCCACCGGCGTTGAATCGAAATTGACGATGCTCTGACTCAGACCCAGCAGGGCCGTGTTGAACATGGCCTGGTCGGTGTAGGCAACGATTGCGGCAGGCAGTGTTCGCGTGCAGCACAGAGCGATTAGGCAAGCGGCAGAGATCGAAAAGTTCGGCAAGCGCATAGAGCTCTCCATGTCGAAAAGCGGTTTCATGAGACCATCAGAGAAGAGTCTCTATCTTATCTCAGTCGCGCAGAAACCCGTTATCAAATCCCTAGAATCCGCAAAACCAGCTTGCGAATTAGTGCTTTGAGGGGGTGTGCGACTCAGGCAGAGGAACGGGAAGGTACTCGGTTTCGCTGCGGGGCGAGGGCGCAGGCAGCGAGCTCGATTTTCGCGAGGTCACGGGCGGGGCGTACGAGGGCAGCAACTCTAGCGGCACCGCTTCGATAGGCGTGTGTGTCGTGCCGCGTTGTTTGAGCGCCGCATCGCCAACTTGGGCGGCTGCCTGACCGTTTGTTTTTAGGCTGCGCGGCCGATTCAACTGAGGCGGGGCGGGTCCGCGATCTAAGGCTGGATTGTGTTTGATCGCAAGCTGTTCATCGGTCCAGGCCAACCAATCGGGGCGCGTCTCGATGAATGCCAAATATCGAAGCTGCTCCACGAGTTCGTCTGAACTTTCCCCCATGCGACTTCGAGCTCGCAATGCATTTCCCAAATAGAGCGGATTGTCGCGCGCAAGCTCGCTGGCCTGTAGGTACAACTCGATCGCTTCCATGACCTGCCCGCCGGCTTCGAGCGTCATCCCGAGGCCATTGATGGGTCGCGGATCATCGGGCAACAAATTGATGGCCGCATCGAAGTGATCGGCTGCAGCCACTAACTGGCGTTGCTCGTAGCGGATCAAACCGAGATTATTGTGGACCGAACCATTGTTGGGTTGGAGCTGCAGGGCCTGTTCAAATTTATCAGCGGCCCGCTCAATCTGTCCCTCGCGATAGAGATGCACTGCGTGCTTCGCGGCCTTGGACGTGTCTCCGAAGAAGCTGGCACCCTCGACGCGCAATACTTCATGACTCGGCGTCATCGTCGAACACCCGCCCAGCAGGCATGCGACGAACGGGACGAGTGACTTGAAGTCGATGATTTTCATCTTGATTGAATGAGCCCACGGTGCCTGGCGACTCCAAACTTGCAACGGCAAAGGGCAAGAGTAGATGCCTAGAGAAGGACGCTATCTATCTGCTTGTCGGCGAATAAATTAGTTGCGTCAAGGTCAATCGCGCACCCCAAGTTTCAGCCGGATTGCTAGCGTTTATGCTGGCATTGGGTGTGGGCGTTAGCGTCAACTGGCTTACCAGGAGTCCATCTTCATTTTCGTCGATTGCCCGCGTAAAACTGGCGAGTTTGTCCAGTGGGACCGAGCTGAAAACCAGCTCCGTCAATCGCTGTTGATAGTCGGTATTGCCCAGCCGCATGGGGGCCGTGGGCGACACTGAAACAAGAGAATCTGTCGCGATTGTAGACAGTTGTTGTGCGGCCAGTACACGGTCGATCGTTTGTTGGGGAGATTCTATGTCCAGCGAGGCAATCCTCGGTCGATTCTTCAAAGTTTGCATCTCGCCGACCATGCGCTCGCAATTTTGTAGGTCTGCAGCCGTGCTTTCAAACTGACGATTCGCTGACAGCAACTCGCCAGCGGCTACAATCGCTAACGCAAGGCTGGCCAAGGCCATCCCGCCGATCAGCCATACTTCGCGCTGCCTGGGTTGCATACGATTCATGACTTGCCTCTGCCTTCAGGGCTCATAGAGTTGCGCCTGCCGCGAATTTGAGCTCGAACCCGGCCATCCTTGGCGGCCGATGTTGTCGGTGGGTCCAAATTCAATCCGCTTGCCTGCAGTGCTTGCGCGACTCGGCCAGCGTCTTCGAACTGTGCCAGTTCGACATCCAGATAAATTTCAGAGCTCTGGATGCGCAGTTCATAAACCGACATTTCCAAATCGGTAGGTAAGTTCGATACAACCTGCTCTAAAGCGGGCAGCGAAGGATTGACACTCTCCAAGTTTTTAGTCGAACCCCGCGAGCCGGTCAGTTTGCTGTATTCACTTTTGAGTCGAGCCATCAGCGCACTCGGCACTGTTTGACCGGGAAAAACCGCTTCATACAGGGCGATCTGCTGCTGTTTGAGTTTTGCCAGGGTTGAACGCACGCGCACGGCCCGTCCATAACAAGCCAGAGCGACGATGAGGCAGCAACCGGTCAGGGCAACTGCCCAGCGGCGAAAGCGAGCGTGTGTCTCCCTGTTCGCGCTATCTCCTGCCAACTGTCGCTCAGTCGATACGTCAAACCAAGGTTCGTTCTGGCCCGCCAACACCTTCGAAGCGAAGTCACTTACCGCCGTAGATGCATCGATATGCAGCCGCTGGACATGCTCGCCGCTGACGTCGAGAGGAACATCAGGCTGAGTGTCGGAACCAACACAGTAAAGCTTCGCAGTTGGCCATGCTTGCTGGAGTACACGCCAATCGCGAAGCGTATTGTTTAGGTCGCCCGTCAATCGCCAAAGTACAACCTGTCCCTGCGACAGCAATATGATTTCGAAAGGGCCGTCCAGCTTCAAAAGAATAAGGCAGTTCGCATCTGCGAATTTCTTGAGTGCATCGAGTGACTGCACAACGAGCAGGCTGTAGGGTGTCAGTGCCTTCAGTTGACAATTGTTTTCTTCGAGCATCCGCGCCAGTTCGACCCAGACCGCGCGCTCGCAGGCGACGGCAGATACACTGGGTTGTTCCGCAGACGTGGCAGAAAACTGAAAATCGCAAACGATCTCTTCAGCGCTGAGCGGAAGGTCCGCTTCCAAGCGGAACTTCAGGGTTGCTCGGCCCCGCCCGCCGCCGACTTCACTGAAGGGAAAATTGCTAAACAGAAAATTCTCCGAGCGCGAGGCAACGACCACCTGTGCGAGTGGCTTTAGCGCTCCCTTGGTCGCTACACCTCTGGAAACTTGCGGCCAAGCACTAAGCAACTCGGGCAATGTGCCTTGCCATAGCAAACGCGGGGAGCTTCCCAGTTGGACTAGGGCCCAACCCGTTTCTTGCTCTACTAGTAGCCCAGACAACTCGCGCACTAGGGTTGAACTCCCGGAACTGCTGGCGGACTCGCGGGTGCGGTCATCTTAGGAGCAGGAGAACCATTGAGCCAATCGAGCTCGTCGGCCAGACTCAATTCGCGCGCATCGCCCATTTCTGCGTTGGCCGGAGCCATCGTAGCTGCCGCGTCAGCCGTACCTACATCGGCGATTTCTTCAGCGGTCGCATGGTCAACGGTATCGTCAACCGCATCGGCGCCAGTACTATTCAACTGCCTATCGAGGGAGCGGGTTTCGACGAGCACAAGTCGCTGAGTTCTGCCATCGCGCGAAATGGTCGCACTGTGAGAAGCGATCCAGTCCACTCGGGTACCCGAAGGTGCCAATTGCAAAATGCCGCCGGCGGGCTGAAGGTCGATCGCTCCTTGGTCATCGATAAACATGGCGAAAGAATTTCCGGCTTCGATGATCGTGCCCACCAACTGAATGCCTTGACTCGAAGGTTCACTGGACATTGGTTCGCTGGAACTTGTGGACAACTGCGATTCCATTTCAGGAGAGGCGGTGCCCGGCGCGGCCCAGCTTTGGAGGCGACGCTGCCAAGGGTTAAAATCGGCCAGCACAGGTGGTTTACTGTCCGGTGTCTCAATATCTTGAACTGGAAATGCCGGTAGTGAAGCGGTCGCTGTAAGCTGCGACGGAGCGGCCATCGGCCAGCCTAAAGACCAACCGAGGAATCCCAGTACCAGCAAAATTAGGCTGGTTAGAAGTATACGTTCGATGCTGTATTTTCCGGGTAGTTTCATGACCGCCAGCTTGCCTAGTTAATTGAAACTTCGTGGGTGGTAACTCTGCCAGTCTCGTCAGAGTATTGGACTGCAAAGTGTTGAGAGCGTGTGGACGGGGTCGTGTTTTCGATCCACAGGGAAAAAGCGGTTGAGCCGTCTCCGAGCAACTCAGACAACAATGCTTGATCCTCGATGTTTTGAATGGTCTGCTGCAATACTAACTTGGATTCTAATGTGTTCGACTCGCCGATGCGTTCGACCACACGTCGAGCCAAACCATCGGTGACGACTGACTTGCAGGCCGCTTCGATCACAGAATCTGGCGCTCGGCGGATGTTCAATTTTCCGGTTCCCCAGAGCGTTATTTGGCGCGTCGCTTCAGCCAAACCACGACTGCTACCATCGAGTTCGCGGAGTTTAGTGAGCTCGAAAACTTCGCCCCAGCTTGCGAGGCTGGCAGTGGTCTGGACCGAACTAAGGTTCTTCGCACACAGAAAATAGTTGGGCTTCAGTAGCCGTCGCAACGCTTCCCCGGCAGCGTTCTTGCGACGGGCATTCAATTGCGTGTTTAAATTTAGTTTTGCATTTTCATCGGCCAGAATCAATGTGAAAGTTTGATCTCCCAGGCGAATACTTTCGCTGAGCACTGCCGGAGCAGGTTGACGACGATTCGTCGAGTTAATCGTTTGATTTGCTTCGAGCAATTCGAATGTCTTGGAGGCCCTGGGGAGAATTGCTTTTTGGCAACTGATGCGTCCCCAACGCGATTGTAGGCTTTTCAATCGGCCCAACGACTGCGTATTCTCCTGCAATGCCCGAGTTGCGAGTTGAGCCAGCGCGACGCTGGCTAAAGTTAGCGTCACCAGTACGATCAACAGGACATAGCCGCGCGAGCTGTACGTTCGCATTGTTAAGTGGCCTCCCGCACGATCATCTCTCGGAATAGAACTTGGCCCTGTGGGCCCGCAATGGTCAGCTCCACGACTGGGGCCAACTCGAACCAGTTTCCACCAGGCCGCAGGGGCGCCTGCAGTGTATTTTCAGTCAGCTCGCCACGCTCGACGATATCCGAGTCGAGTCGCAAACTGACGGCACCAATGCACAGCGGCTGCGATTGCGGCTCGATCGACGCAGCGGTATTCGTACTCGGCATAGCAAGCTGTTCGCGGACCAGTAAACTGCCACCGGATGTGGGCTTGATGCGATACGTGGCCATCGCGCTGGTCAATAGCGATTGTCCTGTCGCAGGTTCTTGCGCGACAAATCCCAGCAGTTGTAAGTGCTGCGCATCGAGCTGCCGGTAGCTGTGTGCGTTGAGTAAGTCGCGACGGAATTGCTCCGCCAACAATTCCGAGACGGCAAGGTCCGGCGATTCGTTTAGCTTCGTCTCGATCAAAATGGAGCGCATGACACGCGCCACAACGGCCAGCAGCACGGCCAGCAACATGCAGGCGATAACCATCTCCAGGAGCGTGAAGGCCGTTCGCCGGCGGGTCGAGATCGGCATGGTTTGTATTCTGCGCGGGGTACTCATGGTGCTGGACTGATACCCGTACCCGAAGAATAGAGTGTCTCTACTGCCACGAGTGCCGTTTGGGTGTGAGACTCATTGGCAGGTTGTAGAATTTCTAGCCGCACGATCGAAAGCGGCTGGCCGAAGACGACTCGATTGGAAACGATACTTGTTCTCCAAATCCAATCAGGCCTGTCGACGAGTCTCGCACTGGCGGAAATCGGAACGCCGCCGGAGGATTCGAGCCAAACTCGTAGCAACCGATCCGCCTGGAGTACTGCCCAGTCGCGATCCGACGCCAGTCGCACCAGCCTGCGATGCCTGCCAAGTGCCATGATGGATGCCACCAGTACGGTCGCCAGCAGCAACAGTCCCACCACCACTTCCAGAAGCGTGAAGCCAGAACGAGATTTGCGGTGAGCCTTATTCACTGAGTCAACTCCGCTAGTTGAAGCGAGGATTCAAGCATCGTGTGCATTCCCGACAAGCCAAAAACGACCAGCCAGCGTTGCGAGGCACCGGCGGAGAGCTGAATGCTGTAGGTGCTCGAAGTGCCTGAAGTCCCGTAACCAACGGCTCGACTAGGCGTTCGCCAAGAGGCTCCAAGTAGAACCTGCGGCTGTGCGATTTTCACGCGTTTAGGTAATTGAAAAGTTTTCAGATCGTCGCCGATGGTGGCCCGATTCCGCAGGGTATCAATACGCAAATCGACTTGGCCGCTGGGCTTTTGTTGGGCCAGTTGACGCGATTGTCGATCGGCTTCCATCAAGCGGTCTACGGCTGTGGCCAATGCAGCCTGGTCGAAGTGACTGCGCAGGCTGAGCATCGCCAATCCTGCCAGCACGGCTGCAATGGACAGTACCACGATCAGTTCCAAGAGCGTGAAAGCCCTCCGCGAGTTAGGCGTGTTCATTCCAATGACTCGCTAGAAATATCTAGGTCACCACCTTCTCCGCCCTCGCGACCGTCGCCACCTAGGCAGAGTACTTCGTAAGGACCATTTTCTCCCGGGCTAATGTACTCGTAGGAATTCTTCCAAGGGTCTCGCGGCACTTTGGTCAAAAAGCCATCTGGGAACGAGGGTGTGCCAACCGCCAAAATCGCAATGCCTTCCTCGCTGGTCGGATAGCGACTTTGATCTGCATAAAAAGTCTCGAGCGCCTTGACGATCAATGAAATTTCGGCTCGCGCGGCGTTCTGCTTGCTGGCGATCAAGTAGCTCCGCGTGCGAATGGCAACCAAGCTGGCGAGCAAACCGATGATGACCATCACGACGATCAATTCGACCAGCGAAAAAGCCGCCGTCGATCTCAAGCATTTTCGGTGCAGTAAAATGTTCATCCTGGTGTGCACTAGACTAATTTTAGGAGACATTGCCGGCCTCAAGAATAGGAAGAATTGTCGCCAGCAGGAGAAAGCCGACGCCGACGGCTAAGATGAGTATCATGATCGGCTCCACCAAGGCTGTCATCCGCGCCGCAGCGGTGCCGACTTGAGTATTGTAGTCGAGGGCGAGTTTCTGAAGCATTTCTTCCAGTTTGCCCGAGTCCTGCCCCACCGAGAAAAAACGTACCGCCAATGGAGGGAAGACGCGGCTTCGCTCCAACGAGGTCGCTAGGTCTTCGCCCGCACTCATGTCCCGTTCTGCTTGAAACAATGCATCTCGCATGAGGCTATTGCTGGTCGATTTGGCGGCTAAGTTTACGGCGATGGGGAGCGTCACGCCACCGCGTGTGAGGCTGGCGATGATCATGGCGATCCGCGATACGGCCTGTTTGCGGACTAAATTGCCAGTGCCAGGCATACCGAGTAAAACGCGGTGCCACGTCCGCTGTCCCGCCGGAGAGCGCAACCAGAGTCTCGCGAGCAGGCCGAAGACCAGAGCCACGGCGACTAACCACCAACCGTATTGCAAGAGCGTGTCGCTCATCGCTTTGGCGACTCGAGTTGGCCAAGGCAGTACAGGCAGCGTTTCCTGAAGACTATCGAGCAGCGGCGGAAGAACCCAGGTCATTAGAAAGATCGCAGCGGCAAGTCCAAAACAGGCTAGGAAGACGGGGTACATCATGGCGGTCGAGATTTTGTCCTTAAAAGCTGCGAGCTGCAATTTGAATTCGGCAATCTCAGCTAATACTTCGTCCAGCGCGCCAGCATTTTCGCCCACTTCTACCAACCGAACTGAGGCCGCATCAAAGATATCGGGTTGCTCGGACAGGGCATCCGCGAGACTGATGCCAGCTTCGACGCGATTGCGAACTTTCAAAATGGCTATGCGAAAGGCACCGCGATGCTGCTTGGCTAGCGTATCCAGGGCTTCGAGCAGCGGTATGCCAGCCGTGAGCAGCATCGACAACTCGTGGGCACCCAGCCCCCACTGGTTTCTAGCTCGACGCGCGCCCAGCCAATTTAAATCTAGCAGGCGGCTTGCCGGTTGATGTTCGGCGACCGATTGAACAATTAGGCCCTGTTCGCGGAGTTGGTCTCGGGCATGACGTGGGGAGTCCGCCAGCACGGTGCCTCGCACACCGCTGCTCGACCGATCCTTTGCATGGTAGACAAAAACTGCCATTGTCGTTTAGTGATTTTTGCGATTATTGATTTTATGAAGTTAAGTGATCGCAGCGACCGAAGCCGCCAGTCATAACGAGTATGCTTCGGGCATGTCGTCAATGCTGGTGGCCCTGAGTACCTCGGCCAGCGTCGTTGAGCCAGTCCTGACTTTGTCGATTCCATCTTGCGCCAACAGTGTCATGCCGGCGGCGACGGCGGCCTCTTTTATTTTAGCCGCGTTCGCGCGCGACTGTATCAATTCGCGCGTGTCATCATGGGTAATCAGCAATTCGAATAAGCCAATCCGCCCGTTAAAACCCGTTTGACGGCAAGCAGCACAACCAATCGGTTCGTAGACGTCCAAAAGGCCGCCACG
Source organism: Pirellulaceae bacterium (assembly GCA_041741955.1). Lineage (GTDB taxonomy): Bacteria > Planctomycetota > Planctomycetia > Pirellulales > Pirellulaceae > Aureliella. The sequence goes on along the minus strand of JBGSJL010000213.1, from coordinate 21,700 downwards.
AGCGCTAGTAGGCAAGGCGTTGCGGCACTTGATACACAGTCGCCGTATTAGTCGTTGAGCCAGCGTAGCGACCAGCGAACTGGCCACCAGGTAAGGCTCGACACCCAGATCGAGCAGCCGAGTTACGGCGCTGGCCGCATCGTTGGTATGCAACGTCGAGAACACCAGATGCCCTGTAAGCGATGCCTGAATAGCCATTGTGGCCGTGTCGCGATCGCGAATCTCACCGACCATGATAATGTCCGGATCCTGACGCAGGACGCTGCGCATACCAGCGGAAAAGGTAAGGCCTTTCTTCTCATTGATCTGCGACTGGCTAATGCCATCGAGCTGGTATTCGATGGGGTCTTCGAGCGTCAGTACATTGAGCTCTTTTGAGTTGATCTCTTGCAATGCGCTATACAGAGTGGTGCTCTTGCCACTGCCCGTAGGACCCGTCACCAAAATCAACCCGTGATCCTGGCGAATCAGTTCGCGCCAGCGGCTGAGCGTTGTGTTGGGCATACCCAGCTCGCCCAACGTGTACAGCCGAGCGCTCTTATCCAGCAGACGAATTACGATGCGTTCATTGTGGCTGGTTGGCAGAGAAGCGATCCGCAAATCGACCACTCGATCGCCCAATTCGACAGTCGCCCGACCATCTTGCGGCAATCGTTTTTCAGCGATGTTCATTTTTCCCAATACTTTAATGCGCGTCAGAACCTCTTCCTGAATGCCCTTGGGAATCTTCAAGCAATCAAACAGGACACCATCGATGCGTTGCCGCACCAGCACATGATCATCGGCGGGCTGAATATGAATGTCGGATGCTCCGGCGACAACCGCATCGAACAGCAATTGATTGACCAGTCGAATGATCGGGGCACGGCCTGTGGTATCGAGTAGATCTTCATGCTGATCCGACATGGCGATACCCAGAAGCTGCTTAGCATCCATGGTGTCGAGGACCTGCGATGCCCGAGCGTCGAGGGTTGCGTAGGCAGAGTTGATGGCTGAATCCAGTACCGGACGGGTAACCAGTAGCGGGCGAACGATGGACTTCAGCGTGCGGGCCACCGTATCTAGATGCTTCCAGCCCGTTAGATCACTGAAGGCTACTTCTACAGTGCGTACCTCCGGTGATGCCGACGTATTTTCGAAACCCAGCACACCGTGCTCGCGAGAAAAGCCAATCGAAAATTTTTGCAAATAATTCGGGCTGGGCGTCTTGCCTGCCAGATTATCCTCGATCGGCAAAGCGAGTGTCTCGCTGACGCCGCGCAGCAGATGATCTACCCGTAGGGAACTGGTGGATTCAACGGAGCCGCGCTGGGCGCTGTCACTCGGACGAGTTCCCGAATTCATGGAATCAACTCGGGTTGACTGACCGGGTAGTCTCCGGGCAGACAGAAATTAGATGCTTCCTTGTCCGATAAAAAGCGGAGGTCCGCGAATCTTGAGTCGCGCAGAACAACGGGTCGAATGAACAGAAAGAAGGAGGTCGTAGTATTGGTGCGGTCGGTTCGGCTCGTCAGCTCGCGAATAATTGGAATATGCTCGGTCCATGGTATACCGGCGAATGTTTCCGAATCTCCGACGCGTTTGAGTCCGCCTACAACGACGGTTTTTCCGTCGGGAATCGTAACGGTACTACCCACGCGATCGATTTGTCGTGGCGGAGGTAAGCCCCCAGCCCCACTGCCCGTGAAGGTACTAAACTCAACGTCAAACTCGAGCTGAAGATGATCGTCTTCGTTAATGTGTGGCGTGACGGTGATGATCGTGCCCGCTTGTTGGCTTCCGCCAAGACTAGTTGTGGCGATGGTTTGCGATGCATTGACGCTCGAGAATGGAACGCTGCTGACGCTTTCTAGTTTACCCGTACTATTGTCATTGACCAAAATTTTCGGAGCGGCCAGCACGCGGGCTCGGCGGTGTGCGGACAGGGCTCGCACGACCACATCAGCCACGCCTGGGTCAACTAGGGTACCGTTGAAGCCCAGTCCAGGAATGATCTTCAGCGCGCCGGTTTCCGCGTCGACTTCGCTCAGCCCAAACGAGGTGAATTTGAAGAGTCTTTTGTCGCCTTCGCGATCTCCGATCGAAACTTCCACACCCAATGAAAAGTCGTCGGAAGTATCGACGGCGATCACCTTGGCTTCGATCAGCACCTGCGGGCGGCGTTGGTCGAGCGATTCGATTAGCTCGGCATAGATTCCTTGAACATTAGTCGGCGCGACTACGATCAGACTATTAGTAGACACATCGGCCGAGACGCGCGCGCCGCCGGGCAATGAAGCGACTCCACCAGCACCCGAGCCACCAGCCCCAAATCCGCCAGCGCTCCCCCCGAAAGTACTGCCCCCTAGAGGATTGCCTAGTCCACCCGCAGCCCCGTTGGCGAGGGTTTGTCGAGCCAGTGGGTTCGTGCTATCGGGCATGAAGGAGTCGTTATCGCCGGCTCCGTTGACGCCTGGATTCAGGGGCAAGCGAGTTGTCTGCAATGCGTTTGAGTTTAAGCCTCGGGCTGCATTTGTAGCCCCAAAGCCAGTAGCTCCCGGTAGGATACCGAACCCCTGACCGGCCACGCCACCCAGGGCGCCTGCGGCTCCCAGCGGGTAGCCAGAATAGCCGGGCCCGCCGAACGGGCTAATGAAGCCTGCAGGTACCACTCCACCCTGAAACGGACTGTTGCCGTAAGCTTCCTGTAGTGCCAGTAAAGTATAAAGCACGTCGATCGCGCTCGCATTGCGTAGCTTATAAAACTGGATGGGGCTCTCGCTTGATTCGACTGCCTGATCCAGTTCGCCGATGAGTCGCGCCACCTGCAGATGCACATCGCTAGTGGCTCGAACAATCAGTAGGTTGCCATCTTCGTCGACCGTTGCTTGGTAGGCTCGGGCGGCATCCTGAGGTGACAGGAATCCTCGAATCAGTTTGTCAATGCGTTCGGGATTGGTGTGTTTGAGCCGATACACTTCGGTCGCCATGCCCAATGAAACGTCCAGTTGTTTGAGAAGTTCGACGGCGCGGTGGACCATGCTTTCGCTGCCCGCAATGACAATGCGATTGCTCAAGGGTTCGTTGAACAGCGAAACGGCCTCATTCTTGGTCGACTGCCCGCCCGCCAAAATTCCTTTGACTTGTTCTGTCAACGTGGCCGATGGTTGGTGAGTCACCTCATACAGTTCATAGGCAGCCGTTCCTCCGGGTTGGTCGACGATCTCAATTAAGTCGGCCACGGTTTTCACGCGAATTGCATAGTCGGTAACGATGAGTACGTTCGATTCTGGAATGCTGATCAAATTAGATCCGTTGTTGGAGAGGAACGGCTTGAGCACCGTTGCCAAATTTTGTGCGGCGATATTTTGAAGCACGAATACTTGCGTCACCGGCGCGGCCGAACCATCTCGCGAGAGTACCTCAGCGGCTTGTCCCGTAGGTGCGTATTGCAGCATATCTTTGACGTCCACGATGCGCTTCCAGCCCTCGATATCCGCATCGATCATGGCTAGCGACTCGGTTCGCAACACACTGGCCAGTAGCGCGGGCAGCGAGCTGACTGGGATTGCCGAAGGCGTTCTCAGCACAATACTACGTTGACCAATTTGCTGCGTGTACTGAAATTTGACTCCCAATCGCTGGGACACGTAGTTAAGCAGCCCATCGAGCTGGGTGCGCCCTTGGAGATTCAGCTCGACTGTTGGCTCAGTCTGAGCGAGTGCGGGCCGCGTTTCTTGGGCAAAGCAAGACCAAGAACCAACTGCCAGTACTAGCGCGGTTATGCAGAAACCCCATCTCGTGGCAACCAGACGGACTTGCCCAGGCAGTGTCCACAGTCCCGTTCGAACTTTTTTTCGGAGCTCCTTCACTTATGAACCCTTTTCCATGCCAACCCTGCTCTCCCCTAGAGATTGGGGGCGATTGTCATGCTGGACGTTAGGAGGGTTGCCCTAAGCAGTCAAGGTCAACATCAAGGCGTTAGCCGAGGAACCCGAGGGGGCCGGTCGAACTAGAAGCCGAATAGAAGTTTCGAATATTGGGAAGTATGTCCACCATCGAGCTATTATTGGGGATCCCGAACCAGCGGGCAAGTTCGCCGTTGTACTGGTCGACCGACGTGGTTGGGATGAGTCGACCGCGGCCCATATCGAGTGAATTGTTAGGCGCCAGCGACGTTGGGTATTCACCGTAGACGCGTCCGCCCTGAACTGGACCACCCACGACGATATGATTGCCGCCCCAGGCATGGTCGCTACCGTCGCCATTGGAGCTGAGCGTGCGGGCGAAGTCGGACGCTGTGAAAGCGACCACATCGTTGGCGACGCCCAACTGGACCGTCGCGTCATAGAAGGCTTTCATGGCCTGACTGATCTGGGGAAGCATGGTGTTTTGCGAACCCAGTAGGCCGCTGTGATGATCCCAGCCGCCTGCGGACACGAAGAATATTTGCCGCGAATGACCCAACGTTGCTCGAGCGCCAATGGTCTTGGCGACCATCAGCAGTTGATTGCTAAGACTCGTATTGGGAAAGACGACGGGTGCTAGGCTGACCGCCGTGGTCGCAGCATTGAAATCAATAGCTCCCTGAATACTGTTCCTGCGAATTTTCGCATAAGATTTCTCGAGCAAATCGCCATAGGTTTGCGACAGGTTGTCATTGGTAAACCTGGTGAACATGCCGTCTTTGCCGGTTCCCGTGTTGCCGTAGCCGCTGAGCGTACTGGCACCGCCGGTACCCACCACATAGGGTGTTACTTGCGAGCCGGTTTGGAACAAGTTGTAGGAACCCAGCGCGATATTCATACTGACCTTAGCGTTTTGCGCGACAGTGTCCGTCAGCATATCGGCCATGCGGCCACCCCACCCCGTGAGCTGCGTCCGCGATTGAGGAACCGAGGACTGCCAATGTTGGACCAAGTCGGAGTGAGAATACAAGCCGACGGGTTTGACGACTTGGTTGTAATTGGCTTTGGTGGTTGGCTGCACAATGCTGCCCACGTTGGCAACAAAGGCAGCTTTGCCTTGGTTGTAAAGGCCGAGTATATCGGACATCCCCGGATGCAAGCCCAACGTGCGGCCTTGGCTGTTGACTTGCAACAATGAACTGATCGGAAGCGCGAGGTTGCTTCGGGCGGCTACGTAGTCGGCATGTTCCGAAGCCGCGTAGGGCGTCAAAATGTTATAGGAGTCGATGCCACCCAACAGGAAAACGCAGACCATTGCTTTGTAGCCGCTCAAGTCGCCGTCGGCGGCCATGGCCGTGCTGGTCAATTTGAGGTCTAAGAGCGTCGAAAGCAACGAAGTGGAGCTGAGGGCGGCGCAGCCTCCTGAGAGCCTTAAGAAATCGCGTCGATCGAGCGATGGAAACTGGTTGTTAAGATTTCTGGGCGACATTGGTTTAATTCCTGTGCGAAAGATGGATTGATAAGCGACGATCGTGCCAGTGCTATTCGGCAATAGCGAAGGCCGGTGAACTCAACACGCACAGCAACGCTGCATGGGTTCGGTTGGTTATCGTGGTCGCATTGAGCGTCTGCGAGCCGATGCTGATCGCGCTGACGAGCGATTGGCGGGCCTCGTTGGTCATTGTTCCGCAACAAAGTGTTTTATCGAGATACTCGACCAGCGCACTGGGCGTGCCTGCCAACTGCCGTTCTTTAGAAAAGTCGTAAGTGATCTTGCACTGGAACAGACCGATAGCCGCGTTGTTAAACAACGTGTGAGTGATGGATTCGTTGTAAATATCCGAACGGTAGCGATTGGTAATGCGGTTGGCATACACCGAATCCAGTATTTGAAACTCCGGCGCATACAGCGAACCGTTGGGGATATTTTGCGATCCAGGAGTACCGGTTAGGTCGCCGGAAGGTTGGTAGGTGGGCATATAGAAATTAAATACCGTGGGCGAGCCATAGGGATATTGATTCCAGTTGCCGCCTAGGTTTGGCAGCGCGAACCAACCGTTCTTATAGTCGGTGCTGCCGTAGCGCCGCACAAATGCGGCATAGGCGATCACCGGTTCTTGCAATCGACTGCGCTCGGTACCCTCTCCCGTCACGTCCAGTCGCCATGGATTGGATCGGCGGACCATGCGGATGCCATCCCAGGCCTCTTGGTCCAGCAGGATGGCTTTGATCACGGCTTTTAGGTCGCCGCGTTTGCCACTCCCGTTATTGTTGAAGCGATTGACGACTCGGTTCATGTAACCCTTGGATGGATTCGAACGCACGAATCGCTGAATCAGTTTGTGGCAAATAAATGGACCGCAGCTTGGATGTTCAAACAGGTTTTTCAGGCCTGCCCTAATGTCGGCACTGCCCTCAGTACCCGCCGGCAACGTTACGCCATTGAAAAGCGTCTTGGCGCTGGTATCGTGAAAGGCCTGGAACATCATCATCGGCTGCTGGAAATTGATGTTGCCCGCAGAAATACTTGTGCTGCCCGCGTAGGTCAATCCCGTAAAGAGTTTGGCTAACGTTTCGATTTGGGCATTGGTGTAGGTCGGGATCGAATTGCCAATGGAATCTTTAATGTGAGTACCGTCTGGATTCAGCTGGTACAGCCCAATCGAGAAAAGCTGCATAACCTCGCGGGCGTAGTTTTCATCTGGAAATGTAGTGCTGGTGGCTTTGCGATTGCGTAGGTGGCTGAGCCAAACCCCCATAATCGGATGAAAGGTGATACCATTGAGCACGTCTTCATAATTATTGAACGAATTGTCGAGCAACATGTCGTAGTAGTTCGATAGGCCCAACCAGCGAGCTTTGTTGCTTGGGGTCTGCGTAATTTCGCTATTGAATTCGTTCCCACTCTGGCCCACGACACAGATTTGCATGAGCGCCCAGCCCATTCTTTGTCGTAGCTGGTCTTCCGCGGTAATCGCGTTATGCCACCAAGCTTGATAGCGATAGCGGTTCACATTGATGTCCGCTCGATTGGCGGCCAGACCGTCTGCAACCACCATGTCTTCGGCCAACTGCTGGTGGCGAGTGGGAGTCAGCGCAAATTGTTGATCAATCCATTCCTCGGCGGCTTGCTGCACACCGATCTGCAGCATGCGACCGGACAGCGCGTCGATCTCGGTGTCTTTGGGACCAAAGGTCGCGTGTTGTAGGAACTGAGTCGCTCGCAGCCGAACCATCAACTGATTCAGCTCACCCAAATTTTCAACTTGAAACGTGCCCGCTAAGAGAACTGTGGGCAAGCAGAGCAGAAGTGCTAGAACCGCGAGCGCGGTGCGCGAGCGTACCATATGCGAGTACCTTTCAAGGTGAAGCATCTTCGACGAGGGAAATCACGGATTGGACAACACGATTCGCCAACAAAACCTGCGGGGCTATGAAGGACGACTCATCAGACCTAACCATTGAAGTTAGCTGATTATGCAAACTAGCGGGCCGCCGATTCCTACCGATCTATGGCCAAAAAGCTGAGGATAGGAATCAGGCCGCTGCAAACGCAAACGAATAAAGAAAATGCTCGCCAGCCGAAAATTAAGCAACTGATGACTTTTAAAGATGAGTTCTGGCAGAATATCGCAAGCAAAAATCCTTGTCAATCAAAATTCAGGTCAAAATTTCGGGACCTACATCGAGTAGGTGGTAGGGCAATTTGTCAGCCGCCGATTGAGGGGGGCCATGTTGCTACGTCGGGCTAATTTCTTACGATTCGGAATGCGACATGTCGCCTCGTTGGTTTTAATTTGGAGTGCGTGCGACTTGTCGCCGCTTTGGTATTGCCAGGGAGCTGGAACAAAGCGGGAATCGGTTTTCACCCAGCTCGCTGAAAACCGTTTTGACCAAGTCGACCCAGTCAGCCAGCACCAGACGATCGAAGCCCAGGCGATCGACGGCTTTGTGTACCTCGCTGTCTCCATTTGGCTCGAACTCGATGGCAATTGGAAAGCTAGGACAAGTCCCAGCACTCCAAATTTGCCAGTACGAGCGACATGTCGCCGCTTTGGTATTGCCAGGGAGCCGGCACAAAACGGGAATATGTTTTCAACTAGCTCGCTGAAACCCGTTTTGACCAAGTCGACCCAGTCAGCCAGCACCAGACGATCGAAGCCCAGGCGATCGAAGACCATGTGACCCGCGCTGGCTCCATTCGGCTCGAGCACCTATCCCGATCGGTTCGCGTCAATGTTAGACTATGGAGACCTATGCAAAACACTTCAGCACAGAAACTCGATTGCTTTACCAGGGTCATCACACCTGAGAATATCGAGTTCGAGTACGCTTTGGCCGGTCCCTTCCAACGCTTGCCTGCCTTTCTGTTCGATTTTGCCATTCGCATTCTGTTTTTTGTGGCGACCCTTTTTCTTCTAAGTGTCGTCGCGGCCTTTTTGCCCATTGGCGGCAGCGTCGTAGCCATTGCTGGTCTGTTGCTGTTTTTTGTGCTGAGCTGGTTTTATGGCATATTCTGCGAGACACGGTTTAACGGTCGTACGCCGGGTAAAATGCTGTTCCGACTGCGAGTGATTTCGGTGGATGGTCGCCCCATCAATGGCACTCAGGCCGCCTTGCGCAATTTGTTGCGGCTGGGGGATATGTGCATCATGCTACCTCTACAGGTTCTAAGCCCTGAGATGCCGCCAGCCTTTGTCATACCAACCTTGTTGGTAGGCTTTGTGGTCATGTCCATCACGCCCCGCATGCAGCGTTTGGGAGATTTGGCGGCAGGCACGATGGTGATTTCGGAAGCTGCATTCAGGTCCCCATTAAATTTGATGCCAGAAGACCAGCGGGCGTTTGGGTTAGCGGAGTTGATACCCGCTACATTTTCTCCGAGTAGTTCGCTGGCGCAAACTGTGGGACTCTATATGGAGAATCGTCGCCGACTGAATCCGAACCGACGTCACGAAATTGCCAAGCACCTGTCCGAACCGCTCATCACGCGGTTCGAGATGCTGCCCGACACGAGCTTTGATCTGCTACTGTGTGCTTTGTACGTGCAGATTTTCTTGTCAGCTGAGCAACGCGAGGCGGGACGCCAGCGCCTGCGCAGTCAGCTCGCTCCGCCACTGCCGCCTCAGGGAGCCTCCGTGCGGCCACCCCCAGTTCAATCCAGTCCGAGTCTCTCCAGTCCAGAAGTGGCATCGCCTTCGAATCTTGAAAACTGAAAATGGTGACTCAACATGGCTAAACTTGCAGAAACATTGCAGCATCGCCGGCAGGAGTGGTTTCGGCTCGAACAGATGCTCGAACAACTAACGTCGAGGAAGCTCAAGAACTGTCGCGGAAGTTCGCTTTCCGAGCTTTCGGATCTGTACCGTTCGGCCTGCGCGGATCTGGCCATGGCCGAACAATACCGACTATCGCCCGAAACCGTCAACTATTTGCATGGACTGGTTGGCAAGGCTCACAATTCCATCTATCGCTCGCGGCGGTTTCAGGTGCATGAGTGGTGGGATATCGCCTTTCATCAGGCACCGCAACAAATATTTCGCGATCGCTGCGTGCATATCTGTGCGCTACTATTCTTCGGACTATTCAGCTTGTCCACGTACTTGGCCTATAATGAGACGGCTTTCCCAGGCTTTGCGCAAGCCGTCTTGGGTACCGAGCAGATTGAGTCCATGACGAACAGTTTCTCGCAGATCGATTTTGATGGCCTCGACTACAGTCGAAGTATCGAACAGAACTTTACGATGGTCGCGTTTTACATTCAGCATAATACGGGCATTGGCCTACAGTGTTTTTCCATGGGTCCGCTAATTATCCCAGGGCTTTACATGACGGCATTTAACGGAACCGTCCTGGGTGCCTCGTTTGGCTACATGGCTCGCGGCGAAGTCGAAGGTGGCGACAATTTTCTCGAGTTCGTCACGGCCCACGGTGCGTTCGAACTGACCGCCATCGCACTGGCTGCTGCGGCAGGATTACGAATTGGAATCGGTTGGTTATTCACGGGCGGTCTAACCAGGCTGGCTTCGCTTCAGTTGCGGGCGATCGAGGCGGTGCCGGTCATGGCGGTTTCGGGTGTGCTGTTTCTTTTAGCCGCAATGACCGAAGGACTGCTTTCGCCAACGTCGGTCCCTTATCTGTTCAAGGCGGTTTGGGCCGTGTTCTCCAGTGCGCTGATGATGTATTACTTTGTGGTCCTGGGCTACCCATCGGAGCAGTCGCCTGCGGAGAAAACCCGTGCAGCTTGATCGAACCGAAATCGTAGTTCGAGCCCGCTCGGCGCTGGAGCTGCTCGACCTGAGCTTACAAGTCTTAAAGCGCCATGCAGGTCCGATTGCGATTTCCAGTGCTCTGATCGGTTTGCCGCTGCTGGTCGTCGATGTACTGGCCGTAGCTTGGATGCTCCGAGAAGACACGCTCTTGGCAGCCGACCGCCTGGATGCACCGCTGACAGCCATGCGCTGGCGGCACTCATGGCATTTGATATTGCTGTTCGCGATGCAATTTCCTTTGGTATCACTGCCCACGAGTATTTTCCTCGGCAACCAGATCTTTTACGAACCCATCAGCCTGCTGGGACTGGTGCGACGACTTTGGCCCATGGCGGCAAAGTCTCTGTTCATCCTCGGCTGCTTACGGCTGGGGCTGGTTGGCCTAGCCATGGAACTGTTCGTAGATCGTAGCTCGACGTTTGATCCGCTGGTCGAGTTCTGGTTTGTTTTCGTAGTTGCAGGCGTGGCCATCTTATTTCGGGCGTTGTGGCCCTTTGCGCCCGAGATTATCGGACTGGAGTTGTGTCCGCTGCGGGCCAAGCAGGCGGGGGAAATCACTTACGCTACGCGTAGTCGAGGTCTGCACCGATATATGGTGTCGGAGAATTTAGCCCGCTTTATGGGCGCATCGTTTTTTGCGGTATTGATGTGCTTGACTTTGATCGGCGCGCAGATGTTTGTGATCGGGGCCAGTACTGGACGTTGGCAATGGAACGCCTATTTCGATCATATCGGTTTACCGCTAACGATGTGGCTGGTCGGACTGTTTATGGCGGTGTTTCGGTTTCTGTCGTATTTGGACAGTCGCATTCGGCTCGAAGGCTGGGAGCTCGAATTGCGACTCAAGGCCGAAGCGGCACGGATGGCACAAACGAGCATCCCACCGCCAGCCGCTGCAAGCAACTTGCCAGCCGCTGCAAGCAACCTGCCAGCCGCTGCAAGCAACTTGCCAGCCGCTGCAAGCAGTCTGTCTGCCGGAGGGGCGGTTGCGAACTCTGTAAATCACATCCAAGCTGGCTTGCCCTCGACCGCACCGGGGCTGTCGTCGACAGTGATGCTGTTTGCGCTAATGACGAGTCTTTGGGCTGGGATGGCTGCTGGCCAGGAAGCGGAAAAGGTCGATGCGCACGAAGCGTTGCGGAAGATGCCTAGCAATAGTTGGTACGATCAAAAGTCCGATGACTATACAGTGCCGCGCGTGAAAGCTGAGAATGACGTTCCACTGCGAACGTCGGGCTGGGAGGCGTCGCCACCCAAACCCGTCGCCGACACTAGCGCAAACCCCACAAATTGGAACTGGAACTTAGGGCTCGGCAATTTTTTTGCGCAGTGGTTTCCGACACTTGCTTTCGCCGCCCTAGCAACTGTTCTAGCTATCGTCTTAGGCATTCTGACCTACTATGCACTCCGCAATTATGTACCCGCTCGATTTAGGCGCAAGGCGGGCGCGGCGCCGATCGCGATCGATTCGCGTCGGATCGCGGACTTGCCCTTCGAAGTTCGCACGACTCAGCACAATCCGCTCACCGAAGCAGAGCGCTTGATAGAGGCGGAGCGATACGACGAAGCGATTGTTTTTCTCTATGGCTATATGTTGTTGGCTTTGGATCAATCGCGAAAGCTCTACTTACAACGCGGCAAAACGAATCGCATGTACTTGCGCGAATTGCGCCCATTGCCCGGCATCGCCAGCATTGTCGAAAAGACGATGTTGGCGTTCGAGGATGTTGTGTTTGGTAAACATTCCATCTCTCGGGCCGATTTTATGACGCATTGGAATCAACTCGCCGAATTCCATCGCATCCTCGGCTCGGTCGCAACATCCCAGAGCCCACCGTTTAAAGTGAAAGTCGCCCCAGCATGATGGTTGTTTGTAGTCGATTGCCGGCGTTGGTGGTTCACGTGATTGTGCCGCTTGGCTTGTGCCTTCTGGGCGGTTGCAGTTCGTGGCTACCTGAGATGGTACCCTTTGGCGCCGTCACGGCGCCCGACCACAATCGAAGCCTCAACGGACTCGGCTTGCATCGCAAAATGTGGGAAGCTGCCGGAGCAAAAGTGCTCACGCCAGTCAAACTGTCTCCGAAATTAGATGATATGGATGTGATCGTTTTAGTGGGTCAAACGTACGAACCGCCGGGGCTAGGCAGTCGGCGTTGGCTAGAAAATTGGCTGGCTGAAGGCGACGATCGGACGGTCGTTTACTTCGGGCGCGACTTTAGCGCCGATATTTACATGCGGCGTGAAACATTGGTTAAATTGCCAGCACAGGATCAAGTTCGTGGCGAAGAGCTCTTAGCCCAGCGCGAAGCCGGCGAGCTGAGCGAGCGATTGCAGCAGTTGACCAACCCGATTTTCTGTGGATGGTTTTATCTCGATACCCAGCGGCGCAGTGTGCCCTACGATGCGTTTTCGGGCGAGTGGACGGACGACGACCGTTTTGCTGAGCTTGACCAGAACCTCGATAGTCTTAAGGGCAAGTGGCCGGTGCGCGTGGCCCTACAGCCACCTGACAATCCGAAATGGGGCAAGTCACAGCCCAGTTGGCTGAGCAAGCGCAGGCAGCCGAATTTATCGCAGCCAGCGGAGCCCGCGCAGAGCGACGATACTGAGGCGCTGGTTCAACAAAGTAAATGGATGCCACACGAATACGACACGGAGGAAAAATGGGAGTCGGCGATGGCTGATGTGCCAATCTCTCGCGTGCTGCTGGCTGCCGACGACGGACAACCGCTGGTGTTTCAGTTGACCTCGGAAGATTTTGGCAGCGGACAGATATTAATTGTTGCCAACGGAGCACCGCTGCTCAATGGTTCGCTCGTCGAGCCGCTGCACCAACGAATCGGCGAGCGGTTGATTGAAACTTGCCTGCCTGCCAGCCGAGTAGCGCTCATCGCCTACGATCGTAGCGGACTGACGATCAGCAACGTGCCAGAAAAGGATCTGCGCGCAGCAGGCCTTGAAATGTTGACCGTTTGGCCACTAAGTGGAATTACGATGCCCGCTGCGCTGCTGGGTATCGTTGTCTGCTTGGCGCTGTGGCCAATTCTGGGTCGACCCCAACGACTGGTCCAGCGCAGCGTCAGCGACTTTGGATTGCACGTCGAGGCCATTGGCCGGATGTTGTACGAGGCTCGCGATGTGGGCCACGCACAGACTGTGATTCGGGAGTATTTTAGCAAGGTGCGTGGCGAAGTGCCGCCGAGCTGGCTGGAGAAGCTCGACGCGCAGGGTGAAGAAACGTCAACTCGGATCTAAGGTATCAATGTGGTCCGTCCCTAGTCATCTTTCTTGTGGTAGCGACAAAGGATTTTTGAACCTATCGACGGTTGAGTATTTAGAGTTGTTGGGCTCTCAGTTGGGATAGATTGCTATTCGTTATCCCTCTTGAACCCTTGGTTTGAGGAACCACTCACTATGTCTTGGACTGGGGGTGGGGAGAAACCGGAAGGCTTCTACCTCCCACAAAAGATGAACTAGCCACGCGAAAATAGATGTAGAACCATGCCGTGCACGCGCAGTTCCGGTGGTGCACCAGCTTGCACAAGAAATTAATCCCCGGAACGCGGTGATGGCCACCGTTATCGGATCTTTCGCTGCACAACCGAACTCTGCTTGGCTAGATTGCTCACGGCCATTCCTGCGGCTAAAATATGCAGTGGAGGCTGACATGACACTGGAATCACTAATTGACGGACTGACACGCGACGAGCAGATAGTCGCGATGGAACTTTTATGGAAACGATTAACCGCTGAAAGCCCGTCTGCGGCCCCTCCTGATTGGCATCGTGGCGTGGTCGCGGATCGGATCGAGTCGATAGAGAATGGCCAGGACGCGCTTTCTGACTGGGCAGACGCACGCAAACGGCTCGCTGACCGTCTTCGATGAAGATCAAGATTTCCGCTGGCGCAGAGCGCGATATTGAAGATGGATGCGATTTCTACCGGGAGATCAATTCAAACTTGGCGTTGTATTTTAACGAAAGTATTTCGGCGGATATAGATTCACTGATGCGCTATGGCGGCATACATGCCACGATGAATGGCTGGCATTATACGTTTGCTTCTCGCTTTCCATTTGTAATTTGGTACGGCATAAGAGATGGGTTTGTGATCGTATATGCAGTACTCGACGGGAGACGGGAGCCCAGCAACAACGAGCGAACATTGAGAAAGCGTCGGCGAGAGGACAACTGATCCGATAACCCATAAGAATTTGACTTCGCGTCGCGCGTACGAAGATCCGGAATCAGAGCAGTGGTGAGGCGCAGGCTTGAAGTTTAAAGCAAGGGTGTTCAGCCGAAGCTCAAGTCCTCTGTTCAAGAAGCCCGTTGGAACCGTTATGGGTTATCTTGGGTAAAGCTCTTTGAATGCTCTGGGTAGTGGGCGTCGATTTCGACCTCGCTTGAGTCCTCGTCGAGTTTGGCAATCGTCGCGTGATTAAAGGGTTAACAATGTCGGACTCACTACCTTGCCAGAAAAGACGCCATCGAGCACACGGGGACATAGCTCTTTCACGGGCTGGACTGGCAGCTAGACATCGTGCGCGGGCCAGCGATAACTTTGTTGTCGGCGAAAACCTGTAACAAAAATGGTACCATTGGAGTGCACGCTGACTAGCGTATAACCATTGCTCGCCGCCTCAGCCCCTTCGACCATGGCAACTAAGGTGCAGTAGTGAATTCCATTCAACTCCTGTAGGTCGTTGCTGTGACTGTGTCCTTGGAATACGGCCAAGACTTTGCCTGATGTCTCAAGCACTTGACGGACTTCCGCATGGTTCTTAATCGAATGACTCTTGGTCACGTCCAGGCGTTGATGAGCAAACACGATCGTCGGCTGGGTCGTGGCGGCCAAGTCGGCGCGTAGCCAGTCCAGTTCCTCCGCGGGTATGTTCGCGTCGTCCCACTTGAAATTTTTTCGCTGGTAGGGCTCGCCATCACTTCGAAAGCAACCGTCAAGTACAATAAAATGCACTCCCTGTCGGTCAAACGCAAAGTAGGACTTCTTCTGGCCGACGGCCTCTAGGAATTCCTGCTTCTTGAGTGTGTCAACACAGTGATTTCCCAAGACGTATGTCCGATCTTGGCTAATTGCGGAAAACACGCGATTGATTGTTGCTAAATAGGACAGCTCGGTCTCCACGGAATCCGCAGCGTCGATCAAGTCTCCCAGTTCGACCAAGAAGCTCGGCTTGTCTCGCTCAAACTGTTGCGCAGCTTCTTGGAGTTTTCCGAGCGACTGACGATAGTGTCGCGTGCCGGCTGATGGCTTGTCTGCATGGTGCAAGTCGGTAACCAAGCCAAAGCGTAGTTGCTCAGTGTTCTCGTCACCGAACAACCTATCGGGGCGTGCGGCAATTGCACTTAAGACCAACGTTCCATCGCGTACGAACACTCGGCGTCCGATTCTGGTATCATTGGGGTGCATTGCAAAACCTCCGATAGGCGCACAGTGAGCCGTGACGTGTTAGTGACCGAGCTGACTATTTGTAACCGTTCACGGATTTGTCCGAAAGTCGCTGTTCGCTCCGCAGCTCAGTGCTTTTCTCGAATCGTATATCGGAAGCGTCAACCGAATGCGTGACGCCAAAGCAATTGAGCGGTCAGCGACTTCTGCGTTGAGCTAGGCGGCGCACATCGCCTAGTGCCGGACGGCCCACCTTTGCTTTCGACGTAGCGCTCGATTTAACCAACCGTGTCGACGAGGGAAGAAAGACTAGGGATACTCAAGTTTTCCAGGGGTTCGTACTCTACTGATCAGGGGAAATGCAATAAGGTGGTTGGAAGTGAACGATTTTCGGTTTGCAATGACGCATGTCCGTTCAGGGCTTGCCCCTGCCGGACACCGCTTTGGCGTCCTAAGGCGTCGAGCTCAAACGCGAATCAGCCGCCATCCCTCCGCCCGCAACGCGGGCGGAGGGATGGCGGCGCGTGGGCGGACGGCAGCTCGGACGTAGTACGCCAAAGCCTCAACCGTCGGGGACAAGTCTCAGTGACGAAAGCAAACTTATGAAGCGACGACAATTTTTGGAACGCGCGTCCGCAGTGACATTGGCTGCAATACTCGCAGACTCGGTGCGATCTGCCAGTCGCGAAGGTGTCGCGAAAATCCTGCTGAGGTCTTCGTGGCAAACTGTCAACATCGGCGACATCGCTCATACACCCGGCATGTTAGCACTGCTTGAGCAGCACCTGCCGACGGCTGAGGTGACGCTATGGCCCAGTTCGATCGATCGCGGCGTAGATAGAATACTCGCGAAGCGATTTCCCAAACTCAAATTTGCGACGACTGCCAGCCAACGACAAAGTGCGCTGGAGGAATGCGATTTTTTTCTGCATGGGTCTGGTCCAGGTTTGGTGGGTAAGAAAGAGACGCGACTGGCGCTGGAAGCTGGCAAACCCTATGGATTTGCAGGCGTCACACTCAACGACGATGAAATCGCCAAAGAACGAGATCTGCTCCAGGCCGCCAAGTTTGTTTTTTTGCGAGATACTGATTCGATGAAGGCTCTACTGGCAGCGGGTATTTCAGGGCCCCAAGTTGCATTTGGACCGGATGCAACTTTTGCCATCGATTTGCGCGACGACCTGGCCGCCGAGCGACTGATGGCCGCATTTGAACTCGAACCTGGTAGATTTATGTGTGCTATTCCTCGCCTGCGCTACACTCCTTACTGGGAAATTCATACTGAGCGGCCGCGCGATGCCGAGAAAGTGAGCATCAACGAGCAGTTCGCCGAAGCAGACGCCGCGAAACTACGTCAAGCGATCACGGCCTGGGTGCGCGAGACGGGCATGAAGGCCTTTCTGGTGCCGGAGATGACGTACCAATTGCCGCTGCTTAAAACACTCTTGTACGACAAACTGCCCGAGGATGTGCAGCCGCGGGTCGCGGTGCTGGATCGATACTGGATTACCGACGAAGCCGTCAGCCTGTATGCCCAGGCAGCGGCCCTGGTCAGTTGCGAACAGCATTCTCCGATTATGTGTATTTCGCAGGGTGTACCCGCCATCTTGCTGCGTCAGCCCACCGATACGCGCAAGGGTCAAATGTGGCGGGACGTGGGATTGGAGCGCTGGATTTTCGAGATGGATGAAGCCTCGGGCGACGAGATTGCGGCCCGAGTTGTCGAAGTTGGTCAGAATTTGCCTGCGGCCAAAGAGTATGCGGCAGCCGCTCACGCCCTGGCCAATGCTCGCATGGCCACGATGGTCAGAGCGATTGGGTGACAAGTGTGCTAAGATGAGTGCTGGCAGTGGCTTGAGCTTTCAAAGCGTGCTCGACCACGTTTGTATGCACATTGGCGGAATCGTTTAGACCATGATGGCAGCGTTGAGTTGGTCTTGGGAGATTGACGGCTGGATTATTCTGGCGGGAGCCCTGTGCGCAGTGGCGGCAGCCTTGCTGGGCAATTTTCTGGTGCTGCGCCGCATGAGTCTGATGGGAGATGCGATTAGCCACGCCGTGCTTCCCGGCTTGGCGGCGGCCTTCTTAATCACCGGTCAGCGCCAGGGGGTGGTGATGTTCATGGGTGCGGCTGCCGTCGGAATCTTGACAGTCGTCCTGACTGAATTGGCTCGGCAGTATGGCAAGGTCGATGAGGGAGCTGCGATCGGGGTGGTGTTTACATTTTTGTTTGCGGTCGGCTTGGTGATGATCGTCCAAGCGGCTGATCGAGTCGACTTGGATCCCGGTTGCGTGCTGTACGGAGCTCTCGAAACCACGGTACTTGATCAGGTCGACGTACTAGGTTTGCTGGTACCGCGTGTGATTGTCACGCTTTCGTTAGTGGTACTGGCCAATGCCGCCTTTGTGTTTGGGCTCTATCGACAATTGAAGGTGAGTACCTTTGATCCTCAGTTGGCTGCAGCGCAGGGCGTGCCTGTGGTATTGCTGCACTACCTGTTAGCCGCATTTGTGGCGATCACCGCCGTTGCATCTTTCGAGTCGGTGGGAAACATTTTGGTAGTGGCTATGTTTGTGGTGCCTCCGATCACGGCTTGGATGCTGACCGACCGTTTGATTGTCATGATCTTACTGAGCGTCGTTTTTGGAGTCGCCTGCGCGGTGTTTGGGCATTGGGCTGCGATCACGGTACCCGTTTGGTATGGATATGGTGCCACCAATACAGCCGGCATGATGGCGGTAGCCTCGGGAGTATTTCTATTTCTGGCTGTACTTTTTTCCCCGAGGAAAGGCGTCCTGGCACGCGGCATTCGATCGGCTCGTGTGGCCATGCAGATCGTAGGAGAAGACGTGTTGGCCGCGCTCTACCGTTTGGAACAACAAGGTCAACCGGAGATTGCCAAAGGGAAATTGCGAAGTCGATTGCTAGTTTCCAGCCTGCGCGCTCAGCTCGTTTTTTTGTGGCTCAAAGCTCACGGCTGGATCGTGGAATCCGCTGGAAATGTGTCGTTGGCGGTGGATGGTCGCAGGCATGCTCAGAACATTGTCCGTTCACACCGACTGTGGGAGCAGTATCTCGCCTCCGAGGCTGGTCTTCCCGAGCAGTTATTGCACGGAGGTGCCGAGCGGCTGGAGCACTTTACCAATCGGACACTCCGCGAGCGACTCCAGGAAGAAACGAATACTCCCGCCGTTGATCCGCACGGTTCTCCCATTCCTCCCGAAGCTCAATAGAACTTGCCTACTACGATACAGGCTCTGCAAACTATGATTTTGTTGGTCACCAAAGACCTGTTTTTTGTGCCGACGCTACGGGCTGCAGCAGAGAAACTCGGGGTGGAAGTTGTGACGGTGTTATCGCTGGACTCGCCGAAATTGATGACTCTAGCGGCGGACGATATCTCGGCTTGCGTGCTGGATTTGAGTTCGACACCCGTAAACCGAATCGCGGCTGCGGTAGCGACGTTGCGGGCTCGGTTCCCACATTCCCACCAAATTGCCTTTGGACCCCATGTGCAAGAACTTCGACTGAACGCAGCCAAGGAAGCGGGATGCCAGCCCGTGCTGACGCGAGGGCAACTGAGCGGCCAAATCGATCGCTGGATGCCGGAGTGGATAAACTAGCGGATCGGTCGCTGGGCAAGTCGGCAGATTGGCACTCGCGCACTTTCGGATATCATAGGACGGAAATTACCCGTCATCTCTCTCGAAGTCTTGATTTTCGCATGCGTTGTTTAGGGCAAATTAACGGTCGAAGCTCCGCCGAGTCTTTCGTAGCATATTTGCTAACTCAAGACATCACTACGCAAATCGAAGTACTCGACGAGGCGCAGGATGATTGGGAGATTTGGGTTCGCGACGAGGATCGATTGCAGCAGGCTCAGGCGGAGCTGTCTCAATTCAGAGCAAATCCGTCAGATAGTAAGTTCACCAAGGCGATATCCGAAGCCAAAGAGATCTTGCATTCGCGGGAAAAAAAACGTCTGCAGGCGCTGAAGAACCTGCGGAAAATGGATATGCGGCGCACCCCTGGCATGGGTGGAGCCGGCGGCAAGGGCGTGCCGCCGCTAACGCTAACTTTGATGATCCTGTCGATCGCCATCAGTCTGTTTACTTCGTTCAATCGACCCAAGTCGTCCAACGAGTGGGGACAAGCGATCAAGGAGCAGCTCAGCTTTGTTTCGTTGCCTGATTTCGTCTCGTCGGATGGCGATCCAGCGGCCAGTCTTAAACGCGGACAAATTTGGCGAGTCATTACACCGATCTTTTTGCACATGAACATGATTCATTTGGCCATGAATATGTTTGTGTTGCTTTCGTTCGGGCGGATGGTTGAGCGCTGGCTAGGAACGCCCAGATTTGCCCTGTTCGTCTTGCTCTTAGCAGTTGGCCCCAACCTACTCCAAGGACTATCGCCCGGCTGGATGCAAGGTTCGCCGATGTTTGGTGGAATTTCCGGCGTGCTCTACGGTTTGTTCGGCTACGTATGGATTCGCTCGACCAAAAATCCAAATTTGGGCGTTTCCATTCCATTTCCGATTGTCGTGATCTTTGTCGGAATGATCGTGGTCGGCCTGTCCGGCGTAGTTCCCGATTGGCCCTATGCGGAACTTTGCCACTTGGGTGGACTACTTTTGGGTTGCGGCTTTGGCTTTATGTCTGAGAACCATGCTCGTTGAAAAATATCTACTAGCCGTCCACTGCAGCCTGTTAGTCGAATCGATGAACAATTGTCTAGTTCAGAAATGGCATCGATGACCCAAACCGCGCAGGCAGTCGTGATTGCCATCGATGGTCCAGCGGGTGCTGGTAAGAGCACAGTAGCCAAGATGTTGGCCGATAGGCTGCAATTCGATTTTCTGGATACCGGTGCCTTGTATCGCTGCGTAACGCTGGCCGTACTTCGGGCCGCGATCGATCTGCGCGAGGAAGGGGCGGTTAGTGAGCTCGCCCAAACACTCCAGATTCGGCTCGAGGGCCAATGCGTAGAACTCAACGGCGAGGACGTGACGTCCGCCATTCGCGCACCGGAGGTCTCGATGACGATAGGCCAAATAGCGGACAATATTCGTGTGCGAAAGTTGTTGACCCAGTGGCAGCGCAGTTGGACCCGTGGGCGGCGGGTTGTGACCGAAGGACGCGACCAAGGCAGCGAGGTCTTCCAGGATTCGCCCTGCAAGTTTTTTCTGGTAGCGACAGGCGACGAGCGAGCCCAGCGGCGCGTGAAAGAACTGATGCAACGCGGCATCGAAGCCGACTTCGAAACGGTGCTTCGTCAACAAAACAAGCGTGACCAGGAAGACTTTGCCCGACCCATTGGCGGCCTACGCAGGGCGGAAGATGCGATCGAGGTATGCACCACCGGTCTTTCGTTGGAAGCCGTGGTAGCCAAGCTACTAACGCATGTGTCTCTGCGAATACCATCTTTGGTTGGGCTGCAACAGGGTTCTTCGGAGAGCGGTCTTTGACAGGAACATCACCCTCCCAACACAAGTATTCAGCGTTCGGCTTTTTACAGTACCTATTCTATCGGACGGTACGTACGACCGCTGGCCTGGTGGGGGTATTCATCTTTGATTTGCGCTGCATTGGGCGCGAGCACACGCAAGTGGAGGGAGGCGCGCTGATTCTCAGCACTCACCAAAGTCACTTCGATCCGCTGTTGATCGGGGTTACTTTTAACGAGCGACTGAACTACTTAGCCAAGCGTTCGCTGTTCAAAAGCAAAGTATTTGGCGCGATCATCTCGCTACTTAACGCCATCGAATTGGACCGAGACCGCAGCGGCTTGGCGGGCCTCAAGGAAACGCTCAAACGCCTCCGCAGTGGCAGTAAAGTACTAATTTTCCCAGAGGGCACACGCTCGGCCGATGGTCAAATCGCGGCCTTGAAACCGGGCTTTCTTTCCGTGGCGCGGCGAAGCGCTGTCCCCTTGATTCCCGTGGCGATTACGGGTGCCTACGAAGCCCTGCCCCGAGGTGGCCGTGTTCCACTGCGTTACCCGCTGCGGGTAGCGGTCGGTCAAGCCATTTCCGCGGAGCAAGTCGCCGCGCTGGATGATACAGAGTTGCTTTGCCTAGTAACGCAACGACTGCTTCAATGCTACCAGCTCGCCCAGCGCTCACGCGACTAGTC
>JBGSJL010000212.1:0-89246 GCA_041741955.1 Pirellulaceae bacterium | reverse complement strand
ACTTAACTTGCTCCATGAGTTCTTGCAGAGGTACATTTTGAGCGAGTCTGTCCAGCAGCACGCGAAAAAAATACGCTTGTTCGATATACTCTTCTTGAGGCAGCATTACTTTTTTTCCTGAGTGTGAGCGCGCAGAAACTCGATGGCTCGGCGGCGCGCTTGCACGTCAATGAAAGTTAGAAGGTGCCCACGATCTTTGACGACGTAATACTCGGACTCTACGTCGAGCAGTAGCAGTTTGTCGTACAATGTTCGACTGCTTGACATCGGCACGAGTAAATCGCTGGAGCCGTGAAAAAAGAAAAATGGACAGGTGTCTTGGCTGGCGTGAACTGTCGGCGAAGCTGCAGCATAGGCTGCGGGCACTTGCTCGCGTGTACCCCCCATCACATAGGACAACGCCGTGCTCTTGGCTGGGATAAATTCAAAATCGCAGGGTGCACCGCCGGCAACGACGGCCGTGATTTTGGGCTCTTCGGCTTTAGGTTCGGTCGCCAGCCAAGCCGCCAGATGCGCGCCCGCCGAATAGCCCCATAGGCAAACTTGTTCAGAATCGGCCTGCCACTTTTCCGCCTGTTCCACCGCCCAGCGCAGCGCGTAGCGGCAATCGTCGATCTGTGCAGAAATTTGAAATCTGGGGGCCAGCCGGTAGTTGATTGCGCAAGCCACGAACCCGGCCTGTGCCATTTCGCGCGCGTGATCTTGCACTTGCCATTTGTCGCCGGATGACCAAGCCCCACCATGAATCATCAACACCAATGGATAAACCTGGTCGTCGTCGGGGCGAAACACATCTGCGGTGAGTTGTTCGCCATCAATACGTCTGAATTCAAGATTGCGCTCCGCTCGAATGGGACGACTCGACTCGCTAGCCGGCTGATCCTGGCCGCTGACCGCTGGCTGAGCCATGCAGCCCAAGACGGCCAGTGTTCCGCAGAAGCTAGCGATCATCGAAAAGATCTTCGTCGAAACAACCACTTTGCATAATCCTGTAGGCAATCCGTTACGTTTCTACCATTGAAAAGTCTACACCCAAGACGAAATTGGCAATTCATCTATAATAAACTCGTCGCGGTTTCCAAATCTAAGCATACACCGCTGAATTTCGCCAGCCTCCCACTTCGCCTCATTGAATTCTAACATGCCAACCAAATTTAGTTCCGTCCAAGCCGCCGTCGATGCCATTCGACGTGGCGAGGTCGTTATCGTGCTCGATGCCGAAGACCGAGAGAACGAGGGCGATTACATCTGTGCGGCTGAGCTGGTAACGGCCGAAACCATCAATTTTATGCTGCGTGGGCGTGGCCAGCTCTGCTGCCCGATCCTGCCCAGCACCAGCCAGCGTCTGGAGTTGCGGCCCATCGTCGAGAACAACAACGCTCCGCTCCGAACCGCCTTTATGACTCCCGTAGACCATGCCGGCAGCAAAACTGGAATCACTGCCGGCGAGCGGGCCGAAACTATACGTCGACTTGCTAGCGAGCACACAACGCCTGCCGACTTTGTGCGCCCCGGTCATGTGTATCCGCTGCTAGCTATGGAGGGCGGTGTGCTGCGGCGGGCAGGTCACACGGAGGCGGCCGTCGATCTGCCGCGCATGGCGGGACTTGCGCCCGCGGGTGTACTCACCGAGATCCTCGACGAAAAGGGAGATCGAGCCACTCGCGATGACCTGATGCAACTCGCTCAGCAACACAACCTCGAAATTATTTCCATCGAAGAGTTGATTGCCCACCGGCGCGTCAATGAGAAATTGGTGAGCCGTACGGCCCAAGCCAAATTGCCCACCAAGTTCGGGGAATTTGAAATCGCCATCTACGGTGTTCAATTCGAGACTCAGGAGCCGCTGGCGATTTTCATGGGCAATCTGACCGCAACCAGCCTGCGAGCCCCATTAGTTCGGATGCACAGCAGTTGTTTCACCGGCGACTTGATCCATTCGTTGCGCTGTGACTGCGGCGATCAGCTTGAAATAGCCCTAAAAATGATCGCTTCGGAGGGCTGTGGCGTGCTGGTCTATCTACCGCAGGAAGGGCGCGGTATTGGGCTGGCACAAAAGATCCGCGCTTATGCGCTTCAGGATCAAGGCCTGGATACCGTCGAGGCCAATCATGCATTGGGCTTCAAAGCCGACATGCGCGACTATGGTGTAGGCATCCAAGTCTTAAAAGATCTAGGCCTAAAAGAAATTCGCTTGCTCACCAACAATCCCAAAAAGACAGAAGCCTTCAACCTTCGTGGCTTTGATCTGCGGGTTGTCGACCAAGTCCCGATTATCTCACAAGTAAACCCATACAACGCCTCTTACCTAGCGACTAAGCGTGAAAAATTAGGCCACATACTACCCAGCGAATAGTGCCTCTGATTTTCGCAGCCGAGTTGCCCTGAACATTGCATTGCTTCGAACATGCTCTCGCTGCGTTACTTCTATCGATTCACATTTGGCCTAATCGTAATGGCCGGCACGTGCGCTCTATGCAACCAGCCTCCCAATTGGGACCCGAGCAATTCCGGACCAGGATGGTCTGGATCGGGATCTGGATTTGGTCGCCGCGGCGCGATTCCATCGCGCGAGTCTTTCCCAACCTGGGACATTGATGCGAACTTCCGCAGCGATGTATTCACGTTTACACGTATCCAATTTGACTCGATCGGTCCCTTTGGGTGGCACGATCGTTGGGACAATGACTATCCCGATGGCGATTGGAATTTTTCATTGCGACTGCAACAAATGACTTCGATGGCCGTTGCGCCGGAGAGCAAGCTCTTCAGGCTCGACGACCCACAGCTTGTCGACTTTCCCTTTGCATATTTCGCGGGTGTTCAGTACATGGTGCTCAGCTCCGATGAGCAAGCAGGTTTTCGCAAGTACCTGCTCAACGGCGGGTTTTTCATGATGGACGATTTGTGGGGACTGGAGAGTCGCGAAAACGTGCTGCGCCAAATGCAGGCAGTATTGCCAGGCGTCGAACCGGTCGAACTGCCGCTGGACCACGAAATCTTTCATATCGTGTATGATCTAAAGGAGTTGCCTCAGGTGACCGACTATCAAACCTGGAGTCGCGGCCTGCGGTACGAAACCGCCCATGCCGGCCAAGCTGGAGATGCAGCCCCGCACTTCCTCGCTTATTACGACCCACAACATCGGATGGTCGGTTTAGTTTGCCACAACAACGACATCGGCGATGGATGGGAACGCGAAGGGCATCATGAAGACTACTTTACCTCCTATTCACTCAAGCATTCCTATCCCTTCGGCATCAATGTGATCGCCTACGCGATGTCGCACTAGAGCTGGAGCCGCTTGAGGTGAGTGAGCGGTTCATCCATCGCAAAGCTTCCTCATCATTGCTACACCTCTCACCACAAGGACATTTGCCATGAGTACTTTGACACAAAACCCGCTGCTGCCGGAAGTGGCTGCGTTTCTGAACCGAAAACGTTTCCCTGCCTTCGTCGGTGGCAAAGATCTAGAAGCCAGTAACGGCGGCGTGGTAGCTACACTCGATCCAGGCTCTGGAAATTTACTGGCCGAAGTTCATGACTTAAATGCCGCAGAGGTCAATCAAGCCGTCGATGTCGCCAATGCTGCGTTTCCGGCCTGGGCCGCACTGTCAACTCAAGCCCGAAACGCGATCCTGCTGCGACTGGCGGATGCGGTTGAGCAGCACAAACCAATCATTGCGCAAATTGAAGCTCTGGATGCTGGCAAAATCGAAGCTCAAGCGCAAGGCGATGTACAGAACTTTGTCGATACGTTGCGATACTTCGTAGGCTTGGCTGGGCAGGTCCAGAAGCGCAGCAAACTCGACGCACCTGGTTACGAAGCATGGACTTACAAGCAGCCTTGGGGTGCGTGTGGATTTATCTTTCCTTGGAACTTTCCCTTCCTGCTCATTGGCTGGGGGATTTCGCCTGCGCTGGCTGCGGGCAACACGGTGGTCATCAAGCCCGCCGAAGACACGCCCCTGTCGGCACTCTACTTGGCCCAACTGGCCAAAGAAGTAGGCGTGCCCGATGGCGTGATCAATGTTGTCACTGGCCGTGGTGCAACGGCTGGTGCAGCCCTGAGCAATAATCCGAATATTAAGCGGATGTCGTTCACGGGCTCGCCGGAGGTTGGGCAAATGGTCGGTGAGGCATGCGGTCGCAATCTCGTGCCTGTCAAGCTAGAGCTGGGCGGAAAGGGCGCGGCGGTTGTCTTCGATGATGTGGATGTCGCCGACACGGCCGACAAGCTCGTAGGTGCGATCACGTTCCACTCCGGACAGGTTTGCTGCGATGCTACGCGCTGGATCGTTCACCGCAAAATCTACCAAGAATTCGTCAGCCGCTGTGTGGAACAATTGCAGGACGTACGCATTGGCCATCCACTGGACCCTGCTAGCCAAATGGGGCCCGTCGTCAACGCCAAGCAGTGCCAGCGCGTGCTGAGCTATCTCGACAAAGGCAAAGCGGAAGGTGCAACTTGTTTGCTCGAAGGTGGCCCCGCGACGGTCGAAGGCTATACGGGCAACTATGTCAAACCAGCGCTGCTGGAGGGCTCGCTCAACAACGTGGCTGCCCGCGAAGAAATCTTCGGTCCCGTCGCCTACTTGGCCGTGTTTGACACCGAGCAGGAGGCCATCGAAATGGCGAACCGCACCGACTACGGACTCGCCAACAGCGTCTGGACGGCCGATCCACTTCGCGCCGCACGAGTGGCCGAATCCATGATCGCCGGCAACAGTTGGATCAATGCCCACAACGTGTTCGCACCGGGTGTGCCCTATGGCGGCGTCAACAAGAGCGGCATGGGTGGCGGCGTGCTTTCCGTAGAAACACTCATGGACTATTACCGCAGCACGTCGGTAGTGCGTCCGCTGGCGTAAATGAACGTCAGCAAATTCACGGAGCTTGGCAAGCGACCAAAATGATTGAACCGTAGCCGGAGTCGCGAGGCTTCGGTGCTGGCAGACTGAAGTCTGGCGACTCCAGCTACGGGTTCTTGAAGACTGAAGTGGGAAGTAAGACTCTTGAGCATTCTACCAAGTGAGGAGTCACATGCGAAATCTAGTCCATCCGCGCGATGAAATTATGCGAACCATGGATCGCATCTATCGTTATCGCATGACGACCACCTCAGGCGGCAATCTATCGATTCGCGATGGCCAGGGGGACATTTGGATCTCGCCCGCGCGAGTCGACAAAGGCAAATTGTCGCGCAACGATATCGTCTGCATTCGCGCTGATGGCACTCCCTCGGGGCTGCATCCACCATCGTCCGAGTTCCCGTTTCACAAAGCCATTTATGCGGCTCGTCCCGATATTCGCGCGATTGTCCACGCGCATCCAGTGGCGCTGGTGGCTTTCAGCATTTGTGGACAAGTCCCCAACACGCGACTGTTTCATCAGGCTCATTCCATCTGCGGTAAAGTTGGCTTTGCGCCGTATGCATGTCCCGGTAGCGAGCAGTTGGGCGCGAACATCGCCGCCACCTTTGCCGACGGCTGCGACAGTGTGATCTTGGAGAATCATGGCGTGGTAGTGGGCGGGGAATCTATGGCGAGAGCTTTCGAACGCTTTGAAGCCTTCGAGTTCGCGGGGAAGACGTTAGTGAAAGCGAACCTACTGGGCAAGATTCGCTACTTGGACGACGATCAATTGCAACAAGCGGCCTGCCGTGGCGTAGACTTCCAGTCCTATGACCCGCCGCCGGCAATGCCAACGGAACAAGAATTGCGGCGTCAACTCTGTGAATTCGTGCGGCGCGGTTGCCGCCAGCGCCTCCTAATCAGCACTGAAGGCAGCTTTTCTGCGCGTGTTGACGCCAATTCGTTCGTAATCACACCCACGCAGCAGGATCGCGAACTACTCAGAGCCAACGATCTGGTGCTGGTAAGCGGCGACCTGCGCGAGTCCGGAAAGCTGGCTAGCAGAGCGGCCCGAGCGCACCAAGCCATCTACGAACGACACTCCGAAGTTCAAGCCATCGTATTCGCACATCCGGTCAATGCGACGGCCTTCAGTGTTACCGCGACCAAGTTTGACGTGCGCACCATCCCAGAAAGTTATGTTTTCCTGCGCGATGTACGTCGCGCACCCTACGGCGTTCAATTTCGCGAGGAACGGCAGATCGCCGAGTTTGTTTCCAGCGCAATGCCCGCTGCAATTTTAGAGAACGATGGTGTCGTCGTAACCGGACGAAGCATATTGGACACTTTCGATCGGCTCGAAGTCTTAGAGTCAACCGCCGAAGCGGTTATCGATGCCAATGTCATCGGCGAAATTTCCAGCATGCCCGACGCGGTCATCGATGAGTTGCGGACCGCGTTCAAGCTCGCTTGACTTTTGGTTAGCGGTTATCAGGCACGGCGTTGATCGTCCAGTAAATCTCCTCCGAAAAATCATGGCCCGCTTGATCTTTGAGTGCAACTCGCAATCGCAATTGATTTACAGGTTGCAATTGCGGCAATAGCAATTCGACCGTCTGACCGTCCTCCGAGATAGTCGCGTGCGTGAACTCGAGCGTTTGTGTTCCAACTTGGCCTGTGACTGGGTGATACATTTCCGATCCATACGCTCCGGTCCATCGGTAGTTCCATTGCTCTCCAACATAAGAAGCGAGATCCGCTGCTGAGGCTTGATCCAGCGGAAAATTGAATTTCAATTGCAAGCGGTCGGCAAGTACTTGGCAATCTGCCAGCATCCTGAGTGGCTTTCCGGTATACCGCACGCGCTGAATGCCGCTGTCCCGCAAGCCCAACCGACCATTTTCGTTCCAACCATTGAGCCCGACGACGTATACTTGTCCATCCAGCGGGTTCACTCGACCGCGCATGATGCCGGTGCAGAAATCATGAGGGAGTTTGACGATCGCCGCTTGCTCGATACCACGTACATTTTGGAGCATGGCATAAAACAGCCACCCCTTACCGAAACTGGTGTGCAACAACCGACCCGACAACGGGCCCCAGCGCGGATCGTCAACCCAGACTTGTCCACCGGAGGAGTTATCGACATCCTGTGGCATCCAAATCAATGGCGGGTCATAGGTCGGAGGTGGAATGACTTGAGTGTGATCGATTTTCCCTCCGTCCGGTGCCCAGGCACCGCCCGTCTTTGTTTGCACGTAGCCATAAAAGCCGCCGGGCTTTACTAAGCTAATTTTCGAAGCGGGCATCCAATTGCCTTGGTTATCGCTGACGGTAAGGCGATCATCCGGCAGGATGCCCATACCATTGGGAGTTCGAAAGCCCGTGCAGACGACACTACGTTCTTTGCCATCGGGAGAAACTTTGATGATCGCTCCAGGTAGTGCATAGCTTGTATACTGTCCGCACTTAGCGTAGTAGAAATTGCCATGCGAGTCGGTATGCAAATCGAAATTGAATGCATGGAAAAAACTTGAAACATCGGTATCTCCGCTGAAATTTTCGTAGTAGTCCGCTTCACCGTCGCCATTTTTATCGTGCAAGCGTGTCAGGCGATCCTTGCAGGTGACGTAGATTGACCCATCAACAACTTTGACCCCGAACGGTTCGTACATACCGCCCGCAAATCTTTTCCAGCGCAGATCGAGCAGCTTGTCATCAACTCCTGAGACAATCCAGATATCACCACCAACCGTAGCCACCACCATGCGGCCATCGGGAAAAAAGTCGATCGCTGAAGTGCGAAACCACGTGTTCCAGGGCGTGGTGTCTGGAACCGAAAGCGTATCGACTGCATAGGCTCCCTGTTCGAAACCGAGATAACCTACGGTCTTGAGAACGTCCGGCCAGCGTAGTTGCCCACCCGAGAGCATGCGGCTGGGATCGTCTCCACTGGCAGAAACCGCCTGCAGTTTACTCAAATCTAAGTTGCCAGCTCCTGCAAAACAAACCACCTCAATCACCCTCGCCCGCGTGTCGGCAGGAATACTTAGCACGAGCCGCTGCGATTCGTCGACGGACCAAGTCAGTCCCGCCGTGTCACCCAGTGCGCGAGCCGCTGTAAATTCCCCGAGCGCACCTGCAGTCATTTGCCCGCTCAATGCAATCGTCTGAGTTGCTAAGCCAGTTGGAGAAACCGGCAATGCCCCTTCGATCGACATCACGCCCTCCACTGGCTTGCCTTGCCCGTCGTCACTCCCGCGCGCGGCAGCTAATAGCAATGGTTCGCCTGGTGCGATATGCAGTGTATGCCTGACTCCATCAAGGCCCACGATGGCCGTCGGTCGCTCCAGAATTTCCCGACCGTCGATCGTGTAGCTCAGCACGATTTGATCTTGGTAAAGATAGTGGCCTTTGTAATCTAACAATTCCTCAGGCAGCGGACCGCGCGCAGGTTTTAGCTGGAGGGAGTAGTCCAACGACCCTTGGTGCGCCCACTGCCAACCGTCCAGACCATCGAGCTTCTTACCAGCGGGCTGCGGATAGCCCTCGCCGCGTCCCCGCTGATGCTGCGTTTGATCCAAGTCGAGAAAACCACCCCGCCACACTGCGACCTGGTCGAGCGTATGCAGGTCATAAGCGATCGCCTGCCCGCCGAGCTGGATGGTAAGTGCGCTGACGACATCGGGACCAAGTTGCGAAGCCAGGGCGGGGCCATAGTCGCGATCTCCAGCCGGCTTGAAATCGCCTGGTTCGCTACCCTTGGGAAGCGAAGCCAAGTAGGCGTTGGTGATCGGTTGGAAGTCTGGATTGGAGCCCTCCATGAACTCTTGACGAATGTACTCGACGACTTGATAGCGCTCCTTGGGAGACAGGTGAGTGGTCGCTGCCATCAAGCCTTTACCCTGCGAGAGTGTCATAAACATACTGTAGGGATCGGCACCAAATTTCAATTTTTGCGTGCCAAAAGCTCGAGCCGTGGCCAGGGCCGGAGTGTTACCGTCGGACCCATGACAGCTAATGCAATGCCCCTGGTAAATGACCCGCCCAGCTTTCAATTCTCTGTCTGCTTTGAGCTTCCGCAAGATACCTGCATGATCGAGATTTCGAGTGTCGTCTTTGACAACCAACTGCTCTGCGGAAGGTTTTAGAGAGGCCGCTCGAATTGGCCCGCCCTGGGCAACTTCCATCAGGTAGCTGGCCAGGTCCAAGAAAGCCCGCTCGGACTCTAGGGCCGCAACCAGCCCGTCTGGCATCATCGATTTGTCACTGACGCGGCGCTGGTCGATCTGATCCTTAGCGACTTTGATCTCTTGTTCCAGATTGGTCGCATCTCGGAGTACCAGTTCTCGTTCATCTTCGCGTGCGACCAGACCACTTAGGAGCTGACCATCCTGCGTTACCACTTGAACCGTTTCGTAGCCTTTACGAATGGCCCGAGAGGGATAGAGCAGAGCTTCGATGATGTAGCGATCTGAGACGATTGTGTCGAGCTTGGCTAAATCGGGTCCCAGCGGCGAGGCTTCGGCATCGGTCGCATGGCAGCCCGTGCAGGCCGCCGCCGAAGTGTAAAACACCATGGCGCCTCGCGCAGGATCTCCGCGCCGCCGCGCTTCCTGCGCCAACAGATCTAGATCGGCTTCCCTCAGTCGCGTTTCGATCGTCGACAATGTTTGCGCGGCCAAACTTGCGATCGAGCCAAGTCCGGTCGCACATATTAAAAAACACATCGCACACAGGGTTCGCGACTTCATAAGTTTCTCCGGTTGCTTTAACTTACATGCAGTTCAATAATGGTGACTCACATGCCTCTGCATGTCGAGAGCGGCTAAAGCCTGGAATCCAACACAAAGTGGCGGACTGAAGTCTGGCGACTCCGGCTAGGAAGGGTAGTAGGGTGGGGGGATTTCGGCTCAAACGATCATTCTACCATCTTTTTCTGGTATGCTCTTATTCGCCTAACGCAGCTCGCAATCGATGCATCCACGCTAGATACCGAGCAAAATTGTGTCCTCCCGCCTGTTCCCTCTCTCTCAACTCGTTCCAATGAGGTTCCTCTCATGAGTGTGTTCTCCCATTCCATTCGACTCCACTCGATTTGCTTAGCTTTGACGCTAACCGGTGCTGCGGTGTGTGTGGCCGAAGTGTCGGTGCCCAATATTTTTGGCGATCATATGGTGCTCCAGCGCAATCAAGCCAACAAGGTGTGGGGCAAGGCCAAGCCCAGCGAAAAAGTCAGTGTTACGATAGGCGACCAACAAGCTGTCACGATCACCGACAACGAAGGTCTATGGCAGTTGATGCTGCCGCCCATGAAAGTTGGCAAGCCACTCGAACTGACAATTACGGGTGAGACCAACAGTATCAAAATCATCGACGTGCTCGTGGGCGAAGTCTGGATCTGCTCGGGGCAATCCAACATGGCTTGGAAGGTCAGCAATGCTTATGACCCCGACTTGGAAGCACTGACCGCGAAACATCCTCGCATCCGCATGATCAACTTTCCACAAGTGGGTACACAGGAACCTATTTGGGATCACAAGGATGCCAATTGGATGGTTTGTTCACCCCAAACGGTGGGCGATTTTTCTGCGGTTGGATATTTCTTCGGACGACAACTGCACGAGACACTCGGTGTCCCGATTGGCTTGATCAATAATGCCTGGGGTGGCTCCGCATGTGAAGCCTGGATCAGCCGCGAAAACTTAGAAGCGGCCGGCAGCTATGCAGCCCTGCTCGAGCGCGCCGATACTTCTGCCAAGCAATACGAACAGCTCGCTGTAAAGAGTGCGCTATCCGACGCAGAGAAGCAGACAATGGACGGGCTGAAGCGACTAATGACTGGCAATCAACGTCCGGCCAATATCTATAATGGCGTGCTCAAGTCGCACCTGGGTTACGGCATCCGTGGAGCCATTTGGTACCAAGGCGAATCCAACGCGGCGCGGGCCTATCAATATCGCGATTTGTTTCCATTGATGATCGATAGTTGGCGTAAAGAATGGGGACAAGGCGATTTTCCATTCTACTGGGTACAGCTCGCGGATTACAGAAGCGAAAGCCCAGAGCCAATGGAGAGCGATTGGGCCGAATTGCGAGAAGCTCAAACACTGACGATGTCCAAGCTCAAGCACACAGGCCAAGCCGTGATTATCGATATCGGCGAAGGTAAGGACATTCACCCGAAAAACAAAGTCGACGTCGGACGTAGGTTGGCTCGCCTAGCACTGGACAACGAATATGCAATCGACATTGCTAGCCAAAGCCCGATCTTCAAATCGATGGAAAAGTTGGGTGCGAAAATCGTGCTGACTTTTGATCACGTCGACAACGGCTGGCGGCCATTTGATGCGGCTGAACCCGTTGGCTTTGCTATCGCCGGAGAAGACAAAAGATTCGTGTGGGCCACAGCAAAAATCAATAAGGACAATAACTCCATCGAAGTTTCCAGCGAGGCCATTTCCGCGCCGGTCGCCGTACGCTACGCCTGGGCCGACAACCCCGTCTGCAATATGTTCGATGGCGCTGGGCTACCACTGACACCATTTCGAACCGACGATTGGCCTGGCGTAACGGCCAACAGCAAATAGTTGGTTTACATCGTCCCGCCGCCTTACAATGAAAAGTAGCCAAATTGGCGGAATTCTGGTAATTGGCGGGAATATTCGGCAGCCGTGTTCGGTCGGTATTAGTTAGGCGGGCGATGTGGCAGATTCTGGTACGGCGGACAAACGCAAGAACCGAAAGCCAGCGACGGCTGAGCAAGCAATGGTCACAACAGCAGTTTCGCAAGTAGCCTTGGAACTTGGTACGCCCGTGCCAAGTTGGGGGTCAGGCGATTTTGACGACCATCAGCGCTTGCAGTACACCGAGCAGTTGCTCGACGCACACCAAGCAGTCGTCTTTCGCTACGCCTACCGCTTGAGTGGCTGTTCGTCGACGGCAGAGGATATTGCGCAGGAGGTCTTCCTGCGGGCGTTCCGGAGCATCCATCAGTTGCGTGACGTAGCGGCGGCGCGCGGGTGGTTGCTTGCGATTGCCCGCAACGAGTTTTCGCGATTGTGCCGTAAGTCAGCCGCGGCTGGAGTGGACTTGGACACCCAGGTAGTTGAAATAGCGGACGAGGAGCAAACGCCAGCACTGGATCGCAATGAATGGGTCGCCCTGGCTTTGGAGCAGTTGCCTAGCGAATTCCGCGTGGTGCTGCTTATGTTTTATTTTGAAGAGCTATCGTACGCGCAGATCGCAGAGCAATTGGACATACCTTTGGGAACTGTGATGAGTCGGCTCAATCGTGGCAAGAATCACATGAAAGCCGCTTTGTCCAATAATAATACGGCCTAGGCGGAGAGTCGGCTCGGTCTTGGAGATTTCGAGGTTTAGCAATGGAACAATTCACAGAACCAGACGATCGCCAGATCCGCGGTGCGCTGCATGGCGTTGAGTTGCCCAGCGGCCTGCGAGCACGCATGCGCACCCGTCTGCAATCGCAATTGGAAGCTTCCAGTCTAGAAGCTCCGAATCAGATTTTGACCCATCTGATCGATACGGCCAGCGAAGTGCCGTCCGCATCCGTGGGAGACATAGGGACACTTGCCCAGCCGGAACGGTCAGCGGCCACCCATCGCAGGCAGTGGTTGGGACTAGCTATGGCTCTTTCGTTGGCGAGCGCGTTGTTTGGCCTATACCATTTTTCGCGGCCGATGTCGCCCGAGCGCTTGGCTCAGCACTGCTTGCTGCAGCTCGACGGCCTGCTGAGTCCAGACGCTACTTGGCAAACTTCGTTCGAGCCGCAGCAGCTTAGCCTGCTCGAGGCTCAACTCCGAAGAAACGTACAGCCCCTCGGATTTCAAGATCATTCTGGCCTGCCTTTTGCACAACGCTGCCGCATTTGGCAAATGTTCTCACATGCAACTCAAAAGCCATTTTTCGTTTTTGATTTTCAAGAAGCTAGAAGCGTCGAGTCTCTCAACTCTCAACTTCAGTCGATCAAGCGTGTCAGTCATGGCTGGTCGTTGGTCGCGCTACGAAGCGGCGATCATGTGTTTGTGATTGCCTTTGATGGCCCCGTCGCTGACTATCTCAACATTCGGCAAGCCGCCTGATTCACTGCTGGGCCTGACGTTCTCTAGGACACCAAAGCGGTGTCCTCGACGGCTCCGAGTAGCCGGTTTTGGGGCTTGTCCTGGACGGACAAAAAGAAATAAGACTAAGATTGCAGCCGAAGAGTTCGCGAGATTGATTATCGGACAGCATGCTAGCATGGTCCAATTGAAAGTAGAATTGCTGAAGATCGTTCGGTGCTTGAACGATGCGGATATTGACTACGCTCTGTGTGGTGGTCTCGCGGTTGCGGTGCACGGCTATGTCCGCGCAACCAAGGATATCGATATTCTTATCTGCCACGAGTCACTTCCATCGGCGCGCAAAGTTCTTGCACCCATCGGCTATGACCTTGAGGCTGGAATTTTTAAGTTTGATCATGGGACGGAAAGAGAGACCCAGTTGTTTCGAGTGTCGCGGGCAGACGGGCCCACAATGACGACTCTGGACCTCATGCTGGTGACGCCGATTCTCGAAGTAGTTTGGAACGAACGCGAAACAGTTAAGGCTTACGATACGGAGATCAAAGTTGTCTCGAAGGCTGCGCTGATTAGGATGAAGGAACTAGCGGGACGTTATCAAGATCTTGCAGACATCGAATCGCTGCGAAAAATATCCGAATCAAATGGGAAATAGCCATGGACCCAACTAAATCAATTTCGCGTGGTATTAGCTGTGACATGTCGCCAGCAGCCATCCAGCGACGGCTAGAGACTGTGGACGAGCTACGAGAACTTGCCAATGAGCTAAGTCAAGCAGAACGCTTGGGACCCATAGAAAACAAGCAGTCCGATGCGTCAACCACACATGTCTGGGCTGATGAACGGGGTTGAAGAAAGACCGAGTGGTTTCATCCCCCAAATTTGGGTGGCCAAGTTGAAATACAAAACTGGCAGTATGGCTACACTTCGATCGACGACAAGGTCGCCTCCTACGGCGAGCACTTGGTGCGGATTATCAAGCAAGGCAATCATGTGACATTCCAGGTCGACGCCGAGAACGACGGACCTGTGGATGACTTGCAGCTAACGATCCCTAATCTTGCTGAATTTGCGCCGTACTTGAACTCTAAAAACTGTCCGCTATTTTTTTGGCGGAGGCGGCACATGGCTGCAATCGCGACTGATCGAATAGTTCCACGTCGTGCGCGCGGGAGCGTACGCGTCTCCACCTTCTTAGCGCGGTGCTGCTGCGTTGGCGGCGTTTTCGAGCAACTGTGAAATCAGTGGCAGCAACTGCTTCTTGCGACTAACCACGTCGTCCAATTGATAAAGAAATCGCTCGATCCGCGGATAGTTAATTTCTTCCCAAAATTCGGGCTCGCTCGACATCAGCAGTAGGCTGCCGTTGCTGATAATATCCGTGACCAACAGGGCAGAAAATTCGAGATTTTTTTCGCGGGTCAAATCGATAAGCGACTGACGCAGTTCGTCGCTTCGTTCCCAAAACAGCTCGAAACCAATTTCTTCGATCTGAGATATCGAGAAGCGATGACCGCGATCGACAAACTCTTTGCAGTCCTCGCGGATGACTTTTGCCGCCGAATGTGTGCGGAGGGCAGAACCAACTTCGAAAAACTCTTTGACAAATCCATCCAGATCAACGGCCGCAAATCCGCTTAGCCATTTCAAGATATCTCGATCGATGTCCGTCGTTGTCGGTGACCGCAAATTCAGTGTGTCGGAAATTATTCCTGATGCCATGCAGAGGGCAATGCCAGGCGTGGGCTCGATACCGGCGGCGCGGAATTGCCGAGCGACCAGGGTGCATGTCGAGCCCACCGGTTCGTTGACAAAGCGAATGGGTTGGTCCGAGCGGAGATTTCCACCGAGTCGGTGGTGGTCCAGGACCTCTACAATATCGCTTTCCTCGGCCCCCGTGACGGCCTGCGATAGTTCGTTATGATCGACAAGGATCAATTGCGTTTTGGGAGGATTCACTAGATCCGACTTGGAAATCACGCCGATCAAGTTGCCTTGGTCATCGACCACTGGAAATAGTCTTTGGCGGGAACGATCTACTGTCTTCCGAGCATCGGCCACGGGCATCTTGGATGACAGCATGAGACATTCGGTCTGAATGGCCGAGTCGATGCGCCGCGCCGATTTGATACGCATGGTGGTCGTGGCCGTATCAAAACTACTCTTGATGACCGTTACTCCATTGAGCTTGGCGAGTTGCATCAGGCCAGGCGACAGTTCGTAACCGCCAGTGATCACCAGCACGCGAACACCATGCTCGAGGGCAGGTAAATGAATCGTTGGTCGATCGCCACTGACCACTAGCAATTGCGATGACGGAAACTGGTGCAAGCGTTTGGTA
This sequence comes from Pirellulaceae bacterium, assembly GCA_041741955.1. Lineage (GTDB taxonomy): Bacteria > Planctomycetota > Planctomycetia > Pirellulales > Pirellulaceae > Aureliella. Next base: position 73,968 of record JBGSJL010000212.1, on the reverse strand, counting down.
AAACCTCCAGCGCTCATCGCGCCGACCATGACAACCAATTCGGTGCGTTCTTCGGCATCCACCGCATGATGTAGCTCGCCGTTTAGCACTGAACACAGCTTGACAATCGAGGTGTTGACCTGACGCGAAAGTACCGTGTCCGAATCGCCTTCGAAAACGACCTTGAGTAAGTCCAGGAGCGTAATGATTCCTTTGAATCGTCCCTGACGATCGAGCACGGGCACGGCGCCAATATCGTGCTCCTTCATTCTTTCATAGACTTCGCTAAATACCTCATCATCATAGGCAGTAATCGGATCGCGGCGGCAGACGTCCGACAACTCGGGTCGCACATCCATCACGATCCGTGGCGGAGCCAAGCGAGCTTTGCGTAAAGCATACTCCGTGCGTTGATTGGGGGCGCCACAACATGCGGCCACGGCATCGGGCCGAGTCGTGCGCTGCAAGAAATCAGCGTAGGACAACGCCGCGCAGATTGCATCGGTATCGGGATTGCGATGTCCAAAGACGAAGACAGTCATGCTGCGTTTATTCCAGATCGCGAATTGGCTAGCCAGCCCTTTACTCGGGTTGTAGTACTCGGGTTCTAGGCGGCCCAAAACCCCAAGAGTAATCATCAAACCTCGAACGTCGATACCCACACAGATCAACGATAGTCACCCCAGCCAGACATTGAAAGCGGGTGCGTACAGATAGTCTCTGGGCCCCGAGCAGGTTTTTTGCAATTGGTGTTGACGCGGCCACCATAATTTTGCCATACTTCGCAGCAGCGTAATGGATTACGCCAGCTCGCAAGTTTTTGATTCCCGATCAAATTTTGCCAGTCTGGTTCAGGAAGAACCCTTAACGACACGGCGGCCATGGTCCTAGCGACATGTCGATCGTCAGCCCATAATCATGTCAGTCGAACTGATATGCTAGGGCGGATAGTTTGACTAGTCTCCGCAGACCCCAGCTCGCCAACGGAGTGCCTGTGTCGTTCACCTACGATTCTGATACCAAAGAGCGCGTCCGCGCCGCAACAGACATTGTCGATTTGATCGGCACCAGGCTTGAGCTGCGCCGTCAGGGTCGCAATTTCGTGGCTACTTGTCCGTGGCATGCGGATTCTCGCCCCAGCCTTCAAGTGAATCCTGAAAAGCAGATTTGGAAATGCTGGGTCTGCGATATTGGTGGGGACGTATTCAATTTCCTCATGCAAGAATCTGGGATGACATTTCCAGAGGCGCTCAAGGAATTGGCCCAGCGGGCGGGCATTGTGCTCGCGCAACAGGCCGGTCGAAATGTCTCGCGCGGTCCCGATATCAAAACTGAAATCTACCGCGCGCTGGCATGGGCCGAAGAACTATTCCACCGCCACTTGCTCGAAGCCAAAGAAGCCGAACCCGCGCGCAGCTATTTGGCCCAACGTGGGATCTCCGGCAATTCGATCAGCCGCTATGGCATTGGTCATGCGCCCGACGGGTGGTCGACACTTTTGGATGGAGCCAGTCAGCAAAAATTCTCGCCCCATGTGCTCGAGTCTGCTGGCCTAGTCATCAAGCGCGATCAGAGTAGCGGCTACTACGATCGCTTTCGAAATCGAATCATGTTTCCGATTCGAGATCGCGAGCAGCGGGCCATCGCTTTTGGTGGTCGAGTCATGCCAGGCTCCGACGACAAAGCCAAGTACATCAATTCACCCGAAACGCGACTCTTTCAAAAGCACCAACAGCTTTACGGTTTGGAATTGGCCTACAGTTCGATACGCCGCTCCAAACAAGCCATCGTGATGGAGGGCTACACCGACGTCATCATCGCAAATCAGTTTGGGATCGATAATGCCGTGGCCGTGCTCGGTACGGCGATCGGTGCATCGCATTTGCGTCTCTTGCGACCATTGTGCGACACGGTCATTTTGTTACTCGATGGCGACGAAGCCGGCCAGAAGCGTAGCGACGATGTGCTGGAATTGTTTTTACATGCCCAAATCGATGTGCGTGTGCTGACGCTCCCCGACGGGCTCGACCCCGCTGAATTCCTCCAAAAATTCGGTTCTGAGGAGCTACAGAAACTTGTAGAAGCTGCCGTCGATGCGCTCGAATTCAAACTCCGTAGGGTCAGCGCGGGCTTTGACCCGTTGGTCGATTCGCACCGCGCCAACAAGGCCGTAGAAGAGATGTTGTCTCTCCTGGCCAAGGTGCCACAGCAGGGGCTGATTAGCAATGAGTCGTTCCTACTCCGACAAAATCAACTGTTGCCTCGCCTAGCTCGCAAATTTTCCATTTCGGAAGAGAGTCTACGCGAACGACTGACCGCCCTGAGGCAGAAGCTTTCTCGCTTTCCACGCCGAGAGTCATCCGAGCCCACTACTTCTAGTGCCGCTAAACCGCTGCTCAAGCCCAGTGACTTATCGCCTTTCGAACGCGAATTGATCGAGTTGATTATCACCACTCCACAAGTCGCTCCGTTGGCGCTGGAACGCGTCCAGTCGGGTTGGCTGCAGTGTCCCGCAGCCCAACAAATGCTGGACGCTTATCAGCAACTCGAGTTCAACGGTGAATCCTTAGAATTTGCCAGTGTGCTCGTTTCTCTCGAGGATCCTTCTCTAAAAAGTTTGCTGGTAACTTTGCATGAGCAAGCGGAGGAGAAACTAAAATTCACGAGCGACTCACCAGAGAATCGGCTGCGAGTCATGACGCATCGTATGGGCGAACGTCAGGATGTGCAGCGGAGACAGCGTCAGATTACCGACCTTCAAAATAAGGAGCTTTCCGAACAAGCCGAGCTAGATTTATTGCAGGATGTGATACGACAAGCCCGCCTTCGGCAGGGGTTAGACCAACGTGACTCGCCAAACCCAAACCAACCAGATGGAGGCCAGCCAGACGCGGGCCAACCACTAGCCACACTGGTGGAGGAATAGGAGCACTAAGTCAATTGGGTCGAAGTCCTGCCATGCACTGAGCGGCCTTTGACAAACTGAAGCGTGCGATTTGTCGATTTGAAAACGTGTTCGCACACGACGTGCAACGCGTGTTAAATGAAGAGCTGAATTTTCCACTGTCTTGGACCGCAATCCCGCTGGTCGCAAGATGTCATTCAAAAGGAGTTGAGTTGTGGATCTAATGGACCTAGACCTTCGTCAATTAATTTCTACTGGCCGCGAACAGGGCTATCTGACTTATCAACAAGTTGGCAAATATTTGCCGGACGAAGATTGCAGCAGTGAAAAGCTGGACAATCTTTTATTGATCCTGGACAAAAAGGGGATTTCTTTAGTCGACATGGCTCCGGTCGGAACACTCGCAAAGCCATCCGCCTCGCTAGAGTCAGCCTGCTCACTGGCAGGCAGCGACGATGCAGACGAGCACCATGCTAGTGAATTCGACTCGCACGCGGATCAACTTCCCAGGCGGCTTGAGTCGTCGGCGGATATGCCCAAGTTGAGCGATGATCCGATTCGACTCTACCTCAGCCAGATGTCGCAAATCCCACTTTTTACTCGCGACGAAGAGATTGCGCTTGCTAAAAAGATTGAAATCACTCGGAAGCGCTTTCGTCGCAGTCTATTTGGCAATGATTATGCTCTGCGTCAAACTGTCGACATTCTGCGACGTGTTCACTGCGGTCAGTTGCCCTTTGATCGCACGATCAAGGTGTCCCTCACCGAACGGTTGACCAAAGAGCAAATCACCGCTCGACTGCCTGCCAATCTGGCTACATTAAAGCATTTGCTGGCGCGGAAACGCGAAACATTCCTGCAGATCGTTCGCAAGAATGTCGCCCCACGCGTCAAAGCCGACTTGGTCCAGCAATACGTGCGACTGCGGGCCAAATGCATTGTTCTAGCTGAAGAACTAAGCCTGCGTTCGCGTCGTGTAACTCCCAACATGAAGCAGCTTGAACAAATGGCTGATCGGATGGAGAGCTTGGTCGCGCGTATTGCTCAACTCGAGCTCGAGCCAACCTCGGGGGTGGAGTGCGAGCGCTTGCGCTGCGAACTGCGCAAGTTGATTGTACTGGCCCAAGAGAGTCCTCGCAGCCTGCGTCGTCGCTGCCAGGAATTCCGCCAGCATTTCAGCGACTATGAAACAGTTAAACGCGAACTATCTCAGGGCAACCTACGCTTGGTTGTTTCCATCGCCAAAAAGTATCGCAATCGTGGTATGAGTTTTCTCGATCTCATCCAAGAGGGAAATACGGGGTTGATGCGCGCGGTCGACAAATATGAATATCGTCGCGGCTTCAAATTTTCGACGTATGCCACTTGGTGGATTCGACAGGCCATCACCCGCGCTATTGCCGACCAAGCTCGTACGATTCGCATCCCAGTTCACATGATCGATGTACTCAGCCGATTGAGAAATATCCAGAAGCGATTGACTCAAACGCTTCGCCGCGAGCCTTCGACTGAAGAAATTGCCGAGCAAACCGAATTGCCGGTTGAGGAGGTGCGCCGCGTACTGGATATAGGCAGACACCCGATCAGCTTAGATCGACCTGTCGGCGAGGGCGAGGACAACAGCTTTGGCGAGTTCATCGAAGATGGCGATCATAGCAACCCCATGCGCAACGCCAGCAACGGACTGCTGCGAGATAAGATCGACGTGCTACTGAAGTCGTTAACATTCCGCGAACGCGAGATTATTCGCTTGCGGTACGGGTTGGTCGACGGCTACTCGTACACGCTCGAAGAAGTTGGTCGAATCTTTAAGGTGACCCGCGAACGCGTACGGCAAATCGAAGCCAAAGCCGTCTCGAAACTACAGAATCCAGTCCGCGCACAACAGCTTTCTGGATATTTGAAGTCATCGGCTGCTTAAATGCATGTTGGCCGTTTCTCCTCAGGACGGAGTGACCTTCGGATTCGAAGGCCACTTCGCTCCTAACGCTTTGTCAAAGTACTAAACGTGGGTACCCGTATGAGCCGTTAAAGCAATAGCTGCGGTTGATGGCGGAGGAACCATGGCTATCGCCAAAGCGGCTAATTCCTGTTTTCGACTTTGACAAAGGACGAGCGGTTTGATGAAGCAGCCTCAAACTCGCCGGAAAACGTCGTTGCACATCGGGTTATGATTGTCTGCTGGTTGGCGCTAGCCGACTGATATAGTAGAAACGGAGTTCTGAGTCAGAACTTCTACAAACCAAGGCAAGCCATGTCTCACTCAAAGTTTTGCGGAGTGCTACTTGCCCATGTTGTAGCTTGCCTGATTTTTGCAATGCGGCTTTCTGCCCAAGAGCCCAGCCTGTTCGATGAACTAACGGGCGGCGGGGTTAAGCTAACGGAAGACGTGATTGTCGCGCTACCACTGCCAACCCTCCGCGACGGGTTGCAGGCAGCAGACCGGGCCGCCGCCGCGCGGACTGTTACTGGCAAGCAGGATTGGGATCAGTTTGCGCGCAACTCGGTGATGGCGCCGGTCACTATTGAAATCGAAAGTCTGCTGGACCGACAAGGCAACCGCGTTGGGCACAAAATCCATAGTGCATTTTTGATCTACACCAATATGAGCAAAATTCGCGATCAGGATTTTATGCAACAGGCTTTTGCCCGCCCGAGTGGCTCAGACGAAGCGCAGAGTATCGTTACCCAAGAGATTCCCGACGCAGAACTTCATCAGCTTGGTTTGGGGGATGCAGTTTCCGAAAACACGTCCTATGCGTTTCTGGAACTGCCATTGCTGAACAAAGTGATCGTGCGCGGGGTGATGCGGATTGAAAAGCGCGATCACCCAGGCGTGTGCGAGTTTTTTTGGAAGCTAGACACGCGATTTAATGCGGTCGAAAAATATGCCAGTCAATGGACCGAACTCCAGCGCAACACTGTCGGTAGATTGGAAGTGGGCGCATCGCATGCCTACCAAGGTTGCGCTGGGTTCATGGGAGTCTATGAACTTGATGCGGCCCAGAACCAATTGCTGGTGGAGTCTCGCATGATACTGCACGAGCCAAGTGAGTGGTTCGCTGGCAGCAATTTCCTGCGCTCCAAACTCCCGCTGTCCATGCAGGAGAACGCTCGCAGCTTTCGACGTAAATTGGCCAAATAAAGGGCACGTCTAAGTGATTCGTAGTGGAGCCTAACGCTGGACGGTTCACGGGGAAATGGCTACGTTCCTGGGTTGGTCTCGTTATCGATTTCGATTTCGTTTTCGCTGGCTGAGCTGGGAATTTCAGCGAGTCCCAACTGTTCGATGCGGCGCAGCAGGCGTGGCCGGCTGATGCCGAGCCAACGGGCCGCCTGGGCGCGATTCCTGGGCGAAAGTTTCAGTGCGCGAGCTAGCATGATACGTTCGAGTTCCTGGAGGACCTGGTCCAAATCGATCGGTTCCACATGTGTGGCTTTGGCCTGCGCAACTGTGCTGGCAAAGGTGCGAATGGCTACCGGCAAATGATTCACTTGAATCGCAGTAGCCAGCACGGCATGATTGACCGCTTCGTCGATGGCCTGCGCAAGCTGAGATAAATTCTCAGGCCAAGGAAATGCGATCAGCAACTGCAGAGCTTCATCGGAAAATGTCAGATTGGCTCGCCCTTTTGATTGGCAGGCGGCCGCCAGCAAATGGCTAGCCAGTGTTTCAATATCCTCGCGGCGCTCGCGCAGTGGAGGCAATACGATCTCAATGGCAGCGACGATCGCTATCAATTTTTGCCACAGCGGGCTGCGACGTGAAAGTTCGTCGGCGGACACCTGCGTGATCGCCGCGACCTCGCATTGCGAACCGTAGGACTCCAGCCAATCCAACAACTTTTTTACCGCAGCCGGAGTCAGCTTGTCAAACTGTTCGAGTACTAGTAGCCGAGCGACTCGTGGAATGTTGTCGCGAAATCGATCGGTAAAAACGTCTAACATGCCCTCGAACAATTCGGCTTCTAAAATATCGCAGGCCAAAGGAAAAAGCTGCCCAGCAATTTTCGGCAAGCCAGCTTTCTTCAACCGCGAAATAAAAACCCCCTGTACCAATTGAGTTTTTCCGATCCAGCGGGGACCCGTGATCATCAGGCTACAACACTCTGTCAGCGCCAGTTGGGCGCGGGTCATGGCAAGTTGCATGGCAGGACTTCGACCCAGTAGTGCGTGGAGACCATCGAGCGTTGGCCAGCGACTTCGAATCTGTACTAAGCATTCGTTGCGGGTGCGCTGCGCAGCGGCAAAGTCGGGTTGTGGAACCTGCGCGAGTATCTCCTGCCAGCGTCCGAGTACCACCAGGGTGGCTTCGACAGCACCCTCGTTATCCAACAGTGGAATGAAGAGTTGGCCTGTTTCAGTGGAGCCAAAAACGATGGGTAGCGACAATTGGCGGGCTACGATCTTGCCCTTTAGAGTGCCTGCTGGCGGGGCCAACGCCGTCAGAATCGCGGCGAAAGGCGTGTCGTCACTAGCAATTTGCCAACTGCATTGCCTGCCGACGAGTTGCGTTGCGTCGGCACCTGCCATGGCGCACATCGCCGCGTTGACAAATGCCAAGGCCCCGCGACGATCGAGGACTGCGAGCGGATGTCCGAGTTGGTCCAGCGTTTTTGCTAAGGTGCGGCTATTTCCACTTCGAAAACTAGGCAACATGGATTTTTGAGCCTTCCAAGCCTCGCAACTGGAGTGACATGCGGTTGTCGATCGCGAGCATCTAGGGTAGCTTTTTCCATTAACTTCCCGAACTGGGACAAAGCCCCCGCAGAAGTCGCGGCGAGCCAAACCCACCTTACTCCAACCATTTTAAGCGTTTCCTATGGGCACGGGTGTTACGTCCGAACCTTATTTCCAACAGCTTTTCGCCAATCGTATCGGCGGTGGTCAATATGGCAAAGCCACCGAGATCTACAAGTTTGAAAAAATCAAACGCGCCAAACGCCAAGCGCTGGTCGATTATCCCGATCGCGAGCTGGTCGACTTTGGGATCGGCGAGAATGATAATATGGCCCCCGAAAGTGTCCGCCAGCGGATGGCCAGCGAAATCAATCGAGTCGAGAACCGTGGCTATGCCGACAACGGTATCGCCGATTTCAAAGTCGCAGTAGCACGCTTTATGCAGCGGAATTTCGACATCGTTTTGGACCCAGCCACCGAGATCAATCACTGCATCGGTAGCAAAACGGCGCTGGCGATTTTACCCGCTTGCTTCGTTAACCCGGGCGACATCACCCTGATGACAGTGCCCGGCTACCCCGTCGTTGGTACGCACACAAAATACTATGGTGGTATCGTACACGCGCTGCCTCTACGAGCAGAGAATAGCTTTTTCCCCGACTTCGATGCGATTTCTGAAGAGGTATGGAAGCGCACCAAATTGCTGGTACTCAATTATCCCAATAGTCCGACTGGAAAGACGGCAACTGCAGAGTTCTACCGACGCGTCGTGGACTTGGCTCATCAGAAACAATTTGTAGTCATCCAGGATGCAGCGCATTCGATGCTAACTTTTGATGGCCCTCCGACCAGCTTTCTGGCCACACCCGGCGCGAAAGACGTTGGGGTGGAAGTGCATTCGCTGAGCAAGGGCTTCGATATGATCGGCTGGCGAATCGGCTGGGTCTGTGGAAACTCGACGCTGGTCAGTGCTTTTGCAGACGTCAAAGACAACTGCGATAGTGGTCAGTTCGCTGCCATACAAAAGTCTGCGGCCGCCGCTTTGGACGACGCCACCATCCCGGAACGCATTCGCAATAAATATCGACGTCGACTGGCCAAATTGGTGGCCACGCTCAAGCAGTGTGGATTCCAGTGCGAGATGCCCGGAGGAACGTATTTCCTGTATACGCAAGCTCCGAAAGGTGCTCGCAGCGGCCAAGCATTCTTGAATGCCGAACAAGCGAGTCAATACTTGATTTCGCAAAAATCGATTGTGACAGTTCCGTGGGATGAAGCCGGACCCTTCCTGCGATTTTCAGTCACCTACGTGGCTGAGGACGAAGCGGCTGAAGATGCGTTGATGGCCGAAACAGCCAAGCGATTAAGCGACCTGGGCCTCGAATTCTAATCGGCAGTAGACTTAGGATCGTGCGGAAAATTACTGTTTGATACTGAACGTGGGATAGGCTTTCAGCCTGTCGATTCCCGCATGCCAGGCTGGCAAGCCTATCCCACTTATTTTTCGCTCGAGACGTAGCGGCGTTCGCTAGCTATACGCAACCGTAACCGCCGCGACAATAGGAAAGATGTCGCCCTTGGTGAATGTGCGACCAAAGGAGGGACGATAGTTCACGCATCGGTGGACACACCATCCATTGGTTATTGAGGAAATTCAACGGATTGAGACACAGACCTACTTGCAAGAATTGAAGAAGGAGCGATTTCATGTTGGTGCTGTCGCGACACAGAGACGAGAGCATCATGATCGGTGATGACGTTGTCATCACGATTGTCGATATTCGAGGCGATAAAGTGCGGTTGGGAATTGAAGCTCCGCAAGACATCCCAGTGCATCGCCAAGAAGTATACGAAGCAATTAAACGTGAGAATCAAAAAGCTGGTCATATCCAGCCTGGGGAAACACGTCCGCTGGGTAACAATCGACAGAAGTAGTCAACCGATCTTGGTGACGAAAATACAAACGTATTCTAACGGATGCGAGGGCTTGGGCACTCGCATCCGTTTTTCGTTTAAACGCGTGGGCCCTTTGGGTCTAACCGCTCTGCGATTCTTGTTTAACCGCTTTGCGCTTCTGTTTTCAGCCCAGAGGGCGACATAACCTTTGCCGGTGGCGTCAGCCGCCGGTGTCCGTATTCACCAAGGGTAGCCCAGAGGGCGACACAAAAAACACATTTGAATCAATGTGTCGCCCTCTAGGTCCACCGACATTGACTAAAGGTCCGACAAAGCCGAAGTGGCAAACATTGACGGTTATACCGAATGTGACGCAGATGCGAGGTGTTGGTGGGGTGTACGCGCAACTTTTGAAGGAATTTCTGATTTCAATCAAACGCCAATCACTTTATTTCGATCTAGGTTTCTACGAGTAAGGAGAGTGGTACGCCTATCTCCGGTCTCATCCAAGTGCGATTCCAGTAAAGTTATTAAATCTTTGCCATCGGGTCGCGAAAACGCCAAGGCCCAGCCGCTCCACGAAGTGTGACTTTTTAGAAGACTCACTTTGAAAAAGCTGTGACCGCGGCCTTGAACTCGCGTGTTTCCACATTCTACGACCCGATCCTTGGGAGATTTCCACAAATGACTCGTATCAATACGAACGTAAGCTCACTCGTCGCTCAAAACCGTCTGAACAAAACCAACTCCGACTTGCAAACCTCCCTCACTCGATTGAGCACCGGTTTGCGAATTAATAGTGGTAAGGATGATCCTGCGGGTCTGATCGCTAGCGAGGCTCTTCGCAGCGACATCACCAGCATCAACAAAGCCATCTCCAACACACAGCGGGCTAGCCAGATTATTGCGACTGCCGACAGCGCCCTGGGTCAGGTCAGCTCGCTGCTCAATGATATTCGTGGTCTAGTCGTCGAAGCGGCCAACAATGGAGCCCTTAGCGACGACGAAATCGCCGCCAATCAACTCCAGATTGATAGTTCGCTGGAAGCCATCAATCGTATCGCTCAAACCACGACCTTCCAAGGCCGTCGCCTACTGGATGGCAGTCTTGACTTTATCACCAAGGCCGGTGCCAACTTTAGCGCCGTGAAAGACCTAAAAATCGATCAAGCGAACTTGGGCGCGGTTGGTAAAATCGCGGTCAGCGTAAACGTAACTTCGGCTGCGACTCGAGCTACGATAAGCTCCACCGGCATTCCTACCGCGACCACACCCGTCAACTCGTCCGGGACGATCACTTTTGGCGCACCAGCGGCGGCGGCAGAAGCTACCGGCTCGATCGCTTTGGCCAACGCCTACACAGTGGGTGCGGAAGCCACCGGGGCGATTTCATTTGCCAACGCATTCACTCCCAATGCTGAAGCCTCCGGTACGCTGACACTGGCCAGCGGCGTAGTACTCGATATCGCTGCCGTAGATGGCGGTGCAGCCGATGGACTCGTGGGCAACGATACGATCATCAACGTTCAGACGTCCAACACAGCGACCACATCGACGGCCGCGTACAACGCGACTTCGAAAACCTTGACCCTAACATTGGTAGAAGGTCAATCCGCTGCCCAAATCGTGACCGATCTGACAGGTAACGCCAACTTTGCCGTCACAGCCAACGGTGCCACGGCCAACACGATCACTGCCGGCGACAGCGGCATCACGACCTCAGCGTTCACTGGTGGAAGTAATACGGTTGCCGCAGCAGGCTTCACGCTCACCGCCAAAGATGGTGGTGCAGCCGATGGTTTGAAGGGCAACACGACTAGCTTGGTAGTCACAAGCGGCGCATCGAACTCGGCAATCTACGACGCAGATACCAATCAGCTCAATGTCACCGTAGCGGGTGGGGCAACGGTTGCCAATATTGCTGCTGCCATCAACAGTGGAGCAGGCGCCGACTTCATCGCATCCAACGTTACCAACGGAACCTATAACTACGATGCACTCGACAATGCCACCAGCACTCCTCTGACAGGTGGCACCGATCCGGTTACTGCGTCAAGCTTTACGCTCACTGCGACCAATGGCGGTCCGGCAGACGGCACCAAAGGTAACGCTGCACAACTGACTTTCGTCACGGGCGCTGCTAACTTGGCAACCTACGATGCCGCTACTAACATTCTGACCGTGGCCGTCGCCGATGGAGCGACTGTCAACCAAGTGGTCGCGGCGATCAACACACAGGGTAGTTTCGTTGCTAACAACCCGTTGAACGGAACTTCGCTGTTTTCGGCAACCGACTTCGGTACAACCACGCCGCTGAGCGGTGGTACCGACGTGGTGGGTAACGATGTCATTACAGTTACCGCCGACGATGCATCGCCAACGCAAGATGGTGTCACTGTTACCCTGAATTCGGACAATTCGCTGGCTGCCGGTCAGGCGACGGCATCGCTCAATAGCAGCGGCAATATTGTTGTCAATGTCAGCAGCAACGGTGGTGTTTCCATCGGCTCGATTGCGACGGCTATCTCGGGACTGGACGGCTTCACGGCTGCGGTTACAGCAACCGGCGGCGATGGCAGCTACAACATCGGCACTGATACTGCTGCGACCACTACCGCATTGAGCGGCGGTGTCTTCGGCGGTGGTCTGAGCTCGGATCTCGTTGTCCAAATTTCTGGCTCCACGGGTTCCGAAGTCTTCAACTTCGAAAAGGGCGCAACCCTGGCTGGTTTGATCCAGTCCATCAACCTAGTGAGCGATGCCACAGGTGTACGGGCCGAAAACGATGCAGGTAACCTCAAGTTGACCAGTACCACCTACGGTAGCAAGTCGTTGGTAGACGTCGATGTGATTTCCGAGGCCGCTGGCGGAACGTTTAAGAGCGGACTGACTGCCACCCGCGTTAATGGTACCGACATCAAAGCGACGGTGAACGGCACTTCCGCAACCGGCGCTGGTAATTCGCTATCGATCAATACCGCGACACTGGACTTGAGCCTGACTGTCGCCGACGGATCGAGCACCTCGTTTGAATTTTCAATCACCGGAGGCGGTGCTCAGTTCCAGCTCGGTCCCGACGTGGTCAGCAACCAGCAAGCACGCTTGGGTATCGGCAGCTTGAACACTGCCAAGCTCGGAAGTGCCAACGGTCGACTCTACGAACTGGCTTCGGGTGGGTCGAAGGCTTTGGCTACAGACGCCACCGGTGCAGCACAGGTCGTGGATGATGTGATCAATAAAGTCACTAGCCTCCGCGGTCGATTGGGTGCGTTCCAAGCGACGACTCTGCAAAGCAACTTGGTTTCACTCAACGAAACTGTAGCGAACTTGACCGAAGCCGAAAGCTCGATCCGCGACGCTGACTTCGCGGCCGAGTCGGCGCGATTGACTCGCGCTCAGATTCTGGTTCAGTCCGGTACGGCGGTACTTGGAATTGCCAATCAGAATCCTCAAAACGTGCTATCGCTACTTCGATAATCGCGATTGACGTTCGGCTAATAACACGAACCGCGTGCTACGCTCGTAGCACGCGGTTTTTTTTTTGCAACTTGTCGGGATAATTGCATTCACTGGCAAATTGCCTTGCTTCGGTAGAAACTGCAGCCGCTTGCTAAAACGCAGCCATTTCTTGTGCAATGTCTCATGTTTGACTAAAGTTTCGACCGATACTTGCCGTACAGATGTAATCGCCGCACGCCCAATGGGAAAATAGACGGATGGGAAGAATTCAATCGAGCGTCGGCCTAGTATCTGGCGTGAATATCGAGGATACGGTCAATAAGCTCATCTCTCTGAATGCGATCCCGCGCGATCGACTGCAAAGTCGTGTTACCTCACTGCAGAACGAGCAAGCCGCCGTCACGGAGCTGACCGCGCTAGTTGTCGGTGTTCAGCTCACCACCGATCGACTCGGACAGTCTTCGCTCTACTCCTCTACGAGCGTGGCCAGCAGCCACACGGCGGTGTTAAGCGCCAAAAGTACGGGTAGCCCTAGGGCAGGTAATTACTCTTTCGTGCCTGTCCGGCAAGCTCAAAGCCAGCAGCAGACTAGTTCGCTCCTGGCTTCTAGCGACCAGAAACTCACTGCTGGAGAGGTCGTCATTCATACAGGTGGCTTCCTGGATGCATCGGTATCACTCGATCAACTCAATAGCGGCCAGGGCGTTGCCCGCGGTTCACTGCGAATCACCGATCGCAGCGGCGTGAGTCAAAACATCGATTTGCGATTTGCACAGACTGCGGCTGAAGTGGTCGACGCCATCAACGCCAACGACAAGCTCAATGTCGTGGCCAGCATCCAAGGTGACCACTTTGTGCTCAAGGATGTGTCCGGGAGCACTACGCAAAACTTGACGGTCAACGAAGTTGGCGGTGGAACGACGGCGAAAGACCTTGGCTTGGCGAATATTTCCTCCGCTTCAAATTCAGCCAATGGTTCCAGCGTACTATCGCTGAGCAGTTCGACAGCGCTACGGACGCTACTCGATGGACGTGGGCTCAACTTTCCAACCACCGGCAACGCCTTAAAGTTCGAGCTCCAGAATGGCTCCAGCGTCAATTTGTCGACGACTATCAACTCGAATATCGGCAGTTTGGGGCAGCTCATTAACGAAATCAACACCGCCGGCGGTGGCAGGCTGGCTGCACAAATCGGTTCCGACGGAAAATCGCTGGAAATTCGCGACCTGACCACGGGGACCGCCGATTTCGAAATCAGCAGTCCCAATGGCAATCTTGCCCAACAACTGGGTCTGGATACGGCAGCAAGTGGCGGCGTGATCTCAGGCCATCATCTTATTGGCGGACTAAATGATGTGCTGCTTACCAGCCTGGCGGGAGGCAGTGGAATTGGCCCGCTAGGACAGCTTACCCTTACCGACCGCAGCGGAGCGAGCGACACGATCGATCTCTCTGCAGCCAGAACGCTCAGCCAAGTGATCGATGCGATCAATGGCTCAGCTACGGGCGTCAAGGCCCAATTGAATCGCAGTAAAACGGGCCTTGAAATACTCGATACCACCGGCTCCACGACTGGCCCGCTCAGCATTGCCAGTGCCGATGCTACGAACACGGCTGCAAAACTACAATTGGAAGGTTCGGTGAATGCCAGTAGCGTTGACAGTGGTTCGCTCAAATTGCAATTTGTATCGCGCAATACACAACTGAAAGATTGGAATCAGGGAGCGGGACTCTCCCTAGGTTCCTTCCGTTTGACCGATTCGGAAGGTAAATCCTCGGCGCTCAACCTTGCCTCGCTCAAACCCAAGACGGTGGGCGAAGTGTTGGACGCCATCGGCAAACTGAACTTAGGAATCGAGGCGCGGATTAACGCGGCAGGCGATGGGATTGTTTTAGTCGACACGGCAGGCGGTAGCGAAAAACTGACGGTCACGGAGATTGGCAGCGGTACTTCAGCAACCCAATTGGGTATCGCCGGTACCGCTACCAGCCTGACCGTAGATGGAAATTCTGTATCCGGTATCGATGGTTCGCGAACAGTGCGATTGTCGACCACTGCAGAAACGACCGTAGCCGACCTAGCCGAACAATTGAATTCCCTAAGTAGTAAACCCGTCAATGCCAGCGTGTTGAACACAAGCGCCGGTGCTGGTGTGCGGTTGCTTCTAAACAGCAGTGCATCGGGTGCCCGAGGACGCGTGGCCATCGAGGGCAATGTTGGAATCGCCTTCTCGGAAACAGCATCGGCTCGCGATGCCCTGCTGGCCTTTGGTGCCAATGAAACCAGTGGAGGTGTGCTGGTTTCATCCTCAACCAACAATTTCGAGGGCGTTGTCAGCGATCTTCAATTCACCATAACCGCCGCCTCGACGACACCTGTGACTGTTACTGTCAGTTCCAATAGCGACACTGTTTCCAAGCAAATTACGAATTTCGTCGATCAGTTCAATAAACTCCGCGACAAGCTGGATCAGGCAACTAGGTTTGACGAAGCATCGCAGAGCGTGGGCGTACTATTCGGCAGTAGCGTTTCGCTGCGTGTCGATATTGCCTACGGAAAGTTTTTCTCAAGCCCGATCCGTGGGGCTGGTGACATCAAGTCATTGGGGCAACTGGGTATTAGTCTCAATGACAAGGGAAAGCTCGAATTCGATAAAGCCAAGTTTGAGAGCGCACTGGCAGCAGATCCCGCTTCGGTCCAGGAGTTCTTCACGAATGAGTCGTCCGGATTCGCTGCGAGAGCCAAATCGCTCTCGGACGGTTTAGCCGGTATTGACGGAGGAGCTCTACTGAATCGCTCGAACACACTGCAAACTCAAATCGAACAAAATGGTAAACGTATCGATGCGTTCAACGTCCGCCTCGACCGCCAGCGCGAAAGTCTACTCAAGCAGTTCTATAACATGGAAACTGCCATCGCAAAATTACAACAAAACTTGACTGCGCTCAATCAACTCCAGATCATCCCTCCGATCGGCTCCAACTAGTCTGGATCGCGAGCCCGCTACGCCAGCGGCTAGACGTCAAACGATTGCGTAGCACGAAGCGTTTCGATTGACGTGGAGCCGCAGGCGACTGTCCTACACGCCTCAGGCGACTGTGTTAAAACGCCGCAGGCGACTGCCGAAGCAATTGTCCTGTGACCGAGAACGGCTTTTGACCAGCCGCAGGCGAGCGTCATTCCGTTCAAAACTCTATACTAGAGTTGGAGGATTCATTAATTGTCACTTATGTGTCGGCTGAAAAGCTCCCACCAGCCACAGTTGCGACGCTAGCCAATGAAACTGACCATCCAAACCGACTATGCCCTACGCACGCTAATGTTCTTGGCGACGCGCGATGCTCGAGCCAATGTGGCCGAAGTGGCAACACTGTTTGGTATCTCGGTCAATCATGTCGCTAAAGTTGTCAACTTACTCGCGCGTGCGGGATACATTCGCAGCACCCGAGGCGTTGGTGGCGGAATTGAACTGGCGATGCTGCCCGAAGAAATTACCGTTGGCGGGGTGATTGCCAGCATGGAAAGCGACATGCATTTGCTGGCTTGTGTGGGCAGTGATGATTCGTGCTTGATTCACTCGTTCTGCAAACTCAAGAGCGTGCTGGCTGAAGCAGAGCGGGTACAGATGGATTATCTCACTAGCATTACGCTGGCGGACGTCGTGCCTACCAGAAGGCAACTCGATCGCATTGAGTGAGTTCTAAGACGCGTTCGACAAGCGTTGAACGAGCCGATGCCCCGGAACATGACGATCAGTCGATTGGAATCGTATAGCTGATCGCGCCGATCGGCTCGCCCTTTTTCACTTCGGCGTAGTTGGCGTGACACATGATGCATTTCTCCATTACGACTGGCACCGGCGTCAGGGCTCGCAGGTAGTGCCTGCCGTCCTGGGTGACGACTTCGTCGACTGTCTTGACACCCGCTTTTAGCTTCTTAATTCCTTCCTTTTCAAAATCATCCTTGGCAACATTCTCGGGCTCGTAGGGCTCGCCAGTCGCGTCGATCAACCGGATCGTATTATCGCTGCCATCGGAAATGTTTTTGAACAGCAATACGGCCGCGCTGCCCGCTGCAAAGTCGTCATCATCGTTGACGTATTTGTCCGTTACCAACACGATCGTCTGCTTGAAGATGTTGTCCAGCGTTTGCACGGTTCGTCGCGAACGTTCAATCGCCTCCTTATTCGAAGATAACGCTGGCTTGGCTTCTTGTGCGATTGCAGAGGAATCCTCCCACTGGTACGCTCCGATGAACGGGGCGATCGCGAAAGACGCTGAACAGACCACAAGCAAAAGACGTTTCATTATGTTTACTCCGAGAATGCGACCATTTGCTGTAAAGATGCATGCAGTGTACATCTTTATAGCTTGACCGCTCACTTGTGTCAATCTTGGGTGCATCTTGGCCGACCAGCACCATGCCGATAACTGCGGAAAGAGTAGGCTTGAGATATACGAATAGGATCACTAACCTAAACGTTGAACTCCATAATCCTTAGGCCGTGGACTGTTGCGAAATTTCTACATGCTCGTCTGGTGTTTTTGCCACAAACCGTCTACTACAATTGAAGTCAGTGTTTTAACGTCTAGATTGGCAGGTTTCATGATGTTTAGCGACCATGTCAGAGACTAGCTCAAGTTTTGGTCGGCTATTAACTTGCAGTCATAAAGGCTTTTGCGACGAAGTCTTTTTCGATAGCGCTCGTAATACTTTCTTGTGCAGTTTCTAGCACAGGAGCCGACAAAAGGACGGTCCCCGCGCTCGGACTGAAGTGGGCTTACAAACAATTCGCCAACGACGCTAACATAGACGTCACTACGCTACAAACACAATTAGAAGCCATTCGGGGCTCCGGTAATACTTTACCCAAACCATGTGCGCATGGGGTGACATGAACTAAAACAGTTAGCAGGGAAGTGAAATTTGTGGCTATGGAAACTCAATTGATCAATCATCCGTTTACTCAAAGCTGGATTCAGGCTTTGACATTGGCCGCAGAAAATCCGTTGGTGCGAACGATCAAGCCGAAAATGGATTTGATCCATTCGCTCAGCAAAAGCCAAACCGATGCGGATCGCCAGGTGTCTGCGCAGACGCTGTGGGATTTCGCAGCCGCGCAAGGACTGGTCGAACTACTGCAAATCCTGCCGACGCTCGAAGCCAACTGGGTGTTTGATACCGACGACAAATTTCTCTATCGTCGCGCTGAAGTCGACGGACACGAGCCACTGGGACCGCTGACGTTCGAGCGATGGAAACAAGCGATGGGGCTTGAAGCGAGCCAATTTCCGCTGGTCGCAGAAGTCTATTGCGGGGATTGGACAAGCCTAGTGCGCAGCGAAGCGGTGCGATTGCAAAAGCGGCTTAATACATCGGCCGTGCTGCAAACCTCGACGATGCAACTGCCCTGCACGGCCCGCTGGGACACGAAGCAGTGGTCGGTGCAATTTGATCAAGTCGACTGGATTATGGTCGCCTACGATGACTTACCCGTTATGCGCCGCCCCGACTTTGCACAATTGGAGGAGCGGCTCATGTGGAGCTTAGCTAACGCCAACGACGCGTTGGTCGTGAAGAAGGCCGCTGCGTGCAGCTATCGACCGCGAGACCAAGCCTGGTACGACTGCGTACACAGCCTGCGACCATTGCACAGCATGATGCAGGATAACCATAGTGCGTTTTCAACTTGGCTGTTGCGTACATGGAATTGCGTGTGGCCGATTGTCTACCGCGAGCAGAACCAATTGCGAGAAAAGGCAGACATCGATTGGGTCCGCACCGAGTTCCGAGATTGTCTAGCCGCGCAGCCCAAGTTGTGCGTGTGGATGTTTGTGTTTGCCAAGCTCGTTTGTCAGTCGCAGATCGGCACGGGTCTTGGAATCTGCGCTGACTTTGGTGATTAGCTGGTAGGATACCCACTGGTTGGCGCGTCGAGCTGAATGTTGCGCGAGCTGACAACGAAAGTTGGACTAAGGCCGCGGGACAGCTACCAATACCATGAACGGGTGGCGCCCGCGTTCACGAATTGTTGGCGTTGCGGCAGGAAGTACAACTGCCGACCGTTGGACATGTAGCTGGCGTTTAAGTTGGGACGCGCCGGCGAATGGCCAATCCACTTGTTCCACTCGGTACGCAACATGCGTTGCTCGGCTTCGAACATGGCTCGCTGCTGGACGACAGTCAGCGGCTGGACCGACAGACTGTTGTAAGCGCTCGTGGCTGGGCTAGACAGTGGCAACGGTTTTGCGGGTGGGCTCGGATTGACCACTTCCTGCGCGGTGGCTGGCTGTTGCCAACAGATAAACGCGGCACATAGGCTAAGCAAGAATCGGACGGCAATTTTGGGAAACATAGGTTCTTCTCCATGGATTGGGAAATCGAAGAGCCGCCCATCTGAAGCATCATTACCCAGTCGATTGGAGCGAGCTGGGAGAGCTGGCAAAAAAGTGCTAACTCGCTGTCGAACAACGTTTTAGAGTCGAACAAACTGCGGCCAGCGCGAGCCTGCCAAGGCGGCCATCGGTTGGTATCGAGCCGCGATAGCTTGCTATGCTAGCAATACTTAGCATGATCCTAGAAAAGCCTGGTCTATGCACTGCAAATTTACGGTCGCGTAAAATTATTGAGTTGCGGTGATGCGACGTGGCAGGTCAAGTTTGCGGACTGGGCAGAGTTGCCGTTTGGATCAAGCCAGAGACGAAGTCGCCCGCCGAGATGTTTCAGTGCTAAATCTTGGGGGACCTGGAACGACAAGCCCCACACTGCCGCATATCGGCGAATTCGATGGCATTCGACATGAGCGGATTCGTGATAATTATCGGCGGCGCATGCGACATGGACTTGAATCAATCCCGCAAGTCGGCTGTGGAGGATTCAGAATCGATCTTGCTCTCAAGCATCCTTCGCATCCTGATCTCTATTGCTTGGGAATCGAGTGTGCTGGAGCGACCTATCATTCTTCAAAAACAGCCCGCGACCGAGGCGCATTCGACAATCCATTTTAGAAGGGTTCGGCTGGCGAATTTCTCGAGTATGGTCGACTGTTTGGATTCGAAATCCCGACCTTCAAACTCGCCGGATTCTGGCTGCCTATAAATTAGCGTTGTCCAACTAGATTTCGAAATCGTCGGCGGAAGATTTTTCGCTGTAGAGTGGCATGTGCCGGTAGTAGACTTCTAAGATCATGGTGGCCAGCGAAGTGGCGTAGAGCCGGCCACCTTTTTCTGCATGGCGTCCCGAGGCGGTCCAACTGCCTGCTGCATGTCCGGCCGACTCTTGCGAGCTGATGAGTTCGTCGCGGAGTTTTTTATTCCACTTGTCCCAAGCTGGACCACCCACGTGGCGCATGACCTGCGTGCCATAATAGCTGTAATACAAGTCGTCTTTTCGCGGACCGATATTGCTCAGGAATTTGACGCCCTCGGTCAGACCGGGACTATCCTTGGGCCAGCCCATGTACATACGGCAGAGCAGCCCAACCGCTGTGGTGGCTTCGCGGCCGTCCAGTTTAGCCACTGGTTTGTCGTAGCCGTAGTAAGCACCCTTGTTGGTGCTGACAAAATCCAAAAAGTCTTTGGCACCTTTGAATGTACTTTCAGGAATCACCAAGTTGCCCATTTTCCCGCTTTTTAAAGCCATCACGCACCAGCCTGCCACCGAGGTATCCCCGGTTTGACCGGGTTCGTAACGCCAGCCGCCACCGCGTGGGTCCTGGGATGCGATCAAGTAATTGAGCGACAGTTGAGCGGGTTGCAGAAGATCCGGATCGCGGGTCATAGCGTAGGCTTCACAGACGGTGATAGCCGCCAACCCGTGCGAATACATCCGCCCGCCGGGTTCGTGCCACGAACCCTCGGGCAATCGGCCCGTGGTGACTTTCATGCGATTGATCAGAAAGGCCAGTCCTCGATGAACAGTCTCCTTGTATTGCCCTTCCAAGTGTGTCTGGCCGGCACCCAGGAATGGGAGTAGGGCCATGGCTGTGGCACCGTTGGTAGCCAGCGCCAAATCGCCTTGGCCATCGCATTTGCCTCGGCAAATAGCCGAATGAGCGAAAGACCAGCCGCCATTGCTGGCCTGGTGGTCGGCGATCCATTTGAGGGCCAGAGCTACCGCTTTTTCGCTGTTCGCGTTGCCGCCAAAGCGCTCGAGCATTTCGCTTTTGCTGGACGTAGAGCGGCTATTGAGCGAAGTGGCCATCTGGGACAGGGTCGAACTGTTGAGCATCGACGACGGGATAATGCTTTCGGTGAGGCGATTGGTTTCGAGCGCGTCGAGCGAACTTTCCAGGGTCGGGAGCATCGCTGCCGTATCGAGCACCGGCATTTCAATCACCTGGCTGACCTCTGTCGAAGGTGTCGATAGCGGATCGTCGAGGGTTTCTGGGATGTCGAGCTGCGGCCCTTGAAGTTCGAATTGTTCGATAGCTTGCTGCTCGGTTGACGCACCGGCTTGGAGAATGCTTAGTACCCTGGCAATTGGGTCCAAAGTAATTGCAGCCAAAACCATGAGCAGCGCAACATGTACTAGCAAGCTGACCAACCAGCTCGGGGCCACTACTTTCAGGATTTTTCTGCGCAAGGCCTTCTCGGGTTCGTGAATGGGCTGCAATTGGAATTCGTCGCTCGGATCGATCGCGGGAGCAACGCTGGGGCTTGGCAGCCGTTCAGAGTCAAGCTGGTCCATTCGCGAACATTCCGATCCGAAGTAGATGACGCAAACCGAGCCAGTCGGCAGTCCGGGTAACTGGTCGGGGCAGGTCAGATGAGTTGACGCTGAGGGAATTCCTGAATCGCAGTTCTTGCGAACCTTCATTCTAACGACTTTTTTGAAAAAAAACCAAGCTTAGGTCCGTCGTAGCTGGAGTCGCCGAATTTCAGTCGGCAAGAACCCTTTGTCGCTGGAGTCGCCAGACTTCAGTCTGCGAGAACCGAACTCTGGCGACACCGGCTAAGGTAAAGGTTGGGAGCATCGGGAAGCTGAGTAGCCACCCAAAAGTATTGTTTTTGCGATGGAAGCGGGCGGGGTCGTGCAACAAGCCTTTTCGTCTAGCTTTTTTACTGATACTCTATAGATTCGGTCGGAATTGACGACATAACTACTCCAGCAAACTGCTGTAGCCATATCGATCTACTGGAAACGGAAACAGAAATGACAAAGCCTCATCGTCGGCTCAAGAAAGCCAACCACGGAGCCAGACCCGCCAACTCGAAAGCCCGCAAAGCCAAGCGTCGCAAGGTAAAGACTCGCGTTTAGTAACTTGGCTTTACGCGACGGCATCTAGGCGTTCGCGCGCACTCATTACTCGTTAGGGAGTCCCATCGCAGTGGCACCACGCGAATTGATCCTCGATCCTGCCACGTTGGACTTCCAAAACGTGATCGCGGACGCTGCGGAAATTCGTAAGTACAATCCTCAGCGCTTCGAGATGGAGCAGTTGACCGCAATCATTTTCGAGGACACGCAGCGTCACGTTTGCGTGGGCTACAAGGACGTGACACTGGACGAATTCTGGGTTCGCGGCCATATGCCCAACATGCCGCTAATGCCCGGCGTGATGATGCTGGAAGCCGCCGCACAAATGTGCAGCTATTTTTCACAAAAGTACGACCTGTTGGGTGCCGACATGGTCGGGTTCGGTGGCCTAGAGGATGTGCGATTCCGCGATCCCGTGATTCCCGGCGATCGACTCGTGCTGATGTGCGAGATGACCAAGTTGCGGCGGGGGCGCATTGTCATCACCAAATTTCAGGGTTTCGTTCGCAATTCTTTGGCTGTTGAGGGGATTCTCAAGGGAATTCCCATTCCGATTGAACTTCTCAGTTCGCAACTTGCTAAAACTAATGCATTAGGCACCTAGGCCTGGTGGCGATCTCTAGAAAAAACATACCGTAGCCGGAGTCGCCAGACTTCGGTTCCAACAGACTGAAGTCTGGCGACTCCAGCTTCGGCAGCTCCATCTTCAATATTGAGGTCTTGCGATGCGATTTTACGTTGGGCTAGCTGGTGGCTTGACCCTAGTTGCGAGCTTTGTCGGTGAGGCTCAGGCGCACCCTGGCCACAGTGTCTTGGTGGTCCCTGCGGAGAGCGGTTGGCACTATTTTTTGCAGCCCGAACATGCAGTTTTTCCGCTGTTCGCATGTGCAACCCTTGGCGCATGGCTGGCTTGGAGAGTCGCCTGTCAACGGCGACAACTTTCGCTTCTGCCTGTCCGCCGCGATCGCTAGGCGATGAGTGCCATCGACCGGCATGTTTTGATCGCTGCCAACCCCAAATCGGGTGCGACCTCCAGTCAAGCCCGGGTAGCTGGTCTCCGAGATGCGCTGACCGAAGCGGGTTACATCTGCCGTGTCCAAACCTCGCTTGACATGCTCCAGCAGGAGTGTCTGAGCCTTGACGCTGCGGGCCAGTTGCGGGCCATAGTATCAGCCGGAGGCGATGGTACCGCAGACGCGTTGGCCAATCGATTGCCCAGCCACATCCCGCTGCTGATCTTTCCCTTGGGCACAGAAAACTTACTGGCCAAGCACTTGGGGATTACTGGCGATATTCGGCAGGTGCGATGCATGTTGCAAGCCAACCAGCGTTTGGCACTGGATGCTGGGAGCGCCAACGGGAAACTTTTCCTGGTGATGCTCAGTTGTGGATTTGACGCCGAAGTGGTCAGGTCCATGCATGCCATGCGAACGGGCCACATCAATCGTTGGTCCTACGCGAGGCACATTCTATCTGCATTGAGAAATTACCGGTTTCCACAATTGGCCTATCAACTCGTGGGCGACGAGGCGCGACCGGCGGTCCAAGAAACTCTTGATCGTTCTGCAGCTTGGCTGTTCGTATTTAATGTGCCTAGGTATGCTGCCTCCCTGAAGTTTTGTCCGCAAGCCGATCCGCTGGATGGGCTGCTCGATATTTGCACGTTTCAGCGAGCTGGGTTGGGTTCGGGATTGTGTTACCTGTTGCGGCTCTGGCTGGGATCTCACCAACACATGCGAGGATTTCGGCACGAGCGGTGTCAGAGCATTCAAGTTTTGCAGCCGAGCGATGCGGGAGGTCGAAACATGGAGGTCCCATTCCAGGTAGATGGGGATCCCGGTGGCGTACTGCCGCTGAACATCGAAGTGGTGCCTGGACGCATTTCGGTGCTTGTGCCACCATCGTAGGGCCAACGATTTCGCACGCGGGGGCGGGAGTAAAAATAATGAGACAACAAGTCGCACCGGTGTCAATCGGAAACGTTCGCTGTGGCGATGCGGAGGGACCACTTACGATCATTGCAGGGCCGTGCGTGATCGAATCTCGCGAGCTAACGTTGCGAATCGCAGAAGCGTTGCAACAAATCACATCGCGGCTTGGACTGCAGTTGGTATTTAAAGCCTCGTTTGATAAGGCCAATCGAACCAGCTCGGGCGCCTTTCGAGGCGTGGGGGTCGAGGCGGGATTGCAGATCTTGGATGCAGTGGGCCGCAGCCTGGGTGTCCCCACGACAACGGACATCCATCTACCCGAGCAAGCCAGCCAGGTGGCGGAGGTTTGCCAACTCTTACAGATCCCTGCTTTTCTGGCCCGCCAAACCGATTTGCTGACGGCCGCTGCGGCAACGGGTAAACCGATCAATGTCAAAAAGGGCCAGTTCATGGCACCCAGCGACATGAGCTATGTGTTGGGAAAACTACAGGCCGCCAATGCGGCTGGAGTCATGCTGTGTGAGCGGGGTACATTTTTTGGGTATGGCCGGCTGGTCAACGATATGCAATCGCTGCCGATCATGCGGAGCTTGGGTGTGCCCGTCGTGTTTGATGCGACGCATTCCGTTCAGCAACCCGGTGGACTGGGTGGAGCCACGGGGGGAAATCGCGAGATGGTTTGGCCATTGGCCCGCGCGGCGGTTGCGGTTGGCGTAGACGCCGTCTTTTTGGAAACGCATCCCGAACCGGACAAGTCCCCCAGCGATGGAGCGAACATGGTCCCGCTGGAAAACGTAGAACAATTGCTCGGCCAACTTCGTAGGATCGATGAACTGGTAAAAGCTTGGTAGGAGTTCGGCCGGCCAGTAGGGCGTCTTGAGCGAGGCTGTCTGCTACACTATGCCCAGACGCTATCCGTGGATCGATGTTTGTCGGAATATTTACTCAATGATCTTTCGCAATAAATCTGGACTTCGGGTCAGCGCGATCATGACCGTCGTGGTCGTCGTACTATGTTGCGGCTGCTTCACCAAACGCGGTCGCGACCGATCGCAGTCCTATGCGCAGGCCTTAGAAGAGCAAAAGAACAAGACAGATAATCTCCGCAATGCGATGCGCTATCTCAAGCAGATGACGCCCCTGAATCGCAAGCAAGCCGCCAAGGAAGTGCAGCTCGAGCTCAATACGTGGCTGACGAATGCGGATCGTACGCGGGCTCAGTATTCGTCCAGCCAATTGCTGGGCAGCCTGCCGGAAGACCTGCTGGGCGTGGTGGGTTGCAAGAATCCAGTCGAGTTGTCGTTCCACTATTGGGATGTTGACTACCTGTACGAACGTCGCTTGGCCAACCAATTGGCCAAATGGATTACCAATTTTCCAGTTCGCGACAATTTGATGGAGCCGATCCTAGACAAGTACGCAAGTCGCTTGGCTGAACCGCAGCGAATAAAGCTCTACGAGGCCTACAAGCTTTTTGATTGGACGGTTCGCAATATCGCGATGGAGGTGGGAGGTGCTTCGGTCGAGCAAACAACGCTGGATCCACGTGGGCCTATCGACGACGCGGGGTTCGGTTACGGTTACTTGCCGTGGGAAAATATGCTGTTCTCGACCGGCGACTTTATCGAGCGAGGTCGAGTGTTTGGAGCGTTGGCGGATCAACGTGGTATTGACACGGTGTGGATCTCAGTCGGGGCGGCCGCTGGCGAACCTGGCAAACTATGGGCCATCGGTGTGATCATCGCGGACGAAATTTTGTTGTTCGAACCGAAGCTGGGTTTGCCGATCTTGGACTCCGACAAAATGGAATTGGCCACCCTGCGCCAGGCCCGCGAGAACGATCGAGTGCTCCGACGTTTGGATCTCGCCGGACAATTCGACTATGCGCTGACCGCCAGCGATTTAAAGCAGATCCAGTTCCTGATCGATGCTACGCCTGCCAGTGCCAGCGCGCGCATGAAGATGCTCGAACAGTCGCTGCTGAGCGACGAACGCATGACGCTCTACGAAGATGTCGACGCCCTGAGAGATCGATTGAAAGCCATCGAGCCCGATGTGCCCTGTAGCCTGTGGTTGGTGCCGTTGTTGGCT
Source organism: Pirellulaceae bacterium (assembly GCA_041741955.1). GTDB lineage: Bacteria > Planctomycetota > Planctomycetia > Pirellulales > Pirellulaceae > Aureliella. The sequence goes on along the minus strand of JBGSJL010000212.1, from coordinate 47,768 downwards.
CAAGTACAAGCCGCATCGGTGCGCGAGCGACTCGAGAATCCGTCGCCCTATTCGATGCAATATATGGCGCAAAACGGAGTGTGGCTTCTGGAGAATTCCGTGGCTTTGGGACGAAGGAAACACTTGGTCGGCGAGTTCGAAAGTACTCTCGATACGCAGGGCGCGCTGGCGCTGTATATGGAGGGTCGCGTCGACGACGAAGCCATCGCCAAATTGGCTTATGACCCAGAAGTCCAGCACGGCTTGGGGATCACCCGCTACGGCGGCGAAGAAAAGGAGCAATTTGCTGCGCGAATTGCGCAAGCCCAGTACATCCTGGGTATGTCCAAGTTCGATGCGCATTATCTGCTGGCTCAACTGCACTTTGATCGTGGAAATTATAAGGCCTCCGAGGATTTTTGGCTCAAACGCGTCCTCGAAGATGGCCGTGCCCAAAAGTGGTGGTCGACGGGGCACTACACACTCGGACGCATCTACCAAGAACGAGGCGAGATCGAACAGGCGGCCAAAGAACTAGCCTTCGCAGGTAGCCCGCAGGAAGCTGGCAATCGTCTCCGACTTCGCTATCTTCGCCGCGAACCCGATAAGTAAAGGTCTGGCCCGTGAATAGATTTTCTTTGTGTGCTATTGCGTCAGCGACGGCACTCGTGATGGTTGCTGCTGTTGAGCCTTCAAGTATGTGCGCCCAAGACGCACACCCAGAACTGGGGCCGTCTGCCCAGGAGCAACACGCTGCTGAGCGCATCGATGCGTCGAGTTTGCGCAGTCACATTCGGTTTCTCGCCGATGATTTGCTCGAAGGTCGCGGCCCCGGCTCGCGCGGTGATCAACTGGCTCAGCTCTACATTGCCACCGAACTGGAATCGCTGGGCGTTCGACCCGCAGCCCTAGGCGAACAATGGCTGCAATCCGTCCCGCTGGTCGGCATATCAACCACCGCTCCGGCTTCCATCGATTTTCGCAAAGGCGGCCAAACGCTAACGCTCAAACACTTCGATGACATGATGGCCGTCAGTGGCAAAGCCGAAGCTTCCGTTTCCATTCAGGACGCGGAACTCGTTTTTGTTGGCTACGGCATACAAGCCCCCGAGTACGCTTGGAATGATTTCAAAGATGTCGACATGCGTGGCAAAGTCATGGTGGTCTTGAACAACGACCCCGAAGATGACCCTGCCTTATTTGCCGGACGGCGACGACTTTACTACGGACGCTGGGATTACAAATACGAGATGGCTGCCAAACTGGGAGCGGCTGGTGCGTTGATCATTCATACCACGCATTCAGCCGGATATCCCTATCAAGTGGTTCGCAATTCGTGGAGCGGAGAGGAATTTGAACTGGCCAGTGCGAGTGGGCCGCGAACCCCTTTGAAAGGCTGGCTCACCGAGGATTCTGCCCATCGTTTAATCGAGTTCGCTGGAGAGGATTTGGCACAACTTACCAAGTCAGCCAACTCTCGCGACTTTCAACCGGTTTTGCTCGGCGTCCGCCTTTCGTTAGACTTGACGTGCCAGATACGCCAGCAAGATACGGCCAACGTCCTCGGGGTTATTCCCGGCAGCGATCCCGAACTGAGCAAAGAGCACGTCGTGTTTACGGCGCACCACGATCACCTAGGCTTGGACTCGCAGCGCGATGAGAATAACGACAATATTTACAATGGAGCGATCGACAACGCTTCGGGAACAGCGTCGCTATTGACGATGGCCCGCGCCATCGCCGCGCTGCCCGAACCGCCCAAGCGCTCGATCCTGTTCGCATTTGTCGGCGCTGAAGAACAGGGATTGCTGGGTTCCGAACATTTGGCTCTGGATCCACCGTTCCCAGCGGGATACATGGCTGCCGTCATCAATATCGACGGCATCAATTTTTTGGGCAAAACACACGATGTCAATGTTATCGGAGACGGAAAGTCCAATTTGGATAGCGTGGTGGAGAGATTTGCAAAGTGGCAGGGACGCACGGTGATCCCAGATTATTTTCCAGACCGAGGCTATTACTATCGCTCCGATCAATTTAGTCTGGCCAAAGTTGGCGTACCGGGAGTTTACTTGCACAGCGGCATCAATGTGGTTGGCAAACCGGACGGTTGGGGCAAGCAGCAGCTCGAGGCTTGGGTGGAAAAAACGTACCATCAAAAGAGCGACCAGTACGATGCGAGCTGGAATCTCGACGGTGCGCTCGATGACGCGCGACTGCTGCTGCACGTCGGTTTGGCGGTTGCCAACGAAGCGGCCATGCCGCAGTGGAATGCAGGCGATGAATTCGAAGCGGCACGACAAGCGGCTATCGCAGTCCGAGACCGCTAGCAGGGTATTGAATCGCCGTTCGCCTAAAGACAACTTTTATTAATTCGTGCGAAAGTTACTATGTCCGATCAAGAGCCAGTCGATCTAGGTGGTTTGATTGCCGATGCTGCCGAAGCCAATGAAGCCGAGGTCGCGGAAAACATCATTCGCAGCGGTGAGTTCATCGTATTCCAGCAAGTTGACATGGAGAGCGGTGAAATCGAGGACGCTGGTGAAGGCAACTTCAGCGTCGTGCTGGCGGAGGTCGATGAAGAGCTAGCGGTGGTGTGCTTTAGTAACGAGGAAGCGGCCAATAATTTCGCGCTGGAAATTGCAGAAGACCTGCCCGATGGCCGCGAATTGCCCGCCGTTACCATGGACGGTAATACTCTCCTGGATGGCCTGCCCGAGGATTGTGGGTTGCTGGTCAATCCCGGTACCGACAACGAGAGTTACTTCCCACCCGGCTGCTTTGATTGGTACGAGGAAGATGAGGATGGTGAGGAGGGTGAGGAGGGCGACGAGGGTGAGCGTGATGAGGATGGTGGGGTGGGTGGCGAAGACGCGGTGGACGGCGAAGAAGAAGGTTTTGATGAGGGCCAGTCCCAAAAATAGGGTTCTTGGGCAAAAATCTGTGTTGCAAACTGCGGGGAGATCCCTGGTGGATAATCCCTGGTAGATAAACCCCAGCCGGAGTCGCCAGACTTCGGTTCTTGTGGAGGTTCTGGCGGGCTGAATTCTGACTCCAGCTACGAGGGGTACAAATGTCGCAACTTGCGACATGATGTACATCTGATTGAAAAAAATTCAACGGTATCGGCTGGCTGCCAAACCTGTTTGAGCTTCTAAAGGCATCCGTGCGAATTAATTTGAAGACATAAACCCATTGTTGTAAACGCTTTGCGCCAAATAAGAGTGGGGCTTGCAGCGATGGTGATTCTTTTGGCACGCTTGTTGCAATGGTTGTAATCCGTTCGACTGTCATAGTTACGACAGTCGCTAGCAACGGAATTCCAGGGAGGAATTAGAGATGAAAATCGCTCCAGCAACTCGTCGTAATCCAAGTGTCGCGGGCGAATTGGATATGCAAACCATTCGCCGTCGTGTGGCGAACATAAAGAACCATTGGTCGCCCGAGGTGGCTCAGGCCAGAGCTGCTGAGGGGATTCGCCGCCGCCGCGAACTGGATGCCCTGGTCGAAGGGCTTTTAAGCGACCTGCGAGACAACGATCTCGTAAATACTGAAGAGTTTGGAGATTTGGCGCAGGCGGCCCATGGTCTAACGCTAATCGGCTAGACATCAATCTGGCCGGAAAGGCTAGTTCTCCAATCGCATCAACAACGCCCCAGCTCGGTCGACAACGAGCTTAACGGACGGAGAATGCAAGCGGCGAACATGGTTCGCACCCGTTGGTCCTTCAACTCTCTTTCGCAGTTGACCGAAACGTACGGAAACCTTACTCTTAGCGGCTGTAAATTAGCTGCTATGCGGTAGTTGCGTTGCGGCAAAGGGCTCGATAATTGAGAACGGGTGATTGACCTGGGAAGGTCAACCTGGCTCTACGATCGCGTCTGTTTCCGCCTCTGGCCTGACATTTGCTCGAAAAGAGTTTTCTGTCATTTTGACAACCCCGTCTTTGAAGTACAGCGGTCATGGAATTATTGGAACGCGTTTGGGAAAGCACTGGCCTAATGGTTTCCAGTGTTCTGCAGGGAGTCGAGCGGGGTGTGACTGGGCTTTTTGGCTCGTCCAACGCCCGGCAAGTCAAGCGTTTCGAATCGATCGTGCAAAAAATCAATGGGCTCGAAGATAGTTTTTCCAAATTGACGGACGAGCAACTGCGCGGGAAGACGGAGGAGTTCAAGCAGCGGCTGCGCGACGGTCAAGCGCTGGATGATATCTTGGTTGAGGCCTTTGCCGTTTGTCGCGAGGGTGGCAAGCGCTTCCTGCACATGCGTCATTACGATGTGCAGATGATCGGGGGGATCGTGCTGCATCATGGCATGATTGCTGAGATGGTTACGGGCGAAGGCAAGACGTTGGTTGCGACGTTGCCAACCTACCTAAACGCGTTAGCGGGTCGAGGATGTCACGTGGTGACTGTCAACGACTACTTGGCGCGACGCGATATGGAGTGGATGGCACCACTTTACATGGGCCTGGGGCTCTCGGTCGCCACCATTCAAAGCGGACTCTACAACGACGAGCGACAAGCCGCCTATGCGAAGGATATCACCTACGCCACCAATAACGAGCTTGGGTTTGACTACCTGCGCGACAACATGCGGCTAGCGGGTCGAAATGATGATCGCTTCCCCAAGCATCTCCAACAGGTACAGGGACCACTGGCGTATGCGATCATCGACGAAGTAGACAATATTTTGATCGATGAAGCGCGGACACCGCTGATCATTTCCGGACCGGCTCACCAAGACATCGGCAAGTACTCCGAAGCCGACCGTGTAGCTCGGCAGCTCAAGAGGGACACGCACTTTACCGTCAATGAAAAAGATCACACGGTCAATCTGACCGATGAAGGAGTGCGGGCGGCTGAGAAACTGGCGGGCGTAGAAAGTTTCTATACCGCTGGGAATATGGAGTGGCCGCACCTGATCGACAATGCGCTCAAAGCCCACTTCCTGTACAAATGCGACGTGAACTACGTTGTCAAAGACAACAGCATCGTCATCGTCGATGATTTTACGGGGCGCTTGATGGAAGGTCGCCAGTGGTCCGACGGCTTGCACCAATCGGTCGAAGCCAAAGAAGGCGTCAAGATCAAAGAAGAGACGCAGACACTGGCTACCATCACGCTGCAGAACTTCTTCAAGCTCTATGACAAGATAGCGGGCATGACCGGTACCGCCATGACCGAGGCCAGCGAATTCCTCAAGATCTACAAATTGGATGTGATCGCCATACCCACTAATCGCGGTATGAAGCGCATTGAATACGCGGACACAATCTACTTGACGGAGAAAGAAAAATTCGCTGCGGTCGCTGAAGACGTCGAACGAACGACCAAGTTTGACTTGTTGGACATGAAAGATGGCAGCGAACTGCTCGGTCAGATCCGCCAGGAAAACGAATCCCAATTGACGCTTACGCTTAACGACTCGCGCGAAGAGCGAGTGGTTCCATCGAGCGATATCAAGCATATTCATCGACGGGGCCGACCTGTATTAATCGGCACCGTCTCGATCGAGAAAAGCGAACAATTGTCGCGGCAATTGGAATTGCGTGGCATTCCGCACCAAGTGCTCAATGCCAAGCACCACGGCCGCGAAGCAGTAATTATCGCCCAAGCCGGGCGTCTGAGTGGTGTGACCATCGCCACCAACATGGCGGGTCGCGGTACGGACATTATCTTGGGTGGCAATCCGGAGACGATGGCTTGGGCTCAGTTACAAGACAAATACGCCACGCGGCTCGACGTGCCTCGAGAGGAATGGGAGGCGCTGGTCGCCGACATTGAAAATCGCGAAAACATGAAGGTCGCTGGCGAACAGGTCCGCACGATCGGTGGCTTGTACGTGATCGGTACCGAGCGGCACGAATCGCGGCGGATCGACTTGCAGCTTCGCGGTCGCTGTGGTCGCCAAGGTGATCCAGGCAGCAGCCGCTTCTATTTGTCGCTCGAAGACGACTTGATGCGTATTTTTGCCGGCGATTGGGTGCGTGGCATGATGGGTAAACTCGGAATGGGCGAAGGAGAAGCCATCGAAAATGCGTTCGTCAGCCGCCGGATCACCGCTGCGCAAAAGAAAGTGGAAGAACGCAATTTCGAGATCCGCAAGAACCTGCTCGAATACGATGAAGTGATGGACCAGCAAAGAAAGCGAGTCTACTCCTATCGCCAGCAGATTCTCGATGGCGTCGGCTGTCGGCACTTGGTGCTCGAACAAATCTCGCAGCAGATTGAACACTACGTTCACATGTACACCGATCCCATTTTCGGTGCCGAAGCTTACACCAAATGGGTAAGTAAGAAGCTGTCCTGCGAACTTGAGCCGCGCGATTTCCGCAATCTCGATCCGGGTACGGCGTCGGCCTATGCCATCGACGCCTCCGAGCGATCTGCCGAGACGCAAATCCTAGATGCCATCGAAGAGAACCTGCCGCTCGAAGAAGATCAAGACGACTGGAACTGGTCAGCGCTTTCAAAGTGGGTCAACACGCGTTACGGCACAAACTATAGTGTCGGCGATTTGAAAAAAATTCCGCGCGACCAGATCGATGAAAAGTTGATCGAGCGCGTCTTCGAGCGACTGGCGGCTACCGACCTGAGCGAAGGTGCGCCAATGCTCGATGGCGACTACGGTTTGCGGATGCTCGTCGGCTGGATGAAGAATAAGTTTGATATCGAACTCGAACTCGAAGATTTCCGCGCCCGCGAAGCCGATGATATCTGCTCCGAACTCACCAAGATTGCCGAGCAGGCTTATAGCCGCAAGGAACTCGAATATCCTGTCATTGCCGGTATTACTCGCTTCGGTCGCCCGGCTGGCAACAACCAATATCAACTCGACAAAGATTCTTTGGTGGCGTGGGCCAAGTCGCGTTTTGATACCGATATTTCTGACGAAGAAATGACCACCGAATCGTTGGGTGTCGTCCGCGAACGACTCGTAGAGCGCAGCGGGGCTCACTCGGCCATCGGCGATCAATTGGCGAATACGGCCCAGACGAAAGTCAAGGAGTTTTTCGGCGATGCAGAGCCAAACACTTCCGCAAAATATATTGCCGGCAACAATGGAGCTCTCAAGTCATTAACGACTTGGCTCGGCGAAAATCTTCAGTACAAGATCGACCCAGACAAGCTCGGGGAGATGGACGAAAGCCAAGTGTCTCGCGAAGTCGAACAGGCCGTGGCGGATCGTTTCCATCCCGAGATTCGTCGCATGGAGCGCCAAGTCCTGCTGAGCATCGTGGACAGCTCTTGGAAGGATCACCTACTGGCGATGGACCACCTGCGTAGCGCGATCAGCCTCAAGAGCTACGCTCAAATGGATCCCAAAGTCGAATACAAGCGCGAGGGCATGCGCATGTATGGGGACATGTGGTTCTCGATCGGCGAACGCATGACGGACCTTATCTTCCGCATGGAAGCGCTCGACGAGGGCTTTATCGCCAGCACCTGGAATGAAACCAATGCGCAACATGCTCCGCCTCCCCCTGTGTCCCAACAACAAATAAGGGATCTGGAAGCCGCTGACCGCGCCGGCGAGCCTCCGCCGAGACCAGAACCGATTCGCAACAAGGAAGTTAAAGTTGGGCGAAATGAACCCTGCCCCTGCGGCAGCGGCAAGAAATACAAAGCCTGCCACGGACGAGCCTAGCCGTCCTGTGGATTCAGTATGACACGCTGGTTGCGCAATCTGAGTTACTTATCCGCGATAACTCTTGCTTTGCCTTGGTTGCTCTGGCGAAGTTTCAAGACGGGGCGATACCGCGCCGGACTGCATCAGAAATTTTTTGGTCTTGGCGTAGTAACCTCATTGGATAACACGTCGACTCAGATAAAGCGGTCAGCCCAGCGAATTTGGTTGCATGGTGTGAGCGTGGGTGAGATCCAATTGCTGGGACCGCTGCTAGATCGGCTCCGCGACGAATTCCCCGAGGCCAGCTTTTTTGTGTCGACGACCACGGACAGTGGTATGGAACTAGCGCGAAAACACATGCCCAGTGGCGTATGTATTTTCTACCTTCCGCTCGATTTCTCCTGGTCCGTTGCGAAAACTCTCAAAACAGTACAGCCCGATTTAATCGTGCTGGGCGAGTTGGAGTTGTGGCCCAACTTGATCGATGCCGCCAGCTCACGCGGCATCCCCATCGCCGTAATCAACGGACGCTTGAGCGCTCGCAGCCACGCGGGCTACCAGCGTTTTTACTGGCTGACGCGACCTATGTTCGCCAAGCTGAGTTTGGTGGCGGCGCAAAGCGAAGCCGATGCAGAACGCTTTCGCAACTGTGGCGCGCAGAGACACACAGTGGTTACGGGCTCGATAAAATTCGACAACGTGGCATTTGATCGAGCCCATCCAGAGGTTGAAAAACTTCGGCAACTCGTCGGACTCAACTCGACCCATCGCGTGCTGGTGGTGGGTAGCACGCAGGCGCCCGAAGAACTGGCTGCGCTGCGGGCTTGGCAAACGCTGCGCGAACATTTTCCATTGTTAAAGTTGATTGTTGTTCCCAGACATCCGGAGCGCTTCGATAGCGTTTACACCGGACTGCAGACCCCGGGCGTGCGCGCACTTCGTCGGAGTCAGTTGACTACGCCCGTTGCGGCTGCCGATTGGGATGTGCTGTTAGTCGATACGGTAGGCGAACTCAAATGGTGGTGGGGACTCGCCGAGATCGCCATTGTTGGAGGCAGTTTCGGCGCCCGCGGCGGTCAAAATATGCTCGAACCGGCCGCCTATGGGGCGAACGTGGCCTTTGGTCCAAACACTTCCAATTTCCGCGATATCGTCGCTATCTTGCTGGCCGGCGGGGCTGCGCAATGCATTCCGTCGCTCGAAGCGATGCCGCAATGGCTGCGCACCCAGCTACAATTTCCTGAGCCTGGGCGAATGCGTGGCCAACGAGCTGCCGCGATCGTCGCCCACCAACAAGGCGCGCTGCAGCGCACCGTCGAACATCTACAAAGACTACTGTGACATGGACAAAGGTGTCATGAGTCATTGTTTGAGACATAGGAGTCAATATTTGTTAGTAGATAGACTCCTGGGCGTCCATAGCGCTAGAAGTTGCTCACGCCACCATGTTCGGTTGGCTATAGTGCTAAGAGGTTGGGCGTCAATCGAAAGCTGAGAATGCGTTGTGGATAGCGATCCAGTCCTATCGACACGCTTCGCTCATATGCATAGTAATCGCCATCATAAAAAAAAATGGCCATAGCCCATTGGCACGTTTCAGCAAGTGGTAAACGCAATCCGCCCATCCAACGAAACAATGACTCCTGACACCTTTGTTTTCATCCGAAGCGATGCCACAGTGGCTGCGCACCGAGTTAGAATTTCCAGAGCCAGGGCGGATGCGTGGCCAACGAGCTGCCGCGATCGTCGCCCACCAACAGGTTGCACTGCAGCGCACCGTCGAACATCTACGAAGACTACTGAAACATTCATGACTCGCTTTTTAACTTTGGGTTTGTTGATTTCAACGGCGCTGACTTTCGATTCACACGCCGCGGAACGCCCAACCAATATCCTGCTGATCGTAGCGGACGACTTGGGCTATGGAGAGCTCGGTTGCCAAGGCAATACGCAAATTCCTACTCCGCATATCGACTCGCTGGCTGCTGGCGGTGCACGCTGCACACAAGCCTATGTGACAGCCCCAAATTGTAGTCCGTCGCGCGCGGGACTGTTTACGGGACGCACTCCAACTCGATTTGGCTATGAGTTCAATCCGATCGGTGCCCGCAACGACGACCTGGGTACTGGGCTGCCTACACGACAGCCAACTTTGGCAGAGCACTTGCATGCGGCGGGCTATGCGACCGGACTGATCGGCAAATGGCATTTAGGTGGCGCCGCCGACTTCCATCCACTGCGTCGCGGTTTTGACGAGTTCTTCGGATTCTTACATGAGGGACACTACTATGTGCCCCCACCGTGGCCTGGAGTAACAACGATGCTGCGCCGCCAGCGGCTGCTAGGGGCCGATATCGGCGTCGAACGATTCCAACCCACTCCGAGCCTCGTATACTCTTCACATATGAGAACCGACGAACCAGCCTACGACGCGAACAACCCACTGCAGCGCGGCGGAACACCCATCGTTGAGCCCGAGTATCTCACAGACGCTTTCACTCGAGAAGCCACCGATTTCATCGCACGGCACCGGCTCACACCTTTCTTCTTATGTTTAACGTACAATGCCGTGCATAGCCCATTACAAGCCAAAACGTCGACGCTGGAAAAATTTGCGCACATCAACGACATTCAACGTCGTATCTTTGCCGCCATGCTCAGCGATCTGGATAACAGCGTTGGAGGCGTGCTGGCCGAGCTTGAAAAGCACCAACTTCGCGAAAACACGCTCACCTTTTTCCTCAGCGACAATGGCGGCCCGACACGCGAACTTACCTCCAGCAACCAGCCGCTCCGCGACGGCAAAGGATCGATGTACGAGGGCGGTCTGCGAGTTCCGTTTATAGTCCGCTGGCCAGAACAGATTCCGCGAGGCATCGTATGCGACCAAGTTGTCAGTTCGCTCGACATTTTCGCCACGGTAGCAGCAGCGACTGCAACTACACTACCGCCAGATGCCGAGGGCTTTGACCTACTGCCACTGCTGACCCACCCCACCCGGGAATCGCAGCATAAGCAGCTCTATTGGCGGCAAGGTCATCGAGCCGCTTTGCGTCGCGGGCCATGGAAAATAGTTTCGCCAAACCGTCAAGGTTCAAAGCGTCAGTGGGAACTCTACAACATCGAAACCGATGTCAGCGAGTCGAAGAATTTGGCCGCGCAGTTTCCGCAGCAACTCAGCGAGCTAGTGCAAGCCTGGGAGCAATTGGACAGCCAAATGGCCGAGCCGTTATTCTAGTGATGTAACTGCCACCAAAAAGTTCGGGTGGACATTATGTCGTTTGGCAGCAGATTATTCGCGCCTGACTGTAAGAAATGGGCAGCTCGAACGTGATAATCTATGGATGCGTTCTCAATCAGCCCAGTTCGCGGTAATTTAACGTCGATCGTATTTAATGCTTGTGCCTGATACGCGAGTTTCGTTGCTGGAGCGGTTGCACGACCGGGCTGATGCGTCGGCCTGGGTCGAGTTTTGTGCGATTTACGAGCGGGCCATTTATCGGCTGGCCCTACAATACGGATTGCAGGATGCGGACGCACGCGAGGTTTCTCAGGAAGTTTTGCTGTCGCTTAGTCGCCAAGTTCACTTGTTTGACGTCGATGGAAAAGGACGCTTTAGAGCTTGGTTGGCAACGCTGGCACGCCATGCGACGATCGATCAATTACGAAAGAACAGGCGCCGTTCAATGGGTAGTTTGCCTGCGGAGCTGAGCGCGCCCGATCAGCAGCAGGTTGACGATTCGCTGCGATTCGACTCGGAGACGCGCCGCGAACAATTCCGTTGGGCATCCGAGCTGGTTCAAACTCAAGTTTCGCCCGCAAACTGGCAAGCGTTTTGGAAAACCGCCGTGGAGGGTGTGGCCGCCGATCAGGTCGCCAGGCAGTTGAAAATGAGTGTGGGGGCGGTGTACGTGGCGCGGTGTCGCACCCTGGCGAAAATTAAGTCGCTCATTGAGCCCTTTCGCGAGGAGGAGATATGATCGCTCGACAGCCCACTTGCGACTTGCAACGATTGGACGCACTGCTGCTTGAGCAGCTCGACGATGTGCAGCAATCCCAACTCCTACGACACTTGGATCAATGTGTCCATTGCCAACAACAGCTCGAACACTTGACCGCCAATGACACCTGGTGGGACGACACGCGGCTGACATTGCTTGACTTACAATCCGAATCGATTGCAATCGCCAACCTGGCTGCCAGTGGAAAATCGCAGACGCTGCCGCCCTTTCATGGAATGTTGCGAGCGGGTGCATCATCGGGTGTCCTATCGACGGCGGTTCGAGCGAACGAATTGGCTGCAGGGTCTTTGGCTGCAGAGCCTTCGGACATCGATCTGCACCCGCACTGGGTACTGGGGCTGTTGCAACCGAGCAACGACGCCAGCTTGCTGGGCGAGATCGATGGTTTAGCCGTGCAAGCTGTCATCGGCCAGGGAGGGATGGGCGTGGTGCTTAAAGCTCGAGACCCAAGTCTTCAACGTTTTCTAGCGATCAAATTGTTGTCGCCCATGCTAGCGGGCTCCGGCGCTGCGCGACAGAGATTTTTTCGCGAGGCGCGGGCTGCGGCGGCGGTGGTACACCCCAACATCGTGCCCATCTATGCTGTTTCCGCCGAGCGCTCGCTGCCGTACCTGGTCATGCCCTTGGTGACGGGTGGAAATCTTCAGCAAGCCATCGATCTAGAGGGACCGTTGCCGCTGGAACGTAGCCTGTCGATTGGTTTGCAAGTTGCCGAAGGACTGGCGGCCGCGCATCGCCAAGGCATCGTGCATCGCGATATCAAACCTGCCAATTTGCTGCTGGATGAAGGCGGCTTTCGTATCTTGATCAGCGATTTCGGTTTGGCTCGCGCCCTGGATGATGCCACGCTCACGGGCAGTGGCATGCTGGCCGGGACGCCGCAGTACATGAGTCCCGAACAGGCGCGCGGCGCGGAACTGGATCATCGTACGGACATCTATTCGTTGGGTGCCGTCCTATATGCGATGGCGACGGGTCGCCCTCCGGTGCGTGGAGAATCGACGCTCGAAACGCTCCGTCGCATCAGCGAAGAGCGACCGCGCTCGATTCTTGACATCAATTCGGCTTACCCCGCTTGGTACGAACGGTTGGTGCAGGCGCTGATGGCTCCGAAGTCGGTTGACCGCCCTCAGTCGGCCGAACAAGTGGCTGGGCTGGTGCGAGGTGCGTTGGCCCACGCCCGCGACCCGCATCATGTCGCCTTGCCAGCACTCCTGCGCCGCACTGCTTGGAGCCGGCCTGCAAAGCTGGCTGCAGTTTTCGCAATGCTGTGCATCGGCGTGGTTTTCTCAGCCAGCGCGTGGCTAGCCGTATCAACATATTTCCAAGGCGACTTGGCACCTCAGGTAACTACAACCAACGAGGGACCAATAGCTCCGCGAACGGCCACCGCGAATCTAGCGGCCGGATCGACTGACGAAGTCGACCAGCCTGCTGAACTTGAAACGCTGCCAGCCGTCAACGAAATTGGTATCGAGGATTGGAGTTCAAACATGGTAGAACAACGACTCGACACCAGCCAACAAGCTCTTCGGCAGCTCCGTAGTGAACTGGAAGGCGGTACTTAGGATCAAGCGGAGTATAAGTGGGATAGGCTTCCAGCCTGTCATGCGGTAATCGACAGGCTGGAAGCCTATCCCACGTTCAGAATCAGCCAGTAAATTTCCGCACGATCCTTAGTGGTTTTCCAGTACTGAATTTTTTCGATGCCAAAAATGTTACAGGTAGGTAACAACGTAACTCAATTTGAACTTAACTAGCGAGGTCCAGATGAAGACGAAATCGAGCGCAAACCGCATCATAAAATTCTCCGCAGTGATTGCGACGGCTGCGGTCGCCGTCATCGCGGGAGTCATTTTCGCGCAGTCCACCAACCCGAGTAAGTCCGCACTGCGGCCAGGCATGGGTTCTCAACCGTCCAACGTGCAATACCCATCTCCGACCAACCCAGGCGCTGGCTATGCCACGTCGCCGCAGCCCCAAATGCAAACGTCAGTGGGGCCTGTCAATCAGTTGGACGAACGGGGGAATGTCGTGAGGAGTTATGCCAATGGCGGCTACGACTATCCTGCTCATACTCCACCCGCGACAGGGCTGGTTGGAGGCCCGTATACAGTCCCAAACCAGCAGCCATACGGACAGGCGGCAAATAATAATACCGGCTCCAATTTCGGCGTGGGCTCCGTGCCCAGTTACGGCGGAGCCTCTATTCCCAATGCGGCAGCTAGACCCAATTCCAACAACTCCAGCGCCGGTGGCTTCGGTTCGGATCCCAATCTCGCTAGGCGATACCAAGGGGCATTTGAGGGCAATTTCCCGTCAAACTCGTGGGGCTACGTTCCAGCGACCTTTCCAGGCCCGCAGGAAAGCATGATCTCCAATTTGTTGGCCGAGCTGACCATGCAACCACGCGAAGAACGCAGTCCAGAAAAACTGGCCGAGCTACGGAAGTTGGTCGCAGAGCAATTCGATGAGCGCCATCAAAGTCAATCCGCGCGCTTGGAACGGATCATGGCCGAGCTCGCACAAACGCAAGAGATCTTGGACCGGCGGCATAGCCAGCGCGAGCAGATTATCGACCGGCGCGTCGCCCAGCTCATGGGCCAGCAAGATCCTCTGCAATGGGATTACCAAGCCGCCGAGCCAGTCTATCCACTCGTTTTCGGCCCATCGCGAATTCCAGCAGGAACTCAAATTCCGTCCACCCGCAGCCTTCCGGGGAATGTACCACAAAGCAGTTTTCCGACGGGCAGTCCACAGTCAGGCACAGCAATTTCAGGCACACCAATTCCAGGCACATCACTGTCAAGTGGTTTGCCGCCTAGCCAATCATCAAGGGGTAGTTCGCTGTCAAGCAATTCGTATCCAAGTGGCTCGTTGCAACCCCCAAGTGTTAAACCCTTAAAACCACCAGCGATTCCAACAGCGGAAGTTGGTAGCTCGAAACGCATTCCTCAACTGCCTGCACCCTCTAACGCTGGTGCTAGTGGTTATCCACCGACGCCACCGGGAATTGGTGGCACAGAGGCCACGATGCCACAGTCGCAACAATTCTTGGTTCTAGGACAGCGTTTGGAACTAGCCCAGGTGCTACGGGACCAAGCTCGACGAGAAGTGTCGGCCAGTACGTCCGGAGAGGCTGAAACCGGTTCCAGCGAGGTAGACCCTAGCATCGAGTTAGAACTGGCTGCTGTGACGGAGCAATGGAAATTTGCCCGACAACAGCTCGACGAAAAAATTGCAGTCGAAAAGTTTGCAGTCGGTGAAGCCATCGCTGCCTTTGAATTGGCGAAATGGGAAAAAAGCCATACAGAAGCGCTGTTCAAAATCGGCCAAGCAAGCCAAACCGATGCCCTGCGGGCGCACGCCGCATATCAGCAGAGACTGGCTGCCTCAAAGCGGGCGGAAATGGAATTTAAGGACTTGGAAAACCTGAAGTTGTGGGCGGAGAAGCTTCAAGTTAAGCTGACGGGCGACGCCGAACTCACTCCCGCCGAGCCAGAAAATGCCGCGACTCCAATCGCGCCCGCAGCTCCCCAGCTCCCCTCCAAACCAGAGCCTGCTCCGGCAAGTGCCACTCCATCCGAGCCGACGCTGGCCGAGCCCACAGCTCCCGCCGCTCCTGCCGATCCTGCCGAGCCACCTGCAATTCCAATCAAGAATAATTTCTAGTGCGGCAGCCCTTAACTTCCGTCCGGTGTCCAACGCTACATTTACGGATCGACGCCAATCTGGTCTGTTTAACCGGCGGCGTGCCAGGTTAGTTTTTTGGGCTATTGTTGGGCCTCACTACGGAGCTGCTTGGAGTGACTACAGGTGCTGCTAGGAACTGCCTTCTCACCCTGAATCCTACATGCAACCGCGCTTCGCGGTTAAACAGTCACCGGAACACGGCTAATAAATCGCGCGTCCCAAGCGACGACATGTGTTCTTTTTGGAGAACTGGACCACCTGCCGTCGCTCCGCGACTTCCGTGTGCTGGGCATCGATGCCTGGGACTTGCGTCCCAGGCTAGCACCTGCCGTCGCTTCGCGGCTGAAAACACAAGTCCAGAACAAAACTCGCAGCAAAAACAAATCCCAATTTCTTCATTTGTCGCAAAGTCCAGGCTCTACCAATACTGTTGTCCAAAAAATCGGCTAAAGCCTCGACGCCAGCCAGAACCTGGCGCTGTTCAGCTAGACTCCAATGCTAGCTAACCTGGCGCTGTCCGCCGAGCGACTCCGACGCAAACCTGGCGCTGTCGAGCTAATTAGCTTGCTCGATCACTGCGCGAGGTGAGTCGACTTCTTTGAGTTCGATAGAATCGCGGTAGGCGTGGGCATCCATAAGCGTGAAGCCTAAGAACAGAGCCACGAACACAAACGAGCTGAGGAAGATAATCGCGTTGAGTGGCTTGTCGTGAACCATGTGCATGAAGAACAGGATCACCAGGGCAGCTTTGATGGTTGCAATGACCAACGAGATGATCAACTCGAGATTACCAAGATCCAACGTCGCCTGATACACAGTCAGAATCGTTAGTCCGACCAGCGCAAAAAATACGGCTAGCAATTGCCAGACGGGTGCTGGGTGCGCAAAGCCGTGATGTTCTCCATGGGCAGCATGATCGGACATGATAGTAACGCTTCGATTTGAGTCTTAAGTGATGCGGTTGAAAATTATAATGCGAGCTCCGAGCGAGCCGCAGTTCGACTACTTGATCAAATACAGCAGTGGGAACAGGTAGATCCAAATCAAGTCGACCAAGTGCCAGTACAGACCCACATAATCAACGGGTCCAAAGTACTCTTCATTGAAGTGATCTTTGGTCGCACGGATGAGCAACCATGTCAGCACGGCCATGCCGCCCAAGATGTGAATCGCGTGTACGCCAGTCATGCAATAGTAGATGCTGAAGAATAAACCCGCACCACCGGCCTGATCAATTTGGGCCTCGGTAGGATCGCCGGGCTCACGATGCATTGGCTCAACCACAGTTGCGACTTCGAGGGCTGCTTCGTCATGCGAATCGCTATCGTTCGAGTGCTCTGCCGTTTCATCTGTCGCATGTTCCAGGTGGCTTTCAGCGGTTGCGTGAGAGTCAGCCATCCCAGCGACTGCAACGTGGTCGGAGCCATGCTCCTTAGCCTCGGCGTTTTGAAAGGCAATACCAATCAACACACCCAAAAAGTAGCACAGGGCCGTGACCAACAATGGGCCCGCCACTTCGGCGGTTCGCTTCTGCCGACTAACGACAGCCCACACGTACCAAGTCGCGAAGCCGACAACGCATGCCGCAGGAATTGCGCTCAGGACGTACAACCACTTGGAGAGCCCAGCGTGGTGAGCTCCTGGCAGAAACTGCGATTCGTAACCACCGGCCCACAGCAAGCCGATGTCCCATTTATGCGTGTATTCGATCGCCTTGACACCCAAGAACATCGCCGCACAGCCCAAAGTGATTGCCAAGCAGATTACTAGGCCAGTCCTTTGACGGAGCTGCGCACATCGCACGCCCCAGGCCATCGAAAGGCTGCTGAACAGGAGCACGCCCGTATTGAACGCACCCAGCGTCTCATTGAGAAACTGGCTGGCAAATGTCCAAACTTCGGGGTGTAAGCTGCGATACAGTGCGTAGGCGCAAAACATGCCGCTGAAAAAGAGCACTTCAGTGACCAGGAACAACCAAATCCCGAGCTTACCCGCATCGAATTGCTGTTCGGGATCGTCGAAGTGGTGGGCGAGGAAAGGCATGTGGCCATGCTCGTGTCCATCGGCATGATCCCCATGACCATGCACTTCCTCTATGGTAGCCGTGTCGTGATGTGACATTCGAAAATCTAGCTCTTGACTGGTACTGGATGGGGTTGAGGGACGGGCTTAGATGCAGGATGGACATACTCCCATCCCTTTTCCTCGCCATGATACTCAAGCGGTGTGTAGTCGTAGGGTTCGTTAACCGTCGGCGGATTCAAGAAATTGTAATACGGTGGAGGCGAGGAACAGTGCCATTCCAGCGTCGCTCCGCCCCACGGATTCGGTGGTGCCTTTCGTCCGCGCATCAGCGAATGGATAAACACACCCAAAGCGATGAACAAGCCAACTCCCAGCACGTAGGCACCGTAAGTTGACCACTGATGCAGTTCCTGGAACTCGGGCACGTAACGCGCATAGCGGCGTGGCATGCCTCGGCTACCCAGTACGAACTGGGGCAAGAACGTGATATTAAACCCAACAAATACAAACAGGCAGGATATCTTGCCCCACAGTTCGTTGAACATCTTGCCCGTCATTTTGGGCCACCAATGGAACACACCTCCTATGAAGCCAACCAGCGTGCCACCGACCATTACGTAGTGAAAGTGAGCTACTACGAAATACGTATCGTGCAGCGGTCGGTCGGTCGAAAGTGCTCCCAGCCACAGTCCTGTCAGACCACCAATGGTGAACAGGAAGATGAAGGCCAGCGCATAGCACATCGCCGTATTAAGCTGTACGGTGCCGCCGTACATCGTCGCCAGCCAGTTGAAGACCTTGATCGCCGAGGGAATGGAAACCGTAAAAGTCAACGCACTAAAGATGATCGTGGTGACGTCGGCCATTCCGCTAGTGAACATGTGGTGTCCCCAGACGAGGAAACCGAACAGCGCGATCGCGATCGAGCTGTAAGCGATGAAACGATAGCCAAAGATCGACTTGTGGCTGTGTACGCTCATCAACTCCGAGATGATTCCCATGCCGGGCAGAATCATGATGTACACAGCCGGGTGGGAGTAGAACCAGAAGAAGTGCTGGTAGGTTACTGGATCGCCGTTGTAGGCTGGATCGAAAATCCCAATGTGCAGGACTCGCTCGGCAGCCAGTAGCAAAACCGTGATGCCCAACACGGGAGTGGCCAAAACTTGGATAATCGAAGTCGCATAAGTCGCCCACAAAAACAGCGGCATCTTAAACCACGTCATACCTGGCGGACGCATCGTATTGATGGTCACGATGAAGTTCAGGCCTGTAAAAATCGAGCTGAACCCGAGTATGAACACGCCCATGGTGGCGGCAACTACTGGACCCTGCGTGGTTGTGCTGTACGGCGTATAAAACGTCCAACCCGTATCCAGCCCCGTGTAGAGCATGGCGGACAGGAAGAAAATGGCTCCAGCGACCCACAGGTAAAAACTGCCCAGATTTAATCGCGGAAAGGCCACGTCTTTCGCACCCAACATGACCGGCACTAGGAAGTTACCTAGTGCGGCGGGAACGCTGGGAATAATGAACAGAAACACCATGATCGCACCGTGCAGGGTGAAGACCTGATTGTACTGTTGGTTGGTCAAAAACAATTGCCCTGGAGTGAGCAATTCCGTCCGCAAAATTAGGGCGAGCATTCCCGCCAGGAAGAAAGCAGACATCACTCCCACCAAGTACATCAGACCGATGCGCTTGTGGTCGAGCGTAAGTGCCCAGCTTAAAAACCCCTTGGAGTAGATCAAGAAATTATCGCTGTCTTTTTGCGAATAGGTCGGGCCGGTTGCTACCGCGCTCATCGCTTGTATCCTCTATAAATCGGAAAAACCGAAAGTAGTTGTAACAAAATCAAGTCTTAGGGGCCGCAGGAGTTTCAGTCATCGCCTGGTCGGTCGTTTCGTCCGCGATGCCTAAGGACTGCTTATCGGCCTGGCTCAAGTCGCCATCGGCGACCGCTTGCAGGAAGGCTTCGTCGCTCATGGCTTGCAAGAATGAAGTTAACGCCGTCAGCTCCGTCTCATTAAACTTGCCCTGGAATGATGGCATTTGAGAAGCATTTTGGTAGCCCTCACGCATCTGGGCCTGCGGCTCCAAAATGGATTGACGAATGTACTGTTCGTCAAACTTGACGTCATTACCTTTGGAATTCTTGAAAGTCTGGCCGTAGCTCTTGGCGAAACTGGGACCTACGATTCGTTTGCCTTCGACCGTTGAGTGACAGGACTTGCACCCCATACTTTCGTAGAGCCAATAACCGTGCGCTGCTGGGGCCACGGGTGGCTTGGCGGCCTCGGCGACCCACTGGTCGTAGCCGGCCCGGTCGTGGACGAAGACACCCTGCCGCTTGATCATCTCGCTATGCTGATCGCCACAATACTCGGCGCAAAACAGATCGTAGGTGCCTTCCAAAATTGGCTTGAACCACAAAATGTTGACTCGTCCAGGCACGATGTCGGTCTTGGCTCGGAAGGCAGGCACATAGAATGCGTGCAGCACGTCTTCGGAGCGCATCCGCAGGCGGATGGGTTGTTCGTTGGGCACATGCAGCTGGTCGCTGATGGCACCGTTTGGATATTGGAACGACCAGTCCCATTTGCGAGCCGTCACGTTGATATCCAGCGTATCGACGGGCGGTCGCATCATATCCATATAACCGTACACGCCACGCGCGAAAATCCAGCACGCGATCAATGTGGGAATCACCGTCCATGTGATCTCGAGTGCATTGTTGTGCAGAGCTCGCGAATCACCCTCATAACCTGGGCGTCGACGGAACTTGATCGCAAACCACACCATCGCGATAACGATCAACAAGAAAAAGACAATCGAGATGTACAAAATGTACATATACAGACTGTCAATCTCTTCGGCGAACGAAGATGCTTGAGGTGGGAACCAAAAGGTCGCGTTTTTATCAGCTAGGAGCGTTGGGATTTGGGATAGCGACATGGGTCTTATTTCTTAGCTTCTGTCGAGTCAGTAAATTGGGGATTACAAACTTCATTGTAGGATTCAGCGTTAGGCTGTAGGGCGGCATTTTCAGAGACGGGCCCTTTTGCCGCACCTTCAAGTGGACCTACGGCACCCTCGAGCAGAGCGGGCGAGGGCTTCATCGCACGCTTGGAGAACCAAAACGGAGCCGTGAAGCCCAGCAGGAGCATTGTGAACGCCGCCCCAGCGAAGGCCATCATGCGCCGCGCGTCGGCCGAGTAGCGATTGCTATCGGGGTCGTACATGTAGCACATTTGAATAATCGTGTCTGCCAAGGATTGCGTTAACCGGCCTTCAGCCGCTTCCGCCAGGGCAAATTTGAATTGCTCCGGCTCGGTACCCAGCGATAGCAGACAACGGCAGATTCGGCCTTCGGAGCTTACAAAATAGGTTGCCGCAGGATGGTTATAGCGCTTATTGGCTTTGTCGTACGAGTATCGAAAGCCGGCTGCATTCGCGACTTTGACTATTTCGGCTTGCTTGCCTGTCAAAAAATGCCAGCCCTTTTCGGCTTGGGTGTCCCGCAATAGTCCCGTATATTTTTGTTTTGTTCGCGCCGCTTTTTCGGGTGTTTCCGAGGGGTCGATGCTGACCGTGACAATCTCAAAGTCTTCGCCGATTCCCGCCCCATTGAGCTCCTTTAGCGTTCCGACCAACATGTCCAACTGCGCGACGCACAAGCCTGGGCAGTCGCTATAATTCAGCGTCAGCACCACCGGTTTGCCAGCCTTGAAGAAGGCCCCCAAGCCGACCGCATTCCCGCGTTCGTCTTTGAAGACAGCATTAAGCGGCAGGAACTCACCGACGCGGTCTTCGACATCGATCGACTGAGCACTTAGTGGCAGTTCCTTCAATAGCTGCGCTCGGACTGCCTGGGCAGACACGCAGATTGCGATCACAAAGATCGCTACCTTGAGGGCTCTATTGAAGTGGAAAAAACTCATTGACTTAACTGGTTCGTTCTCTTAGACCTGACGTCTTACAACACGCAAACTGTTTTCTTAAACAACTGTCTCTATGAAAAGTATAGGTAGCCTGACTACTTGGCCAGGTCTAGCAGTAGCATTTCCTTAGCCCGTTGGACGGGAATATGCAGACGCTCCACTTGGGATGGCTCAGCGGCTGGGCTCCCCCCGGTGCTTTCGCTACCCGCTGGTGCGGAAACTGTGACCATCGCTTTGGAATAGTCCGAAACGCGAGCCTTCTGCTGGCCGATCTCCGCGTCTGCTGACGTATAGTGAGCATCGGCCAGCTTTTTCGCATCCTCCAGTTCAACCCAACCGTAACACAGCGCACGAAATAACAAGATCAGGATGATCAACAGGATCGAACTGACGAATGCCGCGTAGGCGATCGGGCCAGTACTCAAATCATCATAGCGTGCCATGTAGCCGTCTCTACTTATTCTACCAGTAACTGAATCGATGCGAACGTGCTGAAAACTTGCGACTTAAGGGCCAACTTGGTAGGCCAATGATTCGGGCAGCCAAGGATCCTTGACCGCCACCACTGGGGTCTCGCCAACCCTCAACAGAAACAGGGCTACGAAAATGGAGACCATGCCAATCCAGCACACAAAGTGACCAATCACCAACATAGCGCTTACTGGAGCCGCATTGGGCATGATCAAAAACATCATGTCCAGCCAATGCACCAGCAAGATAAATCCGGCCCAGCCGGCCATCACGGGCCGATTTCTGCGGATGTGCCGAGACATCGTACCCAGGAAGGGTACCGCGAAGTGGAATACGATCAGCAGCAGGCCAACGTATTGCCAACCGTTCTCCATGCGGTGCTTATACCACAGCGTCTCTTCGGGAATGTTGCCATACCAGTACAGCAGGAACTGAGAAAAGGCGATGTAGCCCCAGAATACGATAAAGCCAAACTGGAACTTGGACATATCTTGAAAATGTTCGGTGGTTACCAGCTTCTCCATCCGTCCATTTCGCTGCAGCGTATAGCAGATCAAAATGGTGGTCGCGAAGAAGCTCAACATGCTAGCCGCAAACAGGTAGACGCCATAAATCGTGCTAAACCAAGCTGCATCGGTCGACATCATCCAGTCGAAGGCCGCAAAATTTAACGACAGCGCGAACAACATGATAAACGGGCCGGCCCAACGCTGAAGCTTGATATTGATTTCTGTGTCGCCGGTGTCATCTTGTTTGCGACTCATCATGAAGTAGGTGCGGGCTGTAACTGTCCATATGCCAAAGTAAATCAGCGTTCGAATCGCAAAGAAGACGGGATTCAAGTAGACCAGCTTTGACTCGACCAAATCCGTCAGGCCATTGCCCTCACCCGCATTCCATTCGTACAAGGCGGTACTGTTGGTGAGCAGAACCATGGCCAAGATCGGCAGGAACAGCAGTGCCCACCACGGGATGGTGTAAGCCAGAAGTTCTGCGATGCGGCGGATCGCCGCACTCCACGAAGCCCGCACTAGGTACTGCACCAGTACGAAAAACATGGCGCCCAGACATAGGCTCAAGCAAAACATAAAATTGGCGAGATAGGAATGGAAGAAAGCCCGAAAACCTACACTGGGGTTTTCTTCGCTGCCGGTGAAGTAAAACAATCCCAGGCTGAGCAGCACGCAGACGGCGCCCACGGCGACCAGCACCGGAGCAAAGCCGCGCCAGGCGGCTGGAATTGTAAGGTTATCGTTTGGAATACTGGCTGCCATCTTTTTGCCTGAAGTGTTTACCAACTCAAGTTACTATTTGCTGGACGTTAGGTTGCTGGACGTTAAGCTAGTGCCCGCAGGCACATCCGACTGCTGCGCATTTTGACTGCGCTGAAGGGCACGCACATACAGTACCACGGCCCAGCGCTCTTCTGGATTTAGAGAAGCGGCATAACCGCCCATCTTTCCCTTGCCGTTGGTGATGGTATAGAACAATCGACCGACGCTCTGCTGTTGAATTCGGTCTTCGTGCAGGCTCGTTGGCTGCAACCAATAGCCTTGTGCCAGATTGAGAGCTCGCTGCGAAGCCAGTCCGTCGCCGTACCCTGAGAAACCGTGACAGACCGCACAATTCTGTTCAAACTTCTGACGCCCTATTTCATAGAGGGCATCATTGATTTCCAGAGGAAATTCAGTGGACCAAGCAAAGTTGGGCTCGCCTTCCACCACGGGGTTAGCGGCAACGGCTGCCGGTGGATCGGCGCGACCTGTATCGCCTTCTTGTTGGAAGCTCACCAATTTACTGGTCGAACTTGTAGTATCCAACGCGGCAGTGGCGGTTGGGTCGTAGCCCAGAGAGTACGGGTCGGACAGACCCAGTTCGCCGCGCGCGACCGTGCCTTCGACGGGTGGACGCTGCACGCGTCCGTCTGCGAAAATCGTTGTCTTCGACTGCGTGTGCTTGTTGGGCTGGAAATCCATGTCGAAGAACACGTGAAATCGAGAATCGCCGCTCTTAGAGAGTCGCATGTTGAGGAAAATTGCGCCGGGTATCAACGTCACCAGAATCAAGGCGGCAATCGCAAACAAGATGGGCCGAGGAACCTCGGTAGAACTGTCATCCTCACGCACCTCTTCGACAGTTAAAGCGCCGGTTTCACCCAGCAAATGTTTAACTTTTTCAGAATTAAAATACTTGTCGCGAGAATCGATCCACAAGAAAAAGCGATCGTCGGTCGTGCGGTCGAACTTGGGATTTGCAAAAACGGGGTTGCTGAATCGCGGCAGGCCGTTCAGACCCAACATCGCAAAGACTGTGGTGAACGCACTGAACAATACTGTGAGCTCAAAGGCGACCGGGATAAACGCCGGCCAGCTTGCAAAAGGCTTGCCGGAAATGATGTACGGGTAATCCACCGCGTTCATCCAATATTGCATTGTCAGCGCAATAGTGATGCCCGTAAAGCCAGCGCACAAGGTAAACCAGGGCAAGACCGTCGCCTTGATCCCCAGGGCCTCGTCGATGCCATGCACTGGAAATGGAGTGAAAGCGTCCGTGCGGGTGTAGCCCGAATCGCGAACCTTGCGGGCTGCATCCATCAACTTATTTTCATCTGCGTACTCGGCCATCCAGCCAAAGGCTTGTGGTGGCTTGACGGTGTTCGCAGGCTTTCGGTGATCGCTCATCTATCTGCACAACCCAAGACTTTTAGGATCTAACTTTATTGAACAACTCAACGGACGTTTCCCGAACCTAAGCTAGTGATGCTCGCCACCATGTTTGTAGCGATGCTCGGCGTGGGCATGTTGGCTCATCGTCCACTTAATTTCACTAACAGCAATAATCGGCAGGAAGCGGCAGAACAGCAGGAACAATGTGGTGAACAAACCGAAACTTCCAACCAACATGCCAATGTCTACCCAAGTCGGATTGAAGTAACCCCAACTCGAAGGCAGAAAATCGCGGCTCAAACTCGTAACCGTAATCACAAAGCGCTCGAACCACATGCCAATGTTGACGAAAATCGTCACGATCCACATCAATACTGTATTGGTACGAAACACGCGGAACCAAAATAGTTGTGGCGTGATCACATTGCACGAGAACATGATCCAGTAGGCCCACCAGTACGGACCAAACGCGCGATTCCAAAACGTGAAGAACTCATAGGGGTTCTTGCTATACCACGCCATGAAAAACTCGGTGGTATAAGCCAGGCCGACCATCGAACCCGTCGCCAAAATAATCTTGCACATATTGTCCAAGTGCCGCGGTGTGATCAAATCTTTGAGATTGTAGATCGCTCTGACCGGAATCAGCAGCGTGAGCACCATTCCAAAACCACTGAAGATCGCACCCGCAACGAAGTATGGCGGGAAAATCGTCGTGTGCCAGCCAGGCAACTGGGACACCGCAAAGTCAAAACTAACCACCGTGTGCACTGACAGTACCAGCGGTGTCGCCAGGGCCGCCAAGATTGCGTAAGCCTTCTCGTAACGCATCCAGTGACGCGACGAACCGCACCAGCCCAAACTTAGCAGTCCATAAATCATCCGCCTGTATTTGTTCTTGGAGCGATCGCGGAATGTGGCCAAGTCGGGGATCATGCCCATGTACCAAAAAACCAACGACACCGAAGCATACGTGCCAACGGCGAACACGTCCCACAACAGCGGACTGCGGAACTGGGGCCACATCCATAGATTCAAGCTCGGGTAGGGCGTTAACCAAAATGCCAACCAAGCCCGACCCACGTGAATTCCCGGGAATGTACCCGCACAGATCACCGCGAAAATCGTCATCGCTTCCGCAGCGCGGTTGATGCTCGTTCGCCAATTCTGACGGAACAGGAACAGAATCGCGGAAATCAACGTGCCCGCGTGACCGATACCGACCCAAAAAACGAAGTTGACGATTGGCCAGCCCCAAAAGACTGGTGACATGTTACCCCACACACCCACGCCCGTCAGGATCAAGTAGCCGATCAAACCGCCGAACATGAGTAGCAACGGGAAGGCGATCGCAAAAGCGATCCACCAAATCGGCGGCTGAGCTTCTTCGCTGATGCGCGCCACCATCTGCGTGATACTGGCATAGGTATGCTTGCCAATCACCAGAGGCGTACGTCGACCAGGTGTGTCGATAGTATTGTCGATTGCAGGACTAGCTATGCTCGCCATGGGCCGCGCCCGATTCCGTATCTTGTGTGTTTTTAAGTAAAGTTAAATCGCTGTACTAGTTTCGCTGCGCCGTACTGGCTGCACTGTATGGCTGCACTGCGGCGTAAGGGCTTCAGTGAGCTGCCGCTTTGTCTTCTGCATGAGCGGCGGTGGCTGCTTCCACAGCATGGGTCGCTCCATGTTCGTCGCTGGCGGCACCGTGTCCTGCGTGATGAGCATCTGCCAACTGGTGCGCCAACTTCAGTCGTGGATGGGTATTGCGAACACGCGTTAAGTACAGTGTGCGCGGTTTGATGTTCAACTCGCCCAACATCGCGTAGGCCCGTATATCGTCCTGTAACTTGGACACGCGGCTGGCCGGATCCTTCAAGTCGCCGAACACAATAGCCTGAGTCGGACAAGCTGCTTGGCAAGCCGATTGCACCTCTCCATCCTGGATTGCACGCCCCTGAGCCCGCGCGGCAATCTTGCCGTTCTGCACGCGCTGAATGCAGTACGTACACTTTTCCATCACGCCGCGACCGCGGACCGAGACCTCTGGATTGAGCACCAATTGCTGGAGTTTGCGGCTCGCTTCTTCAAGCTTGCCCTTCTGCTGCCAGCCGTAAAAATACCCGTACTCGGTGCCGTAATTGAAGTAGTTGAACCGCCGGACTTTATACGGGCAGTTGTTGGCACAATAGCGAGTCCCCACACAACGATTGTAGGCCATCGCATTGATGCCCTCCTCGGTATGCACGGTAGCCGCCACGGGACAAACCTGCTCACACGGAGCCGTTTCGCAGTGGACGCAAGCCACTGGCTGGTTCACAATCTGCGGGGTTTCGACCTCGCCGCGGAAATAGCGATCGACGCGAATCCAGTGCATCTCGCGTCCGCGACTAACCTGCTCTTTGCCAACCACCGCGATGTTGTTTTCCGACTGGCAGGCCACCACGCACGAGTTGCAGCCCGTACATTTATTGAGGTCGATCGTCATTGCCCATTGATAGGGTACGGTGGGATCTTGTTCGAACTGGTTTATTGGCTCGTCCCACAGCGACTCGAGCGGTGGATGGTGAAGCCCCAAATGTTCGACGTATTCGGCACCGCCCTCTTCGATTTGTTCAACAGTACCTTCGCGAATCAACATGCCTGCCCGCGAGGAAGTTTCTTCCAGGCCCAATTCATCGATTGCGAAGTGGTCTTGGGTCGTCGCGAGTTTATAGGGTCGCGAAGTCGGACGCGCTTCGACGCCTGTCAAAATACTGCGCTCGGCAAAGGTTCGCAGCGAGCCCACATCGTGTCCCACTACCACCTGCGCGTCACTATTGACCGCTTCATCGCGGCACACTCGACCATAGCCGAGATGCACGGTAATCGAGCCAGCAGCTTGGCCTGGCATGATGAAGACCGGCAGTTCAAGCGTCAGATCTCCGCGCACCAGCCGCACAATTTCAGCCTGCCGCAAATTCAATTTCTTGGCCGTGGCGGGACTTACGATGGCCGCGTTATCCCAAACCAACTTGGTCATCGCCTGCGGCAGCTCTTGCATCCACACATTCTTAGCGAAGCGACCGTCGTAAAGCGTATCGCTAACCGTGAACAGTACTTCGAGACTGCCGTTTTCAACATCGCTCAAATTGAGAGTGCCCGTAGGCATGGCACCTTGCACATTCAGCTCGCCCGTCAAAGCCGCGACCGCTGAGCCCTCAAGAAAACCGCTTTCCAATGCCTGCCGCCAGACCCGCGTTGGCAGCGGCTGACCGGAAATACCATCCGCAGTTTGCTTCACCAAAGCTTCGCCGCCGACTGCTTCTCCGAGCAGCAACGACAATATCTCCACTTGGCTCTTGCCGTTCAGTAATGGCAAGATCTGTGGCTGGCAAATGCCGTAGGTTCCATCAGCGGCCCTTACGTCACCCCAGCTCTCCAGGGCGTGGGCTAGCGGCAAACGCCAACTGCACTTTGCGGCCGTTTCGTCCTCGAACTCGGCAAAGTAAATCGAATTCTTAATCTGCTCGATCGCCGCCCCCAACTTGACATTGCCCGGAGCCGTGTAGACCGGATTGTCGCCCAAAATCCACAGCGTATCCACGTTGCCCTTGGCGAGCGTTTCGGCCAAGCCTTCCAGGTCGACCGCAGTCACGCCCATTACCGCAACTCGGCTGGGTCGCAACTGAACGGTCTTGCCAACATTTTCGAGTTTCTGGTTGAGCCGCAAACTGGCTAACTGGACATCCAAGGGCTGATGGGCACCGACGGACACAAGCGATTCGCCCTTGTGCTTGACCAAGTCTTCAGCCATCGCTTCGATAAAACGCTCAAGCTGCTGCGGAGCTTCGACCAAATCGAACGCCGCTTCACCACTGGCTGGCGGCACGTTGGAACCACCAGCTAAAAGTTCATCCACGCGAGTTTCAAGTCGAGCCACAAACGCGCCGATTTGCGAACTGCGGACTGCCAATCTTGAGTCGGCGGCAGCACCCGTAATCGAGAAACGTGACTCGACGGCGTACAGCCGATTCATGCCAACCAAAGTGGGCTCACGCCCCTTTGAAAACTGCCGCGAATAGACCACCATATTGGGGTCGTTACCCAGCAAGTCGCTATCCAGGCAACAGATTACTTTGGCAGCGCTCAAATCAAGTAGCAGCTCAGCCGGATTGCCCGCCGCCTGCGCGCACGCAGCCTTCTGGGCCGTATCGTCGACCGAAGCGTAAGTCGCCAACGTCACTTTGGGCAGTTGCTTGACCGTCTCTTCAACCAGACGATTTACCGACGGCGACAGCGATGGCGACATGAGAATCGCCAGCGACTCTCCCTGCGATTCCTTCAAATGGGCCAGATGATCTTTGGCGAAATTCGCAAAGTCTTGCCACTGAACAACTTCCGACTTGCCGTCGACCACGCGAGTCACTTGGCTGACACGGTCCGGATCGTACAAGCCGAGAATACAACCTTGAGAAAAAACGTCTGTCCCAGCACTGGCAAAACGCTCCTTGCCCCCCGAAAGTATGTTCGGCTCAGAGGCCTTCATTAAGGGGTGTTCGGGGTTGCCCTCGATCTTAAGCGGACGACCATCGACGTTGCTGACCAGCAGGCTGACTGCACGACCGGCCAGTTCAAAATTGGTCGCGTAGTGCTTGGGCATGCCAGGCACGGTATTGGGCGGGCGAACGACAAAGGCGGCAATTTCGATTGGCCCGTAGCGGCAGCCAGCCACGCCACCGAGCGCCATCGAAGCGCTCATTAGCTTGAGCCATCGACGCCGCGAAACGCCCTCGGGGAATTCGGACGCGGCCTGGGGAAACTCGCGATGCAGGAATTGCTCGAACTCGGGAGTTTGCTCCAGCTCATCAACACTTCGCCAGTACTTGGCGGCCTGCTGAGGCTTGTTTCTTTCGACTATCGTTATCGGAAGCTGCTTTGCCTGCATCTTTTTAGCTTGTCTGGTTATGTCTGCGGTCACAGGACTAGGCCCAATCGTTTCAAATCTCGGGTTGGCTCACAACTCACTCGACTGGCACTCAGCCGGCTGGCCTGGCGACCGACTTAACTGAGGCCAAGGTACGGAATCTAGCGGTGGCACACGGCGCAATTGGCTTTCGGGTTAATTCCCAACTCCTCGCGGAGCTTGGCACCAATCTCCTCGCGCGTCCCCTGACCCTCGGCGGGCTCCCAATCCATCTTGGTAATAAACTCAACGGGGCGAAGGTGCGGTTCGGGATTGCGATGGCAATCAATGCACCACGCCATCGATAACTCTTTGGCTTGAAAAACCTTCTCCATCGTGTCGATTCGACCGTGGCAGCTCACGCAGCTTACGCCGCGATTCACGTGCGCCGAATGATTGAAGAACACGAAGTCAGGTACTTTGTGAATGCGAACCCAAGGTACCGACTCGCCCGATTCCCAACTTTCGTGAATAGCTCGCAGCTTTTCGCTGGCTGGATGCACCGCCGATAGTTTCGGTGCGCCGTCTGCGCCAATTGGACTGTGGCAATTAATACAGGTCGCAGTGGGGGGAATCGAAGCGTGGGCCGCCTTCTGCACGTTGACGTGGCAGTAGCGACAGTCCATCTTCAATTCGCCAGCGTGAATCTTGTGACTGAAGGGCACCGGCTGAGTCGGCATGTAGCCGGGGTTCAGCGTCAATGGATCCGTGGCCGCCATGAATAGCACGCCCGCATAGGCACCACCGCCCAATGCGAACACACCTAGCAGCGGCAGGAATTTATTCGTCCATCGTGGAAATAGAAAGCGTGTCATAGAACTAACGATGATTGACGTGAGCGGGACATGTAGTTAACGCTCAGTATCCCGTCCGCAAAGACTTTTGTTAACCCCAAGCGGACTGAGAATAGCCCTGTACCCACGCGACAAATAGTCGCATTGCCTACGGCCCCAAAACTAGGCTGCGGAATCAAACCGCCCAAACCGCCCGACTTGTTAAGGCAGTACAGCTTTTTCGAAATCGCTGGCGTTCACCCAGCCAGCTTGCGGCCGATCGCCCGCCATGAATCGCTCGTAGAAACCCTTGCCGCTGGTATCTGCGTAGGGATAGCGATCGAAAATCGCTCCCTGCCCAGTCATCCGCGGATCGCCTTGCTCTACCAGTTCGCGCTGCAACTGGGCCAACATCTGATTCTTTCGCGACTGGACCTCGGCATCATCAATCAGGTTGCGCAGGCACTCGGGGTCATCGGTCAGATGGTACATCTCTTCCGCCCCGCGCATGCCGAAGCTCAAACTCCAGAAAGTTCTGTTCACGCCGCTGCGCCTCAGCTCTAAAATTTCCGATTTGGTGGGACTGCCATCGCAATTCAAATAGCCGGTCTCCGGATTACCGGCAGGCCAACGTTTCGTCTCAAAGTTCTTGATGTACATCCAACCGTCCTGGACGATACCGCGAATGGGATATCCCGCATCATTGGGCCGTCCGATGTCATGTCGTTCTTTGCCCAACAAGACATGGTTTCGCGCTGTATCCACCCTACCTGCCAAATCGGATTGGAAAATGGGGGTGAGGCTTCGTCCAGCGGCTGGCTGCAGGCCAGTCTGCGACCACTGGACTTTCGCCAACTCCATAAAAGTGGGCGCAAAGTCCACGAAGCTCACGTAATCGTCGATCTGGCGACCGGGCCGCTGGATACCACGCGGCCACATCATCGCCAGCGGTAGGTGGTTGGAAAATCCATAGGCTTGCCCCTTGGCGCGAGGGAAGGGCATGCCGTTGTCGGCAGTCACCACGACCAGCGTATTATCGAGCTGGCCATTGGCCTCCAGCGTAGCCAGCATCCTGCCTAAATGATCGTCGAAGTACTTCAGTTCGAACGCATAGTCCAGCATGTCGGTGCGGACTATTTCATTGTCTGGCCAAAACGCAGGGACTTTGTCGATGTCGCTTGGTTTCCGCCAGCCATTGCGCAGAGACACTCCAAACTCGTAAGCCCGATGCGGCTCGTTGGATCCATACCAAAAGCACCACGGCTGACCAACCGGTGCGGAGGCCATAAAATCCTCGAAGTTCCCAGCGTAATCGTTGCCCGAAACGGCTTTGGCCGGCGGCGTTACTGTCCTGCGCTCGAAAGCCTGGCCAGCCATTTGGCGACTTTGGCCCGCACTATCCAGCGCTACGCCGGGCGCCCAATCCTTACCGGTTTCGCCCACAAAGTAGCCATGATCCGAAAGCGCTTCGCAATATGTTTTGAATTCGGCTGGGAAGTAGCACCAGTGATTGCCCGCCTCTTTGAGCTGCCAAGAATTGCGGCCCGTTAGAATGCAAGCTCGCGACGGAGCGCATTTGGCATTGGGGGTGAAAGCATTGGTAAACAGTAAACCTTCGCGGGCCACCCGATCGAAGTTGGGCGTATCGACCCACGCGCAGCCGTATGCGCCACAATAGGGCCACGACGCATCATCGGCAATACAGAACAGGATGTTCGGTCGCGGCTCGGCTTCGTCTGCTTGAGCCTTCGAACCGACGTGCGAAACCCAAATCAAACAGACGATCAACAGCGGCACGCGATTCGCCATGCTGGAATTTCCTTCGATCAAGTTAGACCAGCGCCGAATAGGCGGCGCTGTGGGCTTACGACACCAAGTGTTTTTCAACGAGCGATTGAAATTGGTCGAAGAGGTAAACGCTGTCATGGGGGCCCGCGGAAGCCTCGGGGTGATACTGCACACTGAACGCTAGACCTGAGTTATGCTTGACGCCCGCCACGGTGTTGTCATTCAAATTGCGATGAGTCACGGTCAATTCGCTCGGCAGCGTGGCCTCTTCAACGGCAAAACCATGATTCTGCG
Organism: Pirellulaceae bacterium; assembly: GCA_041741955.1. GTDB lineage: Bacteria > Planctomycetota > Planctomycetia > Pirellulales > Pirellulaceae > Aureliella. The sequence goes on along the minus strand of JBGSJL010000212.1, from coordinate 15,540 downwards.
AGGTGATCTCAACTCGCCCGCTCTCAAGGTTTAGTACGGGTTGATTGCTGCCGCGATGCCCGAACTTTAATTTGAACGTCTTGCCGCCAGCCGCCAAGCTGAGCAGTTGATGGCCAAGGCAGATTCCGAACATGGGGCGATGTCCGATCAAGTCGCGGATCGCGCCGATAGCGTAGTCGAGCGGCTCTGGGTCGCCGGGCCCATTGGAGAGGAAGATCCCATCGGGTTTTTGATCCAATACGTCTTTGGAAGACGAAGTGCCAGGCAAAATCGTCACGCGATTACCGCGGTCGAACAAGTGTCTGGCAATGTTCCATTTCATACCGAAATCAAGGCATACCACATGCGGCTTGCGAGTGGCGCTGGAACCGCGGCTGGCAAGGCCTTGATCCAGTTCGTGAAGGGCCTGGTTCCACTCGCGAGCGCGGGCTGGAATCACTTCGCGCACCAAGTCACGTCCCACGAGATTTTGGCTGGCTTTGACTTTTTGCAGCAATGAAGCGGGGTCCATATCGGTGGTCGACAGCCCGCCTTTCATGGCACCTTGGCTGCGAATGTGTCGCACCAGGGCACGGGTATCGATACCCGCAATGGCTACGATCGAGTGCTTGAGCAAGTAGGCGCTCAGCGAATCTTGGGCACGATAATTACTGTGCAAACGACTGCCGGACCGAATGATGAATCCAGCCACCTGTGCTTTGTGGCTTTCGAGGTCCTGGTCATTGGTACCGTAATTGCCAATCTCGGTATAGGTCATGGCAACCATCTGACCGCAGTAGCTGGGATCGGTCAGGATCTCTTGATAGCCGGTCATGGAAGTGTTGAAGACAACTTCACCGAAAGTCTCGCCTTCGGCCCCGATCGAGATGCCTTCAAATCGGGTACCATCTTCCAATACCAGGCAAGCTGGTTTTCCAAAACGACTCACAGGATCATCTCCGCGTAGTTCGCCACGACTGCCGAAAAATAAATTTCAGGCATTGTAGGTGGCCCATGCAAAATCCGTAAGGAGATGGCCTACCGTGCGAGTGGTCTACTTGAAGGCATCCTCATCAAAGGCCGCGACTTCGCTGCCGAATGAGTCCAGTGGATCCTGCTCTCCGAAGCCGTCCATCGAGTTGTTCATGGCATCCGACGTACCCGAGCTGGCTGGCGGGGGAGTCATCTTCTTGATAGCTGCGGTCCGGGCTTTCTTTTCACGCATCGCCACAAACGTCGTTGTGCCGACCAGCCCCAACATGAATACAATCCAAACGTATGGCCACATGTGCTGATTTCGCCCCCTGGTTCGCTCTAGTTTTTAGCGTTTACGACCGCAGTGAAGCTCAACGGCAACCCCACGACCTAACCCTCAGCCTAGTTGGCCGGCCACCCAGAAGTCAAGCATGTGCTTGGAACTAGCCCTAAATCTTAGAACTAACCCTAAATCTGTTCTCTGGAGTGACTAAACCGTGGCACGGGCTTCCAGCCCGTGAACTGAGCGTAGCACGGCTTGCAGCCCGTCAATTGAGCTAACACGGGCTTCCAGCCCGTGAATTGAGGGTGGCACGGGCTTCCAGCGCTGGAAGCCTATCCCACATAAAACAACACCGTGTAGCACAGCTTGCTTGCGGGTGGTCTGATAAACCCCCGTTAAACTACAGAGACACTGACCTGCTTATCAATCGTCAATCGAATCGTGGGTTGCCCATTGACTCCCCCCAAAGTTGGTATCTGTCAGTCGCTCTGAAACCTGAGTGTCCACTTCATTATTCCGTGAGTAAAATGTAGGTGTTCCATTTAGGAAGTGATCGAGCGAGGTTCAGTTCGCGAGAGGAAGGAGCGGCGGAGGAATGCAAACGCCGCTGTTGCTACAACTTTTTCTGAAATGCTAAATGTCTTGGGTGGGATTCCAAATCCAGCGAGTTTTCGCGGACCCAATGCCTGGACATGCGACGATCGAAGACTTGGTACGCCTGAACGGCCAGGGTCGAATGTACGAGTTGGTCGATGCGACTCTGGTGGAGAAAGCCACCGCAACACGCTGTCCAACCTCAGAGGCGCGCATACAAGTTATCGATCGGCTTGGTCCGCTAGGCACCAATTCGCGACGTTCAGCGCCGAAATGGCTCGTTTGTATTCGACAGCACTGGCCTACGTGCGCTGGTCGTCTGGGCTACTAACGAGAACAGCTCGCAACAGGCATTTGAGACGATCGCCGGACACGATGTCGCTTCTGCTGCACGCAAGCGACCATCAGCGTCACAGCTTGGTTGCGGGTGGTCAGATGATCCCCAGTTTCGTTGCTGCGTCCCTGGCGTGCCATCGAATAGACTTTGCATAATTTCCAACAAAAACGGATTTTTTACTTGCAATCGCCGCAACTGTAGAGTCTAAATCTGTTTGCTTCTAACTTTTTAGCTACTTCTCTTCAGATCCGAGGTGCGTAATGGCACTCAGGCACTCAGGTGCGCCGGATTCAAGATCGTCGGTTCGCCAATCTTCTAATTTTCAGGTTCATTGCCCGCAAAGGAAGGAGGCTTCTGCGTTCCTGGAGAAAAGACTTCTTCGACCGGCTAACTTCACATTGCATTTATCCATTTGCTTCTTTCGTGAAAATCGAAGAAACAGCTGATCGTCAATCGAGCATTGAATTGGTTGCCAGTTTTCATGGTACGGATGCAGCGAATGGAAGGGGCGTGCAATGAACTCAACTGCGCCACAGGAATGCGCGACGATCGATTGTCCGTTTGCGGGATGCTTAAGGGGCATTCGAATGAACTACGAGGCATCGATTTTCGGCCTCTGGACGTGTTGCGAACAGCGCCTAAGAGCTATTTGCCAACGACAATTGCGGCTTTACCGCTGCTGCGGAATCGAGGACGCTGATGACGTTGCCAATCAAGTGTTTGAAACATTTGTTCGTAAGTTTCAACGTGGGGACTTTTCCTTGAAAGAGGATGCCGGGCCATTTTGGGCTTTGTTAACAACATTGGCTCGGAATGCTTCGTTTGACGCCTCCCGTCGGTACCGCAGCGATCGTTCTCTACTTATCCGCGATGCGGACACATTCGCGTCAGGTCAGCTAGCGCAGTTTACCGCGTATTTCGACTTGTCCTTCGATCGCGTCGACGACTTGGACTTTTTACAGTGCATTCTGAACCGGTGCAGTGCCGATGTGCGACGGACTGTAGAGTTACTTATGGTAGGAAAAACTCACGATCAAATTGCCAGTGAGCTACACGTCGCGCCAAGTACAGTTTATCGAAGACTTCACAGGTCCCAACGGAGGTTTGAATTCAGATAGCCTAAGGTAAGTAATTGTGTTCTCGAGCATCACCAAATTCTAACTGAGCTATGTGGAATCGGGGCCCGTACTTCTCTCGAGAAAATGCACGGATTGGCTGCAAGAAGTGGAACACCATCTACGGTATTAGTAATAGATTGAATGCCAATTCGCGGATCCACCCAATCGCCGCAGCAGAGTGGCGCAAGAACCTGCCAGTCCCAAGGAAATGATTGTGTCGTCTTGTTCGTTTCGTATTTTGTTTTCGTCCAATAAAGCCCAATAAAGAGGTTGAATCATGGGATTATCGCGTTGCTTCGCAATTTTGGGCCCCTGCCTTCTGCATTGCTTTTTAACGACCGCTGCGTTTAGCGCTGAAGACTGGGGAGGAACTGGTACATTTTCAGACCCCGCTTGGTATGAATACCGGTCGCAGGCTGGTAACGGGTATTGGATTCGGCGTGGGCAATCAGAGGCGAGCTTAGTTGGGATTTGGTTGTTTCAGTCTACAGATGAGGGAGGTTCCGTAGCAGATAACAATTATGTCAATACTTGGGGCTTCGGGCAGTATCGGAAATCAACAGTGAGCACGCAAAACGGATTTACTGTAATTGATTTTGATTCTGCAAATAGCGTGAAAGTGGTTCTTGCAGTACCCGGACAGAACGATCTAAGCGAGTGGCGACATGAAGCGATCGTAAGCAATCGTAGACTGTCTCAAAACGGCACGGTCGGCCATGTGGATGCCACGTATGCTAGGGAGTCCCTGGCGGGCGCAATTGGCGTAACACCAGCAATTGCCAACACCCATATGTTTGAATTCGACTACGATGCTGGTGATGATGCATGGAGTGCCGTGCTCGATGGAGAAGATATCGACTATTGTTGCCAAGGAGATTTTACGGAAAACCTTGATATTGATTTGACCTTCTGCGACTTTGGGAATTGGACCTCATGTTTGGCCAATATACAGCAAATTACGTCTGCCATGGACCTTGTTGATCTTGTGATTCAGTATCCAAATCCATACTTGGACTTTGAACACGTTCCACTCGAACAGGAATACATAGAAGCGTGCTGGCCAACCGTATGAGAAAGAGTCTGCCGAACATCGGATTTCCCAATTTTGGTGGAGACTGAAATGAAGTACTTTTTTTTAACAATTTTCGTAGCCGTGTTGCTCGTTGAAGCAATGGCAGACGACAATTCCTCGCCAAAGGTGCTTCCTGGTTTCGACCATTGGGAACTCTCGTTTCAAATTGAGCGTTCGGCGGAGCTGTGTACCGCGATAGAGATATCACCCTATCAGCGGGCGGCCGTTAAAGAGATGCGCAGAACTTTGGCAAAGAGTGGAAAGCTCGAGCAAATCTGGGTGCGCCTGCACGCAGAATCGGGCGAAGACAGTGTAAAGAAAATTGAATCACTACGATCGCGACTTGAACAAAATTCTCAACTCGATAAGTCCGAAATCAGCCGGCAACTTGGGCAAGCGCGCATTCAAAATGCTCAAGAGCAGCGAGCCGAAATTAACACAAGCGTTTTTGCCGCAATCGACAGCGAAGTCAGATCATCCCTAAGTAAGATACTCACTGAAGACCAGATGCAGGCGTTGCTTCCGACGGTGATGCGGGGGAAATTCACGTCATGTTTTGTACCGTTCTCCGATCCAGGTGTTATCTCATTCTGTGGTTTGCAAGATTCGCTTGACGCATTGAGGCCGAGTATTGAGCGCGGCAATGTTGAGTATGCCACAAGAATTGTCAAGTGGCGTGTCGAATCTGCTCAGAGAATTCTTTCTGCGTTACCGGTTGAAGCCCAGCAACGATTTGTGGATTACGCTGGGAATGAGCTTGCTCTAAAGTTTAGCTGCACAAATGACAAAGCCTTGCTAGCTAAGATTCCCTGGCACCCGATTGCTAATATTTCAAGAATTCTAACTTCGCCTGATGCAGTGCGGTCCGTTGGACTTAGCGAATCACAGTTGACGAGGCTTCGGGCCATCGAACTCGATTTTTCAGAGGCGCTTGCGCGCACGCCGCGAAATGGCCAGTCGCCAAAAGATTTTGTCGATGAATTGGAGAGCGTGCTTCATAGATCCGTAATGGGTACGCTTTCGGAAGATCAAACGCTTCTGTGCCATAGATATATTGCAAATCACGACTTTCAAAATAATTTGAACTCTCCTTTTTTGCACCAAGAATTCGTGAAGTATTTGGCTCTCGGCGAGAATGCGCTCAAGGAAATCAAACAATTGGCTGCAATTGAGGAGCGGAATGTTCAAACACTTGTTTGTAGCCTCGATGGTGAACTATTTCAAATGCTGTGCAGTAAACTCCCGAACGAAAAACAAGATCGAATGTTGAGTTTGTTTAGCGGTATTTGGGATATTTGCGTACCCGAATTCCATTGGAGAAGCGGACGATACTAGTGCTTCACCATCGTGTCCTCTTCACACCCCCTTGAAGTGATCCCAAATTCATGGACCACGGAGAGCAAAATTTAAGAGAGTCTGTTCAGGGCTATGACAGGCCCTGCATTGAATGGCCGTTTAGTAGGCTGATACTGCCATTCCTAACCGGTAACAAATCCGGCATGGACGAGGTATCCATCGAGCCCGTTGTCATCGAGTCGGTCCTTCCATCTGCATCTGCATGAACTGTTGTGGACGGTAGGATAGGCTTCCAGCCTGTCGATGCACGCTTGACAGGCTGGAAGCCTATCCCACATATTGTTCACCCGCTGCTAAGCTTATCGGGTAAGTTTTGCAGGAACTAGTGACCTGCCGACTTTATCCATCTGCCTAACTGTGCTACTTGGGTGCCGCGTTGAGCTGGTCCAAACCGCCCTCAGCGGTGCCTTTTTTCATTTGAGTCAATGGTGCTGCCGAGCCAGTCTCTGGCGACTGGGAGCTACTGACTTTGTTGACGGAGCCAGCGGATTTGGGAGCATCAACCACCTGCAGCACCAAGCGCACTGGTGTGCCGAGCTTTGGGATGCGGTCGGTGAAGGCGGCGAACATCAGGCCACTGTTGACTTTGGAGCTTTCAATCGGCACGTCCAGCGTCGCGGTCGAGAAATTGGACACGCAGATCAGGTCGCCACTTTCGGCCTGATAGACTTTTTCGTGAGTCTCTGGATCCTCCCAGAGGATGCTACCCGCAAAAACGAAGTTGGTGTCCAACACTTCTTTTTCAGTACCCACGACACGCGCCCATTCGCGTGTATTGATATTTTTCTTTTCGCCCTTTTCATTTCGCCACAGTGCGAATACTTGAATTTCGCTGCCCGTGGGTGCGACGTACATCGGATCCCACTGCACCGGTTTGCCTTGTTGGGCACCGACGGCCAACAAGCCAGCGTGTACTGTAACGGCTTTGCAGAAGGTCGCTACGACGGATTCATGCTCTTTCGTTCCGATCAGGCAGGCCAGCATTTCGAGCTGCCCTTCGCGCAGTGCAATGAAGCCATCGACGACGATGCGCCGGTTCTGTTTATCGGCCCAGACGCGGTCCTTTGGATCCAGTCGAGTCATACCCGGTGGATCGCCGAACGTTTTTTCCACTTCCTTGAGGATGGATTCCCGACCCTCCCACTGGGAAAGTGCAGTGGAGTTGCAGACGGCCCAAGCCGCAAACACAATAGCGGCTTGGCAGGAAACAAATCGTCCAGTCTTCATGGGTTGCATCCGGCTCAATTGGTTTTCGGTCTGATTGTTTTTGGGTCTAGTGGAAAGTTTAAGACGCGAGTGCGTATTTGAGCACAATGTTATGCGACCCATTTAAAGTGCGACTGAAACGAAGTATACCAATTTGCCATCCGCTGTCGTTCGCAAAACGCCTAAGCAATATTCACTCGCTCAATATTCAATATTCACTCGGCGAATTCTGACTTAATGATAGAAATGAGATCCGCATGGACTGGATTGACCCGCGTTATGCCGCTTCTGCAGCCCCAGAGTCGTTGACACTCTCGGGTGTCAAGAAAGCGGGCAGCTCCCGCAAACACAGCGGCAAACGGAAAAAAAGCAGTGTGGGAGGCAAGCCCTTGGCGCGGCAAGTGACCGCGGCCGTCTCGCAGCCGCTCGAGGTTTGGGCCGCCGCCTACGACCATGCGATGTCCAAGCTAACATGGCCCCAAGGCTGCTCGGCGGAGTACTCGTTCCTGTGGTCGGCGTTGATGCAGGAGCAGGCAGAGGTTCTAGTCCGCGCGGGCATGTCGGCCAAAAAACTGGCGGCCATCGTGGCAGATTCCACGGCCGCCACGGAAGAGGATCGGTCGCGACAATTGGCCGAAGTCGTTGGACTGATGGACCAAACGCTCGAATCGTCGGCATTTGGCTGGTTGAGTTCTGCGGACGCCTATGCCAAGTCCGCCCTAGGCCTTGCGGCGCTGGCTTGGCATTTGCCCGAGCACGCGCGGCGACCGGGCAACGAATGGTTGACGCAGTGGCTGCAAGCTGTCGTCGAGAGGATCGCCACCTACACGCCAGACCTAGAAGAATCTGTTGTTTGCCACTTGGTTTTGCAGTGCGAGCTGCCGCTGCTGATCGGCGTCGCCACATCGGCTTCCCAAAAAACGGTACTCAGCGAAGCCAGCTTGGCGATGGACAATTTGGCCGAGTATCTGGAGCGCAGCGAAGAGACCCCAGCCCCCTGGCTGGCTCATGGTGCGACCTATCTGCGAGCGGCTCTGGCCAGCGTGGTCCGTTGCCGAGTACTGGCTAACTCGCTGGGACTACGCAATTGGTATCCACCCCAGCAGCGCGCCCTGTCGGAGCTACTCAAGCACGCCGCCCGCTGGGCACGCCCCGACGGGACCCAATTGCTCGCCGCCGGAAATTCTTCGCCACGCGGCAAAGCCATGTGGCAGACCCTGGTGGGGCAAACAAAGAACCCAAAATCACTACAAGCCGTCATGCATCTGTCGGGCCTACTAAAAGCCAGCGGCAGCAAAGCGCTGACGCATCGCAACCTACCCGAGCTAACGACCTATTGCGACGAAGCTGCCGGGGTTGTTATGCAAAGCGATTGGCGCAAGAAGGGCAGCCGCTTTGCACTGGACTTTTCCGACAGCGAAATTTTTATCGAAGCCCTCGGGCCCAAAGGCATACCTGTCTTCTCAGGCGAGTGGACCACCAGTGTGCAGTTCGACGATCAGGCCCAGTTGCAGCTTGATGAGTGGAGTGAAGTCTGCTGGTTCAGCGATGATGACGTGGATTACATCGAGCTAGAGGCCAAATTTGGACAGCACGCGCGGGTCCAGCGGCAAGCCATCTTGTTTCGCGACGATCGCTTGCTGTTGTTGGCCGATGCGCTACTCTGCGATCAAGCCGGAAAATGGTCTCTGGGCTCACGACTGCCATTAGCAGGAGACGTGCGTTTCGAACCCAGCAAAAAAACGACCGAAGGCTACCTGGTGACACCCAGCGGCGGGCGTTGCCTGACTGTGCCATTGCATTTGCCCGAATGGCGGCGGCAACTAGCGCCCGGTGGGCTCAGTATCGACAACGACGTGCTGGTAGCCAGCCACGAAACGCAGCAACAGCGTCTCTACGCAGCCACGCTGGTCAGCCTTTGCAATTCACACGCCAAGCAGCAATTTACGTGGCGGCATTTGACCGTTGGCGAAGACCTTCGAATTGTCGGCAGCGACGAAGCAGTGGCTTTTCGCGTTCAAATTGGCGACCAGCAGTGGGTGTTTTACCGATCGTTGGCGCCTCCGAAGCGCAGAACGGCCATCGGCATGCACACGCTGGCAGAATTCGTAGCGGGTCGACTGGACTGCCAAGACGGCGAGGTGGACACGTTGCTCGAAGTGGAGGCGAACAGCTAGCTCATGGTGCCTGCCTCGGATGCGACAGCTCGAATCATCGCTGACAATTGGCGTCGAGTCCAAGACGAAGTGGTCTCGGCCTGCGGTGCGGCCTCGCGAGCGGCCAGCGAAGTTAGAATTGTCGGCGTCAGTAAATACGTGCCGCCGGAACTCGCTTGGCAGCTAGCGTCGTCCGGCTGTGGAATTCTGGGAGAAAACCGCCCTCAATCGCTGTGGGACAAATTCGAATATTTTTCTCAGACCATGTCGGGCAATCCGGCCGGTCGACTGGCAGGCCCCACACAATGGCATCTGATCGGCCACTGGCAACGCAACAAAGTGCGCCGCACGCTGCCCATGCTTGCGGCACTGCATTCGCTCGATAGCCTGAAATTGGCCCAAGCCGTTAGCGAAGAGGCTCAATCGCAAAACTTGCAGTTACCGGTTCTTGTCGAGGTCAATATTAGTGGAGATGCGTCCAAGACGGGGCTGTCCGCAGAGGCACTGAAAGCGTTTTTCGATCGTGCAGTCGGGCTGAGTGGGTTGCAGATCTGTGGCCTAATGGCCATGTCGAGCTTGACAGCCGAGCCGTTGGCGGCGCGACGAGAATTCGAGGCAGTGCGGCAGCTTCGCGACAAATTCCAGGAAAATTACCAAGGTCAAGTTCAACTGGACGAGTTGTCCATGGGCATGAGCGGCGATTTTGCAGAGGCAATCGCGGCGGGAGCCACGCTAGTTCGCATCGGCACCCGTCTGTGGCGCGGAATTCTTTAGAGACGGAACCTAAGGGGGTTCGGCTGACAAATCCAGAGCGAAATCGAGTTTCCGTTTGCAAAATTCGCCTTGCGGTAGCTTGGCACGCCGATACACTATCGCCTTCCTGAAAATGCATACGGGATCACTGTGCCAGCGTAGCTCAGTTGGTAGAGCTGCTGATTTGTAATCAGCCGGTCGGGGGTTCGAGTCCCTCCGCTGGCTCCTGGCGTTTGTTGGAATCGACCCTAACTCGCGTTAATAATTTGGCGTGTGTGTGGGCCGTTCGTCAATGAATTGCTTGGTGCGACTTGGTTGACACGTGGTTCGTGTGAAGTTTTTGGGTTCGGTTTCGGGGAGGTTGCCCGAGTGGTTAAAGGGGACGGACTGTAAATCCGTTACTTCGGTTACACAGGTTCGAATCCTGTACCTCCCATTGGCGAACCGCAGCCATAGTGGCAAACTGTAGGGAACGTCGACTGAGTCTACCTTTGGTTTACGGATTGAATTTGGGTGAAGGAGAAGCGGGTGTAGCTCAATGGTAGAGCAGCAGCCTTCCAAGCTGAATACGAGGGTTCGATTCCCTTCACCCGCTCTCGATTTGCGCGAAGAAGAAGCCAAGAGAAAGAATCGGAGGCTGCTGTAGCTCAGTTGGTAGAGCACTTCCTTGGTAAGGAAGAGGTCAAGGGTTCAAGTCCCCTCAGCAGCTCTTGCTCGTAGATGTACAGGATTGTCGAGCGAGAGTGCCGCATGTGGCAGATGTTTATTTTAGTCCTGGTCAAGCGTGGACACTGAGTCCTCGTCAATCACTAGTTTTTCGTTGTTAGGTGTAACGAACAATGGCCAAAGTGCAGTGCAAGCGAGTTAAGCCGCACTGTAAGGTCGGCACTATCGGTCACCGTGACCACGGCAAGACAACCACCACGGGTGCTTTGCTTGCCGTACAAGCAGCAAAGGGTCTGGCAAAGGCGAAGGCCTATTCCGATATCGCCAAGGGCGGTACGGTGCGAGACTCGACCAAGACGGTGACGATTGCTGTGTCCCACGTAGAGTACGAGACAGCCAATCGTCACTACGCACACATCGACTGCCCTGGTCACGCGGACTTTATTAAGAACATGATCACTGGCGCTGCTCAGATGGACGGCGCGATCCTGGTTGTGTCGGCTGCCGACGGTCCGATGCCTCAAACCAAGGAGCACGTGTTGCTGGCTCGCCAAGTAGGCGTGCCTGCCATTGTGGTTTTTCTCAACAAGTGCGATTTGGTCGACGACCCAGAATTGCTCGAGTTGGTTGAGTTGGAAATTCGGGAGCTGTTGAGCAAGAACGATTTCCCTGGCGATGACATTCCAATCGTCAAAGGCAATGCGCTCAACGCCTACAATAACCCAGCCGACCCTGAGGCGAGTAAGTGTATTACTGAGTTACTCGATGCCGTCGATAGCTACATCCCCCAGCCTGACCGCGAAGAAGATAAGCCATTCTTGATGGCCATCGAAGACGTATTCAGCATCGAAGGCCGTGGTACGGTAGCCACCGGACGAGTCGAGCGGGGCATGGTCAAAGTGGGTGAAGAAGTCGAGTTGATCGGCTTGAAGGACACGGCCACTAAGACCATTGTTACCGGTGTGGAAATGTTCCGTAAGGAAATGACCGAAGGTCGCGCGGGCGACAATGTCGGTTGTTTGCTCCGCGGTATGAAGCGGGACGACATCGAGCGCGGTCAAGTATTGGCTAAGCCGGGTTCGATCACACCGCATAAGAAGTTCGAAGCTGAAATTTATTGCTTGAGCAAGGATGAAGGTGGCCGACATACACCGTTCTTTAGCGGTTATCGCCCGCAGTTTTACTTCCGTACCACCGACGTGACCGGTTCGGCCAACTTAGTAGGTGCCGAAATGTGCATGCCGGGCGACAATGTGAAGATCGAAGTCGAATTGCAGAAGAAGATCGCGATGGACGACGGTGTCCGCTTTGCCATCCGTGAAGGTGGCAAGACAGTGGGCTCCGGCGTTGTTACCAAGATTCTCGAGTAATTTCATTCTCGGATAGTTTCTTTGCTGTCGAGTCGCTCTGCGTGGCTTGGTGGAGAGGGAATTGCAGGCGGTCGCTTGAGGCTTGCTTGGGTGCTGGCCACCTCGGCAGGCTTCCTTGGCCTCTGGGGAATTGAATCGTGTCCAGGCAGTGGTAGACACCCAGGGGTGTAGCTCAATTGGCAGAGCACCGGTTTCCAAAACCGGCGGTTGCGGGTTCAAGTCCCTCCGCCCCTGCTTGATCGGAAACAGTTTGCCGGCGGGCAAATTGGCGACGGACTAAGTTGTAATATCGTTAGATTGGCCGAGTGGAAAATGAGCGGAAAAGAATCAGCAGCAACCATTCGGCCATTCGTGAACGAACTATTTGCTTCGGGCTTATACAAACGCAATCAGGGCAAGATGGTCCGGCAGGTTACCTGCTTTACGATCTGGTTGGTTGCCGTCGTGGCTGCTTGGCGATGCCACACGCTGTTCGTCGCTCCGCTGGTTGAAAGCTACCTGGGTACGAACAACCAGGCAGTGGGTTATTTAATTGCGGTCGCATTGGGAGCTTTGGGCTGTTGGTTTGGCTACCGTTTGGTAAACTGGCCGAAGTTCGCAGACTTTTTGATTTCCGTCGAAGCAGAATTGAACAAGGTTTCGTGGCCCAGTCAGCGCGAGTTGGTGAGGGCTTCGATCGTGGTGATCTTCACGATACTGTTTCTTTCTGCGATTTTGTTCGGATACGATGCTTTGTGGAAATTTGTGTTTGGATTGCTGGGCATTGCCTAGCCGCCAACGTTAACTAAAAAAATTCTTCCTAGCCAGGAGATGGCAGTGGCGGCCCCGAAATGGGCGCAGTCACGATCGTTTGTACTGGCGGGGGTGCCAAGTGAGTGACAAAGAAAAGCAAGTCGATTCGCCTACTTCAGGTGCTGCGACCAGTATGGACTGGTACATCATCAAAGTGGCTTTCAACCGTGAAGACGGGATCCGCGATGCGCTATTGAAGCGCATCAAGCTTGCTGGTCTAGAAGAGGTCTTCGGGGAGATTCTAGTTCCCACCGAAGACGTGGTCACCTACGCTCGAAATGGTACTCGCCGCGTTGTCAAGCGCAAGCTCTACCCCGGTTATCTGATGGCCTATATGGTCATCACAGATGACTCGTGGTTCTTGGTTAGGGAAACGCCGGGGGTGGGTGATTTCACCGGCTCAAACGGCAAGCCGACTCCGATGCTCCCTGAAGATGTTCAGAAGATCATCAAGAAGCCCGAACCCGACGATGAAGACGAACCCGCGATGAAAACGGCTATTCCGTTTCGTTCGGGCGATCGTGTTCGCGTCAAGGAAGGTAACTTCCAAAACCTTGAAGGCGAAGTAGAGAAGGTGGACGAATCCAATGGCCGCGTCACGGTCATTATCAGTATCTTCGGGCGTAGTACGCCTGTGGAAATCGATCACTGGCAAATCGAAGAAATTTGATGCGCGGTGCCAGCCAATGCCCAGTACGGCGTAGAGCAAGTGCGACGCAAAGTACAGGGGCGGCGGCGAGGTGATTGGCTAAGGGTTCTCGCACTTAAGAGTACAAAACAAGATTTCTAGCTCAGTCTACACCATGGCTGATCACGCTAGGATTTAACGAGCAAGCACCGCTGGAGTATAAAATCAAATGGCGAAGCAAGTCGTCGGACAGGCCAAATTTCAGGTACCCGGTGGTTCGGCCACACCGGCACCACCTGTCGGTACGTCCTTGGGTAGGTACGGTATTAACTTAGGGCAGTTCGTCTCCCAATTCAATGAACGAACGCGAGAATACAACGGCACGCCCATTCCTGTCGTGGTCACCGTTTTCTCGGATCGAACTTTCGAATTTGTCACTAAGAGCCCGCCAGCGGCCGCGCTGCTCAAACAGGCCGCTGGCATTGCCAGCGGTTCTGGAGAGCCCAATAAGAAGAAAGTCGGTAAGGTCACCAAGGCCCAGATTGTGGACATTTGCAATAAGAAGATGGCCGATTTGAATGCTCGCGACCTAGAGCACGCCACCAGAATGATCGAAGGCACGGCCCGCAGTATGGGCTTGGAGGTAGAAGGCTAAATCATGGTGAAGTTAACCAAAGCAATGAAAGTCATGACCGCCAAGGCACCGTCGACCAAGACGCCGCTTCCACTGGCTCAGGCGATTGAAATCCTCAAGGGTTTTCCGGCTCGCAAATTTGACCAAAGCGTAGAAATCCATATGCACTTGGGAATCGACCCCGCACAGGCCGACCAGCTCGTGCGCGGCTCGGTGGTGCTCCCGCACGGCATCGGGAAAACGCAGCGTATCGTCGTATTCGCCAAGGGCGATTTGGCGGCTTTGGCTCAGCAAGCCGGTGCCGACACGGTCGGCCAAGAGGATTTGGCTAGGCGCATCAAGGACGGTTGGACAGATTTTGACGTGTGCATTGCCACGCCAGACATGATGGGCGTCGTCGGGCCCCTGGGTAAAGTCCTCGGGCCGCGCGGTCTTATGCCATCGCCCCGCGCTGGTACCGTGACCATGGACGTTTCCCGCGTGGTGCAAGAGTACAAAGCGGGTAAAGTCGAATTCCGGAACGACAAGGGCTCCAACTTGCATGCGATTGTAGGCAAGCTGAGCTTCGATGCGCAGAAGTTGAGCGACAACGTAGAGGCCTTCTTGGCTTACGTGAATAGCTTGAAGCCGCAAGCCGTGAAGGGTACGTACATCAAAAGTATCGCTCTGTGCGCCACGATGACGCCCAGCGTCCGAGTAGCTGCCTAGTGCAGGTCGTTGAATCGTTTACGACTTAGAAATTAGATAACCAAGTCCGAGTAAATCATGAGTAAATATGTCAAGAACTTGATCGCCGATGAGCTCAAGGGTCGCCTGACCGGTGTGAGCGATGCGATTGTAGCTAACGTCATCGGCATGAATTCCGACAAGACCTATGCGATTCGCAAACACTTGCGAGAGAAGAATATCCAGATGTTGGTCGTCAAGCGCAGCTTGGCCGGACGAGCGACTGCAGAATCTTCGCTGAACACCCTGTTCGCTGAAAAGCAGGGCTCGCTGGCTGTGATTTGGGGCTGCGAAGACTTCGTCAGCCTCGCCAAAGAAATTGCCGCCGTTGTCAAGGGCAACCAGTTCCCCAAGTTTGAGCTCAAGGGCGGGGTGATGGACGGCGACACACTGAGCGCTGAACAAGTGGTCGCGGTCAGCAAGTGGCCCAATCGACAAGAACAAATTTCGATGCTCGTCGGGCAGATACTCGGCCCTGGAGCGAATCTGTCCGCTCAGCTACTTGGTTCGGGTGCGAAGCTGGCCGGCCAAGTCAAAAAGTTGGTCGAAAATAAGGAGGGTGAAGCATAGGCAAAACTTTCCGCTGGCAACCAACACGTTGAGCGGCCAGCATCGAATCTTTGATATTGCAAGAATTAAGTTGATTCTCCAGAAAACAAATTTTAACTTCCGAGTAAGGGTGTAGTACAGAAATGTCAGAAACAGCATACGCAGACGATATCAAGCAGTTGGGTGATTCCATTGTTGCCTTGACTTTGAAGCAAGCGAAGAACTTGAGCGATTACCTCAAGGACGAGCACGGCATCGAAGCCGCTTCGGGCGGTGGCATGATGATGATGGCTCCCGCCGAAGGTGGACCTGCTGAAGCCGCCGAACAAACGGAATTTGACGTGGT
>JBGSJL010000211.1:0-20944 GCA_041741955.1 Pirellulaceae bacterium | reverse complement strand
CGCCCCCGTAGATTTTGAACAACTTACAACTTCGGACGTGGGAATCACTGGTCGCCACAATGCTATCATTCGCGAACACTGGGGTCTCACTGGGGTCACAGCTTTAAGCGGGTCTCACTGGGGTCACAGCTTTAAGTAATCTCACCGCGGGTCGCAGCTTTCGCTGGGAAATATCTGTCCATCCGGATGGACAGATGGAAGGGGGGACCTATGCCCTGAACAAGCTGTAACCGAACTGGGGTCACAGCTTTCACTGGGAAATATCTGTCCATCCGGATGGACAGATGGAAGGGGGGGCCTATGCCCACGAACAAACTGTGACCCCGAGGGCGTGGCGCGAACAAGCTGTGACCCCGAGGGCGGTGTTACTGAACACCCCGAGGGCGGTGACCCCGAGGGCGTGACGATGGAGCCCTCATCCGCAGCCCTTCAACCCGGGAGTGATCGTGCAGCCTTCTTAAGTCATGGATTTTGAACAACTTACAACTTCGGACGTGGGAATCACGGGCCGCCACAATGCTATCATTCACGAATGCTAGCGATGTGTCCTTTCCATGACCTATCTCGAAAGTATTCAATCAGCGTAAACCCTTATTTATGAAGAATTTTAACGCTGCACGAACTCCAGAGTACTTGGGGAGTCGGGAGCGAAAGTTGCGAGCGGGATCAATTTGTTGCTTGCTCTCGTCGCCCTTGTAGGCAGGGGGTGGGGCAGGCAAGTGTCCGTTGGCGGAAAAAGGGAGCTGCGGCTAGAATACTGCGGGCCTCGACCTAGCCCTGACGGCGGGATGGGAAATTTCCAGAGGCTGCCAAACAACTGAACTAAACAACCGCGTGCCCTAGTGGCTCGGATGGCTCTTGGAAATGCTATGAGTAATCTCGCTGTTACAACGATTGCCATCGGTGGCGATCACGCTGGTTTCGAAATGAAAAACATGCTGGTCGAGTTCCTGCGTGGCCATGAGTTGATGGTCATGGACTGCGGGACGACGGACGACAAGCCCTGTGACTTCTCTGATTTCGCCGAAAAAGTCTCTGTGGAGGTGATCACGCGTGTTGTCGAGCGCGGCATTTTGGTTTGCGGCAGCGGCGTTGGCGTGAGTGTGGCTGCGAACAAAATTCCAGGTATTCGCGCGAGCTTATGCCACGACACCTACTCGGCCCATCAAGGCGTCGAGCATGACGATATGAACGTACTCTGCATCGGCGCTCGAGTCATCGGACCCGAACTGGCCATGGAGATCATTCGCTCGTTTCTTTCGGCCCGCTACACGCCTCAACCGCGACACCAGCGACGCGTCGACAAACTGCTCGACCTAGAACGCCGCGCACTGGCAGGTGGTTTCTCGGCGCTAGCGCAAAATGATTCGGTGCGATAGTTAGCGTTGCCATTGAAAAACTTCAGAATACGGATTCGAACTTAAGTTTATGGGTGTTTTGCTACAGATCCGCGGAGCTCAAAAGAGTTACGGCGAACAGATGTTACTGGATGATGCAGAAGCGACGCTTACCGACACTGTGAAGGTTGGCTTTGTGGGACGCAATGGCGCCGGTAAGTCGACGCTGCTGCGCGTGCTGATGGACGAAGAAGAATTGGAAAAAGGCGAAGTGATTCGTCACTCGAGCCTCAAAGTAGGCTATCTGCGGCAGCATGATCCGTTTCAATCCGGCGAATCGGCACTCGACTTCTTGATGCGCGATAGCGGACAACCGGATTGGAAGTGCGGCGAAGTCGGCGGTGAATTCGAACTAAAGGGCGATTATCTAAACGGTCCCATTTCGGAACTTTCCGGCGGTTGGCAAACGCGTGTCAAGCTGGCGTCACTGCTGTTGCAGGACCCGAACCTGCTACTGCTCGATGAACCGACGAACTTTCTCGATGTACGCACGCAGATTTTGCTCGAGCACTTTTTGCGCAACTTCAGCAAGGCCGCGCTAATTGTTTCGCATGATCGGGCTTTCTTGCAAGCAACTTGCGACCATACGCTCGATTTGTCACGCGGTAAACTGACAATGTATCCGGGAAAAATTGAAGACTTCCTGGTCTATCAAGCCGAGCGGCGAGAACATGACGAACGTGTCAATGCGACCGTACAAGCCAAGCAAAAACACTTGCAGAAGTTCATCGACAAAAACCGCGCTCGGGCAAGTACCGCCAGCCAAGCACGTTCCAAGGGCCGACAGCTCGAGCGACTTCAAACTGTTGAGATCGCCGAAGACCTGCCGACGGCCTCGATTCGTGCGCCGATCGTCACGCCTCGGCAGGGCGCAGCAGTACGCCTGGTGGACTTGGCCATCGGCTATCCGGGGCACACGGTAGCCAAGGGTATCACGCTTGAAGTTGAGCATGGTCAACGCTCGGCTATTGTGGGAGACAATGGGCAAGGCAAGACCACGCTACTGCGGGCAATTGTCGGTTCACTTTCTCCGATCGAGGGCCAAGTCCGCTGGGGGCACAATTGCGAAATTGGTGTCTATGCTCAGCACGTATACGGCAGCCTGGATCCGAAACAAACGGTCTTGGATTACTTGGAATATAAAGCCACACCGGGTACGACTAATCAGCAGATTCTGGCAGTGGCAGGTTCGCTCCTGTTCCGTGGCGAGCACGTGCGCAAAAAAGTGCAGGTGCTCTCCGGTGGCGAACGCGCCAGGCTGTGCATGGCTGGCTTGCTGCTCGGCCCCTACAACATTCTCGTTTTGGACGAACCCGGAAACCACTTGGACGTTGAAACGGTCGAGTCTTTGGCCGAGGCGCTGCTGGAATACCGCGGCACGGTAATTTTCACCAGCCACGATCGCCACTTCATGAGCCGCTTGGCGACAAATATCATCGAAGTCCGCGATGGGACCGCCAAGAACTACGGTGGCGACTACGAGGCCTATCTCTATTACATTAACAAGGAAATCGACGACGGTGAGCGCGCTCGGGCCCCGACACGCTCGAAAGTCAAAAAAACAAAACTAGATAATGTTCCGGTAGCCGCCGTCATCGACTCGAAGCAGTTGCAAAAGGAACTGAAAGCGATCGAACGGACGATAAAGACGCTCGATGCCAAGCGCATTGAACTAAACGATTTGCTGATGAAGTCTACCGAACAAGGCGAGGCATTGCGGTTGCACAACGAAGTCAAAGCCGTGGAAATGGACTTGGGTGCCGCCGAAGAACGCTGGCTCGAGTTGAATGCCGTGGAGTATTAGCGATTAGGACCGAAACCAGCCGCGATAATTCCTACAACCGGTGCAGTTTCCATCGGATCGGCCAGAGCTCTAGCTTTCTGGAAATTGGTTCCGACGCGAGCTGCGACGGCGGGATAAGGTCCTGATACGCGGGCGAGTCTTCTTGCGCGACCAATTGGGCTCGCTTCGCGTCCCTCGGACATTCCTTGAAAGCTCGAATATGGCCGCCGATGCCAAGGTACTTCCCGATCCGCTTTGGCAGCCGCTGCGTCATATTCCGCAATTGGACGGCGTACGTGGCCTAGCCATCTTGATCGTCACGCTCTATCGCTTTGCCAAGGAGATGCCCGTTGATTCTTGGCTCGGATTGAGCCTGCACCGCATGTTCACGCTGGGCGATCGGGGTGTTGATTTGTTCTTTGTGCTCAGTGGATTTTTGATCACTGGCATTTTGGTCGACGCCAAGGGTAGCAAGCACTACTTCATCAATTTTCTGGCGCGGCGCAGTCTCAGAATTCTCCCTTTGTATTTTTTCTCGCTATTCCTGTTTGTAGTGCTTGCCAACTCGTTGCCCGCCTACCGAGGATTGTTCGCGCTTGCGGATACAAATCAGTTCTTTCTTTGGACGTATTTGACCAATATTAAGATGAGCCTCGACGGCGAGTGGTGCTTCGGCTACCTCGATCACTTCTGGTCGCTGGCCGTCGAAGAGCATTTTTATCTTGTTTGGCCGCTGGCGGTTTTTCTCTGCGCTCGCAAGCCTGCCCTGCGTCTGGCCTGTGGGATTGCCCTAGTCTGCAGTGGCTCACGAATTGCCTTTGCATGTGTCAGCAGCAATGGACTCGCGCCCGATGTGCTAACTGTTTTTCGTTGCGATGCACTGCTGATTGGTGCCATGCTCGCGCTCCAGATACGCTCTCCTGAAGGCTTAGAACCGCTCAAGAGTTGGAGCTACGTCGTTTTTGTGCCGTGTTTGGCGATTGGGCTACTGGGTGTCATCCTCGATAAGCGACTATTTACGCTCGCGCACACGCTATGGCCACTGGTCTGGGCTTGCGTCCTGGTGTGGTTGCTGGCCGGTCATGCCAACAGGCCCTTGGCGAGATTCTTCAATGTTGCGCCCTTGCGAAAGCTCGGTAAATATAGCTACGCGATGTATGTATTCCAAAGTCCGCTCATTCCCATTCTGGGTTCGGTACTATCCGTATCGGCGCTGTCAAATATGCTTGGCAGTCCTATCGTAGCCACGCTGCTGTACATGTGCTTCATGCTCGCGATGACTTATGCGGCGGCCCTGCTAAGTTGGTTTCTACTGGAAAAACACTGTTTGAAATTGAAGGACTGGTTTCCCACGCACGGCCCTTCCGCATCGCCCATGCAACACACTTCCAACACCGACGCCGGTCGGATTGTTGTTACGTAAGTGTCGCCTGCCGCCGATGTCAAATGTCAAATCCCTATTTGCTCTTACGTGACGCAAAGATACTGAGTAGCGCAGGCAAAAAAATCAAATCGCAGAATAGGGCTGCCGCAACGGTCAAGGCTCCCATGGTGGCGAAGATCCTATGATCGCGTGAGTCGCTGAGCGTGACAATCGAAAATCCGGCGACCAACACGGCCGTGGTCATGATCAGCGCGGTTCCTACACCAGTAAATGCGCGGCGAATGGCTTCGTCGTCGCTGTCGCAATGCACCCGCTCCTCGCGGAAGCGAGTCAGGAAGTGGATCGTGTCGTCCACGGCAATTCCCAGGCAGACGGTAAAGTTGCAGACCATCACGATCTCCAAGTTGTAACCGGCCAGTACCAAGTAGGTCGCTGCGAGTGCCAACGGGAACATGTTGGGAATGATGGAAATGAGGCCCAGCCGAATCGAGCGGTAAACGACCGTTAGAATAATCAGAATAATGATCGACGCCGAACCGAGACTTGCGGCCAAGTCGACGACGATTTGATAGAGGTTCTTCCAACGCCTCACGGCGCGTCCCTCGAGCGACATCTGAAAATGCGGGTGCGCTTTTTCGATTTCGCGCAATCCGCTTTCGATACGCGTGAAAACAGGACCATAGGTCGCAATTCCTAGGTCCTGAACGCGGAAAGACACCGAAGCCCAGCGAGTCTCTGGCGTGTAAAAAGCTCGCTTGAGCGGCGGAGGCAATAATTCCATTAGGCTCATACGCTCCTCAGGTGGACCACTTCCCGGCTGCGCATCGAGCAAATTGCGAATCGACAGCGGATGACCAATCAACGGCTCCGAGCGCAGCAGTTCGTCGACTTTGGAAATTGCGATCAACACTCCTGGCGAATCCGAGGTGACCGACTCCTGCCAGCGTACTTCAACCGATGAGAAATCAAGTCCACCAAACGCCTTGTCCACATGCAACATGGCTTGCGTCGACTCCGCATTTAAAGGGAGTCCATCGGTCTCACGTTGATCGGGCTGCAGCGTTAAACCTATCGCCACCAACACAATCGTGCTCAGCACACCCGCCAGGGCTACAGCGTATCGATGCTTTAATACAAGGTTTATCAGCCCACCGATTTTCTCCAGATGGCGATCGATCAGGCTGTCTTCGTGGCCAAGGTGGACGCGACTACCTAGCCAGGATGAACAGGCCAAGGGAATGATCGTGACCACCGCAATAAAACACAGGATGACGCCAATCGTACTGCACCAACCGAACTCCTGAACCCATTGTGAGTCAGCAGTCGCCAACGAACCAAAGCCTACGGCCGTTGTCAGCGACGTGAGGAAACAGGCGACACCGACTTGCTTCAAACCCTCTTCGGCGGCAACATTCTGGTCCAAACCACTGGCGCGTAACTTGCGGATCTGCACCATTAAGTGTACCCCGTCGGTTAGTCCAACTAAACTGACCAGAATTGGCAAGATGACATCGACGAGCGGATTGTCGTAGTCGTAGAACCGAATAAGGCCGGTTGTCCAAAAAACGCCCGCCGCCGGAGCGAGCGATACGATGATGACCGCTCGAATCCCACGGAAGAGTATTAAGGTCATCAAGAAAATCGCGCCATAACCAATCAGTTGGTACTTCAATTGATTGGCTTCGTGCGATTCGATGGCGGAGATCGTGGCCGGTATACGACCAGTCACACGAAAGCGCAAATCGACATCGGGATATTCCTTGGCTGCATTTTCAGCCGCTTGTCGGATTTCGCTGGTTGCGTCGGCATCCGTGAAAACATAGTAGCGATTGAAACTGATAAGCATGAGCGTCGTTTGGCCATCGTCGCTCAGCAGCTGCCCAGCCACCAGCGGATGGCGCATGGCCTTGTCGCGAGCTGCTTCGAAGCGCGCTGCGGAAGCCGACGACTTCGGTAGCAGTGGCTCGCGAAGCCCAAAGATGTTGAGCATGGGAATGCGATCCATCCACAACACTCCGGCTACTTGATCGAGCCTTTCCAGCTCGTCCGCCACGTGTCGCATGGCCTGCGTACCCGGCGACGTGAAGAAGCTCGCCGACTCCACCACCAGAACTGCGTCGGAGTTCGAGAGGCTAATGGGTTGCACATTGTCGGGTGGCTGCTCCGAGCTGCTTTCGGCTCGAGTCTGAGTCCTACCAGCAGCATCCCGCTCTGGCTCGGTAGACGACTGGTTTTGGAACCAATGCGTAATGATCCTGGGATCATAATGGCCGACGGCAGCGAAAGCGGAAATTAGCAGCAGTAGGCACCACACCGCCGCGCGATGCCTGACCACCCAGGTCGCTAAGCGGTTTGTTATATTAGTCATAGATGAGCGTTCAGCACTGCGCCGACAAGCGTTGGGTTAGTTCACTCGTGCCGAATCGATGGGGGCAATTCGCCCAGGTTCGCTGCCTTCCAAGCGCGAAAACTCTGCCCAGATTGGCATGTGTTGACTGACTTCAAGTGCTTGCTCGAGCGATAAATTGTTCTTTCGCAGGAAATCAAAGGCTCCGGCACGTCCCGTGAATTCAGAGGTCGCGCGGGCTGAAAATATCATCGTATCAAGCATGCGAGTTCCTGCTACGTCTGTAGGCATGTCGCTGATCGCGAATCTTACACCACTTCCCAGGAGCGGCGTCAACAATTGCGTTCCGCCTGCGAAATCCCCAGTCAAAATCCAGTCATCCTCGCGGCGACCGTCCCGCTCAATGGCGTCGATCAATGCCGGCAACACGGCTCGCTCTGCATCAGCAAAACTCGGCTCGATGCACACATTGATCACAGTAAACGTGAAAGCCATGTTGCTTGGTAATCCCTTGCATCGGAACCAGGCTACCAACGGTTCGTAAGCCATTAGGTCCTCTGGGTCATCGATTGTGTAGAGTTGGTATCGGTCGGTCTCTAACTGGTTGGTATCAAACACAAAAGAGTACTGCTGATGCGCTGCTGCTCGGCCGACGCGCGGCCCAACCAGATAATCGTAGCTGCGTCCAGACTGATTGAGTTTGTCGACTATAAGCGGCAGGATATCATCGCGCGAGGTTTGAATACCCTGCAAAGCGACTAGGTCGTATTGTCGCAAGATGCTCACGAGCGTTTCAACCACGTGTGGCTTGTTGAGCATGGCGGGGCCAAGCGATGGCACATGGAACGACGCGATACGAATCGATGGACTGCTGGCGGCTGGAGCTCCAAATCCGGAATTATTCGGCCGCGGGGACAAGCTGCTGGTCATCTTTCCCGACGGTATTCCATCCACTGACTGCGTGGTCGAGTTCGCACTGCCCTGCAGACCATTCCAGGGGCTAACAGGCAAGGCGATTTCTTGCGGCATCAACCCCTGCGGCATCAACCCCTGCGGCATGGGAATCGGAAGCGAGGCTGAAAAACTCGAGCCACTATAAGCGTCTTCTGGCTCTCCAGTACTTTTGGGTGGCGTGATTTTGTCCTGCCACAGTGCCAGTTTCTCACCCATGCTCAGCAGGTTTTTCCAAGCGGGCGCCGGTTGGGCAGAGTAGGGATCTAGGCCGAAGCCAGAAACACTGTTGCCTCCCGAGATAGGTGCATGCTGTATACCAAGTTGGGTCAAGTCAAAACCCAGGCCACTGCCAAGTCCCGAATATGCGTTGCCTGGGTTGGGATCAAATTCAGTGACTTGCTGCGGACTGTCCAGCGGTCGCAGCGTCAAATGCTCCAGACCAACGATCTGGTAGTTGTTCGCGACGTAGAGAAGGGCAGCACCAAAGGCCGTTAATATGGGCCAGCGTCGACGAACACCAAACATAGCAAAGGGATCCTGCGATGCGCTCGACAGCACTGCTGATGCCTGCCGAACTGAACCACGCGTTTGCAACCCCTCGCAACCATGCCGAGCCAAAACGCTAATGCGAACCTAGACCAGGATCCGTCCTAGGTGGACACCACTAGTGCTTATCGGCTGGGTTTTGGTGAGTGTTTATGCCAAGACTACTTTTGCTGGCTGGCGGACCAATTCTAGTGATGTTTATCGGCTCCAGGAAAACGCTGCGCTGTGGGTAAACCGTAGGGCTCGCGATCCCACTAGCCCGTAATAAGTTTCTTATTGAAACGCCCTTCATTGATCGTAGGCCGTTCGGGACGTCCCTTGTGATCGTAGGTCAGTTCCATATTGTTCAAACCCATCAGCCACAAAATGGAGGCATGAATGTCGTGGACATGCATTTTGTCTTCAACGGCGTAAAGTCCCAATTCGTCGGTCGCCCCGATCGTCTGTCCGCCCCGCACGCCTCCGCCTGCCATCCAAATCGAAAATCCAGTCGGATTGTGATCGCGTCCATTGCCTTTTTCGCTCATCGGCGTGCGTCCGAATTCTCCGCCCCAGATGACGAGCGTCTCGTCCAGCAAGCCTCGACGTTTGAGATCCTTCAGCAGCCCGGCGGTTGGCTTGTCCATCGAATAGCAAAGTTCCGCATGTTTGACCTCGATGTCGGCATGTGAATCCCATTTGCTGCCGGTGCCGCTATAGAGTTGGATAAAGCGTACTCCGCGTTCCACCAACCGACGGGCGAGTAGGCAGTTGCGTCCGAAGGCTTCGGTAGCTTTTTGGTCGAGACCATAAAGTTCTTGGGTCTCTTGACTTTCGAGGCTCAGGTCGACCGCTTCGGGAGCTTGAGCCTGCATGCGAAACGCAAGTTCGTAGCTGTTGATCCGGGCTTCTAGCTCGCTTTGCTGCGGAAGATTCTGAGCATAAGCCTGGTTGAACTGCTGCAGCAGCACGAGCTTCTCATGCTGACGGCTGGTGCTGTAACCCAGCGGTGAATTCAAATTGGCAATCGGTTCATCGGTGTTGCCATTGATGCGAACGCCTTGATGGGAGGCGGGCATGAATCCGCTGCCCCAATTGCGTGGGCCATTCACCGGGCGTCCCGAGTTGTCGCACATGATTACGAACGAAGGTAGGTTTTGATTGGCAGACCCTAACCCATAGTGAACCCAGGAACCCAGCGACGGGCGTCCAGCCACATTGATGCAGGTGTTCATCTGACAGACACCGCCCGAGTGATTGATGCCATTGGTCCAACAGGAGCGAATGACCGCGATATCGTCCATGCACTGAGCGGTATGCGGAATCCAGTCGGAGGCCCACATACCGCTCTGACCATGTTGACTCCATTTTCGTGCGGAAGGCAAAAGTCCAGCCCCCTTCTCTCCCATGGCCGTAATCGGTTCTTTAAAACTGGCCGGCAGCGGCTGGCCCGCCAACGTCTGCAGAAGCGGTTTTGGATCTACCAAGTCTAAATGGCTTGGGCCGCCCTCCATGAACAGCCAGATGACGCTTTTCGCGCGAGGTGCGTGGTGCAAGATTGCTTGCTGGGCCGCTGCCGTTTTCGCAGCCAAAGCGTGCTCCTGATGGAGCAGCCAATCTAGGGCCACTGCACCAAATCCAACACCGCTGGTTCCTAAGAAGTCGCGACGGGTTGTGGAGGCAAAAGGTCGAGTTGCCGGGGCAAAGGAGGGAATCATTTTTCGAGGCTCCGCAGCATTTGTTCGTGGCTCCGCAGGGCAACGCGAGCGATTGCGCCGTGATACGATCCGGTAGAACGGATTAGATAGTATACACAGCACAGCCGCAGCCGGCACGGGACCCTGTGCCACCCGCAAATTCGGTCCTGGCGTGAACCTCAGGTGCTCGCCCGAGGTTCAATCCCAAACAAGAACTAATAGAACCGTAAAATATAGACCGCTAGGCAGCGTTGCGCAATGGTAGGTCAAGCTGCTGCAAGTCAACGACTTGTAGAGTGCCGTTCGGCTGGTCGCAGGCGATTACAACTGATTCGGCGTGTGCGAGTCGGTTGAGCCAGCCGCCAATGAAACTTGCCAGTGGGTTTTGAGGGTTCAGTCCAGCACCCACGATCACGAGATCCACTGCCCCGAACTTGTGGGCCACGCGCGGGATCGCAGATTTTACGTCGCCCGGAATCAGGGATGCTTTGAATCCCAAGTGGCTGGCCAGTTGATGGGCCTGCTTGAGGCTCATGTGAGCTGCGTTGTCTTGCGCTGACTCAAATTCGTCTGTGCCAATGTAGCGCAACGCATTGCTGCCCGAGGCGACTTGCGCGAGCTTGGCGATCCGCCGCATTCGCTGGCCATTGCCAATGCCGATCTCAAGAATTGAAGACACGGGTCGACTGATCAATTGCCTGAAGAGCTCGCGCTCTTCGACTGGCTTCGCGAATCGAGTCCAATAGACCTTTTGCAACCAATTCGGCCGGCTCATTCCCAATTCTTCCTTTTTGACAATTGCTTCATCGATTTAGGATCGAACGGATAATTAGTGTCGGTTTCTCAACGTGGGATAGGCTTCTAGCCTGTCGATTCCGCCATGACAGGCTGGAAGTCTATCCCACTTATTTTCCGCTCGATCCTTACTAGCAGAGCGATTTACGAGCAGGACCTGTGGTAGTGCTGTGCTCGAGCGATCACTGGGCGAATCCTTTCGCCGGTTAGCATCCATGCTTTCGGTGATCCACTGCGAGCAACAGACAAGCTACCGCATTGAACTTTTCGGCATTGTCCACACCAGAAAATCAGACTCACGCGTCAGATCGCGCAACTCTGCTTGGTCCACTTAAACCTCTCAACCGGCGCAGTTGGTACCACCCTCGGATAAGTTCTGCCTCAAGCTTTGCTGGCAATTTAACTGTTTCTCGCCCTGGGTTTCATGACGTAGATTTGCCATGAACCTTAACCGTAGAGATTGAGCGTGTCCAACACCCGAAAGCCAACTCCATCGTCGTCCCACCGCCGCGCTGAGCCGGTGGTCGACCACATCGTTTTCGAAAACTGCGAACGGCGTTTAGTTCTCTCCGCCCAACTGATGTTTGACCTCCTCGGCGACCAAGCCCTCGAGCTGCACGGCGCGATGGGGGTCGAGGCAAACATCCCTCAGCCGGTCGATTCGATTCCTATTGAGTCGCATCTGCGAGAGGCCCACGTTGCTACAGGGTGGAACAGTGTACAGCAACAGTTCGGGCTAACCGGCAAAGGTCAAACCGTCGCTGTCATCGATAGTGGAATTGCGTGGGACCACGTGGCGCTTGGCAAAGGTTACGGTTCGGGGTACCGAGTTGTCGGCGGCTGGGACTTTACTGAAGAGAACGATGCGCAGCCCTATGATGATGGACCCATGGGCTTCCACGGTACTCACGTCAGCGGCATTATCGGTAGCGACGATCCGATCAATACCGGCGTCGCCCCGGGGGCTGACCTGGTTGCGCTGCGCGTCTTCAACGACCTTGGCCAGGGACAGCTTTCGTGGGTTGAAAGGGCGCTGCAGTGGGTACACGACAATCGAAATACTTTTAAAAATCCTATTACGACCGTTAATCTGTCGCTGGGAACCACCTGGAACGCAGACGTAATTCCCAACTGGGCCACCTTGGAAGAAGAGTTCAAGCTCTTGTACGACGACGGAATCGTAGTCACGGCATCGGCTGGGAATTCGTTCCAGACCTACCAACAGCCCGGCCTGAGCTATCCCGCCGCTAGCCCCTATGTCTTGCCCGTAGCGAGCGTGGATGACGACGGCAGCTTGAGCGACTTTAGCCAACGCAACAGCCATGTCATTGCCGCGCCAGGCAGAAACATCTTGAGCACGGTGCCGGATCACGTGCTTGGACGCGACGGCAAGATCGATGACTTTACGACGGCCAGCGGAACCAGTATGGCAGCACCTTATGTGGCGGGCGCTTCGGTGCTCGTTCGTCAAGCCATGCAGATGGTGGGCTACGCGGGCATCAACTTAAGCTCGATCGCCAGCCACTTGCACGCCACCGCCGACTCGATCTTTGATGCGGCCACAGGCGCAAGTTACGATCGACTGAATCTAGCGAAGGCCATCGACGCAATCATTCCCGATGACACGATTGGCAATACGCTATCAGGCGCATCTCTCTTCAACTTAGCCTCAGGTAAACTCGATGGCTGGCTCAATACGCTGGGTGACCAAGACGTGTATCGTTTCACCGCGCCGGCCAGTGGGACGTTGCAGTTGGATGCCGATAGCGCATGGCTGAGTAGCTTACGGTGGAGCGTGCAATCAGTCAGCGGGCAGGAACTTTCCTCCGGTGGCCTCGATCCAGCCTCGGTGGCGCTGGATGCTGGACAAACATACAACCTCGTCATTAAATCCAGCCATGAGATCGGCAGCTTCCATTTCGATTTCAATTTCAGCCCGCAGGGAACTGGCAGTAGCGGCGGCAGCGGAAATGGCGGCGCAGCGTCGCCACCTACTGGAGTTGCGCTAGATCTAGGCACGATTGACTACCATGAACAGACGCTGGCGGCCGGCAAACACTTGCGGGTTCAGGCCAGTCACAATGGCGTCTTCACGGTGCAATGGACGAACCAAGATGCGCAGTTCGGCAACCTGGCTGTTTTCAATGCGAGCGGGCCAACCGCCACAGATACAACCTGGGAAAATGGCTCGCTGCGATTGGATATGGACGTCCGTGCTGGCCAGTGGCTCGACATCCAGTTGCCTAGCGGCTCCAGCGCGACGGACACGGGCGAATTGGTTTTGGCAAACGTCCTGTCGCGCACCGGCGCCAGCCTACATGTACAGGGCACATTGCAATCCGACGACTTGATTCTCGGCCTGCAAAACGGTTTAAGCCTAAAGTTTGGGCAGATCGAATATGCCTATCCTGCCGGCTCGATTGCCCATCTGTCGATCGATGCGCATGGTGGCAATGATCACATCGACATCACAGGATCGGCTCGTTCCGACAAAGTGGATTTACGTCCGACGGGGTCGACGATCGAGAATACCGAGATCGTGATTGGTGTTACTTCCGTCGAGCAAGTTGATTACAGGTCGGGTGGGGGTGCCGATCGAATCTACCTCTACGATTCGGACGGTGACGACACACTCAACGCGCGGCCGCGCAGTGCGGAATTGGTGGGCGTGGGGTATCGCTTTGGAGTGCGCGATGTCGAGCGCATTTTTATACACGCCACCGGCGGCGGTCAGGATTTCGCCTACCTCTACGATTCCTCGGCCGACGACCGACTCAGCGTACGTCCTCAGTTCAGCAGCATGTCCGGCAGCGGCTACTTTAACTACGTTCGCGGTTTCGAACGCGTCTATGCTTACGCCAACGCGGGAGGCAACGACACTGCCGACTTATACGACTCCAGCGGCAATGATCGCTTCTCGACCAGCGGAACGTCCGCATCCATCGTTGGGCCCGGCTTTTCAAGTTTCACGCGCGCATTCGAACAGGTCAACGCATTGGCGGATTCGGGTGGTACAGATATCGCCACGCTTTACGGAACCAATCAACAAACTCAGTGGCAGCAGGGTAGCGATTTTGTGCGCTTTCGTGAAAGCGGATTCAGCCGAGAGGCGCGAGGCTTTCATACCGTCGAAACCTTTGTGGCCGGTCAGGCCCAAAGGCTCGGTAGTGCCAGCATCGAAGCCGTCGACCCAGCGTTTTTGTCGACAGCAGAGCCGACTAGCATGCCGCCATCGCCTGATGGCAGTTCTCAGGACGCCTCACCGGCCTACGCCTCACCGGCCTACGCCTCACCGCTTTTGACAACGTTCCATGACACAACGGCTCTATGTCCCACCTCGCAATTCTCGGCGGGACAGGCTACGTATAGCACTGTTGAGGACGATCCAGACTTAGTGCTTCAGCGCTTTGAAAGTCAGGCAGCTTGTCAATCGCTGCCTGAATTGCGAGTCCTAAAAGAGGTGCGAACCATCGCAGATTGGCTCAGTGAGCGTCTGCAACTGCCCGAAGAGAATCTGTTAGCGGACCCCGAGCAGGAACTGGCCATGTTAGATGAAATCTTTAGCCGCCACGACTAGCCAGGCAGCGCCAGGTTCCCGCTGGAGCCTAAGGTAGAAAGCGCCAAATCGCCGGAAAACGCCGGTTATCCCTAACCCGAAATGTAAGTGAGGGATTCCGCCGAGCACAGTCCCTCACGTTCGTCTTTTGACGTTGAGCTAGTTGACTTAGGGGCAACGGCCCGCTGTTCCCCAAGATACCGCAACGTCAAAACCTATGCTTCAGGTTTTAAAATAGTCCCTTGCCTACGCTTAGGGTTATGACTGTTAGCGAGTTCGCGCACCCGCCGATTTTTGCCAGGCAAAGGTGCTGCGCTACCAACGCGGCGGGCTATCCAGGGACGGCGCGGGTGCCGGTAGCGCTGGCCCAGCTCCGCTGGCAGGCCGCACGACGTTTTTTGCCTGCGGTTGTGCTTCAATGCCAGCCTGCGCCACTCCCGCATTTGTAACTCCGCCAGGCACGCGCGGGGCCCAGACGGTTTTGTGGTTAGCCTGCGAGCGCAAGAAAATTTCTTTCTCACCCATGATCTGTTGGCCGTTGTCAAATTTGTACAAGGCGAAAACCATCACACGATCGGCAGAGGGATCGGGACCATTCCAGGGCAGCGTAAAGTGAATGCCCTGGTTGGTGCCGATCGGTTCTAGCTTGGACTGCACATCGGCGGCCGAGTACTCCCATCGTCCAATTTTTGCTTTATCGCCTTCGCGATTGGGATCGAGTACAAAAATGGTTAGCGCTGCGGCCACGGGGACCATCTGACCGCGCTCGTTCTTTGGCTGGAGCACCAAATAAAGTCCATCGTCATCATCGCGATCGTCCAGATTGATGGCCCGCGACAGCGATGGATGAAACGCCAGTTCGACGACTCGTGTGTCGGTCACTTTTTCCGAAGCAACTTTAATCGTTGCCCTGTTGTCCGAGGTTTGCGATGCGAGCTTGCCTGGCACTTCGATGCGCCTGAGATTTAGCTCGAAATTATTTTCCAGTGGCAAACTGGAATTGCTTTCGTTCTGCGTTATGTTCGGCAATGGCGGCGGGCTCGGTTCTCCAAAGTTGATCGTCGGTGGCAGTAGTTCATCTAAGTCATTGATATCAAATTCCTGCCCGGAGGATGACTTCTTATTGGGTGTCTTTTTTGAAGCAGGAAATCCCGGTGGAGAAATTACTGATGGTGAAATGACGGGTGGAGTTTCGTCCAGCGACGGGGGCAGCTTCGGACGTTGACCGGGTGCATTGGGGTTCACCGATCCAGGCTCCGACGGATTGGCGGGCGGTATCGGCGTCAGTCTCGAAGGACTGGACTGTTGGGTCGACGGGGACTCCAGCGCGGGAGCTGGCAACTCATCGGCACGGGAACCCTGCTTTTCGAGTATGGAGGGTTCTTGGTAGGGAACCTCTTCCGCATTGAGCATTGGTTCCGGTGCAATTGGCCGCTGGCCGCGTGGCTCGAACAACAGGGGCGATGTACTGCCAGAGTTCGCATTCGAATTGAGACTCTGGTTCGTCTTCGGCGAAAACAAACCCTTCCGCAGGCTCGATTCCGATGCTGGCGACCTCAACTGGCCATTTTGCTGGCGCAGGACAGCGATTTCTTGTTCAAGCAAACGGTATTCATGATCATACTCGTAGAGCTGATCCTCCAGATCTCTGATTTCCGCCGCCATATTTTCGATATACAGGTCGTTGTATGCTCGGTTCCGGCAACCCGATAGCGCAGCCAAAACCGCAAGCCCCATGAGGCTTAGGACGCTGGCGTGTTTCAGATTTTTGGACAGGTGGCGCAGGGGAATGTCTCCGCGTTTTGTGCGCAATGTTGACTGCCAGAGTGAGTACCGCATCGTCACCCTCAACGTCAAGGCGAAATACGTCAAGGCGAAATACGTCAAGGCGGAATGCCCTCTGCCATGTGACAAGGGCTTCCAGCCCTTGAATTCAACGCAGCATGTACATCCAGCCCTTGAATTCAACGTGGCATGGGCTTCCAGCCCATGAATCCAACGTGGGATGGGCTTCCAGCCCATGAATCTAAAAGCCGAAGGCTGGAAGCCAAAGCCAACTATCTTCCGTACGCTGCTATTGGGGGGGTGGCCTATTCGTTAAACTCGTTAGATGTTCTCAAGTTGGGTCACAAGAATTCCTACCTTCTGGGGAATTTGATTTGCCAAAGGGTTTCATTTTGTTTCGTGAGTACGAATAATCAGGAGGTCCAGGAAATTTCGACTGAGTCGGGTTGTCCGGTGTTTCGAGTTGGAACAATTAGCTGGGATCTGCTGATGCTGTCAAAATGGAGTTCGGGTGCTTCCAAAAGCCGCTGGATTTATTGGAAAGTCGCAGTTGGCTTAACTTCGTTCGCCTGCCTGGACCTGTTCGCGTCCGGCATCACGCTCGCCCAAATTAGCCCCGCACTACCCGCTCCCAGTCCACCGTCCTACGGCTATGCAGATCCACCACTTTCGGGTGGCCAGCCGCAGCTTCGGCCTGGATCTTCTGCTCAAATCGCCCCCCAACAGCGCGTGACGAATAAATCGGCTGTGCCGGCCATTAGTCACACCTCAGATGGGCAAACCTTTGATGGTCAAACTTTTGTTGCTTTGGCCAGCGGATTGCAGTCGGTATTCAACGGTCGCGAGCCGACATCGCTCAACGAGCTGAAAGCGCTCGAATTGCAGCAGTCGTTGGTTGCTAAGTCGATCGAACGCGTGACTGTCAACGTGCAGCAGGGTTCCGCACAGGGCAGTGGCGTAATCATTACTGCGGACGGTTATGTGCTGACCGCCGCGCACGTTGCTGGCGGAAAGGATCGAGATGCCTGGGTCATCCTCAGCGATGGTACGCAGCTCAAGGCGCGAACGCTGGGCATGAACCGTGACAAAGACGCAGGTCTGTTGAAGATAGAGGACAGCCGGTTTGGTTCTTGGCCCTATGCGACGATTGGCAAGAGCAGCGATTTAAACGTCGGTCAATGGTGCGTGGCTTCAGGGCATCCGGGTGGCTGGAAACCGGAACGCGGCGCTGTGATTCGCGTTGGACGCGTGCTTAAGATTAGTCAGAATCCGAACGAAAAAAGTGCGCACACTTTGTTCACGGATTGCGCCCTGATCGGCGGCGACAGCGGTGGCCCTCTGTTCACGCTGGAAGGCAAGCTGATCGGAATTCACTCTCGGATTGGCACCGACGTCGAAGACAATATGCACGTTCCCATCGATGTGTTCGCCATCAGCTGGGATCGCATGGTGAGTCGGGAAGTCTGGGGCATGTTGCCTGGCTATCAGCCCGTAATTGGCGTTAGCGGTTCGCAAAACGATGATCGCCCGCTGGTGGCTTCATTGGCGGAGGGAGGTCCGGCAAAGCGAGCGGGCTTACAAGTTGGCGACTTGATCTTGACCTTCGATCGACAGTCCGTGCGCACCTTTGCAGACCTTCGCAACTTAGTAATGGCTAGTATGCCCGGCGACACCGTGTGGGTGACGTTCCTGCGTCAAGAGCAGGAATTACGGTTGGCGCTAACCATTGGTGTTGTGGACAACTAGTTTTCCTGCCCGTTGCCCACTGCTTGGTAATTTTGGATTAAAATGGCTGGAGCCAGACGCTTCCCAACTCGGGATTTTAATGGAGTGGTAAGAACGGAATCTTCCACGTAGGTAACCCCTTCGTGAAAGCGCATCGTGAAAAGAACTTTGCTTGAACGCTTAAGCCAATCCGGCGCTATGCAGTTTGGCGTTAATGGATTGGTGCTAGCCGCCTTGGCATTGGCTGCGTTATGGACCCGCGGCGAACTGCGTAACTGGACTCAGCACGCACCAAGCTCTGGGTTGGTGGCTGCTGTCGAGAGTGATCTCTATGATGGTCCGGTTCAGGAGCCAAGCGGCAGCAAATCTAGGACGCAATACGTCCAAGAACCGCAAGGCCGCACGAGTTTCCGACCCGATTTTTCCAGCTCGCGCAGGGCCAATCAACGTGGTAACTACGCTATGCTCCGCGCCTTCAACGAAGCCGTCGTCGATGCGCGGCGCAGCACCGTGCTGCTGCTGGATTCCGGCGGCGACCAAATCGCGCTGGGTGCCATCGTCGATGCGGAAGGTTGGATTGCAACCAAGGCCAGCCAATTGCCCAGCAGTGGAACCATTTTGGTTCGGCTACACGACGAAAGCCAAGTTGTCGCTGAGGTCGTCCAACGTGTGTCAGACGTCGATATCGCTCTGCTGCGAATCAATCGCCAGGGACTCACCCCAGTTAGCTGGTCGTCAGGCGGTGTACCAGCGCGAGGTAGCTGGCTAGCCACGACCGATGTCGACAAGATGCCGTCGGCGGTGGGTGTGGTCAGCGCTGGGATTCAAAGCGTGCAGGCCACCAAGCCTATCTTAGGGGTAGAACTGGTGGACTCGTCCCAGGGCGCTGCCGTAATGCGCGTGCTCGAAGGGACCGGAGCCGATTTGGCAGGTTTGCAGCA
Source organism: Pirellulaceae bacterium (assembly GCA_041741955.1). Classification (GTDB taxonomy): domain Bacteria; phylum Planctomycetota; class Planctomycetia; order Pirellulales; family Pirellulaceae; genus Aureliella. Next base: position 2,055 of record JBGSJL010000211.1, on the reverse strand, counting down.
AGGCGATAACATCCTCGCGGTCAACAATATCAAAGTCCATTCGCACAACTCATTTCAGTCGGCCATACAATTGGCGCGAGGCGGCGAGTTGATTCAATTGACAGTCAACCGCGGCGAGCGAACGTTCGAAACCGAAGCCCGATTGATGGACCTGTCGGACGAATTACTTGACGACACCGAAATGGAAGTCAATGGCAGAATCAGCGCTCGCGCGACTGGTTTTAGTCGAGTGTTCCTGCACGACACTGTCTTGGAACCCAACCAGTGCGGTGGCCCACTCTGCAATTTGGATGGCCAAGTCGTCGGCCTCAACATCGCTCGAGCCGGAAGAGTTTCATCCTACGCCTTGCCAGCAGACGTTATTCGGCCAGTAATCGAGGGGCTGATCGCGCAGGCCACTCTGGTATCGCGTCCATCCAAGGTTGTCGAAGCCACTGCAGTTCGTTAGGCTACCAGTCCTGAGCCTGCGACTCGCCGAGTTCGATGAGCGATCGATACTGTAGGTCGCAGAATCGATCGGTCATACCCGCGATGTAGGCGCCCGTCGCCGACTCGACGCCCGTCTTTTGCGCCCGATCGATAAAACGGCTGGGTAACATGTGCGGGGCTTCGGTCAGCCGTTGATACAAGCGTCGAACTCGAGTGGCTGCTTTTTCGCGGACGGAAATCAACCGGTCGTGCCGATAAACATTCTCGAACAGAAAGCTGGATAGCTCTGCCCGCTCGGTGTCTAAAACGGGTGACAGCCAGAGTTCAATCTCCAGCTCGCGCGTCGCCAAGCTGTCCAACCCATCAACTTCGCTCAATTTCTCCAGGGACTGTTCGAGCAGGTCGGCAACTTGGACATCGATCAAACCGTGAACCAGCGATTGCCTGAGTTCCCGATCGGAGGCCACCGATCTAGTTTTTTCCCACTGCGTCGCTCGGCTTACCAAGCCCAGCCCCTGCAGTTGGCCGAAGCGAATCAGCCCCAATGCCAGCGCATCGTCCACGTCGTGTGCGTTGTACGCGATGCTATCCGCTAAGTCGACAACTTGTACTTCGAGCAGTGAGCCATGGCTGGTGTGGGTAATTCGATAACCTTGTCCTGTCAGAACTTCCTGGGAAAGATTGAGACCTGGATGGGCCGTGTAACGCGTCTCGAGTTCCTCTACCAATGTTAGCGCAAAACGATTGTGCGAGAATCCGCCATGATCCTGGAGGCAGTCGCGCAGTGCATCTTCTCCACTGTGGCCGTAGGGCGGATGGCCGATGTCGTGCAGCAGAGCCAACGCTTCGATGAGATCTTCGTTCAAACGCAAGACGCGGCCGATCGTCCGCGCGATCATGGCCACTTCGTGCGTGTGTGTCAAACGCGTGCGATGAAAGTCGCCCATATCACCCGTGAACACTTGCATCTTGCCGCTGAGCCGTCTGAATGCAGTCGAGTGCAAGATGCGATCGCGATCTCGCTGGAATGGTCCCCGATATGCGTGAGGCTCTTCGAAGTACCTACGACCAACGGAGTCCTTTCCGAACATGGCATACGATGCCAAGAGCGCTTCGTCGCGATGTTTCCAATTGCAAGCATCGGCGAACATCGCAGGGCCTGTAGGCGTACCCAAGTTTGGCGGAAGTATGCGTAAACGGGGGTTCATTCGGGGTGGATGAGTTACTAGGGTGGATGGATACGAATTAGGGACCGTCGCGAAACAAATTCCGTATTTAGATGGCGTTTTCGCTAGCAGCTTGGAAAGCTGAACGACAAAGCCGCTCGGTTCTCCGAACCGAAAGCGTTAGCACATCGAAAAATGTCAGAATCGCAAATCGGGAAGTTATTTCAGGACAATTCCTTGGTGAATCTCAGGCGCTAGCGGCCTGTTGATTTAATCGAGCTCGGCGAAATAGCGATTGTACGATGGCCTTCCAAAGCCGTCGAACGGCGTGTCCAATGGCCGTCGAATGGCGTGTGCGACGGCCTTGGAAGGCCATCGTACATTGAATCAACAGCCCGCTAGCCGTGGGCACTTATTGTTAGGATAGTTGTTTATCCATCGCTAGCCAAGGCTGAAACTA
>JBGSJL010000210.1:0-8827 GCA_041741955.1 Pirellulaceae bacterium | reverse complement strand
GGCCGCAATCTGCAAGGCCGAACTGACGTGGCTGCGCATTTGCGTGCGTAGCGTGGGGTCTGTGTCGGTAAAGTTATCGATGCGTTCGAGCAGCAATTTCAAATCGGATACAACCGCGCTTGCCGACGAAGGATCTCTGCGAAGCATTTCTTGAGCGCCCAGAATTCTCTGACGCACTTCGGTATCGATGGCCTGCGAGCGGGCTTGGCGTCTGGCCAACTCCTCAGCCAGCATGTCGCCACGGCCCAACGATTCACCCAACAGCGAACTCGTCGATAGATCCAGCGGTGCAGGTGAAGCGGCCGGAGCTAAAGGAAACGCAGTGGGCACAGCCTGCTGCGGGCTTGCAGGGCAAGGAAGCGGCACGCTGCTTATTACCAGAAGCACACAAAGCGACTTTGCAAACGACATGCTGTTACAGCTCCCTGAAACCTGACGCGGTTCGTGAACAAGACTTACCTCAAGGTTGAAACTCGATAAGCACACTTCGTGCCGTAGTGCCGCGAATGGCGTGGATTGAGGGTGTGCTTGCGCACTGATTTAATGCAGTCTGAGGATAATTTGCTCGCTTAACCGGGCCCAACGGGCCGCGTTTGTTAGCGATGAGAAACGCGGGGCGATGCCCACGCGGTTAAACAAAACCACCAGTTTTTGTGCGGGGAAAACTCGTTCAGACACCGTTGCCCCCCTCATCCCCAGCCCTTCTCCCCCGTATTTCTGAAGGACCCCCGCATTTCTGAAGGAACAGTACCGAGGGAGAAGGGCGCATGAATTTCAGGGTTGCGGCCTGGGCCAAAGCCAGCGCATGAAATGCAAAAAGAATGAAATTCAAAAAGAATAAAAGAATGGGGCTGAGGTCCAAAAAGAATGCCCGCGACTACCGACTGGGGTTCAGTAAGGCTCTTCAAAAGTGAGGAAAATGCCACAGCTTGCCTTGCATTTCAGCTATTGGATGTAGCATTTTGCTGCGCTAGTCGTCCGTCACAGGCTGGCTAAACGTCAATTTCTTCCAATTTGACTCAATCGTTACAAACCATCAGGACGATAGGCTAACGAGCGGTGAAGTGTCGACCGACGACTGGGAGCCAATTGGCGATGTTCAGCAGAATAAATATTTTCGCACTCTGCATGTTGGGGGCTTTGGCCACGCCGGCCTTCGTTTCCGCGCAGGGTTCCAAAGAGCCAACCCCCCTGCTTCAAGGTGGCTTTATCCAGCAGTTGAGGTCCTTACCAAACACTGCCCTAGAGACACTCGAAGCGGCTGAGAACGGCAACTTTCAGACCAGCCAGCAGTCGCGGAACGCCACGTCGGCGGCCGCCGGAGAGCGCACGGCCAAAAACCAGACCCGAAACAGCTCCATGCCCGTCCAACCCACGGGCCGAGCCACATTGCGTCGTACGCATGAATCGCCTTGGCTGGAACGCATGTCCGAAGCCCGCAATGCGCAGACCGTCCCTCAGAGAACTTATGAGAACCCGCCACCTCAAGCCATACAGGCCCAACAGACTCAGCCGACCAAGCAGAGCCGCCAACCTAGCCAGGGCCTACACCCAACACAGCCCCCAAAAGTCACTCAAAACCGACAACTGTCCCCAAGCGGACAACCGTCGCCAAGCCGACAACCGCCCCCCAGCGGACAACTGCCCTTAAGCCGACAACTGTCCCCAAGCCGACAACTCAGCGACTTGCCAGCCGACGGTCCCGACCCGTCTCGGCCCGCACTGCTCAGTCTGAGCGATCACCCGATTTCTACATCGCAACAACGACTGCCCGAAATTCTAACGTCGCAGCCGGCGCTCCAAGAGTTTCAGCCGTCTGTTGGGCCGTCTGGCAATTTGGTGCCTGAGTACAGAGGCCGCGTTCACGTGGAAACCGACTTGCCGCCTGGCCTGCAACTGAGCCCACCCACCGAGAGAACAATTTCCGAGCGAACCACAACATCGCAAGCAGCCCTGGGGCAGGGCCGAGCTGCCACAGGCGATTATGAACAACCTACGCAGGCCGCCTTGACCGCCGATTCGCTCCAGCAGGCTCCACGCGTGTCCCGCGTACCGCTGCCCAGGCCAGCGATGGCCGTAGACGGCGGATCAGCGGCTGGGGTTTCACCACCCGCGACGATAACTCCTGTCGCACTGCCACCGGCCGCACTGCCGCCAGTCGCACTGCCACCGGCCCAACGAAATACCACCCAACTGCCTTCCACCCAACTGCCTTCCACCCAACTGCCACAACCTGCACTTAGTGCACCGCCCGCAGTTTCTAGTGGAAAATTGGAGCTGGAGCCAACTCCGCGTAGGATAGAAGCCACCGAAGCCAGCTTGACTCCATTGCCCAGCGGCACGCGGATATCAAGCGCCTCGCTTCGCTCCAATCAAGTAGACAGGACGGCAGAGGGTGTTAGCGTACCCACGCAACTTGCCCAGCGCCCTTTAGCCGAAAGACTGGCCGGAAGTAACCCACCGGCCCTGCCGTCAACTTCACTGCCGTCAACTTCACTGCCCTCGACTTCACTGCCAGTACCTACACTGCCTTCGACGGCTCCGCTACCGTCTTCCTTGCCAGCGGCCGTGCAGCCGTATGCGGCTGCGGTAATTGCAAACTCGCCAGCAGGCGTGGAACAAGGCCAGAAAATAGCTAGCGGACAACCGCCAGCTTCATCTGAGCTTCCAAGACTGGGTAACTCGTTGAGTAGCCCACCGAGCAGTTCGCGAGCGGAAGTCGAACCGAGCAGTTCGCGAACGGAAGACGAATCGCGCAGTTCGCGAGCGGAAGACGAATCGAGCACTGCGAACACTCAACGCTTGAAGATGGTGGCTCCGCGCGTCCAAGTTGCCTTGAACGGGCCAGCCGATTTGCCAATCGGAACCCCTGCCAATTATGAAGTCGTCGTCAAGAATGACGACTCGATCGATCTGGAAGGTCTGATGTTGCGTTTGGATATTCCAGCCGGTGTGAAAGTACAACCTTTGAAGCCCTCGCACGGAGCATTCGAAGTCGAGACGACGTCCGACGGCATGACACTTTTGACTTGGGGCTTCGAGCGATTGCCGGCGGGGCAGACCGCAATGGCCCCGGTGCAACTCATTGCTAATTCGGCTAAGAATTTCGCTGTGGCGATGGAGTGGACATTGGTGCCACTGTCTGGATCTGCTGCGGTAGCCGTCCGAGCTCCGCGTTTGGAGTTGGCGCTGGAGGGTCCGTCTGAAGTGGTATTTGGCCAGCCGAATGTATATCGCTTGCATGTGCGGAATCCAGGCAATGCACCGGCCACGCAGGTTGCCGTACAACTTAGCGCAGCACCCTACGGATCGAGCGAAGCTCAAATCGGTGCGATCCCGCCCGGTGAAGAAGAGGTCATTGATGTCGAGTTGACGTTCAACCAGCAGGGTGGGATCGACATTTCTGCCAATGCCAAAGACGATAGCGGACTGACGAGTAAGACAGCCATTGCGGTCATCGTGCGGCAGGCCAAGATCGAATCGCAATTGGTAGCTTCCGACGCCGTCTATCATGGCACCGAAGCCGAATGTCGTATACGCATATCCAATATTGGAGACGCGGACGCGAGCAATTTGCGCGCTTCGGTCCAGTTGCCTAGTGGTGCCAACTTGATCGCGGCACCGTCGGGTGCCAAGTTGACGGGGCGCGAATTGGTATGGTCCATCGCCAAGCTTGCCGCTGCGAGTTCGGAAGAGTTCGTGCTGCAAATGCATTTGACCGGCGAAGGCGCCAACCTAATCGAGTTCGCTTGCTCTGGCCCTGGAAATCTGGCGACTTCGGCTCAAGCCACGACGTTGGTTGAATCGATCACCGACCTTAAGCTCTTCGTTAGCGATCCTGTTGCGCCAGCACCGGTGGGCAGCGAAGTGCTTTACGAGCTGACGCTAACCAATCGTGGTTCCAAGACGGCCACCAACGTTAAAGTGACAGCTCAGTTTTCCGAAGGTATCGAACCGACGCGCTGCGAAGGGCATTCCGCGCGGATCGTGCCAGGTCAAACCTTATTCGACCCAATCCCGCGCGTGGGTCCGGGCGAAACGATGATCCTAAAGGTTTTCGCCAAGTCGGCGGCCAGCGGCACACATCGCTTCCGAGTGGAAGTGCGGTCGGAGGATTCGGAGGTGCGACTGGTGCAGGAAGAATCGACACAGTACTTAGACAAAGCTAGTCGCCTTGCCCAGCCAAACGGCGGGGTGATGCTGCGCTAGCCAAATGGATGTGCTGAGGCCCGAGAGTTCACCGGGGGGGCGGACTCTCGGGCCGAATGCATTGCTATTGCTATTTCTGCGACTCAGTTTTCTGTAACTGAGTTTTCTGCAATTGGGCCGCTTTGAGCTCTTTTAGCTCGGCTAAGAAGCTCTCGATAAATTCTTTATCGCGCTCACCGGCCAATTTTGCGGCCGCTTCTTCAACTTGGATAGCTTTATCCAATTCTTCGTTGACGGAGTAGAGATGCGCTAGCGTGTCTAGGATACTTGCCTTCTCTTCGGCTTTGGTCTTTGCCACAGCGTCCGCACAGGCGGCAATGGATAGATCGATGAGTGGTCCCTTTTTAATACGATCCTGCGAGGCCATCTCGTACATGTTCCAAGCGACCATATTGAGCGTTTCAGGTTGGTCTGCAAATTCCACGAACAACGATTTCAGGTGCGCGGCCGACTCTTCTTTCTCGCTCGCGATCAGCACTTGCAACTTAAGCATCTTGAGCTGCATCCCTGCATCTCCCTTTGACTGCGCCGCTTTGGCCGCCGCCTCATCGATCTGCTTCAGCGCGCCATCAAAATCCTGTTTTTGCAGCAGGGCAAAAATCTCTTGCATGAGTTTTTCCGCTTCTTGCTGAGCTTTCAACTCATCTGCAAAGGCTTGCCGATCCCAACTGCCCGCTACGACTGCGTTCAATGGACCGTCCATTTCCATGGGGTGGCCAATCCACTCCACTTTGGCATCTTTACCAACAATGAAGGCGGTTGGAATGCCGTTTTGAGCAGCTGCTTCCATGTAGTCCTGGTAGGACGATTGGTCGGGGTCCGTGGTTAGGCAATAAGAGCTGGTCAATTCGCGATAGGTCTTCGCGTCGGTAGCGTCCGTGGGGCGGACTTCGCGCTCGAGGAATTTTTCGACCGTCGGCAAATCCTCGTCGCTGATGCTGACGATCTGCACGCCCTTTTCTGCCAACTCTTTTTGCAGCGCAGCCAAGTGAGGCATGCTGGCTACGCAGGGACCACACCACGTCGCCCAGAACTCCACTACGTAGACTTTGCCACTCTCAAACTTGGTCACCGGTTTGAACTTGCCCTGACCATCCTGAACCCAGTGTTCGATGTCCAAAACTGGGGCAGCCGAGCCAACGGTGAGTAGATCGGCAGCGGAGCCAGCCGTCGAAGATCCAGCCCAGCAGCCTCCGGCCACGGCCAGCGAGCACAATGCACGCAGCAAAATTCGCATTCTGAAATTCCTGTAAAAGTTATTTTCACAACCTGGGATCTGCATCCCAGGCTTTCGCCCCATCCCAGGCTTTCGCCCGTTCGTCGCTTCGCGACGCTGGACTAGTTTAAATGATAGCCAGCGACTGGATTTGAGTCTGTAGCCCATTTCACCCGCGAACAATGTCAGGTTGCCAATTTGGCATTTGGTGGGGATCATGTACATACTGGTTGGCCGCACCCGTTCGCAATTCTCTTCGAAAGCTTCCGCATGTCGGTTTCAAACAGACGTCAGAAAATCGAAGAAATGCTCCGTGAAGAACCCGATGATATTTTCCTGCGATATTCGCTGGCGATGGAACTGTCGGGCGAAAGTCAGGTCGACGCCGCACTGAAGCTGCTCCTGGGACTCTGCCAGGGCACGCCCGCCTACGTGCCCGCCTACTTCCGCAGCGCGCAAATTTTGGCGGATCTGGATCGGGTCGAAGAATCGCGAACGTTTTTACGCGACGGTATCGAGGTGGCTCGGGCTCAAGGCGACCACCATGCCGCAGGCGAAATGAGCGAGATGCTATCGGATTTGGGTAGCCTCTAAGCGGCAACGAAAAAGCAATATGGATCCAGAACAATTTCGCATACAAGCTGACTTGCGTGGCCTGATCGATGGCGATGTGAATTGCGATCCTTTATTCAATCAACTATACGCCAGCGATGCGAGCATCTACGAAGTCCAGCCGCTGGGCGTCGCACGCCCGCGCACCACCAGGGACGTCTCCGAGCTTTTGAAGTATTGCTCTCAAAATCGTATCGCTGTGTTTCCGCGTGGGGGCGGTAGCGGGCTGGCGGGCCAAGCCCTGGGGCGCGGGCTGGTCATCGATTTCTCCCGCTTCATGCGCCGCATCTATCCGCCGCGGAATGGTTTGGTTCGCGTCCAATGCGGTGTGGTTCAGGCCGATTTGAATCGCTCGATCGAATATCACAATCTTTTATTTGGACCCGATCCGGCCACTCGGAGCGTGTCTTCGATCGGCAGTATGCTCAGTGTCGATGCATCGGGCAGTCACTTTCCTCGCTACGGATCGGCAGGCGATTGCGTAGAATCGCTGCAAGTCGTGTTGGCTAGTGGCGAAGTAGTCGAACTGTCAAAGCATGCTTGGGCCAGCGATCATGTCGAGACCAGCGGAGCTCAGCATCTGGCTCGGCAAGTTGGCATGTTGCTCCAGCAGAATTCGGCCCTGTTGCTGCGGGCACCCTGGGCCGATGTGACGCGCGGTTGTGGGTATCGAGTCGAAAAGGTCTTGGACGGCGAACAAGTCAACATGGCGCGGCTGCTGTGCGGTTCCGAGGGCACGCTGGGCGTCATTACCGAAGCCACCCTGCGAGTTGACGAAATCCCCAAAGTCCGCGGCTTAATTTTGTTATTTTTCGCTCGACTGGATACGGCTGCCAAAGCGGTCCTGGATTTCGGGCGCGAAGAAATCGCCGCCTGCGATTTGATGGATCGTCGTTTGCTGGAAATAGTTCGCGAAACGGAGCCGGTTTACGAGTCGATAATTCCGCGCGGCGCGGAGGCCATGCTGTTGGTCGAACTGCAGGGCGACGAGCCGCTGGCTGTCCGCACGCGACTAATGCAACTTTTGCAGCGGCTTCAGCGGCGCGGAAAACCCGTTGTCTCCTACCGATTGACCACCGACAGTGCCGAGCGCAACATGCTCTGGCGACTGGCCCGCCGCATCATTCCACGCTTGCATCGCCTCAAAGGCAACTTGCGCCCGCTGCCTTTCGTTGAAGACATGTCGGTACCACCCAAGCGGCTACCAGATTTCTTGCGGGAGGTCCAAGACATCCTGAAAGTCGAACGGATTACGGCCACCGTGTTTGCGCACGCGTTGCAGGGGCAATTGGATGTCAGGCCGTTTCTGGATTTAGCCAACACTGGGGATCAACTGCGGCTGGCCAGTCTCAGCGAGACGCTCTACGAAAAGGTACTTGAATTTGGCGGCACGATTTCCAGCGACCATGCCTTTGGGCTCAGTCGGGCCGGTTGGGCCGAGAAACAATTGGGCCCCCGGTTGGAGCTGTGTCGCAAGCTCAAACACATTTTTGATCCCGAGGGCATTCTCAACCCAGGAAAGTTTCTCAGTCCGACTCCGCCGAGCGTGATCGAAAACCTCCGGCGCGTACCGAAGCTTCCCGTCAAGTTGCAAACGATGCTGTTGGGAAAAGAAATGATTCCCGTCGGTAATGCCCACGATGCGGCCGCCGTCGAACTGGCGCGGCACGTACCTGCTATTTCCTCCCTCGCGCGACCCGACAGCGGGCTGTCCGATTTAGCCCCGATCCTACCAGACACCACGCCCATCAAGCCGCCAAGCGGAGTGGAGCCGCGCGACAAGTTGTCGTTACCGGTGCTCTTAGCCTGGGGCAGCGACGAGTCCCTGGCGTACACGGCCCGCTCCTGCAACGGCTGCGGCCGCTGCCGCACCAATGCTGCGGTCGAGCGCATGTGTCCGATGTTTCGCAACCACAAGGGAGAGGAGTCGTCGCCGCGCGCCAAAGCGAACTTGGTGCGCGGAATCATGACCGGCGCACTGGACCCCGAGCTCCTTGAAAGCCAGGAGCTTAAGGCGATCGCCGATCTGTGCTTCAACTGCCATCAATGTCGCATGGAGTGTCCTGCCTCCGTCAATATTCCCAAGCTGGTCCAGGAGATCAAGGCGCAGCATGTCGCCGGTCACGGTCTATCACTCAGCGAACGTCTACTCAACCGCGTCGATTCTTTAGCCGCCTTGGGCAGTCGCTTTCCGCATGTCGCCAACTGGGCGCTGGGCAATTCTGCGATGCGCTGGATTCTGGAGAAAACATTCGGCATCGCTGGCAGCCGCAAGCTTCCCAAGGTTACTCGACGCACCTTTTTAAAATGGGCCGCCCGCGAGAAGCTCAACCGCAGCGAACGCAACTCCGGACGCAACTCCGGACGCAAAGTACTGTACTTTGTCGATCAATATGTAAACTGGCACAATCCCCTGCTCGGACGCGCGCTGGTCGAAGTGCTGCGACATCAAAAAGTCGAAGTGTATATCCCGACCGCCCAGACGCCTTCCTACATGGCCATGATTGCCTCGGGCGATATCGCGCGGGCTCGTAAGCTGGTCAAAACTAATATCCGCTTGCTGTCCGATGCCGTTCGACAGGGTTATGAAATCGTCACGACCGAGCCGTCCGCAGCCCTCTGCCTGCGCGAAGAATATCGCAACTTATTTCAAGATGAAGATACCGAATTGATCGCCGCGCACTCTCACGAAGTGTGTAGTTACCTGTGGAGTATGCACCGTCAGAACGAGTTGGAACTGGATTTTAAGCCGGTGTCCATGTCGGTCATGTACCACGAACCGTGCCACTC
>JBGSJL010000209.1:0-9693 GCA_041741955.1 Pirellulaceae bacterium | reverse complement strand
AAGCGGGACCGATGCGTTGAGCGATGCCTTCATGCCTGGGGGCGGCACGCTGCTGCTTTCACCCTTCAGGAGAGGGCTGATGTCGCGGCCGTCGATGACGCGGTCTTCGGGAACCGGAATCCCAGCGAATGTTGCAAGTGTCGGAAACCAATCCATCGCGCGCACTACTGCCGACGACTCCTCACCCGCCTGCAGTCCAAGCCCCGGCCCCCAAGCGATCGCGGGTACGCGAATTCCGCCTTCGTAGGTCGACAGCTTGTTCCCCCGAATCTTCTGCCCGGGCGTGCGTCCCGGCCCGCGGCCGTTATCGGAGGCGTAGATGACAAGCGTATTGTCGTCGATGTCCAGCCGGGCGAGCGCATCCATAATGCGACCGACGTTGTGATCCAGCTCCTGAATCGCATCACCGTACTCGCCCCACTGCGAAGTACCTTTGAATTCGTCACTCACACCGAGCGGATTGTGGAGCATGGTGTGGGGCAGATAGAGAAAGAACGGCCCTTGCTGATTTTTCTCGATAAACTCAATCGCCTCGTCGGTATACAGCCTCGTCAATTCCGCAGGATCGGCCGGACGCTTGACGATGTCACCATTGCGCATCAGCGGCACGCCCCCTTTGTCCTCGAAGTAGACGACCTCCACCGGGTCGAGATTGTGCAGCAGTCCGAAATAATGATCAAAGCCCTGATTGTGGGGCAAGAACGGTTGGTGAAATCCGAGATGCCATTTGCCGACGCAGGCCGTCGCGTAGCCGCCCGTCTTGAGCAACTCTGCAATCGTCAATTCTTCAGGGTGAATACCGGATCGCGAATCGGCGCGATGCACCCAAATATGATTCCCTACACGTCGCGGGTAGCATCCGGTCAGCAGTCCCGCGCGGGACGGGCTACAAATCGGAGCCGCCGCGTAGTAGTCCGTGAAACGCGTCCCCTGCTCTGCCAGCGCATCAATCCGTGGCGTCTCAACCTCTGTCGCCCCATAACAACCCAGATCGTAGTACCCCTGATCGTCGACAAAGATGAAAATGATATTGGGCGGGCCGTCGGCAGCAGCTCTCGATGATGCGGGACAACACCACAGGAGCGATCCTGCAAACAAGGCCAAACCGATTTTGCTGAATCTTGTCTTATACATCATCTCTTTATCCATGGCTCACCGTTGACGTGTCCAACAAGAATTTAAGCATTCAGTGGAACCTTCGAGTTAGTCTTGCTTATCCTTGGTCTTTTCGTATTCCTTCGGCAGAGTCGAGACCCAAGCTTCGACTTTCGTCGATAGCTTCTTCGCGATGTCGGGATGCTGCGCGGCGATGTCATTCAATTCGGCGGGATCAACGATAATGTCGTAGAGTTCGAGTTCGCCGCTATTTTTGCGCGTGGGGTGACGTAGTTTCCATTGGCCTTCGCGAATGTAGGACTCACTGCCGGGCGAACTGGCTTTCCAGAAAAGTGGTTTGGTGCGCACGTGCAGCCCATGGCCGAGCCATGCGGCGGACGTATCCTCGCCGTCGAAATCGTTGGCGTTGATTTTCACGCCGGCGATCGCGCACAGCGTTGGCAGCCAATCCACTCCACTGAGAACGGACAGCTCGTCGGTGCGGCCGGCGGGCACGTGGCCCGGCCAACGCACGATCCAAGGCACGCGCACGCCGCCCTCCCAATACGTGTGCTTGCCGCCGCGATGTGGGCCGTTGTAGCCCATCATGTTCAGACGCAGTCCGCCTAGGCCGATCTTGCCCATGTCCGCGCCTTGGTCGCTGTTGAAGACGACGATGGTGTTCTCGCGCAAGCCGAGTTCATCGAGCCGCTTCAGCAGCCGCCCTACGCTGTCGTCGAGCGATCCCACATCGGCAAGATAACGTTGCATCCCGTCGTCCACGTCGCCGCCGGCTTGCCGCGCGTCGTTGAACTTAGCGAGCATCTGCTGAGGGAAATCGTTTTCGTCGACTTTTAGCCCGCTCCAGCGTTTCACCAGCGAGTCCTGTGGGTCCACGACATAGTGTGAAATGTGCCCCCACACATTCACGTAGATCGGGCCGTCTTGGTGATCCTCAATGAAATTGATGGCATCGTCATAAATGTGCGCGTCACGTCCCCGGTCATCAGCAACGTTCTTTTTCCTTCCGCCCGGTGACTCTTCATTATCTCCAACATTGATCGAATCAATACCGTACGTGCCGTCCTTCTCCACCGGCCCGATGTGCCATTTGCCGAAGTGCCCCGTAGCATAGCCTTGTCTCTTCAACAATTCCGTGATTGTGACTCGGTCCGCGAAGCCGCCATTGGCTGGGTAGATCGGGTACGTCGCGGTGAACTTTGACGTCATCAGCCCCGTGCGAGCCGGGCAGCAAGTTGCACCCGTGGAATTAAACTGCATGAACCGAGTGCCATCGCGCGCAAGTGAATCAATGTTGGGAGTCTGTGAATACGGATGCCCATAACAATGCAAGTCGCCACCGCCCAGGTCGTCGGCCAAGAGGAAGACGATATTAGGCAGCGGATCCTCTGCGGCCCGCGCAACCATCTGGCACGCAAGGGCAAGGACTGTTCCGACCGATGCCCCGAACCATCGATTATTCATTGTCGAATCTCTTCTGTCGATTTCTCGTTTTCTATCTTGGCAGTCGCATAGACGATTGTAGCAGTGAGGGGCAATAGATGTCATTGTTCTCGCCCTCAATCGGCTCAACCAGCGGCCACTTTTCCTGGACCCAGTTTTCGGCGTCATTGGAATGGGCCAGCCAGACACAACGGATCCCTCGCTCCTCGATGAAGCCTGAATAGAGCATGATGTATTTGTTGCCGTAGCGCTCCAGTGGATACTCATAGACACGAGTATAAGTGGCGTTGCGAGTGCCGATGTTCTTCGCCGCGACACTATTGCTGTAATCGTCGAAATGCAATCCGTCAGTGCTGGTCCACATTTCGGTGTAGCAGTTCTTGCGGTGGCATCAGAGGTGGAACTTGCGCGTTTCCTCGACCCAGCGGATGTCCGGGATGGCCGTTTCCTCGACAACCGGATTGCCCCTTGGACTTGGCCCATGGCCCCTCGATGCTGTCGGAGTACACCGGGCCGATGCCGGCATGCTTATGAGGCGAGTAATCCATATAGTCTTTACCCAAAGGGTTTTTTACGCGTCCTTCCATCTTGATCAGGCAGGAACGTTCGAGCTCTCCTGTGGGGGCAAAGGTAAGCTGCCTTCCTTCGGGAGCGACGCCCTTGAAGGTGAATTTCTGCAGTTTCTCCGCTCTCTGTGCGGCGAATGCGGGAAATAAGAACCACGCCAGGCAGGATGAGATTGCGGTTAGAGACGCGCTTTTCATGCGTTTGTACCTGCACGATTTTTCGGTGGAACGAGGAGTGAATGGGAGGCTCATAGTCCGAATTCCTCCACGCTGACGGTTCGAATGTTGAGGTCTTTGCAAAACTGATTTGCTTCGAACTATCCGGCTCGAGTGCCTGCTGAGGATCGATGACGGCTAGATCGTTCTGCTTGGCCTGCCGCGGTGCGTGGGCAATGTGGAACGGCCCGTTACAGATGAATGGCCGATCCTTACTAGCGCGAATGAACTCGAAGGCGCGCTGAGTCACCGGATCGTCTCCGTTGTGCCATTTGCCGAGGACGCCCGTGCGATAGCCGTTAGCTTTGAAACCTTCGGCGATGGTGGTTTCCTGCAACTCCAGTTCCCCACCGACTTCGGGCGCGGTGCCCACGCGGATCGGATGGCGGCCGGTCAGCAACATCGCCCGCGTCGGAGAGAAAACGCACCAGCCCATGAACGGCGTCAGTTCCACGCCGCGGGAAATCAGTGTGAGCGTTGAAAACGTACAGATACAATTGTTGCAGCATGCTTTTTTCGTCAAGCAAGCTTATTCAGAATTCGTGTAATGCAGATCATAAATCACGAGGTGTCGTAACAACACCTCTCGTCACGACTTCTAGTGGGAATGGGACAATCCCAGTCAGTTTCCACTCGCTTTTCAGTTGTTTACTCATTAGAGTAAAGTGACGATTCGTGCGGGCCATTAGCAAGTGATTTTTTGAGCACCACACGAACGCATCCTTCAATCGTTGGGAGCAGAACCATCGACTTCTTTGACATCTTCGCCTTTGTTGTCTTCGGCGTTCTGCTGTCGTCCGTGGTGATTATAGTTGTCACCCTGGGGCAACTGCCGGGACAGATTGCGAAACAACGGAATCATCCCCAGGCCGCGGCTATTAATATCGCAAGTTGGCTGGGCATTGCCACACTGGGCATTCTTTGGCCGTTCGCCCTGATCTGGGCGTTTCTCAAGCCGCTGCCTGTGGTAGCGCATGGATCGAATGCTGATGACAGATCGCAATCGGTTCCCGGTCGAGATACTCAAGGACAGCTTGCGAAAATGCAATCGCAAGTCGATGCCTTGCAAGCCGCCCTCAAAAATCTCCCTGCGAAGTAGGATGTGACGCTGTGATTGCTTTTTTGCTGACGATCTACGTGGCTGTTGTGGTGTTGCTCTTCAAGCTGAAGCTGGTCAAGCCGGAGCCGTATCCGATTGCCTTGATTGTGGTGGCTGGCCTGTTTGTGGTCGGTGGGCCGACAGTTGCGTGGACCTTGAGCGCCCCCGTGACTCCACGCGTCGTTACGACGCAATACGTTGTTCAACTGGTGCCCTATGTCAAAGGACAGGTCACGAAGGTGCATGCCAAAGCCAATGTGCGCTTGAAGAAAGGCGACTTGCTGCTCGAGATTAACCCGACACCCTATCGGTACGCTCTTGACCAGGCAACTGCGAACCTTCAAGCCTCGCAAGAAGGACTCAAACAAGCCGAAGCGGGCGTGGATGTCGCGAAGGCCAGCGTGGCGAGTGCTGCGGCTGGGATCCAACAGACCAATGCCGCAGTCAGCCAATCGAAAGCAGTTGTGTCCAGTGCGTTGGCGGGTATCAGCAGAGCCAAGGCTGGAGTTGCCAATGCGGAGGCGGGCGTCGCCAAGGCCAAGGCGGCGGACGACTTGGCAAAGACCGAAGAGCAGATCGCGGTGAACCTTCAGAAGACAGACGCAGGTGCGATCAGCGCGCTTCGCGTTACTCAGGCCATCCAAAGTCGTGAAGCAGCTGACGCGACCCTTAAGTCAGCCGAAACGGGGATCAACGAGGCGCAGGCCGCACTTCAACAGGCTGAAGCAAGTCAGATTCAATCTCAAGCTGCCCAGCAACAGGCAGAGGCCGGACTTGTCGCCGCTCAGGCAGCCCAGCAACAAGCTGACGCTGCAGAACGTCAGGCGACGCTCGGCGTGAATATCGCCGCAAGCAAAATCCAAGCGGCTGAGGCACAGGTCAACGACGCTCAGTTCAGTCTGGAACAGTGCAATATGTTTGCGCCCGCAGATGGTTATGTCGTGAACTGGACTGTTCAGGAGGGGACCATGCTAGTGCCTATGCCGATGGTTTCGGCCGGAACATTTATCAACACCGAGGAGACGTTTGTTGTGGCGTCGTATCATCAAAACTGGCTGATGAATGTTCAGAGCGGCAATGATGTTGAGTTGGTGCTCAATCCCTATCCAGGTCGACTTTTCAAGGGAAAGGTGGACGTGGTCATTCCAGCGACTGGTGAGGGGCAATACGACCCGAGTAAAGCAATCCCACTTGCGTCCCAAGTCGGCTCCCAAGGGTTTCTGGCTGTGAAGATCCTCTTGAATGACGATCAGGCGATGCCCAAGCTCCCGCTGGGGGCTGGCGGGACGGTGGCCATTTACACTGATCATGGCAAGCCGGTTCACATCATCTCTAAGGTCGCGATCCGTATGAAGAAGTGGCTTCTGTATGTCATTCCAAGTTAGAAGAAGGGGCTTCGCTTCTGCGTTCCGCTCTCCATGTTCTTGATAGGATTTTCCGTTTGGGTTGATTCTGAGGCTGTAGTCTTTTCCTAATCAACCAAGCCCTTGCAGGTCGAGCGCGTTCTTGAAGGTTCTTCTCATCCGCTTCGAGAGAGCCAACCGATACGACCCTCGTAGGCTGTATTGTCCCTATCTACGTTGAATTGGGAACGATCGTTCCGCGAGGACGACAGGTGGGCAATCCTAATGTCTGGTGAACTGCCTGCATCCTATATGCATTGGGAACACGGTCCGAATGGAATCGCGATGAACGCTTCGAAATATTCTCGATCCAAAGACGATAGGTCGTCGAAGCGACGGTGGCTGCATCCGGACTTGGTTGCTACGTGTTTGCTGGGCCTGATGCTTTTGAGTGGTTGCTCAACATCGCTTCGGGAATTTAAGCGGAACGGTTTTAAGGTTGGCCCAAACTACAAACGCCCGCCAGCACCGCTGGCAAGTGAGTGGATCGACTCCGAAAACTTGACCGTCAACACTGCTTCCCCCAACTATGGCGATTGGTGGGCAGCCTTTGAAGATCCTGTTCTTGACAACCTGATCGTGACCGCACATCAACAGAATGTGAACCTGCGCGTGGCCGGAATTCGAGTGCTCGAGGCCCGCGCGCAAAAAGCGATCGCCGTCGGCGCTCTGTTTCCGCAAAGCCAGTCTATCGACGCCTCTTACACCCGCACGCAGACCAGCCAGAATGTCGCGCTACCATCTCCGATACGCAATTTCAACACTTTGAGCACCACGTTTGGCGCCTCATGGGAAATCGATTTTTGGGGCAAGATCCGTCGCATCATCGAATCGACCGACCACGTCGTCGACGCTTCGGTTGATGACTATGACAACGTCATGGTCTCGCTGGTCGGAGACGTTGCGTCCACCTATGTAACCTATCGAATCCTGCAGCAGCAGCTGCTGTATGTGCAGGAGAACGTGACCCTGCAGGAAGCCACACTCAAAATTGCCTCGGAGCGTTGGAAGGCGGGACAGACCAATGAATTAGGTACGGTCCAGGCGACCTCGCTCTTGGAGCAATTGCAGGCGACCATACCGACCATCGAGACGGGAATCCGCGCGGCACAGAACCAACTTTGCGTCTTGCTGGGCATGCCACCTACCGACTTGGAAAACATGCTCGGGAAGGCGCCCATACCTGAATCGCCGCCCGAGGTGCTGGTGGGCATACCCGCCGATTTGATTCGCCGAAGGCCTGATCTTCGTGCCGCTGAAAGGTTCATCGCTGCCCAGAATGCGCAGATCGGTGTCGCGGAAGCCGATTTTTACCCCAATTTCTTCATCAGCGGAGACATCGGTTACCAGGCAAAGGATCTCGATCTCTTGTTCGGGCCGCGAAGTGGTATCGCACAAATCACGCCCGGATTTAGTTGGAAGGTTTTGAACTACGGACGCATTACAAACAACGTCCGCTTGCAAGAATTCAAGACACAAGAATTGGTGGCGGTCTACCAACAAAAGGTCTTGGTAGCAGCCACGGAAGTCGAGAATGGCATCATCAACTACTTGAACTCTCAAGTCTCTGCGAGACGTCTCGCGAAAAGCGTCAAGGCAGCCGAGCGTGCGGTCACGTTGGCCACCGATCAATTCAATGCAGGTGTTATTGATTTTACGTCGGTGTTCGTCGCTGAACAGTTCCTGGTGCAGCAACAAAACCTGCTCGCTCAAGCCCAAGGTGATATCGCTCTCGGCCTGATCACTGTCTACCGATCCCTTGGTGGCGGTTGGGAACTGCGTCTGTCCGATCCCTCGATGGCAGCTGCTGGTGGCTTGGTTTCATCGGCCATCCCGGTGTCTGTGGAAGATTTAACAAATACTTCGCTTTCTGCCGGACCCATGCTGGAAACAACGGGCATACCTGAGACTGAGACCGATGCGCATGCCCTCTGGGTAGTTCGATCGGCATTGGATCCGACAGCAATGGCTACTTCGGCGACTGAGAATTCAGCGCGTGTGACTGCAAAAAGGAAATAGATTCGATGACGAAAGTATTGGTTTGTCTGCTCGGCCTTTTGGCGGTAGGGAAGTTCGGAAACTCGGCTGTTGCCCAAGAGTCAACGCACGCTCCAGCTAATTCTTCCGCATTGCCGTGTGATGCACACGCGAGCGCAGCGCGCGATTGCCGATCCGAGAGCGACGCTTGCAAGGGCAACTGCTTTCCGGCAAGTTGCTGCTGCGATGACTACAATCCGCGTCCGTTCCCGCATACTTGCTTCCCCACCTACCCGCCGTGGTACAAGTGTGTTCCGGCTGGCGACGTCACCTGCTGTCCGCAAGCCTATACCAAAAAAGTGAAACGTAGCTGGTGGTTTATTCCGACCTGTAACGCCTTGAAAGAGGCTCTTTGGCTTGACCGGTAGCATCCACTATCCGGTAGGATGGATTGATCCATGAAGGTTGACCACTCTCCACGCTGCGCAGCCTTCGTCGCCGTAGTTGACTGTCCGAATTGCTGTATCTGGTGTCATTACGCACCAATGAGAGTTTTCGAACTGCACAATGATGGTTCGTCCGTACGCACGAACGGCAACCGTCGCTCATCGGAAAAACGACCACTATGGGCAGTCAGGATGATGGTGCTGAGCGCTGGCGGAAAACGCTCGAAAGTGTCAGTCGATGAGCCGACATCTAGCGGCGTGGTGCCGACAGCCGCCATGTAGAATCCACCACGAATTCGGCTTTTGGGGTCTCGGAAGCATCGTTGAGGGCCAAATATTACGGAGTACCATGGGCTGCATTCACTCCATAACACGCGCCCGCCATTTCGAGTTTTTGCTGCAAACGAGATTGCGCTGATCTGTTATGAAAGGACAGACAGACGCGTTGTGGAAGTGTGCCCGGCACGGATTTTCTGTCGTTCGGGTTCACACATTCCTTCCATGCCTTATTCGAGGCCAGAAATCACCGCCCGCATGCCGGTCGTGAAGGCGTCACTGGCTAACGCATGTTCGAGGATATCTTAGGCAAGTCGAAAGGGGGAAACGATTGGTGACCACTCTTTACCGCCTCGATTAAAGGGCTGTCCTGGCCCCGGAAGACTTTAGGTACCACCTGCACAGGCATGGGGATCCATTCGTCAGAAAAGGGGACCATAATCTTCTCAACAGGGTGTGGGCGAGTGCCCTCAATTGCGATGCGATATTTCCCCACGGTCAATCCTTCAGAGACTTCGAATTTCCCCTCCGTAATCCCTGCGCCGCTGGTCCCCCCGGGGGTCCCTTCAATTGGAAAGAACGTAATCGCACCTTCTTGAAGCGGCAGGCCACCCACCGAGACGGTGCCCGCTACCGTCGGTGCTGATGTCAACCAGCCGCGGGCCAATAGGGCGAGCATGACGGCTAAACATATCAAGCCAACGAACAAACGGCGGTAATGTGTAGAAGAAATAGTCAAATCCCTTGCTTGAGCTTAACCAACCGGTTCTACTGCCTAAAAGTTTCCGAGAACCTGACCGTCGTTGATCGTTCCTAACGCTTGCCAAGTGGCAAGATTAATCGAGTCGCCAAAAAAATGGACGGACCCATCAGCCATGACAACGTTCACGCCTCCCGAATGCAGGCTGCGTGAGGCAGCTGTGGCTTCATTTCTGGAAGTACCCTTGCAAGGCAGACTCCTATCCGGAATGAGGGGGCAGATTAGGCCGGGAAAAATGAGATCCGGAGTAGGGCTGTTGGGTGTATTCAGCGTGTAAATCTGGCTGCACGCCGGCAAGTCCACCCAGATACAGCCGCGAATGTCTTTTTGATTTTCGTCCTTTCCCCTCAAGTACTCGCCAAAAACCATGGTGTTGCTTGTCCCATCGATA
>JBGSJL010000208.1:0-6060 GCA_041741955.1 Pirellulaceae bacterium | reverse complement strand
CAATTCTGAAGTGGGGTAAAGAGCAAGGTGGCGTGGTGGGTTACAGTCACAGCGGTTGGGGGCTGGCCCTACCCGACTACCTTCCCAATGGACAGCGCGGTGCGCTTCCAAACACTTGGGGTGGTGCAGATACTCGACGCGGTGGCCGAGCTGCCGATAAACTACCCGACTATGCGATGCCGCCCTTCGATGGAATCGGGGCCAACGAATTCATCGTGACCGCCGCCCTAGATGCATGCGATTTCATGAGTGCCGTCGATACGCCCGTTATCTGGGAAATGAACATTTGGTATCACGCACTCAATTGCGGGCTCCGTTCCCGTATCAGTGGTGAAACCGATTTCCCCTGCATCTACGGCGAGCGTGTGGGCTTGGGCCGCAGCTACGTTCAAGTGCCCGAGCTTCAATCAGCGGCTGGACTCGCGTATGAAGACTGGGTCCGGGGTCTGAAGCAGGGACGGAGTTATGTTGGCGATGGACTCAGCCATCTTCTGCAGTTCTCAGTCGGCGACAGGCAACTTGGAGAGCCCAGCTCCGGCACCGAGCCCAGTCAATTGAACTTGGACCAAGCTGGAACACAAACGGTCAAGTGTACTGTGGCCGCCATGCTGCCCGCAGAGCGATCGGCCCTAGGTAAGTCCATCGCAGTACGCCGGCTGGACGAAAAACCCTACTGGCATTTGGAGCGGGCTCGCCAACCCAATTCACGCAGTGTGCCGGTCGAGTTAATTGTTAATGGTCAGGCGATCGAGCGGAAATTGATTGTGGCCGACGGTAACCCACACGAGCTGGAGTTCGCCGTTGACTTAGCGTATTCCTCTTGGGTGGCCGTGCGGATTTTGCCGTCACTGCACAGCAACCCAATCTTCGTCCATGTAAAAGACCAGCCTATCCGCGCCAGCCGCCGAAGCGCCCAGTGGTGCCGCGATGCGGTCGATGTCTGCTGGAATCAAAAGCGCACCAAGATCCGCCCCGAGGAAATTGGAGCCGCCAAAGCTGCCTACGATGCCGCCCGGGCAATCTATGCACAGATCGTCGAACAAGCGGTCCACGAGTGAGTTCTCGCTAAGGCTTGTGAGGACATACCAACTCGAAGTGCCAATGAGTGGGTTGTTCGATGTGCACGAGGAAACGGGACTGGGTTCGAAGCCCAGGATCGCGTTGGGTGGGACGTCAATTTAATAACTGACGGGTTTGTCAGAATTACCCACCGACGAGATTGACCGCGTGGGACATGCAAACATATCCCCATGGAACAAACGGCATAGATGTCCCAACGGGACAAACGGTGATAGCCCAGGGCAGCGCCCTGGGAGTTGGAACCACTCCATTGCGCAGCCCCAACGGGGCGGACGGTCCGTTAGCCTACGTGCCCTGGATGTTGCCCCTTTGGGGCATGCGGTGACGCGGGAATTGCTTCCCAGGGCGTTGCCCTGGGCTTTCGGCGTTAGTGCCTTCGGCACAGCCAAACATATCCCAACAGAACCAACGGCAAACAAGTCTCCAGCGGTCAGTGGTTTCAAGCGCGAAAACGTCAGTAAATAAATTGACGTCCCTACCAACGTGCCACACCTCTAAAAGCCAGTCTTCTCACGATCGAAAAATATTCCAGAACACGTATTGACTTGTTGCCTAGCCAGTGTACTATTTAACTAGTTCACTAGATATCTAGTCATGCAGTCGAGGATGTTTAGCCCATGTTTTTCTCGATCGATGCCAGTAATGGCGTGGCGATTTACGAGCAAGTGGTGCGACAGATCAAGTTTGCGATCGCCGAAGAGTCGTTGCAACCGGGGCAGCTACTGCCCAGCGCGCGGGCTTTGAGCGTCGATTTGGCGATCAATCCCAACACGGTGGTCCGCGCATTCCAGCAGCTTCAGGCCGAAGGCATCCTGGAGACAATTCGCGGCCGCGGTTTGGCGGTTCGCGATGGCGTCACACAAGAGTGCAAAGCCCTGCGACGCAATCTAATCGCTGAGCGTCTGCGGTCGGCGATGGCCGAAGCCCTAGGAGGCGGTCTGTCCGCTGATGACATCCTGGCAATCGTCCAGCAGCAGTTGCTAGAACTTGCTGGCGAGGTCGCCCAATGACCATTCTCGATCGAAACAAACATCGCGACGCCTGTGCTCAATCTACTTTTGAGTATGTGTCCTTTTCAATGCCACTTCAAAACCTTTTCGGCGAGGTAGCTTTATGACCAGTTGTATCTCGATGCGTGGCTTGGCCATGCACTTTCGCGGTTGCGACGCGCTCAACGGTGTCGACTTAGAGGTTCCCACCGGCTCGGTCTACGCGCTGCTGGGAGAAAATGGAGCAGGCAAGACCACGCTGATCCGCATTCTGACTGGCTTCCTAAAAGCCTCGGCGGGTAGCTGCACCGTATGTGGGCTGGATCCAAGTCGCGATGCTCTAGAAATCAGGCGTCGCGTCGGTTACGTCTCCGATAGTCCTGCGCTTTACGACTGGATGCGCGTCGGCGAGATTGGTTGGTTTGCCGCATCGTTTTTCAATGATGAGTTCCTGGCGCGGTATCGCGAGTTGACGGCTCGTTTCGAGCTGCCCGAGTCGCGGAAGATTCGCCACTTGAGCAAGGGCCAGCGCGCCAAAGTTGCCTTGGCGCTGGCGGTTGCTCCCGACCCTGAGCTGCTGATACTGGACGAACCTACGTCGGGTTTGGATCCGCTGGTCCGCCGCGAATTCTTAGAGAGCATGGTGGATCGCGCAGCGACGGGGCGGACCGTGCTGCTGTCCAGTCATCAGATATCAGAAGTCGAGCGAGTTGCCGACAAAGTTGCCATCCTGCACGGTGGCAAGGTGCAGTTGGCCGATAACCTGTCCGACCTGAAGGAATCGATCTGTAGCGTAACCGTTACACTGTCGGATCCGCTGGCCGCCCTGCCCTCTCTGTCCGCACCGGCTCAAGTGCTGAGCGAGCAGAACGAGGGTCGGCAGCGACGCTGGATGGTTCGCAATTTTTCGCAGAAGAATCTGTCTGAAATCGAAGCCCGCTCCAGCGTGCTGTCGGTGCGCACCCGGCCCGCTTCGCTCGACGAACTCTTCGTCGCCTGCACGCGCGGCATTGTGCCTGAGACTCGGTCCGTTGAACGTGGCGAGATTCAAGAAACTCCTGAGCGTCAAGCCTCCTGATCACGCAGCACTGGAATCAAAACATGAACCGTAGTATCGCCGTGCGTCGCTTGTGGTGGAAAGAAATCCGGCAATTGTGGCCGCTAGTGGGCATGCTGATAGTTTTGGCTTTGCTGTTGCAGCTTGTGGAACTCCTGTCTCAGAATACCATGGATTGGCAACAAGCCGCCGTGTTATTGGGGATGCCCGGACTGTTTGCGGCCGGTGCGGGAGCGCTGCTGGTGGGCCAAGAAAAAGAATTGCGGACTTTGGATTGGCTGCGATCCCTGCCCTTGCCGGCCGTCGACTTGGCGCGCACCAAGCTGCTCGTGGGCTTTTGTGGGCTCGCCATCATCTGGTTAGTCAGTCTGTTGATTGCTTTGGCCTCCGGCTCGCTAAATGTCATTCGCGACGGGGCGGGCGGCGAGTGGATTTGGCCAATGCACTCGGTGTTCCTGCTGTTGCTGGGTTTTGCGACCGCTTGGTATTTGCGTTCTTCGCTGGTGAGCTTGCTGGTCGTAGTGCCGCTGGCCTGCTTGCCACTGATCTGCGCCAATCTGCACGAATTCCTGTGGGCGACGCGCAGTTGGGAACACATTGAACCGCGTCCCTGGGTGATGGCGATTTATCTTGGTATCTTCAGTGTCGTTGCGCTGATCTGCGGTTGGCGAGCGGCTCTGCATAGTTTGGCACCCGAGCAACCCACTCAAGCGGCCAGAGGATCTTCCAGGCAGACCACGCGCGAAACCTATGTCGCGTATGCCAGAGTTGAACCCGCGTCGAGTCTGCTGTGGCAGTTTCTGGCGCAGAATCGCGCCGCGCTCATCGGCGTCAGTCTGCTGCTGATTGTTGGCCTCCTAAGCGGACTTTCTGGAGGCATCTGGCTCGGCGCATTGCCTGGGTTTCTGGCTGGCAGTTGGCTGGGTCTGATCGTGTTTCAAGGCGACGCCCTGCATCGACGTAAAATGTTTTTGGCTGATCGCGGTGTTTCGCCCACACTGACTTGGCTGACACGACAGGCCATGCCCATATTGCTCGCCCTGGTCGCGCTGGCGCTACTGGTTCCGATCATGCGTCAGGAGGCTCGCCAAAGTTTTGGTGTCAATGATTGGCTGATCGGAGCAGCTTGGATACTTAGTATCTACGGGACCGCCCAGTGGATTGGGCAACTGCTACAAAGTCCGATTGTAGGTGGCATCGCGGCTCCTGTGGCCGCGTTGCTCATGTCGAGCTTTCTGGTGTATGTGGGTATCGAACTGGGGGCAGCTTGGTGGGCAATTTTGCTGACCGTTTGCCTGCCGCTACTGGCTACTTTTGTCGCTACTTCGGCTTGGATGGACGGACGTACGGACTGGCGATTTTGGAGTTGGCATGCCTTCATACTTGCACTGACGATCCTGATCCCAATCTCTGGTTTTTTATCGTATATGGCCATGTATCCCCGCATGTCCAGCGCCAGTCGAGATGAACTGCGGCGCATCCCGCTTCCGCCGCAGAGCCAATGGATCAATCAGGTTTCCCTAAGCGAAATGGATACTTCGCCCGCCGACACGATTGATCCATTGCCGGAGGATGATCCCGGAGCGGGTTCTGGAAAGTTATCGCCGCCGCTGTGGACGGTTGACGAGTATCGTCGCTCCACACTGGACATCATGCGCAACGGTTTGAATGTTTCCGCCGTCGCACCAGTGAACAATTGGCCGATGGTCAGCGCATGCATTGCACAGGCGGTCTTGGATCGAACGGCTGATCCGCAAGCCAAAGATCCAGTGAGAAGCAATCGCTACCGCGAAATGATCCGCTTGATTTTCGAGGATGCAGAAAACCAACGCAGAGGCTTGCAGCTAGTCAACCAGGACCTTGCGGATATGTTTCAAATGATTTTGGTCGAAGAACTGCAGCAGCCGTTGGCTCTTCAAAGACTCGGCAGCGAGCTGTACGACAGCCTGATTAGTGTGCTGTCTGATTCGAATCTACGCGATGAGTTGCGTCGGGCGGCACTGGCCAATAGCTGGCGATTGTCGGCCACTAGTCGTGCCAGGGCTACGAGCAATTTAGGCGGCTACGACATACACATGGCTCAGCACGGGCGTGTCACCACGCGCGACGTTTGGGATGCGACCCGCACAGTCGACCTGGTCAGCGAACGGCTGCTGAAGCTATCGAAAGCGAACGCAGATCTCGAACGCCGCAAACTGCGTGTAGAAATCGACACACTCATGGGCTATCGAGCCTCCTCGCCACTTGACAGTTTCTACACGGAATCTGGCAAGGGCCGCGAGCTGCTCTTTTACGAAATTGCCTACGCTCTTCGTCCAGGCCTATTTTGGCATGGAGACTGGGAAACCGTTGCGCAGCGTTTGGCGGCGGAGGCAAATGAATCGACTCAAAACGATAGTGCTGAGGTAGCCACACCATGAATGCATTAATAGCTTCACAACGCACCAGGTTGCTAAAAAGCAGACTGCCCTCTGTTCAATCGCTGGTTGTGTTTTTCGGTATTGCGCTGGCCGTACCCATCGGCTACGCGGCCTGGCTGGCTTATCGCGAGCACCTAGCATCGCAAGAGCTCGAGGGTTTGATCGCTCCCATTCGCGCTGCTGGCCTGCCGCTGGGCGACGCGTGGATGGAACAACACTTTCGCGAAATGGCTTCCAGCGAAGGAACGGCGGCTTGGAGCCGAATCCTATTGCTAAGTTCATCGTTCGGCTGGGGCGCTCAGGAGAAATTACCCATCCTAGGTAGTGGTGAGCCGCTGCGGATGCTCGAGCCCGGCGCAAAATGGAAATCCAATGCACAAGTCAAGGACTATTTAGCGGAGGCCCAGCCGCTGCTCGATATGATTCATCAGGCGCGTGTGTACCCGATGCCGGTGTGGCAACCCATGGAATTCAGGGGCGAGGGAACTTTGCTGCCCGAGCTGCAAGAATCTCG
>JBGSJL010000207.1:0-28276 GCA_041741955.1 Pirellulaceae bacterium | reverse complement strand
GAGTCTGGTAATTCTGAATCTGGTAATTCTGAATCTGGCAAGTCTGAATCTGGCAAGTCTGAATCTGGCAAATCTGAGCCTGGCAAATCTGAGGCTGGTAATTCCGAATCTGGTAAGTCTGAGTCGGGTAAGTCTGAGTCGGGAAAGTCTCCGGCAACAGATTCGCCGAATGCCAAGTCAGGTCAAGACACCGAACCTAAAGGAAACGATTCGCAGGGTTCGCCATCGCAGGGCGCACCGCCGCAGGGGTCCCCATCGCCAAGCTCGTCGAGTTCCAAGCAAGGCGAGAAGAGTTCCGGAAATGGCAGTCAGCCCAGTGACCAGCCTAATGGAAGTGGTACGGGCACCGTGGGAGGGCAAGGAGGTGCCACCGGTACACGCGACGAAACGAACCGCGATTTTGCCGATCAGACCACACAAATGGTATTGGACTATTTGAACCGGCAGAAGGATCAACCCGATCCCGAATTGTTGCGAGAACTCGATTGGAGCCCAAACGATCTCAACCAGTTTGTCGATCGCTGGAACAAGGCCCGCGATTTGGGAAACTCAGCCGATCCCCAAGACCGATTGAAGTGGCGCGAGATACTAGAAAACCTCAACTTGAGTTCCGCCGATCAACGAGTGCGACAAGGCTCCAACTTGAACGATTCGTTCCAGCAGATGCAGGACGGCGGCAATCGCATGCGTGCCCCAGAGAGCCTTCGCAAGCAATACGATGCCTACCTCAAAGCGCTCGAACGCGCACGCTAGCTTTCTGGCTCGAATCAATCGGCATCTATGGTTTTTTGCCAATGCGAATTAGTCGCTCGCACGGTACGACGATACTTGCCAATTGTTCCGGTAGCCATTGGGTGTGAGCTCGGCAACGTAGCGTTTGGCCGGCAGCACGCGCTCGCGCCAGCGCCATGTATCCCAGTGGCTGAACTTCCTGAATCGTTGCCGATATTACCAGCGAGTTTACCGGTGACTGCAAATACTCCGACGCCTCGATCCGCGCATCTTCGGGGCGAAAGCCTACATGCTGACAATTGAATACATCGCGATCGATCCAATGCGCATCCATAGGATTCGTGCAGGCTGCGATAACTCCTGGGCTCAACCAATTGACACCAAACTGACTGAGCAATTCTGCGGCCGTCGTACTCACCGGCGAGCGGTAAATATTTTCGGGCGCAGCGAACTGAGTAATTTTTCCTTGATCGAGTATGGCGATGCGGGTTGCCAGACGCATTGCGTCGCATGGATCGTGCGTGACCATCACCAGCGCGGTCGCATAGCGCTCGACCGCTTCGCGAATCAGTTCGCGCAACTCCTCTCGCAGTTGGATATCGACTTGACTGAGCGGTTCATCCAACAGTAGTAAACGCGGTCTGCGAATCATGGCTTTCGCAAGCGCTACGCGCTGAGCTTGACCACCCGAAAGTTGGGATGGGAAGTGGCGATACAATTTTTCCAGTTGGAACCAGGCCAGCACATCGTTACAACGATCGTTGCGCTCGCCGCGATTGAGTCGTAGCGAGGCGAGCGCTGCTTCCAAATTCTTTTGGACGGTCAATTGCGGATAGAGGGCATAGTCCTGCGAGACGAAGGCCACACCACGCCGCTGCGGACTGAGCTGCGTGACATCGATCCCCTGCATGAGGATTCGACCGCGATCGGGTTCTTCTAGCCCAGCGATCAAACGCAGCAACGTCGACTTGCCCGCGCCGCTTTTACCTAAGACCGCAATGCGCTCCTGGGGTTCGAAGGCGAGGTCCACGCCGTCGACCGCTTGGGTCCCTGCGTAGGACTTGGCGAGTTGGCTAATTTCTATTGCTGGCATTACAGAAGTTCAATTTCATGACTGAAAATTCAATAAATAGGGAACTAACGATTATGCAGTGAAGCGCGAACATTCTGTAGCTACGGCGCGAAGGGAACCGAAATATTATTACGGATTGAAGTCAATTTATGCGGAGCCGATTCAATGCTGTGTCAACTCAAAAAAGTGTGTTTTCCACTGCTGGTCACCGCGTGTTTGGGGACTGGGTCCAGCCGCTTGGCGGCACAGGACACTGCGCTGGGCTTCATACAATATGCATCAGCTCCGCAGTTCAACGGTGCAGCGGCGGCCAGCGGAGCGCGGCCCTCGGGCGCAGTCGCCAGCGAACCACGCAGGCTCGCAGCCACATTGGTATCCAACGCTTCGCCGAACTGGACGCAGGACAATACTGCTACCGTGCCCGCACCGCCGGCGGCCAGCGGTCTTCGAGATCTCACCGAAAAATCGGCTTCGCCATCGGATGCTAGAAACTCTGTGTTGCCGCAGACATCGGATTCCGTCCCCGCATTGGGTGGCCTACAAGCAAACAATGAAGCCAATGATAAAATGTTTCCAACGGGCGGAGATGGCAGGCCATTGACTCCTCTGCAGACTGTAGGCCTGTCGATCGAGGTCAAGGTTGTCGACGTTTCCGTTCGGGAGCTTGGTATATTGCCAAGGTCGGCGGCCGCCGAGCGTACGCCTGAATCGCTGGAAACCGCGCGTCTGGCTGCCTACAAATGCGTTCACTGGCACCCAAGCAGCATCTGTCACTATCCGCTCCGGTTTGAGGATACCATGCTGGAGCGACACGGACACGTTCGTTTTGGCTGCTTCCAGCCCCTGGTTTCGGGTGTCAAGTTCTTGGGAACGATCCCCATGATTCCCTACTTGGCCACGTTGCGACCGGGCTGCGATCCTGTCTACGCGCTCGGAGATTACCGGCCTGGAAGCTGTGCGCCGATGGTGCGGGACACACTGCCCTGGGATCGCGACGCAGCCGTTGTCGAGGCCCTATCCCTGGCAGGCTTCTTCTGGGCCATGCCACTCTAGAATATGCGCTAGCTTAGTAGTCAACAATCTCCGAGCGATACCACTGCAATACGCCCGCTGGGAGCTTGACTCCGACGGATGCCGCTTTGGCGTTCTATGACGCGCCGAACCGACCCGTCTCATTTGTCGTCGTCCTGCAGCCTACTAGGACACCAAAGCGTGCTTAGCGAAGGACTTCACACGCAGACGCCTTGATACGAACCGCTTGGCAAGTTAACCTCTGGGATGTTCAGACTTAGAATTCCCACAATCAGTTGGCCGTTCGATGAATAAAGAAATCCGCTGGGTAGCAATCGCGTTCTTCCTCGTAGCCATCGCATTTCGGTTCTTACCGCACTGGCCCAATATGGCTCCCATCGCGGCTCTGGCGCTATTCGCAGGCTGTCATATTTCGGGCCGCAGTGGCATGATTCTGGCTTTTGGGGCTATGGCGTTCAGCGATTTGTTGGGTGCATGGTTCGAGGTTCCAGGCATGGGATTCTACAATCGCACCACCATGCTAACGGTTTATGTCGCATTGGCACTGATCGCCCTTGTGGGAATTGGACTTCGAGGCAGAGTCAATGCCTTGACTGTCCCCTTGGCCTCGGTGGCTGGCACTGCCATTTTCTTTTTGGCGACCAACTTTGCGTGCTGGATCGATCCGCTCATGGGCTACAGCCAGAACGCCCAGGGCCTGATGTCTTGCTATGTGAATGCTCTTCCTTTTGCTTTAAGCACGCTTGTTGGGGACCTATTGTATTCGGGGCTGCTCTTTGGCTCGTATGCGTTAGTTATCGCTCCGAATTTTTCCGCCAAGACAGCCAATTCTGCGGGCAACTAATCCTTTTCTGGGTTAGAATTGCAGCAGGCACACACGGTGAGCTATCGCAGGTCCAATAATGGAGCGGTATTGTATCCAGTCCGAGTCTGTAAAGTTTTGAGGGTTGTACGGAATTATCAAGTGCTAGCGTTAGTACTTTCTGTTCTAGCACTACTCGGCAATCTAGTTGTACCGAATTTTCATCCGATACCAGAAGCGACGGTTCTGAGCTTCAGAGCCAATGCAGTAGTTTCCACCGCTTGGCGTTTGGAACCTCCTTCTTCTGGGAAATGTTGGGATGAAATCAAATCGTAAGAGTCGCGCTCTCAAGTGGCTTACCGCTTGTTTGATTGCAACCACAGGCTGCGCGCCGGTCAAAAAGTTTCGCTTTGGCGACTCCTGGGAGACGGCTCCAAGTTATCATAGCACGCAGGCGACGCAGATCGAATATCCCAACGTCCACTCGTGCTTGGTTCCTGAGATAGCCACTTCGCCGCAGCCGCTGATGATCGAGAATCCGTCGGACTTGCTCTCCCGAGATATTGCTCTCGACGAAGCAATCCAACTGGCGCTGGCTAATAGCGATATTCTGCGAACTTTGGGTGGAAGTGTTGTTCAAAGTCCTTTGGCGGTTCGCACTAATTACGATCCGGCTATCGTTGAATCGAACCCGCTGGGCGGAGTCGAAGCGGCGCTGGCGGCGTTCGATGTTCAGTCAACGGGCCAACTTTTTTGGCAGGTCAACGATCGTCCCAACAACATCAATATCAACCCGATTCTCCAGCAGTTTCAGGCGCCGGCCCTACAGCAGACGACGACCACATTTAGCTACGAACTGGCCAAACGAACGGCCACCGGTGCGCGTTTCGCCGCACGACACAATATTGGTTACGATTTAACCAACACACCCAACCGACTCTTTTCCAGCGCCTATACGGGTTGGTTCGAGGCCGAATATCGTCAACCGCTGATGCGTGGAGCAGGCGTCGACTTCAATCGTATTGCCGGACCCAATTCAACAGTCGGGCAGTACAACGGTGTGCTGATTGCCCGCATCAATACCGACATCTCCCTGGCAGATTTTGAGCAGGGCATTATTAGCTTTACCAACGATGTCGAGACGGCGTATTGGGAGCTCCATTTCGCCTACCACAATTTGGAAACCATCGTGGCGGGCCGCAATAGCGCTTTGTTGATCTGGCAGCAGATCAAAGATCTAGAGAGAGTAGGAGCGCGTGGTGGCGACGCGGCTGCCGAAGCTCAAGCCCGCTCGAACTACTATTTGTTTGACGTCAATGTTCGCGAGGCGCTCACAGGTGCCAATGGTTTGTATGCCGCCGAACAGCGATTGCGCTACTTGATGGGCTTGCCGCCCACCGACGGACAATTGCTCAAGCCATCGAGCCCACCGATGGATGGCGAAGTTGTCTTCGACTGGAACTCGGCACTCAGCGACGCTCTCACACGTCGCGTTGAAATTCGTCGCCAGAAATGGAATATCAAACGTCGTGAGTTGGAAATGCTCGCCGCCCGGCTGAATCGCAAACCGACGCTGGACTTTTTGAGCTTGTATCGCTATCGCGGCTTAGGAGATGCTCTGATCGATGGACGTGACCCAGGCAACTCGTTCAACAGTCTCTACCAAAACATTTTCGAAGGCCAGTACCAAGAATGGCAGGCAGGTGTTGAACTCGGCTATCCCATTGGACTTCGCCAGGCCAGCGCCGCCGTCGCCAGCGCACGATGGAATTTGGCCCGCGAGCAATCGCTGCTGAAAGAGCAAGAGCTGAAGATTTCACACGATCTGAGCAATGCCACCCGTCAGGTGTCACTAGCATACTTGCTCCTGCAGTCGAACTACAATCGTCAAGACTCTGACCGCGCCCAGGTCGAAGCCCTGCAGGCACGCTACGAAGCCGGCCTGGACAACATTAATTTCTTGGTGCAAGCCCAACAGCGACTGGCGACCAGCCAATCGGCTTACTTTAGAACACTGACCGACTATCAGTTGGCTTTACGCGATTTCCATCGCGAGAAGGGTTCGCTGCTGAACTACAACCAAGTGAGCCTCAGCGAAGGCGCTTGGCCCGCACCTGCCTATCAGGACGCCGTGGAACGAGGGCGTTTCTTAACACCGCGCTCGAATCCTGAATTGGTGGAAGTGCCAAGTCCAGTTGGTTCGGGCAGTTTTAACCCCACAGAGGTCGGTTTGAACACACAGGGTTACCGCCCACTAAGCTCCAACTCGACTACCGCTCCAGCAGGAATTACGGCCTCCGAAGCGATCCAGTTTGATCCCACCAAGTAAGAACTATTGCCTTTGGTCTCCTGTTAGGCGATCATGGATGTTCGTTAGCTGGTAGCACGCCCAACGAAGGAGGCGTGCATCAGCCGCATCGATCACCCGCCTTGCCGAGATCCCCCCATGCGCTCCCGAATCGCGACTGCCTGCCTGTGCTTGCTGTTATCGCCTCTAGCCTTTGCAGACGAACCTGCCACAGACTCTTCGACGGAAATCCTCGACGGCCATTCGGCCCACGGCGAGGCTTTTAACGAAGGCCCGAGGCAAGCCGCCTACTTGATGCCAGGTCTGAGCCACGTTTATTTCCCCGCCACCACCGAAAATGAACTTGCCCAGCGCTTCATCCATCAGGGCGTAGCCCAGTTACATGGCTTTTGGTACTACGAAGCCGAACGGTCGTTTCGCCAAGCCGCCTTGCTCGATCCCGATTGTGCCATTTGCTATTGGGGCATGGCGATGGCCAATGTCGAAAACCGCAAACGCGCTCGCGACTTCATTGCTCAGGCCGACCAGCGCAAGGAACATGCCACCGAGCGGGAACGAAAGTATATTGCCGCCTTCCAGCAGTTTTGTCGCGACGAAGACGAAAAAGGCAAAGCGATTGAAAAGAAAGACCGAGCCCAAACCTACACCCGCGACCTAGAAAAACTGGTCCTGAGTTTTCCCGAGGACATCGAGGCCAAAGCTTTCTTAGCGCTTCAGCTCTGGCAAAACGAGCGAGCCGATTTGCCGATCGCCAGCCACGTTGCCATCAACAGCGTGCTTCAGCAGGTCTTCGATGCCAACCCCATGCATCCCGCGCACCACTATCGCATTCACTTGTGGGACAAACAAGACGCAGCCCAGGCGCTGCAAAGCGCCGCACTGTGCGGACCCAGCTTGCCCGCCATCGCGCACATGTGGCATATGCCCGGACATATCTATTCCAAATTGAATCGCTATCAGGACGCCGTTTGGCAGCAGGAAGCCTCCACGCGCGTCGACCATGCTCACATGATGCGCGATCGAGTCTTACCCGACCAGATTCATAACTTCGCTCACAACAACGAATGGCTGATCCGCAATTTACTGAAGATTGGACGCATCGATGATGCGATCTCGTTAGCGCAGAACATGCTCCAGCTGCCTCGACATCCGAAGTACAACACGCTGAAAAAAGGTAGCGCGAAACTGGGGCGTGAGCGCCTGCTGTTGGCACTTGCGACGTACCGCCTGTGGCCCGAATTGATCGAGCTTTCGCAGACGATGTATTTCGATGCAACGGATGATCCTGACTTACAAATTGAAAGAAGTCGCTACGTGGGCGTGGCATGGGCGCTCAGTGGTCATGCCGACGAGGCAGACCAAGAACTGAAGACGCTCGAAGAACAATTGGCGGCGATCGATGACTCGATCCAGAGGCTGGAACCCAATAAGCAACAAACGCAGGACACCGAAACCAAAGTCGTCAGTGCGGACGCGAATGATGCAAACATTGCAAAAGTGATTTCCACCGATGAGAAATGCGACGATGCGGACAGCGATAAGTCAATTGCCGATTTAACGAGTGCCGCCGGTACAGAGCCAGAATCCGTCGAAGACCAAGGCAGCAGCAATAGCCAGCCATCAGCCAGCAAAGTAGATTCGCAGAAGGCTCAGGCCAACCAGCAGCGTCGGAAGAAGGAGCGGGCCGCCGAACTCAAAAAATACCAGGAAAGGCGAAAAGTGGTCGTCAAAGCCACTCATGCGGTGCGCTCGGCACAAGCCGCCGCAGGCAAAGATTGGACAACAGCGCTCCAGTTGTGGGAAAAGTCCGATCTTTCCGATGAACTGTTGAAAGCCGAATGGACGGCGGCCAGCGGTAAGACCGACGAAGGGCTGAAATTGATTGACAAAGAAATAAAAAGCAACCCCCGTGAAGTACTCGCCCAGGCAGTCAAAGCTTGGATTCTCTACAAACACCAGAGCTCCGAGGACGCTCGGGAAGCTTTTGAATTAACGTGCACTCTGGCTTGTAACGCCAATCTGGACACGCCCCTGCTGGCTCGCCTGTTGCCATTAGCCGCCGAGCTCGAAGCCGACCCGCATTGGGCCGCGACCTACCATCAAGCCAGCGACGTAGGCCTGCGGCCGAACTTTGACACGCTGGGACCTTTCCGTTGGCATCCCTACCTAGCACCTGACTTTGTCGTCAAGAGTACGAACGATCAAGACGTACGACTCAAACAGTTTAATGACAAACCAACACTGATCATCTTTTATCTTGGCTTTGGTTGCTTGCACTGCGTGGAACAGTTGCATGCTTTCTCACCTAGAGCCAGCGAATTTCGCAATGCGGGTATTGAAATCATCGCCATTAGCTCTGAGGAATTGGGCTCGCTAAACTCCGCCCTGACCACTTACAGCAAACCCCTAGAAATCCCGTTGCATGCCGACCCTGGGCTGACAGCCTTCAAGGCCTACCGCTGTTTCGATGACTTCGAACAACAGCCACTCCACGGAGCCTTTCTAGTCGATACTGCCGGTCGCGTACTCTGGCAAGACATCAGCTATGACCCATTCATGGACGTCGACTTCGTCCTTAGCGAAGCGCAGCGCTTGCTCAAACTCCCGCGCTAGGCAAGCATCGCGTGAAGAACAAGTGACGAATTTGATGACGTGGGATAGGCTTCCAGCCTGTCATTGCACGCTTGACAGGCTGGAAGCCTATCCCACTTAGTGTTCACGCGATCCTAAGTAACAATTGTGAGCCGACGGCGCTAGCCGCGGGTTCCACGTCTTTCGGCACATAAAGTCAGCCCAGCGCTAGCCGCGAATTTAAGCATTGTGCAAACGAATCGTCTCGTAGAGATCCAAATCCTCACGACCGCCGATTTTGGTGAACACTCCGCGAATCTGATCCAAGCCGGCTTGGATCGTGCAGACCGTTCGATCGCCAACGGCTTTCTTGCCCAACACGTAGTAGTGCGGTTCTGCGGTTTGCGTTCCCATGGAAGTGGACAATTGGTCATGGCCAGCCAGTCGCAGATCGCTGCCAAAACTCCAATCCCTGATTTGGCGGTGGCAGTTTATGACCGCATCACAACGCATTTCCAAAGTCTCCTCTTCACCGGTTTGCAGCCGCACCGCCCATGTCTCGTCCGCATGTTGCAGGCGTTCGATACCCCAAGCTGGCACGACGACGATGCTGGGCTTGCCGCTGGGACTTAGGTTCGGTTCGCACAGTACTTCAGCCGATTTGACTAGCTCGTCAGGAACTCCACTTGGAAAATTGAGTGATTTTTCGGCCGCACCAATTTGCTTGGCCAGCACCCAGGTTACGCGAGTTTCTACCGCTTCGGTGGCTAGGCGTGCCAGGTCGATTGCGTTGCCACAAGCCAGTTCGTCGTTACCGAAAAGTAGTGTGTGTTTGCCTGCAAAGGCGCCCCGGTGCTTGCCGAGCACGTCCACTTTTCCTACGTGTGTCTCAGTAAGATGCGTTCGTTCGCCCACTGCCAACCCACCACCGCTGGCTAAGCCGCTACGTGGGGCCAGTCCGCTACAATCCAAAACAATATCGGCTAGCTGTGAATATTCGCCCCGCTGAGCGGAATGAATTAAGAGCCGAAACTCCTGTTCGGCTCTACGTTCTTCAGAAACCGCCGCATCGGCGGAACAGCCCGTACGACTGATCGACAGCACCTCGGAGTTGATTTGTACGGCATCATATAACAAATCCGTTCTGGCCACCCGCAGCAGGTACTTGTTGACATACTCTTTGAACGACACACGAGCATCGGGCTGGGGGAGATTTTCGGCGCTGCCTTGAGCAGCCAAGGCGGCTAGGCCCAACGATGAAGTTACCTCACCCCAGGCCGCATCCATCTGTCGATCGCCCCACGCCAGTTGTCGATGGCCAACTTTCTTAGCATCGAAAAGCATGACGGAGTATCCCAAGAAGCGGGCGTACAACGCCGCTTCGACGCCGATTGGCCCGCCCCCAATAACAGCGATCGTGGCGGGTGTATCGATTTCAGGATCCCAATTGAGTTTCATCGGCAAGCGATCTCGGGTCTATTCTTGGATGGGCAATTGAATCGTCCTTCGCTTACCTTCTCTGAGTACTTCTACGTCAAAGGTATCACCCAACTTTTTCGAACGAAGTAGGTGTGCCAACACTTGGCTTTCTGTCATCGGCCGAGTCAAGCCGTCCAAGCCAACGATCACATCGTCGACTTTGAAGCCTGCGCGCTTGGCGGCGGCATTTGCGTTAAATTGACCAACCACGTTCACGCGCAGCCCAACGCCCGTCGGTTCTCCGATGGCGGATGTCTGTTCTTCAGTTAGGCTTTGAAGTCGCAGACCACCGAGTACCATGCGTCGATAGGGCCAACTCGAAACCCGCCAGGAGATATCGCTCGTCTCCCGCCAACCCTCTGGAAGTACCAGTGACAGCTCTAGCGTTTTGCCTTGTCGCTCGACCAGGGCTGGGATGGTTGCCTGGAAATCGGCATGATGCAAGACCCACTGCATATCCGCCATCGATACCATGGGCTGGCCTGCCAATTGTGTGATCAAGTCGCCCGCTTGGAATCCCGCTTCGGCTGCCCACGAGCCTGCGGCAACGCTGGCAACGCTGACCGCCGTCTTGGGATCCATATTCAAACCCAGGCTCTTGGGGTGTGGATAGGGAAATAGGAGGTTGGCCGGCATCGGCTGATCGGCGGCGCGATACCATTCACGCCACGCATCGCCAACTTGATGACAATGGATGCAGCTTCGTGCGACTTCACCGTTGTAGTTTAAATCAGAAGTGTATTTGTCTTGCAAACTTGGAAAAGCTTCTGGCACGGCCACGGGCGCTTTCTGACCTGTCTTCGCCGCCAAGGACTCCTTAATTTCTGGAAACTTGTCGTGCAGCTTTTGTACTTCAAACAGCGTTGCCAAGAAGCCGTCCAGCGTGACATCGCCGTCGGATTCGGTTTGATGGGAACGGGTTCCATAGCGACCGTAGATCGTACCGTCTGCATTCAAGAAGAAAGCTGTCCAAGACTGATCGAAATCGAATTGAAATCGCGATAGATCCATGCCGTTGGTGAAGACAACTCGTACGCAGACAAACTTACTGAGCCATTTGCGGACGCTCGGATTCTTTTCCACAACTTGCTCATCCAACTGAGCGCATGCCTCGCAGGGTATACATCTGAAAATTACCAACAGTGGTTTGTCGGTCGCTTTGGCCTCCGCCAATCCCTTCTCGATATCGTTGTAAATCCAGAATCCATCTTCCAGCACGCGCGAGCGATCATCGCGGACTAGCGCATTGCGATCTTTTTTCGGCTGAGCCCAGACGGGGCTGACTAGGCAGCACATCGCCAGAAAAACACACCGGGTTCTCGTAGAGTTCATCGCGTTTCTCCTAAGAATAGGGCTCGTGAGAATAATCATTCTTCTGGAGAACCCAGAGTAGACACTGAATTTCTTTCAAGCGAGGGTGTTGGTCATACTAACCTATTCAGTCGAGGCGAAACAGTTGGAACTTCAAATAACGCAGTTCGGGCATCGCTAGCGGGCTGGGGTGATCGATGGGTAAATTGCCATCGGCCACCAACGTCGCACCGCGACGAGCGCGACCAAAGGCCTCTGAGTTTACTTCCTTGAAGGCGGCTGCATCCACGTGACTCGAACAGGATGCTAGCGCTAACAATCCGTTAGCTTGTGTGACTTTGCTGGCCAAGTGCGCGAGTCGTCCATAGGCGAGAATCGCCTGTTCGCGTGTCCGTTCACTGGGCGCAAACGAAGGTGGATCGCAAATAACTAAGTCCCATTTTTCGCGGGCACTGGCAGCCGCCTCTAAAAACTGGAAACAGTCCGCGATTTCACTGCAGTGACGTGTAGCCGGCAGGCCATTGATTAACCAATGTGCATCCGCCGACTCGATGGCCGCTCGGGCAATATCCACGGAGGTTACGTGGTCTGCTCCACCACAGCCTGCAGCCACAGAAAACCCTCCGTTGAAGCTGAACAGATTTAGTACGCGTCGACGCTGACTGAAGCGGCGGACCAGCAGACGGTTGTCCCGCTGATCGAGAAAGAAACCGGTCTTCTGGCCCAGCAATACATCGGCGGAAAATTTCAATCCATTTTCCAGGAAGGAAACACTTTGTACGGGAGACTCGCCGACAAGTACCTGCCCTGCCCTACCCCGCTCGCGGGTCCGCCATACAACACAGTTCACCGGCAGGTGTTCGCAGAGCCAAGCGGCAATTCCAGGCGGTTGATAGAAGGCCTCTGGAGCGCCTCCGTCGAGCTTAATTACAGCTGTGCGGTCGTAAATATCGACCACCAACCCAGGCAACCCATCACCTTCGCCCGCCACCAGCCGATAGCCCGTCGTATGCGCATCGAAAAAGGTGGTTCTCAGATCGGCGGCTCGTTGCAACTGCTTCGCGAGCCAATGATCGTCGAGTGTCCACGGCGGCTGAGTACGACAGATTCGCAAGGGTATGGCGTGCTGAGGATCATAGATGCCGCTGGCTAGCCGCTTGTCACCCTTGCGATCGAAGAGCGTGGCGACACTGCCCGACGCCGCGTCGATCATGTCGATGGCATCGGAAAAGAGCCATGCATGTCCGCGTTTGATCGACCGCGTTAAATCTTTGCGCAAACGCAACGAGACAACTTTGCCCTCTCGGACCATTTTCATGAGATTGACTCGGATTCTGAACGTGGGATAGGCTTCTAGCCTGTCTATACTGCTAAGCTGACTCAATAAACCAAGATCAATCGATCTTGAAGAACTTTCGGACAAATTACTATGCACAAACCGACAGAAACCTACCGCGTCCAGCTCCAAAAGGAACAATTGGTTTTTAGCTCGGCACACTTTATCACCTTTGCTGGCGATATCTGCGAGTGCCTGCATGGCCATAACTACGCGGTGAAAGCTGAAGTCTGTGGGCCGTTGGACGAAAATCAATATGTCGTCGACTTCATCGCCTTTCGAGATGCTTTGGCGTCGATCGTGCGTGAATTGGACCATCATGTGCTCCTGCCAACCAGCCATGCGTTGATCGAAGTTCGCGAGGACGAACTGGAAGTGGTGGTCGCATTTCGCAGCAAACGTTGGGTCTTTCCTCGCGAGGACTGCAAACTGTTGCCTATAACGAATACAACGGCTGAGCAGATTGCCTGGTGGGTGGCCAGCGAACTCCGCACCGCCATGAAGCCCAAAGTTGGCAACCGGCTCGAAACGCTAGAGATTGCCATCGACGAAAACCACGGGCAATGGGGAATCTGCAAAATCGATTGGTAGAATCGACACAGCCAATCCAAGCCT
The DNA here is from genome assembly GCA_041741955.1 of Pirellulaceae bacterium. Taxonomy (GTDB): domain Bacteria; phylum Planctomycetota; class Planctomycetia; order Pirellulales; family Pirellulaceae; genus Aureliella. The sequence goes on along the minus strand of JBGSJL010000207.1, from coordinate 15,018 downwards.
GCTGCGGTTTGAGTTTGCCAGCTCGAATTGCCAAACCTTGGGCAACCAGCGATCCGACAATCCATGAGTACAGATGCTGCGGAACGGCCGTGCCGAGCCGCTGGACCCGAGTCGCTCACCTTGGATTGCCGCATGTCGCTTACGAGTGATAACACGACGAATGTTGCCGTAGGTGTTCGCAAAGCGGCAATTCTGCTGATGAGCCTCGCCGAGGACGATGCCGCCCAAATTCTGTCGATGCTGCCGAGAAACTACGTAGAATCTGTCTCGATCGCGATCGCTCAGCTTGATACCGTTTCCGGTCGCGAGCAAGAAAAGATTATCTCCGAGTTCCTGAAAAGCAAAACCAGCGCCCTGGGACCCAATTCGGGCGGCTTGGACAAAGCCAAGAGCTTGGTCAAAAAGGCCCTGGGCAAGGACGCTGGCGATACGCTGAGCGTCCTCCAGCAAACGCTCGAAGCGCTTCCATTCGGCTTTCTGCACAAAACCGATCCACAGAATATTCTTACTTTCCTGATCGACGAGCATCCTCAGACGATTGCCATGGTGCTCAGTAATATTCCCTCCGCGATCGCTGCGGCTGTGCTCAACGGGCTGCCGCCTGCCCGTCAGTTGGCTGTTATTTCTCGGGTGGCAGAGATGGGGCAAACGAGCCCCGATGCGATTCAGGAAGTAGAAAAGGCGCTGACCACCCGCATGTCGTTGTTCATGACCCAATCCTACCGAAAGGCGGGCGGCGTGCCAGCGGTGGCCGAGATGCTCAACGTTTCCGATCGCGCTACCGAACGCGTGATTCTGGATGGCCTTTCCAAGGATCGCCCCGAGTTGGTGGACGAAATCCGTCGCCTCATGTTTGTATTCGAAGATGTCATCAAACTGGGCGACAAAGACATTCAAATGCTTCTGAAAAATGTAGAGACCAATCAGTGGGCCATGGCACTCAAGGGAGCCAGCCAGCCACTCCAGGAAAAAATTCTTGGCAATATGTCGCAGCGCGCCGCAGATATGCTCCGCGAAGAAATGGAGTTCTTGGGCAAAGTCCGTCTCAGCGAGGTCGAGGGCACACAGCAGAAGATCGTCGATGTCGTTCGCACACTGGAGGATTCGGGACAACTCTCGCGACCCACCGGCGACCAAGAGGAAGAGTTCGTGGCGTAAATTCGCCAACTTAGACTGGCCAGCCTAGACTTGGTTTTCTCGCCCGTTTGAGAGATACTCTGGTTTTCACGTTTTGCTCCCCCGTCGACGTGATCCACCAGCATTTAGATATGACCTGCGCATGAATCTTTCGCCCATGATGCGGCAGTACCAAGAGGCCAAAGCGGCGTGCGGCGACGCGCTACTGCTATTTCGCATGGGCGACTTCTACGAACTGTTCCACGAAGACGCCAAGATCTGCGCGCGCGTCTTAGGGCTGACGCTCACCAGTCGCGACAAGGGCGAAAACCCTGTCCCGATGGCAGGCTTCCCATACCACCAGCTCGAAGGTTACCTAGCCAAGCTCATCCGCCAAGGCCATCGCGTGGCCGTTTGCGATCAAGTCGAAGATCCGCGCGAGGCCAAGGGCATCGTGCGCCGCGAGGTGACGCGCATCGTCACGGCGGGAACTCTCACCGACGAAGCCCTGCTCGATCCTTTGCAGACCAATCTGCTGGTCGCCGTTTTCTCGATCAAGCCCGGCCAGCAAACTCCCAGCGGACCGGATGCGCAAGTTGGCGTTGCCTGGGCAGAGTTGGCCAGTGGACGTTTGGAAGCGGGAATCTTTCCCAAGTCGCGATTGTTGGATGAACTGGCCAGGCTCGAACCCTCCGAAGTACTGATACGCGAAGACGATGCGATACTCTCGCCGGGCGTCGATGCGGGCTGGTCCGTCGCGCTCCGGCCCACATGGCAATTCGGGGTCGAAGAGGCGGCGCGGCAGCTCTGCCAACACTTTGGGACGCAAAACTTAGAAGGCATGGGCTGGGATATCGAAGTCGATGGTCCGGCGGTCGGAGCCGCGGGCGCGGTGTTAGCCTACCTACAGGAAACTCAAAAAACATCGTTGGGTCACATTCGGCAGTTGATTCCCTATCGCGCGAGCCACCTGCTCGAAATCGATGCCGCCACGCGCCGCAGCCTGGAGCTGACCCATACCATGCGGGATCGCCAGCGAGCTGGTTCGCTGTTGGCGGTCATCGATGACACCTGCACTTCGATGGGCGCCCGTTTGCTCGCCAACTGGCTGGCCTCGCCACTAAGAGACTTATCCGCGATCGAAATGCGTCATGGTGCTGTGGCAGAATTTCTGGCTGACAACCGTTTTCGAAACAACGTCCGCGAGGCGCTGGGCCAAGTCTATGACTTGCAGCGTTTGCTGGGTCGTATCGCCACCGGACGCGCTAGTCCTCGCGACCTGCGACAGGTCGGTAACACGTTGGCTCAATTGCCTGCGCTCAAAAAGACATTGTCCTCCCGCGAGAGTCCACGCATCTCCGGCTTAGAAGCCGAGCTGCTGCTGTGTGAGACCTTGCGCGATCGCATATTGCAGGCGCTGCAGGAGGAGTGTCCGTTGCACCTCCGCGATGGCGGCTTTATTCGCAAAGGCTTTAGTCTCGAGCTGGACGAACTCCGCCAGTTGGCCTCCGGTGGCAAGCAGTGGATCGCCGAGTATCAGGCGCGGCAAATTGCCGAATCGGGAATTACTAGCCTCAAAGTCGGCTATACCAAAGTCTTCGGTTATTACCTGGAAGTTACCAACGTCCACAAAGACAAGATACCCGCCCACTTTGTCCGCAAGCAGACGCTGAAGAATGCCGAACGCTATATCACCGACGAACTCAAACAGTACGAAACCAAAGTCATCTCGGCCGACGAGCAGTCTCTGGCCTTGGAGGTGGAGCTGTTCCATCTGCTCCGCTGCGAGGTCGCGGAGCGTTTGGTCGAGCTACAGCAAATCGCGGCTGTGCTCGCAGAACTGGATGTGTTGGCAGGTTTGGCGGAACTTGCCAAGCGACGTGGCTACGTGCGGCCGGAGATGCTCGATTCGGACGAATTGGAGATTGTCGAAGGTCGGCATCCCGTGCTGGACGCGACCGCTCCAAAGGGTACTTTTGTACCCAACGATTGCCAGCTTGGTGCGCACTTCGGTCCGATCATGTTGATCACCGGGCCCAACATGGCGGGCAAGAGCACCTACATTCGGCAGGTTGCTCTGATTGCGCTCATGGCACAACTGGGTAGCTTTGTCCCAGCCAAACGAGCCCGGATTGGAATTGCGGATCGCATCTTTGCCCGCGTCGGTGCCAGCGACGAACTATCGCGCGGTCAAAGTACGTTTATGGTCGAAATGGTCGAGACGGCGCGGATTCTAAACACCGCCACACATCGCAGCCTGATCATTCTCGACGAGATCGGTCGAGGCACCAGCACCTACGATGGCCTTAGCCTAGCTTGGGCCATCGTGGAGCACTTGCATGACAGCCTGTCCGCGCGCACGCTGTTTGCCACTCACTATCACGAATTGACGCAGCTCGAAAAATCGCTGCCAGGCGTTCGCAATTTTAATGTGGCTGTCAAAGAGTGGGACGAAAACATTGTCTTCCTGCATCGCATCTTGCCTGGCGGTGCAGACAAGAGCTACGGCATCCACGTCGCTCGCTTGGCCGGTGTCCCCAGTGCGGTCAACGAGCGAGCCAAGGACATACTCTCTCAGCTAGAAGCCGATCACATCAACAAGCGCGGCGATTCGAAGATTACGCCTCCCAGACGCAAGTCGGATTCACCCATTCAACTGACGCTCTTTGAAATGGGAAACCACCCCGTCGTCGACAAACTGCGCGAGCTCGATCTGTCCAGCACCACACCGCTGGCAGCCATGCGCCTGCTCGAACAGTGGCAGCAAGAACTCGATCGCTAAGCGGTCGAGGTCCTCGAGCCGCTGCTCTGGAATTCTTGCTCCCTTCTCTACCGGTACTCCCGTCTCCATGGGTACTCGGAGAAGGGCTGGTCCTGCGAAAACTCTGACTTAGTCGCGATTCATGTCCGTTCAGGGCTTGTCCCTGCCGGACACCGCTTTGGCGTCCTAAGGCGTCGAGCTCGGTCAAGACAAAGGTGTCAGGAGTCATTGTTTTCTACACAGGGCTCAATATTTGTTAGTGGATGGACTGTTGGGCGTCCACAGCGCTAGAAGTTGCTCACTCCACCATGTTCGGTTAGCTGTGTTACGCAGTGGTTAGGCGTCAATTGAAAGCTGAGGATGCGCGATATGGATAGCGCTCCACTCTTCTGCCAGGATTCGCTCAAATGCGTGGCAATCAGCAGCCTTTTTAGAAAGGGCACATCGCGGATTGCCACGGTTCAGCAAAGGATAAACACAATGCACCCATCCTACGAAACTATGACTCCTGACACCTTTGTTTTCTTCGCGGGCCTTTTCTTCGCTGTTTTTTTCTTAACTTGCCTCGTCTTGGTGATTGGCGTCTTTTCCACTGGCGACTTCCCTGCTGGCTTTTTCTTCGGCGTTGACTTTTTGGCTGCTTGTTTCTTGCTCGGCTCTTTCTTAATCGGCTGCTCCTTTGCGTCTGGCGGCTTGGTCGACTTCTTGGTCAACTTCTTCTTGGTCGCTGGCGTGCTCGGCGAGGGACTGGCATCGGCGGCCACCAAGTCGATGCCAAACAGGTCGCTCAAGTCGGCATCCGCCAGAGTCGAACCACCGTCTGGGCTGCTGGTTAAATCAGCCACTGATTTGGTTAGCGATGCTCCGATCAAATCCGTTTGACGGACACCACGCAGGACGAACAACAATTCCGGCGCCTGGTCGAGTCGATTGCCGACACCGTACAGGACGGCGGCGAGGTGTTTGCATAAGCTCGCTCCGTCTGGGCAATCACAGGATAACTTGATTTCACGATCGCTGGGGAACATGCCGTGCTTGGGATCGGTCAAGGCAGTCACCACGTCGTCTGGCAAACGGCCGCGCATTAAATCAATCATGCTAGTGACCGAAGCTGTGCAATTTTCGCATAACTGCTTCCATACTTTGGGAGGCAATGGAGTAATTTTCACTTCGACCTTGTAGAGGCTCGAACCGCAAACGTAAGCCGTGATTTGTCCTGGTATGATTTCAAGGTGCGCGACCGATCCGTTGCGCGCATAGGTGCGACCTCGGGGCAATCGGTTGCTGAAATCACTGTAAGTTTCAAAGTGCGTACACCAGCCCTTGCCCCAGAAAGTGCTGGCAATTTTGGTCCCAGAGATCGTCAGGGGCTGTAGTGTCTTGCCTTTGCCGATTTTCTTTTGAGCCTTGGCGATACCCTGACTGATTCGCACACCGACGGGCACATATTCGGGGTAGCCATAACTTCGACCGTAATCGCGACTACTTTGCCAGTTCATGGTTTCTTCCTAAAGTTATTGGGTAGCCATGGCAATCCAAAACTGCCATCATTTATTCGCTCGCGACTGCTTTCTTCGAATCCAGCGACACGAAGCTCATTAGTTGTTCGTTGCTCATTTCGGTCAACTTTACTTCGCCACCGCCGTCGAACAATTCGCTACTGATCTTTTTCTTATCGCGAATCATCGCGTCGATGCGTTCTTCGAGGGTGCCTCGGCAAACGAATTTGTGGACCAACACATTTCGCTTCTGACCGATTCGGAACGCGCGATCGGTCGCCTGATCTTCGACCGCTGGGTTCCACCACCGGTCAAAGTGAACGACGTGATTCGCCTGAGTCAAATTCAGACCCGTGCCGCCCGCTTTGACTGAGATCACCGTAAACGGCGGCCCCGAAGGGTCTTGGAATTCTTCTACCAATTTACCGCGCCGCTGGCTGGTCGTCTTGCCGGTCAACACCAAGCCATCGCGACCGAATTTTTGCGACAAAAAGCCATTCAGAGGATCGCACATCGTCTGGAACTGAGAAAACACAATCACTTTCTCTTGCTTTTGAATGATGGTTTCGCAAATCGTCGCCAACTCGTTGAATTTGCCCGATTGCTGGGGATCAAAGTCCGCTAGCTTTAAGCAGAGCGCTGGGTGATTGCAGATTTGCTTGAGTTGCATCAGCGCCGCCAGGACCATCCCATGGCGCTGGATTCCTGTGGCCATCTCGAGTGCCTGCTCAAGTTCTTCGGTGATCGTTCGATACAGCGTGGCCTGAGTTTGCGTCAATCCACAATCGACGCGCATTTCCGTTTTCGCTGGCAGATCGGAAATGACATGCGGATCCGTCTTCATGCGCCGCAGCACATACGGCTGAATCAACTCGCGAAGCGAAACCAATCGCCGCGAGAGTTCTTTAGGATCATCGGCTTTGACGAATTTTCTGAACTGCACCGGCGTTCCCAGCAAACCCGGCAAACAGAAATCGAACAACGACCATAAATCGCCGAGATGATTTTCAACCGGCGTGCCCGTCAGAGCGATCCGACCTGCGGACGGGATGGCTTTGATGGTCCTCGTTGTCGCGGCCGCAGCGTTCTTGATCGCCTGCGCTTCGTCGAGCACCACCAAGCGCCAACGCACATCGGCGAGCCATGTTTGCCGACGCGCCAAACCGTAAGTCGTGGCGACGACATCCACGCCCGCGAGTTCATGCTGAGGATTGGCGGCGATGGCTTTGATCTCGGATTCATCCATGTCCGAGCGATGGACCGTTTTTAGTGTCAGCCCCGGTGCGAACGTTTCGATTTCGCGTTTCCAATTTCCTAAAAGCGAGGTTGGCAGAATCAGCAATGTCGGCGACGCTGACTTTGCCTGCGACCCGCGTTTCTTCTCGGCTTGCTTAATCTGCAACAGCAGTGTGATGATTTGGATCGTCTTGCCCAGTCCCATGTCGTCGGCCAGGCAAACGCCCAATCCCAATTGCGTCGCCAGCCACAACCACCGCACGCCGTCGCTTTGGTAGGGCCGCAGCGTAGCCTTGAGTTCCTTCGCGGCGTCGATCTTGATCTGACCGTCAGGCTGCCGCAATTGATCGAGCGTTTCCTGCAACCAATCGCCCGCTTGAATCCGAGTCCAACCCTGTGCGTCGGCACTGAAGTCCTGGCCACCGATCGAAGCGCCTGCCAATAGCCTCATGCCCTCCAAAAAGCCAAGTCCGTCGACATGTTCTTGTTGCAATGACTTCCACTGGTCAAGTGCCGACTGAAGCCGATCCTGGTCGACTTGTACCCACTTGCCGCGCAGAAACGTCAAGCCTTGGCGGGCTTGGGCGAGTTGCTCCAGCTCTTTATCGGTCAGCGGTTCACCGTCGATCGAGACGCCGACCTGCAAATCAAGACCTCCTTCGCTGAGTGTGGACTGCCTGCGCGATCCGATGCGGACATCGACTTGGGGACGCGGTGGACGCGATGCATTCCACCAATTGGGAACTCGCACGATGACGCCTGCCTGTTCCAACTGAGGCACCGACGAAAGAAACTCAAATGCTAAATCGATGCTCCAAGCCTGGGGTGAAAACAAGGCGCGAGTTTCCAACAGTTTCGCCACCAACGGGGTCGACCGAGCGGCACGCGAGACGGGCTCCAGTAGCACGTCGAGCTGATCTTGGTCGCCGGTTTCTACCGATTGGCGAAGCGCCTCGGACAGTGGCACGTGCCGAACGCCCGCTGCGCTGCGCTGAGCGGTAGCGGACTGCGTGGGCATCGACTCTGTGGGCGTGAAGGTCGCCATGAACGCGAAAGGTCGATCCGCATTCTTCTTATTTTCGGCCAAATGGAAGGTCACTCGCCCGACGGTGTTCCAATCCGAGTGCAGCGAGTTCAGGTAAGCCGGCAAGCCGCCTGTGAAAGTCGCAGATTTTCCGGCCGTCAACGCGTCAATTTGCAACCACCACTGCGTCAGTGACTCTGTCGTCAAGTACTCCAGCCCCCGCATCGGCGGTGCGTCGTGCAACAGTTCCCTGGCTTGGGCTTCATCGGGGGCGCGTGGCGACGTCCACTCGCGATCGGTCGAAGTGCCCTGTCGGCATAAGGCTTGAAAGTACCGCCTAGCGAACTGCCGAAAGTAGAGCAGCGACGTCGACAACGGCGAATCACATTGTTGGGACGCCAACAGCGTCAGTCCCTCCGCCGTCGACATAGAAAACGCTTTGATCAACCGCGCATCCGCGTCGTCCACCGCCTCCAGTAGCAATTCCCCACTGGGCGTGACAACAGTTTCGGGAGCCGATGAAGCGGTGGTCGTCATGAAGGATTTTCCGTTGAGCTGTAGATTGACTCCGCGTCATCACGGTTAGTTTAGCATGCGTCAGATACCGCAACCGCTCCTGGAAGATTGGTGTGTTGCTTAAGGCCGGAGGCCGACAGAACCCCAGGCATTGGGCGTCAGCCATTGTTTCTGTATAGACAGACCACAAGGCGGCAGGCCGACACAGATTGAAGCTCAAGTGTGTCGGCCGCCGGCCTAAGTGCCGTGCGACCTCATCACGAGGCCTGACGGCCTCGGCAGGGGGTGTTGCGGCCTCAGGCCTAGGGAACGCTTGAAATCTACGTGCCGTTCTTGCTCGTACTCGTAAACGAATCTCGCCGAGTAAGAGTACCGTCCACCAGGTTCAAATTTAGTACCGCACGCATTGTCTATTATCCCATCGGGATAAAACCTGCGCAATCCGTTACTCTTCACAAACCCGAATTTTGAGTAGTCCAGGCTAACGCCATCGGCTCACGATTGATAGAAAAAAATAGACACCGAAGGGGGCGGGAGAATACCCTTCGGTGTCTCAGCGGGAGATCCGGGTGTGATTTGGAGAACACCATCCGCAAAAGCGAATCGCGGCAGGCTAGTTCGGTCGCAGGGGATTGAAAGACTCGGCTGGATTAGCGTTGCGAGGTACCGGACGCGCCGCAGGGGTGGCGAGGATTCTACTGGGCAAATTGCCCGAGGCAGTGATGACGGCTGATTCGGAATCGTCCGATAGGGAACTCTGAAAACTGGATCGAGTCGACCGCAGCCGGCTGGACGATGTTGCATCCAAGGCCAAGCGAGATGCCTGCGTTTCCACGCCATCTGACCGTCGGATTTGAGCGGGCACAACGGCCGCTTGAGGATCGTAATTTTGACCGTAGTTGCTGGCGTTACTGGCAGGACGTCGATACTGAATCGACCGTGCTGGAATCCTGCGTACGCGAGCTGCCGAATCGTCGCGGAACGGATCGACCTCCGAGTCGGGTAGCGGCATCGGCTCTGGCGAAATGAAAGGAGTGGTCGAACGCAATGGAGCTGGCGCGGCAGGTGGCCCTGGCGGAGTCCGATGGTCGGGCACGGACATGGGAGCAGTATAGGGTTGATCGTAGGGCGCCATCGAATGCAGATGTCCATGCGTGGGTCCGCTGGGCGCCGGAGTCGGATGCGTGGAGTAGACCATTTGGCCACTTTGGCAGCCGCACGCGCCTGAATCTTCGCAGCCGCAACTGGGCTCGCGCACTTCGCAACCACAGGACGGACTCGATTCGCAACCGCACGACGGACTCACTTCGCAGCCACAGTCGGCTTGACGGCATTGTCCGCAAAAGGCCTTGCCCAGCGCGGTGTCCAGCGATGGCAAACGCGGCATGCGCAGCTTGGGCAGACACGGATGCACTTTTTGCGCCGCAGAGTCCAAGAAATCGAGCAGGCCGCGGTCGTCGGTCGGCCGACAGGCTCGACACGGAGTCTTTCCACGACACTGATCGCAGGCTCCCAATTGCTGGACTAGCCCATTCCCAATGGCAACGGCGGCAAAACAAGTAGCAATCCAACAGCGAAATGTCATTGACTCGGACTCCATTCCCTAGCTCGGTGCGTCCCTGATTCGCCTGGGAAGTAACCTTCCCGTCGTACCAAAGCGGTAAACCTAAGCTAGTTGATCGAACCGTTGCACTCGGAATTTGCAGAACTTTCAGACTATGCGCCACAAGCACCCCTGTTTACCCATATTTCGCAACGATTGAGGCACACTCGCCTACATTAACAACCAGGTGAGTATCAGCTACAATTTCAGTCTTAGTCAATCCGCCGATTCTGGGCTCATGTCACCCGTAAAATGCGCTAAAAAGGCGCCGAGAACTACCTTCTATGGCACAGCAAACGCTACTTCAAGATCCGTTTCAAGCACGCGACACGTTCAATGGTCCTACCGGCAAGATCGGCTTCTATAGCCTTCAAAAGCTCGAAGCCCAAGGGCTCGGGAGGATTTCACGTTTGCCCTTTTCGATACGTATCCTGCTGGAAGCCGTGCTTCGCAATTGCGATGGCTACGTCGTTAGCGAAGACGACGTGCGTAACTTGGCCCATTGGGATGCCAACAAGCCAGCTCCGGTGGAGGTTCCGTTCATGCCGGCCCGAGTGGTCCTGCAGGACTTTACGGGCGTTCCCTGTGTAGTGGACTTGGCGGCCATGCGCGACGGCATGCAGGCTCTCGGCGGCGATCCGAAGAAAATCAATCCACTGATCCCCGTCGATTTGGTGATTGATCACTCGGTCCAAGTGGACTTGTTTGGCACGTTGGATTCGCTGACTCGGAATGTAGAGATCGAATTCGAACGCAACCAGGAGCGCTACGAATTTTTGCGCTGGGGCCAACAAGCATTCGATAACTTCCGCGTAGTGCCACCCAATACGGGCATCGTCCATCAAGTCAATCTTGAGTATTTAGCCCAGTGCGTTTTTGTGCGCGAAGATCATCTCGGCCCCGTAGCGCTGCCAGACACGCTGGTGGGTACGGATAGTCATACCACCATGATCAACGGTCTAGGCGTGTTGGGCTGGGGAGTGGGTGGCATCGAAGCGGAAGCAGGCATGTTGGGGCAACCGCTGTACATGCTCATGCCGGAAGTAGTGGGTTTCGAGATCACGGGCCAATTGCCCCCTGGCTCAACGGCCACCGACTTGGTACTTCGCGTCACTGAGATTCTTCGCAAAGCGGGTGTCGTCGGCAAATTCGTCGAGTTCTTTGGTGCGGGCATTTCCAAAATGTCGTTGGCCGATCGCGCTACCATCGCCAACATGGCGCCCGAGTACGGGGCCACCATGGGCTATTTTCCCGTCGATCAAGAAACGCTGAACTTCCTGGCTCGTACCGGCCGTTCTTCAGAACAGGTCGCATTAGTGGAAGCCTACATGAAGGCCCAAGGCTTATTCCGCGAAGACAATTCTCCGCAGCTCGAGTACACGCAAGTTCTACAGTTCGACCTTGGCACCGTCGAACCCGCGCTGGCTGGGCCCAAGCGACCGCAAGACCGCGTGGCCCTGGCGAACATGAAAAATTCTTTCCGCGCCAGTCTCATTGCTCCTGTGGAAACTCGCGGCTTCGGACTCGATGCCTCGACGCTGTCGCGAACGGCAGCGGTAAAAAATAACGGCAGCTCTAGCGAGATCGGCCATGGGTCGGTCGTCATCGCAGCGATCACTAGCTGTACCAATACGTCCAATCCGTCGGTGATGATCGGTGCGGGTCTGCTCGCCAAAAAGGCTGTCGAAAAGGGCCTGAAAGTCAAGCCCTTCGTTAAGACTTCGCTGGCACCCGGCTCGCGCGTGGTTACCGATTATCTCGACCGCGCTGAGCTGACTCAGCCGCTGGCCGATCTCGGCTTTTACACCGTGGGATACGGTTGTACGACCTGTATTGGCAATAGCGGTCCCCTGCCCGAAGCAGTCGCGGCGGCGATTGTCCAAGGCGACTTGGTGGCGGCGGCCGTCCTGAGCGGCAATCGAAATTTTGAAGGCCGAGTCAATCCCCATACGCGGGCCAACTATCTAGCCAGTCCGCCGTTGGTGGTTGCGTACGCGCTGGCCGGTACGATGGATATCGACTTCGAGACCCAGCCCATCGGCACTTCGGAATCCGGCGAGTCAGTTTTCTTGCGCGATATTTGGCCGACCACCGAAGAGATCAACCAGACCATCGAACGTTGTGTTTTGCCGGAGATGTTCTTGCATCAGTATTCAAGCGCTTTCACATCCAACGATAAATGGAACGCCATCGAAATCACAGAAGGCGAGTTATATCAGTGGAGTCCCAAGAGCACCTACATTCAACGACCACCCTTTTTGGAGGGGATCACTGCTGACGTAACCGCCCCGTCGGCCATTCGCGACGCTCGCTGCTTGGCACTGCTGGGCGACTCGGTCACGACGGATCATATCTCTCCAGCGGGCGCGATCTCAAAAAAGAGTCCTGCGGGAGACTATTTGATCGCCCATAATGTCGAGCATCGCGATTTCAATAGCTACGGATCGCGTCGTGGCAACGATCGCGTCATGGTTCGCGGGACATTTGCCAATATTCGTATACGCAATCAAATGATTCCGGAAACGGAAGGTGGCTATACTAAACACATACCATCAGGCGAAGTTTTGAGCATCTACGACGCGGCCATGCGTTATCAAGAAACCGCCACACCCCTGATCGTTTTGGCGGGTGCCGAATATGGCACTGGCAGCAGTCGAGATTGGGCAGCCAAAGGCACATTGCTGCTTGGCGTCCGTGCCGTGATTGCCTCTAGCTACGAACGCATCCACCGCAGCAACTTGGTGGGCATGGGCATTCTGCCGCTGCAATTTGCCGATGGAGTAAGCTGGAAGTCGCTAGGTCTAACCGGTAGCGAGCAGTTTGATATTGGCGGCGACGCGCAAACGCTCAAGCCTCGCGGTCAGATTACTGTCAAAGCCACTGCCTTCGACGGCCAGGTGACTCAGTTTGAGGTGGCGGTCCGCATCGACACTCCGGTCGAGCTCGACTACTACCATAACGGAGGAATTCTCCCGACTGTACTTCGCAAATTGGCCGAATCTTAGATCGAGGCAGCGGGGCAAAATTTAGCTAGCATGGAAATTGCGTTTGCGACGACCGAGCCCGCTCTTGTATGAAGTGTTGCAGTGCCGAGTTGGCATGGAACAGTTGCTAGAAGAGGGAACTAACAAAAATGCCTGTGCGCACCGTTTGTTTTTGGCCGGGACTGCCCGCAGCCTGGTTTTTAGGCTCGGCCAGCGGACTGGCAGTGGCTCTCGTTTTTGCGTGGCTGGTTAGTTTGCTCGTGGTTGCGACCTTCGTTTGGCCGGATTGGATTTCGCTGGGAATGTTGCGACTGGGCTGGTGTTTGGCGCTGGGCGTTTGGCTTGTTTCGGCCGTTCGCAATGTTTGGCGCTTGCCTGCCATGCTACAAACTACTAGTTCGGAAAGCTTAAAAGCCTTTACGAACGCCCAAGCAGAATACCTGCGCGGCAATTGGTTCGAAGCGGAAGCGATACTCCTGCAAGTCCTGCATGGGCACCCACGCGATGCCGAGGCCATGTTGCTGCTGGTGGGGGTACTGCGGCACACCCAGCGTTGGCAACCCGCGCTGCGTCGTATCGCTCAGTTGGAGCTGATCGAATCTTCAGCTCCGTGGCGCTACGAAATCCTGCGCGAGAAAAGCCTGATTCAGCGGTCTGTGGCTGGCCAGCAAGAGGAGACTCTGGTTGCCAATGAAAACACGCGCCAGGACTCAACCGAGTCGATGGTTGTTCAAACTCCCCAGTCCGACAAAACCCTAGCTGCCGCTTAAGTGTCCACTGACGGCGGGCACTTCCACGGAAATCAGAAATAGACCAGAAATTATCATTTGGCCAACCGAATTGAGAAAGTTGTGGGATTAGAAGGCCCGAACGAACAAGCTGATCTCACAACCAAGTGGGAAAACCGTTAGGATTGGCGGGGTGATCTTGAAGAAAAGCGACCAATTGGCTACGGCACTTGGAATGTGCCTGCTCCGTTGGAGAATTGAACAGCATTCGCGCGGCCCCTACTTGCCTAAACTACGCCATTTTGACACTCTTTGGACATTGGCATAATTTTTGCATCGGTAGAATGCCGCAGGCTGCCATAATTTTGCCACTTTTAGTAATTCGATAAGACTCATAGCAATCGCACTCGGGCCATTGGTTCTTAGCATGTTCCGGGCCGCGAACGAATCCATTAGGGGTTAAACATGTACGAACGTTTCACCGACCGCGCTCGCAAAGTGATGCAGCTCGCCAACCAAGAGGCCCAGAGGTTTAACCACGAGTACATCGGTACCGAGCACATCCTCTTGGGACTGGTTAAAGAGGGGAGTGGAGTCGCTGCGAACGTACTGAAAAATCTCGATGTCGATCTACGCAAGATACGGCTGGAAGTCGAAAAGCTCGTGCAGAGCGGGCCTGAAATGGTTACGATCGGCAAGCTCCCACAGACGCCGCGAGCCAAAAAGGTCATCGAGTACTCGATGGAGGAGGCTCGCAATCTCAATCACAACTACGTGGGTACGGAGCACATTTTGCTGGGGCTACTCCGCGAGCAAGAAGGTGTGGCCGCTCAGGTGCTGATGAATCTGGGACTGAAACTGGATGACGTTCGCGAAGAGGTCCTGAATCTATTGGGACACGGAATGGAGAGCGGCGGCGAGGGTGGCGAGCGAGGCGGACGCGAAGGCAGCGGCGGCGAGCGCGAAGCCACGGGTTCCTCCAAAGGCTCCAAGAGCAAGACGCCTGCGCTGGATAGCTTTGGTCGCGATCTGACAGAGCTTGCCAAGCAGGGCAAGTTGGACCCGGTGATCGGTCGGGCCCGCGAGATCGAGCGTGCGGTGCAGATTTTGTGCCGTCGCAGCAAGAACAACCCCGTGCTCTTGGGCGAAGCGGGTGTCGGAAAGACCGCAATTGTCGAGGGCTTTGCTCAACGCGTGATCAGCGGCGAAGTTCCCGAAATTCTAGCTGACAAGCGCATTGTGGTGCTCGACTTGGCCATGATGGTGGCCGGTACTAAGTATCGCGGCCACTTCGAAGAACGCATCAAAGCGGTGATGAACGAAGTTCGTCGCGCCAAGAACACAATTCTATTCATCGACGAACTGCATACGCTGGTGGGTGCCGGCGGTGCCGAAGGTGCCATCGATGCGGCCAATGTGCTCAAGCCCGCGCTGGCTCGCGGTGAAATACAGTGCATCGGTGCCACCACGCTGGACGAGTATCGCAAGTACATCGAGAAGGACAATGCGTTGGCTCGGCGGTTCCAGGAAATCATCGTCGAACCCACGAGC
>JBGSJL010000206.1:0-3152 GCA_041741955.1 Pirellulaceae bacterium | reverse complement strand
AGAATACAAGCTGGCTGCAGTCAAGAGGATCGTGGAGCATGGGCTGTCATACAGTCAAGTTGCTCGTGATCTGGGCATTGGTGATAGCCTGTTGCATAACTGGCGAAGAGCATTTGAAGTGGATGGCACGCTAAAGGCTTTAGCGCAGGGCGGTACGTCTTCAGAGGCGGAACTCAAACGCCTTCGCGAAGAGAATCGCCAGCTCAAAATGGAGCGCGATATTTTAAAAAAAGCGACGGCCTTCTTTGCCAAAGAAAGCAGCTGAGATGTAAGTTTATTTTCGACAATAAGGGCCGCTGGCCGATTGTAACGCAGTGCCGAGTCCTCGATGTGACTCGGGCTGCATACTACAAGTCGATCGCCAGCGAGCTGTCACCGATGGCCGTCAAGCAGAAAAAACTTGTGATTGAAATCAAACGTATACACGCACTGCCAAGGCTCGATGATTTTGGCAGTCCACGCATGGTTGGCGAGCTCAGTAAGGCTGGGCTTTCCAGCTCGGTAAACACGGTTGCCAAGCTCATGCGCCAGGCTGGAATTCGAGCGCGTACAAAGCCCAAGTTTCGCATTACCACCACTGATTCGAAGCACGATTCGCCTATCGCTCCTAATCGTTTGGACCAAGTATTCATTGCGCAAAAGCCAAACCTCATCTGGCTCACAGACTTCACTTACATCCACACTAATGAAGGCTTCACTTACCTGTGCACTGTACAAGACCTCTTCTCCAGGAAGATCATTGGCTGGGCTACCAGTCGGTCAATTGACACGCAACTTGCTCTTGCCGCGTTCAATCAAGCTTTTACATTTCGACGTCCTGAAGCGGGGGTAGTGCTCCACAGTGACCGTGGTTCGCAGTTTGCAAGTTTGGAGTATCGCAAACGCTTACTCCGCTGCAACTGCTTGCAGAGCATGAGCCGCAAAGGGAACTGTTATGACAACGCGCCAATGGAAAGTTTCTTCAAAAGCTACAAGTCCGAAGAGGTAACTCGACAAACATATCAGACGCACGAACATGCAACCCGTGGAGCTGTCGACTACATCGATCGGTTCTACAACCAAAACAGACCACACTCCACCTTGGGCTACCTGAGCCCGAATCAATTCGAAGCAAAATACCATTCTGCGCCGGATAAAATGCTCGCTTGAAATCTGCCTTCGTCGGAGCCATTCGTCGCTCGCACACCCCGGCGAAGCGAGGAACGAGCGGAGCGCATGGCGAGCGACTAATGGTGACAGAGATGGCCGATTTCAATATCTGCCTTTGTTGGTGATTTCAGAGCGAGTTCTTTCCAACCGTAAAGTTTTACCCCTTCGTTAACACAGACCCACTGTCAACTTTTTCTGGGGAATTCCAAACTGACCTCGCGAGATTTTGCCTTTTGAGGCTTACTCGTTACGACGAGCGGCTTGCTCGAGCGTCCACAATGCAATCGTTTACGGCACGACTTGGTCAAAGTGCTTTAAGGCTCGAGCAAAGCAAGCTTGTCTTGAGGCTTTAGTCTCGAAGAGCCAAAAAATCGATTGGAGTACCGATGCTGCTGAGCGATATGTTATCGAACTGCCACTACTTAAATCTGAGCCATCCTCAACGAACTCGGACAGTACATTTATGATCTTTGGACCTAGAGGATCGCTGCGAGCCGTAGATACACATGAAGTTTCGACGGCGAAAAGTTTGCGTTCGGAAGCTTTTACAATCGGTAAAAAAAAGATGGACACTAGAGTTTCAGAACTCGAACTCTTAATGAGAATCTGACTTATTGCTTGATCTTCCGACACCACTTTCACCTTACCGACTCCTTCAAGTTTCTCAATCCTGCCAACAATGCCTTGGATTTGCACCTCGTCTATTACGGATCCCTTCATAGATTTCTATCTCCAAAAGAACAGATTTCCTTTCGCATATGCGGACACGCCTGCTGTAAAACACGTCCATGCCTTTTGACCTGTTTCAGAAGCCGCTGCAGAACTGAAAACCGTAGACCGAAAAACCAACGGATACCGAGCAAGCCCCATTGTTATAAGCGTCCCTTCTTTGATTTCCGCAACTGTCAGCATTCGCCCAAGAGTGCCTGTTGCATGAAACCCTCTTGCTCCCACTTGATATACAAAGTGAGGGATTCTACCTGCTATTGGCCGAACTGCCCAAATTGCATACGTGGTGCCTTCAATGCCCATCGCTGCAAGTCCGACAGTAGCGACTTCAATTGCTGCAGCAGCGGACCCTGCTACTGCCGCCGTCCCTTGCCCAAACTTCGTTCCAAATGAAAGTGACCAGTCGAGCCAGTCCACATTCGCTGGCTTACCATCCCAGGGGTTAACGAAGTCCCCGTATGATTGAGCGAACGCGGTTGAGTAATTGGCCCACCAATTGTTTCGTGCGAGCTCCGCCGGGTCAGGTGCGGGACGAGTAGGCCAGTCTCCTACGCACCTCTCGGATCTGCCGTTTGGGCTATGCTTTGCAACTGCGTTGCGGCGGTTGATTTCCGCCTGTATCTGGTTACGGAGTTCGTCGTCCCATACGTCTGGTTCGTGTCCGACCTCGTCATGCGGATGATTATTATCGAGGTCGATAGGCTCCTCTAATCCGTACGGGTCAGTGCTTATCGTAGGATGATTCCCCACGTACCGATACAGATTCGCATCACCGCCCGCGAATCCAATCGGGTCTTGGCTGATCCATTTGCCGAGCTGAGGGTTGTACCAGCGGTTGAGATTGTTCTGCAGGCCCGTGGCCTCATCATACAGCTTGCCGGTATAGCCGAAGACTATGTCTACGGCTGCATTGGTTTCCGATATCCGCTGGCCAAATGCGTCGTAGCGACGATGGTTGACGACTGTCGTTGCACCCCCACTACTTCGGTCGGCAATGTCGCGAATCGTTCCCAAGTGATCCGCCAGCGGCCACAGCACATTGCCTCCGCTGGGATACGTCGGGCTCTCTTCACTGGCTAACAAATCGTCCACCGCATCGGACCACAGATAGACGCGTCGCCTTTGGCTGCCGCTCGTCTCAAACTCGACGACCGGATTGATGCCTTCATCGTAAACCCAGTACGTCGTGTCCCCGCCGAAATTGGAATCGCTACGACGATACAGACGGTTGAACGCATCGTACGCATAAGTGATCGCCTGCGTACTGCCAAGCT